>NZ_JAYRPN010000133.1:0-27745 GCF_041911175.1 Tabrizicola sp.
CCCCCCCCCCCCCCCCCCCCCCCCTCCGACGCATCGACCCGCGCCACCCTCTGGCCCCCGCGCCGAAAACCGGCCATGAAGCGCCATGTCCCGCCCGCTCCTCCTCGCCGCGCCCGTCGTCTTCCTGCTCCTGTGGTCCGCGGGCTTCGCCATCGCCAAGATCGGCCTTCAGCACGCCGGACCCTTCACCCTGCTGGCGCTGCGCTACGTCATCGCGGTCCTCGTCCTTCTCCCGTTGGTCCCGCTCCTGAAACCCGCCTTCCCGAACAGCCGCGCCGCCTGGCATATCGCCGTCACCGGCTTCTTCATCCAGGTCGCCTATTTCGGCCTCTGCTACATCGCCTTCAAATCCGGCGTCTCGGCGGGAGGCGTCGCCATCATCGTCTGCCTGCAACCGATCCTCGTCAGCCTGATCGCCCCCTCACTGGTCGGCGAAAGCGTCAGCCGCCTGCGCTGGATCGGCCTCGCCCTCGGCCTGACCGGAGCCATCACCGTGATCCTCGCCCGATCAGGTGTCGCGCATGAGCCGCCGCTCGGCGTCCTTTGCGCAGTGGGCGGGCTGATCGGGATGACCGCCGCCACGCTCTATGAAAAGCGCTACGGCACCACCACCCACCCCGTCCCCGCCAACCTGATCCAGTATGCCGTGGGCGCCGCCTTCACCCTGCCCCTCGCGCTCGCGACCGAGGGGATGCAGGCCGACTGGACGCCCCAGCTTTTCGCCGTCCTCGCCTACCTGGTGATCGGCAATTCGCTGGTGGCGATCACCCTCCTCCTCGCGATGATCCGCGCCGGAGAGGTCGCCCGCGTCTCGGCGCTGTTCTACCTGGTCCCGCCGCTTTCGGCGCTCTTCGCCTGGCCGCTGCTGGGCGAGGCGATGCCACCCCTCGCCTGGGCCGGAATGGCACTGGCCGGGATCGGGGTTACCCTGGCGCGAAAGTAACGCAGGGAGGAGCAAAGCGTCTGGTTGGATACCGCTTGTCGCGACTGTGGGTGCGGATCGGCCAAGGCCTCAGTCATCGACCCCGATCATCACGTCCGAGGCTTTGATCACCGCGGCGGCGGGCTCGCCCACGGCCAGCCCCAGTTCCTTCACCGCATCGTTGGTGATGGAGGCAGTGACGATGGCACCACCGATGTCGATCCGGACATGGCTGGTCACTGCGCCGGTGACGATTTCCACCACCTTGCCGCGCAACACGTTCCGGGCACTGAGTTTCATGCTGTCTCTCCGTTCTCTTCAGGCGACCTGCGCACGGCAGGCTGCGCGCAGCCAGTCCATCACCCGGTCGGCATCGGCCGCCAGCGGCTGCGCAGTGCCGCCTGCGAAGGCCAGGAACGCCTCCCGCCATTCCGGCGAAACGCCAACCAGCACCGGCAGGCCCGCCCCGCAGGCGCGACCGATAACCTCGACCAGCCCCCGCCCTGCGGCCTCCTGCTTGCCGAACTTGTTGACCACCAGTGCCTGCGCTCCTGCAAGACGATCCTGGACCACGAGCACCGCTTCCTCCAGCGCCCCCGCATCCAGCCGACAGCCGGTCGCGCCGGGGCCGAGGTCCATGCTGATGCTGCGGATCGGGCCGTCGGGCAACAGGTTCAGCACGATTTCGCATTTCTGCTGCGGCGTGTCACGACCGACCGGCTGCACCGTCCCGGCCAGCCGGATACCTTCACGCGCCGCACGAACAGCCACGTCCGAGAGGATGCGATTGGTCAACTGGTCCTGCTCGGAACTGACGTATCGGATGTTCATATGCGCCCCGCCCGCAGCCCCCTCACGCCGAGGGGTGATATGTATGATGGAACATATCACCGCCCGTGTTCAAGTGGGATGGATGTCGCGGTCAGGTCAACTGCAAGAGGCTGCGATCAGAAAGGGGTGCCAGAGACCCCCAGCCTTTCCGCAAGCGACCTGTAGGCCGCAAGGTCCTCCGCCGACCACTCCGCCATGCGCGACGCCCAAAGCACCGCCTGGCTGGAATGGATCAGCCCGTCCGACAGGATGCGCAGGTGGTTCGCCCGCAGCGTCTCGCCGGAGCTGGTGATGTCCGCAATCGCCTCCGCCGTCCCGTTCAGCACCGTGCCCTCGGTCGCGCCCTGGCTGTCGACCAGTTGGTAGTCCGCCACCCCCTGCGCCTGCAGGAAATCCCGCACCAGACGGTGATACTTGGTCGCGATCCGCAGCCGGTGCCCATGCGCCTTGCGGAACGAAGCCGCCGCCGCATCCAGGTCGTCGACCGTTTCGACGTCGATCCAGACATTCGGCACCGCGATCACCAGGTCGGCATGGCCGAAACCCAGTTTCGCCACCTCGGCCACCTCGTCGACGCCCAGCTGTTCCCGCACCAGGTCGGACCCAGTGACGCCCAGATGGACCCGCCCCGCCGCCAGCTCGCGCGGGATCTCTCCCGCCGACAGCAGCACCGGCACCACCCCTTCGACACCTTCGACGACGCCCGAATACTCCCGGTCCGACCCCGCCCGCCGCATGACCACGCCCCGCGCGCCGAACCAGTCGAAGCAGTCCTGCATCAGCCGCCCCTTCGACGGCACGCCCACCCGGATCATGTCACCGCCCCCTTCAGCCGCGCGACCAGGCCGGGCCGGATCACCCCGCCCACCGCCGGGATGAAGGCCCCGGCACCAAGCACCGCCGTCAGCGCGTCATACCTGCCGCCCGAGGCGACCGGAGGCATCCCGTCCTTCAGGAAGCTGAAGACGAAGCCATCGTAATATTCCAGCGCCGTCCGCCCGTGGCTAGCCTCGAAGGCCAGGGTCGCCACATCGACACCCCGCGCCGCCAGCGCCTCCAGCCGCGCCGCGAAACGGTCCACTGCCGGGGTGATCGCAGGCAACATCGGGGCGATCCCGCGCAGGTGGCTCAGCGCATGACCCGCCGGGGCCTCCAGGCTGAGCAGGTCATACAGCAGCGCCGCCTCGGTCGCCTTGATCGGTGGCGTTTCGGCATCGGCGACCAGCGCCTCGGCCCGCGCCGCGATTTCCTCGGCCGAGCGGAGGCCCACGAAAGCCCCAGCCTCCTCGATCAATTGCGCGGGCGATCCCGCCTTCAGCCGTTCCAGCAGGGCCACCCGCCCCGCCGGAACCGGGGCCCGCCCGGCGAAGCGGTCCAGCAGCGCCTTGAACCGCACAGGCCGCCAGACGTGCCGCAGCAAAGCCGCCTTGCGCCGCTCGGTCGTCTCCAGCCCCCGGACGGCGGCCATGAGGATGCCGATGTCGCCGGTGACGGGCCGCAGGTCCAGGCCGCTCAGCAGGTCGCGGAAAAGCGCGAAGACCTCGGCATCCGCCGCTTCGGGTGAGGTTCGGTCGAAGACCTCATACCCCACCTGCAGATATTCCGACGCCCGACCCGACCCGCGCGCCTGCTTGCGAAACACCTCGCCCAGATAGGCGTAGCGCGCAGGCTCCGCCCCATGCGCCATATGCGCCTGGACCACCGGAACGGTGAAATCCGGCCGCAGCATCATCTCGCCCTTGACGGGATCGTCGGTGACATAGGCCCGCGCGCGGATGTCCTCGCCGTAAAGGTCCAGCAGAGTGCCCGCCGGCTGCAGGATATCTGCCTCGACCGGCACCGCGCCTGCCTGCACCAGTGCCGCCAGCAGCCGTTCGCCTTCCACCCGGATTGCCGCCTTGGGGGTCATGCCGGGCACCTCGGGTCCGTCCCCCCACCCTCGCCCTCCCCACGGGGGGGAGGGAAGCGCGAGGCTTCGACCGCAGGTCCAAGAGGTCCGGTGCCACCGCCCGGCATCCCGCGTTCCGCCCGGACACCAGGCGCCTCCCCTCCCCCTCCGTGGGGAGGGGCCGGGGGTGGGGGGACCGCCACCAGGATCATTGCCCCAGCATCCGCTTCACCGCCGCCACGAGGTCGCCACGAGGCACCTCAACCTGCGCCGGACGGTCCTTCCACTCCTCCAGCGTCGCGCTCTCGGCAATCTTCGCGCCCAGGATCAGGTCCTTCAGGACGACCGTTCCCGCCTCGGCCTCGTTCCCGCCCTGGATCACCGCCACCGGCGACGCCCTCTTGTCGGCATATTTGAGTTGGTTGCCGAAGTTCTTCGGGTTTCCCAGATAAACCTCGGCCCGGATGCCCGCCTGCCGCAGTTCGCCCACCATCGCCATGTAATCCGCCATCCGGTCGCGATCCATCACCGTCACGACGACCGGCCCCGCCGTGTCGCTGCCCACGCGCCCCTTGGCCCGCAGCGCGGCAAGCAGCCGGTCCACCCCGATGGAGACCCCCGTCGCCGGCACGTCCTGCCCGGTGAACCGCTTGACCAGCCCGTCATACCGCCCGCCCCCGGCGACCGAGCCGAACTGGCGCTTGCGGCCCTTCTCATCCAGGATCTCGAAGGTCAGCTCCGCCTCGTAGACCGGCCCGGTATAGTAGCCGAGGCCGCGGACCACGCCGGGGTCGAGCACGATCCGGTCCGGCCCATACCCCTGCGCTTCCAGCAGCGCGGCGATGCCTTCCAGTTCCGACACCCCCTCGGCCCCGATCACCGAGGCCCCCACCAGATCCCGCAGCCGGGCCACCGTCTCGGCGCCGGTGTCCCGCTTGGCGGTGGTGAAACCCATCACGACCTCGGCCTGTTCCGGCGAGAGACCCGCGCCCTTGGTGAAATCCCCGCTCTCGTCCTTGCGACCCTCGCCCAGCAGCGCCCGCACCCCCTCCGGCCCCAGCCGGTCGATCTTGTCGATGGCACGCAGGACGATGCCGCGTTCGGCTTCCTTTCCGTCTCCGGCCAGCCCCGCGACCTCCATCACCCCGTTCAGGACCTTCCGGTTGTTCACCTTCACCAGGTAGTCGCCCCTCGGGATGCCGACCTCTTCCAGGCAGTCGGCCAGCATCGCGCAGATTTCGGCATCCGCCGCGACCGAGGCGGAGCCGACCGTATCCGCGTCGCACTGGTAGAACTGCCGGAACCGCCCCGGGCCCGGCTTCTCGTTCCGCCAGACCGGGCCCATCGCGTACCGCCGGTAGGGGGAGGGAAGGTCGTTGCGGTACTGGGCGGCGACCCTCGCGAGGGGGGCAGTGAGGTCGTATCTCAGGGCCAGCCAGTCGGCGTCCTCGTCCTGCCAGGCGAAGACGCCCTCGTTGGGGCGGTCGACGTCGGGGAGGAACTTGCCGAGAGCCTCGACCGTCTCGACCGCCGAGGTCTCCAGCGGGTCGAACCCGTAGCGGTGGTAGACCCCCGCGATGCGGTCGAGCATGGCTTTCCGTTCGGTGACCTCGGCCCCGAAGTAGTCGCGGAATCCCTTCGGGGTCTCGGCGCGGGGGCGGCGGGGGGGCTTGTCGGCCATGACGGGACCTTCGCTTTTGATCGCCGCCCGTGTATCGGATGGGGGGAGAGGCGGCAAGCGGGGGTGGGGATGGAGCGGACCGATCTGGAAGAGAAGCTGGCCCACCTGATCCGGGCGGTGGAGGACCTGTCGGACGTGGTGGCCCGGCAGTCCGGGGAGATCGCGGGGCTGGAGCGGCGGGTTCGCCTCCTCATGGAGCGGGCGGCGGAGGAGGAGGCCCTGCGGGGGGAGGCCCCGGAAGCGAACGTCCGCCCGCCGCACTGGTGAGATGTGTCCACGGTGGACAGATTTTTCGAGTCAATGAAATCAATGACTTGGTCGCGGACATTTACCAAATCTTAGAAGATGGCTGCCATTCAGGAATGGCGTCTCATCCATTTGAAACTGAAGCGCATCGTTACCCTTTCCCGGCATTCAAACGCTTGGCTGACTTCACAGCCTCCAACAGGAGGTCCGGCCGCAGCGCCGCGCAGGTCTTGCCGGCGGGCTTAAGCGTTTCAAAGTCTTCTCCGGCGAGCATGGCGTTGATGACGGCTTCCTCGGTCGCCTCGACCGCCGCCATATAGTAGGGGTCGAAATCATTGTCGCTGAGGAACTCGAACGACATTTTACCGGTCTCCATCTCGGCCCGCGGGATCGGGTTGGCCGTCGAAAAGGCAAGGAAGATATCGCCCGAGTTGTTGCCGCCGGGCGTGCCGTTGCGGCCGATGCCGATGGCGGCGCGGCGGGCCATGCGCTGGATCTGATGTGGCATCATCGGCGCGTCGGTGGCGACGACCACGATGATCGAGCCGCGCTCGCGCTCGAAGAGCAGGTTGTCGCGCAGATGCGGGCCGACATGGGTGCCGAAGACGGTCAGCCAGTCGCGGATGCCGTGGTTGGCCTGCACCAGAACGCCCACGGTATGTTCGCCGACCTTGCGCGATGAAGTGCCGGTGCCGCCCTTGTATTCATAGCAGATCATCCCGGTGCCACCGCCGACCGCACCTTCGGGAACCGGGCCGGTCCTGGCGCCGTCGAGTGCGGCGCGCACATGGTCTTCCTTCAGATGGCGGCCGTTGATGTCGTTCAGGCAGCCGTCATAGGTTTCGGCCACCACCGGCAGGGCCCAGAAATGCTCGGTTTTCACCTCGGGGTAATGGTCGATCATCCAGCCGGTCGCAGCGTGATGTGCCATGCCGACCGACTGGGTGTTGGTGATCAGCACCGGGCCGTAGAAGTAACCGCCGTCCTTGATCCAGTGCGAGCCCGTCATCTCGCCATTTCCGTTCAGCGCGTAGATGCCGGCCCAGACCGGGACAAGCCGGTCATCATGGCCACGCGGCAGGATCGCAGTGACCCCGGTGCGCACCGGCCCCTTGCCGGGAACCAGCGGGCCGTCGCCCTCGATAAGCGTGGTAACCCCGACCTCGACGCCCGGAACATCGGTGATCGCGTTCCAGCGTCCGGGTGTTCCCGGAACATCCAGACCAAGATCCCGTGCGCGCTGCTTTGCCATTTTCGTCCTCCGTGACTGTGTGCAGAATGCTATGGATTTTTATCACAGATGGAAGCATGATATTTTACCAACATTTATCGGGGCTGCGAGAGGGAGAAGTCGAATGAGATCATGGAAGCATCTTTTGCTTGCTGCAGCGGCAGTTACGCTGCTTGCGGGCAATCCGGCGACGGCAGAGAAGATCCGAATCGGGTCGCCCTACCAGACCACAACGCTGGACCCGATGCGGTCGGCCAACGCCGGCAGCATCGAGACTTTCGGCCAGCTCTACTCGCGCCTGCTGCGAATCGATGAGACCGGCGCTCTGGCTCCGGGTCTTGCCGAAAGCTGGGAGATCAGCGAGGACGGCACCGTCATCACGCTGAAGCTGCGCGATGCCAAGTTCTCGAATGGCGAACCGATCACCGCCGACGACGTGGTGTTCTCGCTCTTGCGGGTGCGCGACACGCCGGAATCGGCCTATCCCGCCCCGATGCAGTCGCTGGACAAGGCCGAGGCGGTGGACGCCAAGACCGTGAAGCTGACGCTGAAGCACACTTTCGCGCCCTTCCTTGGCAACCTCGAGGTCTTCAATGCCGGTATCGTGTCGAAGAAGGATGTCGAGGCCCGGGGCGACAAGGCCTTTGTCGAGAACGTGGTCACCTCAGGCCCCTACATGGTGGAAAAATGGGTGCCGAACGACCGTCTGATCCTGGCGCCGAACCCGAACTACTGGCGCGAGGGCTTTCCGAAGAATGACGGCGCCGAGCTGATCGAGATCGCCGGGTCGAACACCCGCGTGTCGATGATGCTGTCGGGCGAACTGGATGCCGCGCGCGAGATTCCCTGGTCGCAGGTGGCCGAGGTGAAGGCGAACGAGAACCTCGAGATGCCGCTTGAGCCATCCACCCAGATCTATGTGGCGCTGCTGAACGAGGCCCGCCCTCCCTTCGACAACGTCAAGGCGCGCCAGGCGGCGGCGATGGCAATGGATACCGCCGCGATGGCCCAGGCCGTGACCTTCGGCAATGCGGCGCCGGCCAACAGCACGCTGCCGAATGCGCTGAAGTTCTATGACCCTACCCTTAAGGTGAACGGATTTGACCTTGCGGCCGCGCAGGCCGCGATGGCGGAGGCGGGCTATGACGGCCGCGAGATCACCATCCTGATCACCGACGAGCCGGAGCGCGAGCAGCAGGCCGTGCTGATGCAGGCGCTGTGGGCTCAGATCGGGATCAAGGCCAAGATCGAGAAGACCGATGCCGGCACCTTCTGGACCCGCCTGACCGAGGGCGACTACGATGCGACGCCGACCTGGTGGTACAACGAAACCACCGACCCCGACCTTGCCGTTCGCTGGGCGGTCTGCGGAAGCTGCGGCAACAAGGCCTACTATACCGGCTACAACAATCCCGAAGTCGACAAGATGGTCGAAGCCGGGGCGGCGGAAATGGACGAAGCCAAGCGCGCCCAGATCTATGCCGACATCCAGCGCATCACAACGACCGAGGTGGCAAACATCCCGCTGTACTATCCGCCCTTCGCCAACGCCTACAGCAAGGGCATAACCGGGCTGCGGATGACTCCGGCGCTGCAATGGACGCTGGAAAGCACCGAACGCGTGAAGTGAACCTTGGCGGGGCGGCCGGTGCCGCCCCGACGTCCTGACCAACGGGGATACGCATGAATCTTGCCGATTTCATTGGCCGCAGGCTTCTGCAGACGGTGCCGGTCCTGATCGGGATCAGCCTGGTCAGCTTTCTGCTGATCATCCTGATCCCGGGTGATCCGGCGCGTCTGGTCCTGGGTGCACGCGCGACAGAGGACGCGGTGGCGGCCCTTCGCCATGACTGGGGGCTCGACCGGCCGATGCTGGCTCAATACGCCTCTTACATCGGCAACATCCTGACTGGCGACCTTGGCGACAGCATGAAGTTCCGCGTGCCAGTCCTGGACCTGATCCTGCAATACCTGCCGCGCACGCTGTTCCTGATCGGCTATGTCCTTGTTCTCACCCTGCCAGCGACAGTCGCAATGGCCGTCGTGGCCGCGCAGAACGAAGGCCGCTGGCCCGACCAGCTGATCCGCTTCGTCTCGGTCCTGGGGATGACGATTCCGGTGTTCTGGCTGGCGGTCCTGTTCGCCCGCTTCTTCGGCATCACGCTGGGATGGTTCCCGGTGTCCGGCTATGGTGAGGGCTTCGCCGACCACCTGCACCACCTGTTCCTGCCCGCCGTCTCGACCGCGCTGTGGCTGGCGCCCTTGCTGACCCGCAACCTGCGCACCGCCCTGATCGAGCAGATGGAGGCGGACTATGTCGCCGCCAGCCGGGCCAAGGGCCTGCCCGAGGGCTATATCTTCCGCCGCCATATCCTGGCGAACTCGATCCTGCCCACGCTGAACCTGCTGGGCGTGATGATCGCCTTCATGATCGGGGGCTCGGTCGTGGTCGAGATGGTCTATGCCGTGCCGGGCCTTGGCGCGCTGATGATCGGATCGGTGCTCGGCCGCGACTATTTCGTCATCCAGGGGCTGACGCTGGTCTATGCGCTGGCCACCGTTCTGGTGACGCTGATCATCGACCTTCTCACCAACATCATCGACCCGAGGACTGCGGAATGAGCGATATTCAGGCCAGCCTGGCAGTTCATGCCCCCCGCCGCCGCTTGAAGGCGGGTTCGCTCGAGGCCGGGATCGGGATGGCCATCATCCTCGGCTGGCTCCTTCTCGCGCTCGGCGCATCTCTCGTCGCGCCCTATGATCCGAACGGGCTTGACCTGGCCGCCGTCCTGGCGGCGCCTGGCGAGCCGCATTGGTTCGGCACCGACAATCTGGGCCGCGACGTGCTGTCACGGGTGCTCCACGGCGCGCGGATCGACATCTGGGTGGGCTTTGTCGGCGTTGTCATCCCGCTTGTCATCGGGGTCGGCGTCGGGCTGATCTCGGGCTATTTCGGCGGGCTGACCGACACGGTGCTGATGCGCCTTGTCGATGTCACCGTGGCCTTCCCGTTCTTCATCCTGGTCATCGCCATCGTCGGTGTGCTGGGGCCGGGGCTGGCGAACTACTTCGTGGCGCTCGCGCTGGTGTCCTGGGTCGCCTATGCGCGGCTGGTGCGCGCCGAGGTTCTGGTGGTCCGGCGGCTGGAATATGTGCAGGCCGCCCGAGCGCTTGGCTTTTCCGATGCGGTGATCGTGCTACGCCATGTGCTGCCGAACGTGCTAGGCTCGATCACCATCTATGCCTGGACCGATGCGGTCATGGTCATTCTGGCCGGCGCCTCGCTGGGCTTTCTGGGCCTTGGCGCGCAGCCGCCGACCGCCGAATGGGGCGTGATGATCGCCGATGGCCAACCCTACATCGTGCAGGCCTGGTGGATCTGCTTCTTTCCCGGCTTCGCGATGGTGACGCTGAGCCTTGGCTTCATTCTGGTCAGTGACGGGCTGGCCCGCCGGTTGAGGGTTTCGTCATGACGCTTGTTTCGGTCCAGAACCTTTCGGTCGCCTTTCCCGGCGACAATGGCCCGGTCCATGCCGTGCGCAACGTCAGCTTTGATCTGAAGCCGGGCGAGATTCTGGGCATCGTCGGCGAAAGCGGTTCCGGCAAGTCGGTGACGTGCCGCGCCCTGTTGGGGCTCTTGCCCAAGCGGGCGATCCTTGGCGGGCAGATTCTCTATGACGGCAAGGATCTGGCGCAGCCGCAGGCGTTGCAACAGGTGCGCGGGAGGGAAATCTCCATGATTTTCCAGAACCCGGCCTCGCATCTCGACCCCTTGATGACCATTGGCGATCATGTGGCCGAACCCCTGCGCTTTCACTTTGGCCTGACGGCGGCCGAGGCCCGGCGCGAGGCGCTTGGCCTGCTGGAAGCGGTGCATATCCGCGATGCCGAGGCGCGGATGAAGGCCTATCCGCACCAATTGTCGGGAGGGATGAAGCAGCGGGTGCTGATCGCTTCGGCGCTGGCCTGCCGCCCGCGGCTGCTGTTGGCGGACGAGCCGACGACGGCGCTGGACGTGACGGTGCAGGCCGGTATTCTGGAGCTTCTGCGCGAGGTGAACCGCAAACGCGGGCTGACCTTGGCGCTGGTGTCGCATGATCTGGGCGTGATCGCGGAAATCTGCGACCGGGTGATCGTGATGCGGAACGGCGCAATCGTCGAGGAAGGCCCGATCCGCGAGGTCGCCCGCAACCCCCAGCACGACTACACGCGCCTGCTGATCGGCTCGCAACCCGGTCGTTTGCCGCAGATGGCCGAACCGCGCGAGGCGCCCGTCGGCCTTCTGGAGTTGCGCGACCTTCAGGTCCATTTTCCGACCCGCAGCGGGCTGGGGGGCAAGACCGCGCAACCGATCCGCGCCGTGGACGGCATCTCGCTGGCGGTGCGCGATGGCGAATGCTTCGGCATCGTGGGCGAAAGCGGCTCGGGCAAATCCACGGTCGCCCGCGCCATCATTGGGCTGAACAAGGGCACTGGGGGCGAGATCCGGTTCGACGGCAAGTCGGTGAGCGGGTTGGCAGGCGAGGCGCTGACCCGCTTTCGCCGCGCGGTGCAGATGGTGTTCCAAAGCCCGTTCGACAGCCTGAATCCCCGAATGACGGTGCAGCGCACCATTGCCGAGCCGATCTGGCGGCATGGCCTGGCCCCACGCAGCGACGCGATGGCGAAGGCGCTGGAGCTGATGGACATGGTGGAACTGCCGCGCAGCTTTGCCGCCCGCAGACCGGGCCAGCTTTCGGGCGGCCAGTGCCAGCGCGTCGGCATCGCCCGCGCCCTGGCGCTGTCGCCGCGCGTGCTGATCGCCGACGAAGTGACCTCGGCGCTGGACGTGACCATCCAGGCCCAGATCCTGCGGCTGTTGACCCGGCTGCGGAAGGAACGGAACCTGACCATCCTCTACATCAGCCACGATCTGACCGTGGTGAAGAAGTTCTGCGACCGGGTCGCGGTGTTCCGGCATGGCAAGCTGGTGGAATCCGGGGCAACCGCCGACCTGTTCGCGACACCGCAAACCGATTATACCCGGGAACTGATCGCCGCCGCACCCGACCTGGATGCGGCGATCGCGAAAGGGGCGTGACGGGCATGGCTGAGGGGACGCGCAGCGGGCAAGTGGCACTGTTTCAGGCCCTCGACGAGAACGAAGCGAGCATGACCCCTTCGGAACGTGCCATTGCCGCTTGGATGCGCGAGAATATCAGGGCGGTGCCCTACAATACCGGCGCGCAAATGGCGGCGGCGATCGGCGTCAGCGAGATGACGCTGATCCGTTTTCTCCGCAGCCTTGGCTATACCAACTTGCGCGACATGAAGGACCAGTTGCGCCCGTCCCTGGCGATGGACACTGCACCGCTTGACGATGTCGCCGTGCGCTTTACCAGCCGTTCGTCAGATATCGGCAGTTTGGCCAAAAGCCTTGAGATGGAGCTGGCTTCGGTGCATCGCGCCTACGAACTGGCCACCACCCCGGCCTGGGACAGGATCGTGACGCTTCTGGCCAAAACACCCCTGATTCACGTGGTCGGGTTTCAAGCGACGCAGGGGGTTGCGCTCGATTTCGCCAGCCGCATGAAATACGTCCGTGGTGGCATTCGCGCTGCCCACGGTTCGGCCGGAGTCTTCGCCGAAGTGCTGGAAGGCGATCCCTCCACCACGCTGATCTTCATCATCGACACCGCCGCCTATGCCCGCAAGGGCGTGCTTCTGGCGCGAAAGGCGGCTGAGCTTGGCATTCCGTTGGTCATCATGACAGACCGGTACAGCCATTGGGCGCGAGAGTTTACCGAACATGTCATCGAGTTGAACACCCAGGCCGGAACCTACTGGGATTCAGCCGCTTCGCTGTCGGTGGCGACCAACTTGCTTGTGCATCTTACCGCTGCGCTCCTTGGTGCAAAAGCGTTCGAGAGGTTCGAGATGATGGTGGCCCTGGGCGACCATTTCCAGGAGTTTGATTTGGCAGCCAGCCGCTTTGGAGATGCGGGGCGCAAGCAGGCCCGGCGCGACGGAGATGGGTGAGTTGAATCATTTTGGCGGGCTGCGGGCCGTTGATACATGGGTGAGAAATCCGAGCGGTGACCGTCGGCAATGGGCCGGTTCATCGTTCCTCATGAGAGGTCAAGCAGATCTGCTCGCTGATTGCAGATCCTGGAGAGCCATTCCTTCGCCTTGAGATAGTCTCGGCCAGCATCCGCGCGGCTCCGAGGAAGGTCTGGCGGACCAGCCGGTCGGCAAGGCCGGCAGGCACACCGGAGGCGGTGGCCGCCTGCACCATCTGCTCGGCGAAGGCGAGGACGAAGCCCGGCCCGCAGGAGAAGACCGGAGTCGCGCGTTCGAACTCTTCCTCATCGGCGGCCCGGTCGAAGCGGCCGAGACTCATGCCGACACCGACCATCACGGGCAGGTTCGGCATCACCCGGATGACGCGGGAATGGCCGATGCCTTCGGCCAGCCGCGCCGTCAGCCTGCCGTCCAACTGGCCAAAGATCTGCGGCTTGACGCCGGAAAGCTGGTTGGCGATGGCCTTCAGCACCGACTGGCCCGGCCCCTGCACCCCGATCATCGAGATCGTCCGCATCGTGTCTTCCCACATGTGGAACCAGCCGATCCGCAGCAGCGTCGCGGCACAGGCCGCGACCACCCGCCAGTTGCTACCGGCGATCCAGGCGATGGCGTGGACCAGCCCCAGGATGATCGGCCAGGGGGTTTCGACCATGAAACGCTCGGACTGGACCAGAAAGGTTTTCAGCGACGTGAACAGCCATTCGATGGTGTCGCCGTATGTGCGGGTGAAGGCGCGAAAGCTCTCGTTGATCGCCTTCTTCAGGTTCCGCAGGCTGTCGCCGTTCATATGCGGAAACGTGGTGAGACAATCCATCCTGCTTCCCCCTCCTCGTGGCCGAGATGTCGGAAGTGGTGACGCCAAGATGTCACCCTGCCGGGATCAGAGCGACGCCTTGATCTTTTCGGCGGCCTCGGGCGTGACCCAGGGCGTCCAGACGGCCTCGTTCCCCTTGAGGAACTGGATGGCCCCCTCTTCGCCGGTGGCCCGGTTGTCGGTTACCCCCGCCGACTATGACCGGACCGAGGGATGGAGATTTCGCGCAGGCTGAAGGACAGCGGGCTGGTCGACCTCCTGAACGTCACCAAGGGCCATATTGAGACCGACGCCGGTCTGACCGACAATATACCGATCAAGGGCATGGCCAGCGCGCCCTTCGTGGACCTCGCGGGCGAGGTGCGCGCGGCGACGCGGCTGCCGGTCTTCCACGCGACCCGCATCCAGGATATGGCCACCGCCCGCTATGCCATCGCGGCGGGCAAGGTCGACATGATCGGCATGACCCGCGCCCATATGGCCGATCCGAATATCATGCGGAAAATCCTTGAAAAGCGGGAGCATGGTATCCGCCCCAGCGTGGGGGCGAACTATTGCCTCGACCGCATTTATCAGGGCGGCATGGCGCTCTGCATGCACAACGCCGCCACGGGGCGCGAGGAAACCATGCCCCACACCATCCCTCGCGCCCCGGTGCGCCGCAAGGTGGTAGTGGTGGGCGCCGGTCCCGCCGGGCTGGAAGCGGCCCGCGTGGCGGGCGAGCGCGGGCATGAGGTGGTGCTGATCGAGGCGCAGTAGAAACCCGGCGGCCAGATCCTGCTGACCGCACAAAGCCCGCGCCGCCGCGAGATGATCGGCATCGTCGACTGGCGCGTCGCGCAATGCGAGGCCCTTGGCGTCCGCTTCCGCTACGACACCTGGGCCGAGGCCGAGACGGTGCTGGAAGAGCGACCCGACGTGGTGATCGTCGCCACCGGCGGCCTGCCTCATACCGAGGTGCTGGCCGAAAGCAACGAACTGGTTCACTCCACCTGGGACATGATCGGCGGCGACGTGAAGCCCGGTCAGAACGTGCTGATCTATGACGATGCGGGCGATCACGCCGGGCTGCAGGCCGCCGAGATCATCGCCGCCAGCGGCGCGAAGGTCGAGATCATGACCCGCGATCGCGCCTTCGCTCCCGAGGTGATGACCGATGAACCTGGTGCCCTATATGCGCGCCCTGCAAAAGCACGACGTGTGACTTCCGGGGGGCAGGTCAGGGCCGTGCGGCCTTCCACCTCTGGCGGGTGCAGGGCGCGCATCGCGCGGTGCTGGCGGCGCTGACGGGGCTGGAGCGGCTTGCCCTGTGGCGCGCAAGGGCCGGGGCGGAAACGGCGGACCTGTCGGGCCGGACGCCCGCCCGGCGGATTGCGGCACTGGCGGCGCATCCGATGCTTGGGGCGGCACAGGCCGAAACCGAGGCCGGGGCCAGCCGGGCGGCGGTGCTGCGCAATCTCGACCTGCTGCAGGCCTGCGGCCTGAGGCGCGAGGTCACGGGACAGGGCAGGTTCCGCGTCCGGGCGGCGAAGGTGCGGGCGCGCTGCGTTAGGCCCAGGCCTGGGCGGGATCGGGCAGGGGGATCGCGTCCAGAAGTTCGCGCGTGTAGGCGGCCTGCGGGTCGGCGAAAAGCCCGGCGGTGGGCCGGTCCTCGACGATCTCGCCGCGGTAGAGGACGATGGTCCGCTGGCACAGGCGGCGGATGATCGAAAGATCGTGGCTGATGAAGGCCAGCGTCAGGCCAAGCTCGCGGACAAGGCGTTCCAGCAGGTTCAGCACCTGCGCCTGGGAGGAGACATCGAGGCCAGAGACGATCTCGTCGGCCAGGATGAAATCGGGCTCCAGAGCGATGGCGCGGGCGATGCCGACGCGCTGGCGCTGGCCGCCGGACAGCTCGTGCGGGTAGCGCGTGGCGAAGGCGCGGGCCAGGCCGACCTGGTCCAGTGCCCGGGTCACGCGGTCGGGGATGGCGTCGAAGCCATGCAGGCGCAGGGGTTCCGCGATGATGGTGCCGACGCGGTGGCGCGGGTTGAGGGAGGACATCGGGTCCTGGAAGATCATCTGGAAGCGCCGCCGCAGCGGACGCAGGTCGCGCTCCGGCAGATGGGTGATGTCAGTGCCGTCGAAGCGGATCTGGCCGCCCGAGGGTTCGAGGAGCCGCACCAGCGCCCGGCCCAGCGTCGACTTGCCGGAGCCGGAGCCGCCGACGATCCCCACCACGGCGCCTTTCGGGATGGTGAAGCTCAGCCCATGCAGGATGTCGATCAGCGGCGCCGCGCCCATCAGCGGCTTGGCGGTCATGTCGGAAAGCGACAGGCGCAGGTTCTGGACGGTGTAGAGATCAGCCATGTGCGGCACCCCGGTCGAAGGCGGCGACCTCGGCCTGCACGGCGGCGATGACCGCCTCGGGGACGGGTTGCAGCCCGGCGGAAGGGTCGGTGTATTTCGGCGTCGCGGCGAGAAGGGCAGCGGAATAGGCATGGCGCGGGGCGGCGAAGAAATCGGCGACCGAAGTATCCTCGACCACCATCCCGGCGTAGAGGACCGAGAGTTTCTGGCAGACCTTGGAGACGACACCAAGATCGTGCGTCACGAACAGCAGCGCCGTGCCGTGGCGGGCCTGCATCCCGGCGATCAGTTTCAATATCTGCTTCTGCACCGTCACATCCAGCGCCGTGGTGGGCTCGTCGGCCACGATCAGCTTCGGCTCGGCGGCGAAGGCGCTGGCGATCAGGATGCGCTGGCGCATGCCGCCCGACAGCTCGTGCGGGTAGGAGCGCAGGACGCGGTCGGGGTCGGGGATCTGCACCTCGGCCAGCAGCGCGCGGGCGCGGGCCTCGGCGTCGGCGCGGGTCCAGCCGAGGATGTCGACCAGCCGGTCGGTGATCTGCGGGCCGATCCGGTGGCTGGGGTTCAAGGCCGTCAGCGGGTCCTGCGGGATCAGCGCGGCCATCGCGCCGATGCGTTTCCTGCGCTGCGCGGGTGGCAGCTTCAGCAGGTCCACCCCGTCCAGCAGGATTTCCCCCTCCGTCACCTCGACCGAAGGCGGCAGGATGCCCAAGACCGCCTTGCCGATCATCGACTTGCCCGCGCCGGATTCGCCGACCAGCCCGCGGACCTCTCCCGCCGCTACGTCCAGCGAGACGCGGCGGAGGAGGGGCGGGCCCTTCTTCAGCCGGACGGAGAGATTGCGGATGGACAGGAAGCTCATCGCAGCACCGGGTCGAAGCGGTCCTTCAGGCCTTCGCCAAGCTGGGAGAAGGAGAGGACGGTGAGGAAGAGGGTGATCAGCGGGAAGACCAGCACCCACCAGGCCTGATGGACGGAGGTCCGCCCCTCGGCGATCATGCCGCCCCAGGTGGGATCGTCGGTGGAGATGGAGAGGTTCACGAAACTCAGAATCGCCTCGACGATGACACTGATGCCCATTTCCAGCGTCAGCAGGACCACGATGGTTGGCAGCACGTTCGGCAGGATTTCCCTTACCATCGTCCCCAGCCGCCCCCGCCCGGCGACGCGGGCGGAGGCGACATAGTCCATCGCGCCCTGCGCCATCGCCTCGGCGCGGACGACGCGGGCGAAGCGGGTCCAGTCGATGACGACGATGGCGATGATGATCGACCAGAGGCCGGGGCCGAGGACGGCGATGAGGAGGATCGAGAACAGGACCGGCGGGAAGGCCATCCAGATGTCGATCAGGCGGCTGATCACCATGTCGACCCAGCCGCGCAGGAACCCCGCCATCAGGCCCAGGGTCGCGCCGACGAGGCAGGTGATCGTCCCCGCGACCAGCGCCACGGCCAAGGCCACCCGCGCGCCGTGGATGATGCGGCTGAGGACGTCGCGACCCAAGGAGTCGGTGCCGAGCCAGTAGCCCGGCTCGGCACCCTGCACCCAGAACGGCGGCAGGCGACCGAGGAACAGGTCCTGCGCCAGCGGGTCCTTCGGCGCGATCCAGGGGGCGAGGAGGGCCACGGCGCAGAGGAGCGTCAACCACCCGGCGGACAGCCAGAGCCTGAGGCCCGCGCGGCGGCGGATCAGCGAGCGCCCGTCGATGGGTTTCGCCTCAGCCATGCCGCAGCCTCGGGTTCAGCACGGTGTAAAGGAGGTCGACGATCAGGTTCACGGCGGTGAAGATCACCGCGAACAGGATCACGATGCCCTGGATCAGCGGCAGGTCACGGTTGATCACCGCGTCGATGGCCATGTTGCCGAGGCCTTCGTAGGAGAAGAGCCGCTCGATGATCACCGTCCCGCCGATCAGGAAGGTGAACTGCACCCCCACCAGCGTCAGCGTCGGCAATGCAGCGTTGCGCAAGGCCTCGCGCAGGATGACCCGGCTCTCGCCATAGCCCTTGGTGCGGGCGAGGGTGACGTAGTCGAGGTTCATCGTCTCTTTCAGCGACTGCTTCAACAGCTGCCCGATGATCGCCGCCAGCGGGATCGCCAGGGCCAGCGCGGGCATGAACATATGCGCCACGATGTCGGCCCAGAGGTCGAAGCGGAGGCGGAGCAGGCTTTCGAACAGGTAGAAGTTGGTGGCGAAGGGCAGGTCCAGCGAGGGCGTGACCCGGCCCGAGATGTGGAAGACCGGCACCAGCACCCCGAACAGCAGGATCAGCACCAACCCCCACAGGAAATCCGGCACCGACAGCGCCATGCCGTTCGCCACGTCGATGGCGCCTTCCGTCCGCCCGCCGCGATAGCGGGTTCCGGTCAGCGCGGCGGCCCCACCGAGGAGGCAGGCCATGACCAGCGCCATGATCGACAGCTCCAGCGTCGCGGGCAACCGGCCCAGCACCAGGTCCAAGACCGGCTGGCGCGTGGTGATCGAGGTGCCGAAGTCGCCCTGCACCACGCCCGCAACCCAGATGCCGAACTGGGTGATCAGGGGTTTGTCCAACCCGTAAAGCGCCGAGAGCCGGGCGATGTCCGCCTCGGTCGCGCCGGGGGGCAGCATCATGGCGATGGGATTCCCCGGCACCACACGGATGACGAAGAACACGATCACCGCCACCCCGGCCAGGGTGATGGCGGTGGTCATCAGTCGCAAAAGGAGGATGCGCAGGAACGGCATGGGCACCGGCAGGGGACCTGTGCCCCTTCATTTTCTGTCTTCAAATATCCTGCGGGGGTCCGGGGGGCGCAAAGCCCCCCGGGGGTTCCGCAAGCGCGACCTTACGCCCGCTTCATCAGATGCGGCAACAGCGCGCCGCTGGCATGCGGCGTCACCACTACACCCGGCGCATGCAGGATCGGCTGGACATATTGCAAGAGCGGGATCACCAGCGCGTTTTCGGCGATGTACTTGTCCACCGCCTTCCAGCCTGCGATCCGCTTCGCCTCGTCCGCCTCGCCCCACAGGGGACCGATCATGTCGATCAGGTCCTGCCCATCCCACACGGAATGCGGCGAGGGGCCGAACATCGCGAAGCCGGTCGAGGTGGTCGGGTCGCCCACCGAGTTGCCCCAGTTGTAGAAGGCCGCCGGAGCCAGCTGGTCGGCGGCGCGCAGCTCGTAATGCTTGGCGATCTCGTAGACCTCGATCTCGGCCTCGATCCCCACCTTGCGCCACAACCCGACGATGGCCTGCACCATCTCGTAATCCTTGGGCTTGAAGCCCTTGGTGGTCTGGATCTTGAACTTGACCGGCTTGTCGACCGAATAGCCGGACGCCTCCAGCAGTTTCGCCGCGCCTTCCGGGTCATAGGGCACGGTGATCGAGGGGTCGTAGGCCTCGTATTCCGGGGTCTGCAGCGTGTCGATCTTGACGCCGTAACCCGACAGGAGCCGGTCGATGATCGCCTGCTTGTCGATCGACATGGCGGCGGCCTTGCGGACGTTGGGGTCCAGCATGACGTCGATATCGTTCAGGAAGATCATCCCGATGTCGCTGATCGGCGTGGCAACCCCCGCCAACGGCCCGCCCTTCAGGCGGTCGTATTCCTCATAGGGCATTTCCAGCGTGACGTGGCTGTTGCCGGATTCCACCTCGGCCACCCTTGCGGCGGCGTCGGGGACGAACTTGATCGTCACCGTGTCGAAATCGGGCTTGCCGCCCCAGTAATTCGCGTTCGCCTTCAGCCGGACGAAGGCGTTGCGCTCGAACTTCTCGACCATATAGGGGCCGGTGCCGATGGGGGCGGCCTCGAAGCCTTCGGCGCCGACCTTCTCGTAGTAGGCCTTCGGCAGGACATAGCCGGTGAGGAAATACATCCACTTGAAGATCGTCGGGTCGAACTGCTTCACATCCGCCGTGACGGTGTTCCCGTCGACCACGAAATTCGCCAGCGTGCCCCAGACGAAGTTGATCGGGTTGCCAGTCTCCGGATTAGCGGCGCGTTCCAGCGACCAGGCCACGTCCTCGGCGGTGAAGGGCGAGCCATCGTGCCAGGTGACACCCTCGCGCACCGTCATGTGGACCTTGCTCCGGTCCTCGTTCCAGCCCCATTCGGTCAGCAGGCCGGGCGCGGGTTTCAGGTCGGGCTGTTGCAGGATGAACTGGTCGAAGACCGACTGATACAGGCCCTGGATGGTGGGGTTCACCGCCGAGGGGCCGGTGGTCGGGTCCCAGGACGGCAGGTTGACGTTGTAGGCGATGACCAGCTCGTCGATCCCTTGGGCAAGGCTGGGCAGGCCGAAGCTGCCTGCGGCCACCGTGGCGGCTGACAGCATCAGAAGGCTGCGGCGGTTGAGGTTCATGGTCGTGTTCCCTGTTGGTTGTTCTGGGTCGTGGTCGTCAGTTTCCGGCGAGTTTCCGCGCCAGAAGGAATCCGGGTCCCGCACCCGTTCCCGCGCCCGGCCAGACGGCGGCGCCGGTGAGGTGGAGGTGGGCAAGCGGGGTCGAGCCGTCGGCATGGCCGCGCGCGGGGCGGAAGATGAAGTGCTGCGACAGGTGGTGGCTGCCGCAGACCTGGTCGCCGCCGACGAGGTTGGGGTTGTCGGCCTCCAGCTCCACCGGCGTCACGATCCGGCGGGCGAGGATTTTCGCGCGGGCGCCGGGGGCATGGACCTCCAGGATCGAGAGCGCCCGCTCCGCAAAGGGCTCCGCCGCCTGCGCCCAGTCAGTCGCGGCGATCTCTCCCCTGGCGTCGCCCGCGATGGTGCCAGGGGCCATGCGGACCTGCACCCAGAGGACGTGTTTCCCTTCAGGCGCGCGGGACGGGTCGAAGACGGTGGGCTGGCCGACGACGAGGATCGGCTCGTCCGGCAGCAGCCCGGCCAGCGCCTGCTGGTAGGTGCGCGCCATCTGGTCCAGGCTGGGGGCGAGATGGACATAGGCGAAGCGTTTCAACTGATCGCCCGCGCGCCAGTCTGGTAGCGCGTCCATCGCCAGATGGATCATCATGGTGCCGGGGGCGTGGCGGTAGCCGTCCATCGCCTTGTCGAAGGCGGGGGCGGTGTCGCCGGTCAGCTTGCGCAAGCCCTTGGGCGAGGTGCCCGCGATGACGGCTTTCGTCGCGGTGATCCGGCGGCCATCCGCCAGCTCGATCCCGGTGGCGCGGTTCCCCTCGCGCAGGATGCGGGCGACGGCGGTGCCGGTTTCGACGGTGCCGCCCCGCGCGGTGATGGCGGCGCTCAGCGCCCTGACGATGGTATCCGCGCCGCCCTTGCCGATCGCCATGCCGAAGGCCTGACCGGCCATCCCCTCCAGATAGGGGAACATCGCCCCGCCCGCGACATCGGGGGCGAAGTCGAGGTGCATCCCCCAGGCCCCGAGCAGCGCGCGGATATGGGGATGGCGGAAGGTCTCCTCCAGCCAGGCGCGGGGCGAGGACAAGAGGAACCGGGTGAAATCCAGCGACCCAGCCAGACCCTTGCCGCGCAGTGTTTTAAACCCAAAATATGCAAGCGCACGAATCCGCATCCTTGAGCCGAGAAGCCCGAAGAGGTGCGGTGCCTCGGCCCCGAAGCGGCTGGTCAGCTCCTGCCAGCTCTGCGCGTCGGCCTCGGACAGCGCACGGAAGGCCGCAAGGGTCTCGTCGCCCACGGTGGATACGCCCGCCCATCTCCCATCGGGAAAGGACGAGGCGAAGGGCCGGTCCACCGGCACGAACTCGCAGCCGTGGCGGGCGAGTTCCGCGCCGCAGGCCTTGAAAAACGGGCTTCCCGCGAAGAGCGACAGGTTCATCGCCGCCCAGTCGTGCCGGAAGCCGGGCAGCGTATACTCGCCGGTCTTGACCGCCCCGCCCGCCGAGGCGGCCTGTTCGAACACGCCGACGCGCCAGCCCTTCGCGGCCAGATGAAGGGCGGCAGCAAGCGTGTTGTGGCCCGCCCCGATCAGCACTGCGTCAAAGGTGTCGGCCATGCTCCCCCGCCGGATTAACGACGGGATAATTGCAAATACATTTAATTCTGTCTAGCGTGTTTGATGATTGAAGGGGAGAGCAGGATGCAGCCCGATCACGTCATCATCGGCAGCGGGATCAACGCGCTGGTCGCAGGCGCGATGCTGGCGCTGAAGGGCGACCGCGTCCTGCTGCTGGAACGCGAGGCGGTTCCGGGCGGCTGCCTTCGCACCGAGGAGATCACCCTGCCCGGCTTCCGCCATGACGTGATGGCGGCGACCTGGGTCCTGTTCATGACCTCGCCAGCCGGGGCCGCGCTTGGGCCACACCTTGCCCGGCATGGGTTCGACTACTGCCACAGCCCGCACCCGACCGCCGTGCTGCGCCCCGACGGGCAGGCGCTGGTGCTGACGACCGACCGGGCGAAGAACGTCGCCGCCTTCGACGCGCTTGCGCCGGGCGACGGCGCTGCCCATGCCCGCGACGTGGGCGGGGTCGAGGCGGATGCGCCGTTCCTGTTCGCTCTGCTGGGTGGCTCGCTCTGGTCCTGGTCGACGGCGAGGCTGCTCTGGGGCCAGATCCGCAAGCGCGGCCTGCGGGGCCTGGCCGCCTGGTTCGGGCGGGCGCTGGTTCCGGCGCGCGGCTGGCTGGAAACCACCTACACTTCGCCCACGGTGCAGGCGCTGTACGCGCCCTGGGTGCTGCATTGCGGGCTGACGCCGGAAAGCACCTATTCCGGCCAGATGGGCAAGGTCATCGCCTTCGCGCTGGAGGCGGCGGGGGCGCCGATCGTGAAAGGCGGCTCGGGGGCGGGCGTGGCGGCGTTCCGGGCGCTGATCGAGGCGAAGGGCGGCGAACTCCGCTGCGGCGCGGATGTGGACCGCATCCTTGTCCGCGACGGCAAGGTGAGAGGCGTGGCTCTGGCCGGTGGTGAGGAAATCGCCTGCGGATCGGTTCTCGCCTCGGTCGCGCCGGGACAGTTGCAGGAGCGGCTGTTGCGTGAGGCGAACCTGCCCGAGGACAAGGCGGCGGCGCAGGTATTCCGACATGGGCGCGGGAATTTCCAGCTGCACTATGCGCTGGACCGGGTGCCGGACTGGCTTACGCCGGGACTGGACGAGGTGGCGCTGATCCATCTGGCGGACGGGATCGACTCCGTCTCGAAATCCGCGAACGAGGCGGAGCGGGGGATGCTGCCCGCCACCCCAACCATCTGCGTCGGCCAGCCGCACCGGCTGGACCCGTCGCGGGTGCCCGAGGGCAAGGCGATCCTCTGGCTGCAGATCCCCGACGCGCCACGCGTGGTCAAGGGCGACGCGGCGGGACAGATCCCCACCGATGGCAGCTGGTCCGAAGCGACCCGCGAGGCCTTCGCCGACCGGATCGAAGCCATTCTCAGCCGCCACATCAAGGACTTCGACGCCATCAAGCTGGCCCGGCGCGCCTACAGCCCGGCGGACCTGCAGGCGATGAACGTCAACCTTGTCGGCGGCGATCCCTATGGCGGGCTTTGCACCATCGACCAGTTCTTCATCTTCCGGCCCTATCCCCATTCCACCAACGGCACCAACCTGCTGCGTGGCTTCCTCCACATCGGCGCTTCGACCCATCCCGGCCCCGGCCTTGGCGGCGGGTCGGGCTTCCTTGCGGCGAAACGGCTGGGGGCATGACCGACCAGTCGCCCCCGGAGCGCCCGCCCGGAGCGCTGCCGCGCCTGGGCGAGATCGGGCTGGCGAACTATGCGCCCTATCTGATGAACCGGATCATGGGGCGCTACAACGCGCTGCTGCGCGACGAGATGGCCGGGCTGGGGCTGACCACGCCGAAGATGCGGGCGCTGGCCGTGCTGTCGGTGATCGAGGGGCCGCTGATCCGCGAGCTTGCGGTCTATGCGGTGGTGGAACAATCGACCCTCTCCCGCGCGCTGGACCAGCTGGCCGGAGACGGCCTGATCCGGCGCGAGACCGATGCCTCCGACAGCCGGGCGACGCGGGTGCATATCACCGAAGCGGGCCGCGCGCGGTTCGAGACGCTGTGGCCCCGGATGGCCGAGACGCATGACCGCATGTTCCGGGGCATCCCTGCCGAAGAGCGCCGGGCCTTCGTGGGCACGCTGCAGAAGATGCTGGCCAACATCCGCAGGCACGAGATCTGAAGCACCGTCGCGCGGCCTAGACAGACTTTCGCGCCGCCGGGCTGCTGCGGCTGTGCAGGACGAAGCCGTCCTCGGTCGGGGCAAGCATGACCTCGATCCCGGCCAGGTCGGAAAGGTCGGCGACATGGGTGCCGCCGCAGGGCATCGAAGCCACGACGCCGTCAAGGGTCGTGGACCACAGGCGCCGGTCGCCGAGGGGGCCTTCGCCGGGGGTGATCCGCACGGGGGCGGGGGCGTGCAGCATCTGGCGCAGGGTGTCGTTCATCGTCGCCGCATGGCGCGGCAGGTCGGCCAGGAACCCCGCCGCGTCGAAGCCTTTCTTCCGCAGCGACTTGCCCAGGCGATAGCGGTCGGTCGAGCCCTCGGGCCCGATCCCGCTGTGCGCGATGGCCGCCTTGTCGAGGTTCGGCGCGCCAAGGGCGTCGGGGTCCTGCGGGTCTTTCGTCCAGAAGGGCGCGGCGCAGCGGTTCAGCGCCAGCGCCGCCAGGTGGACGCCGGTGTGCTGCAGCGACAGGGCCTCGCGGAACCGGGGATCGACGTCCAGCGTCACGGCCTCACCCACCAGGGGCGCGGCCTCGACCACATGCAGGACCACGGCGGCTAGGTCGGGGTCAAAGCGTTTCAGCGCGCGCGCCGCCTCGCCGGTTGCCAGCAGGCCGGTGAGCCGGTTGACCAGCCCTTCGCAACTGTCCAGGACAGCCAGCCGCCGCCCGTCGGCCAGGATCAGCCAGCCCCGGTCGCCCGGCTGGTCGGGCCAGGACAGGCTGACCGGATGGAACGGGCTGCGGTCGGTCACGACCAGCCAGCCATCGTCGGACTGCGCGACAAAGAGCACGCAGGCCGCCTCGCGAAGGCCCCCACCGGCGAAACTGGTGATCGTGCCGCTGCGCAAGCCGGTCTGCAGTTCCATCCGTCACCCTTCCCTGTTCCCGGCACCCCTGGCGGCGCGCAGGTAGTTGTAGACGCTCGCCCGGCTGAGCTGAAGCACGCGCGAGACATAGGCCGCCGCGTGCTTGCCACCGAAGGCGCCGTCCGAGGCAAGCTCGCCGACAAGCTGGCGCTTCTGCGCGCGGCTGAGACCGGTGATCGAGACATGGTTCCGTGCGGTCCAGGCATGGACATACTGGTTGATCCGTTCGTGCCAGTCTTCCTGGAACAGCACGGCAGGCTGCCCTGCACCAGAGGGGACGCGGGTCAGGGCCGCAAGAAGATCGACCGCCGCCTGCAGCTGGGTCACGTCGAGATTGATGCACAGGACGCCGATGGCCCGCGCATCCCGGTCGCGCAGCACGGCGCTGACCGACTTGATCCGGCGACCGTCGAAATTGACCTTCTCGTAGGGGCCGATCAGCGCGACATCGGGGCGAAAGTCGATCTCGTGCAGCAGGGACGGCTCGCCGATCTCGCGGCGCGAGAAGGGGTTGGCGATATGCGCGACGGTTTCGGTCGCCAGATCGTGCAGCACGACTTCGGCCTGGGGCTGCAGCAGCAGCGCGATGGCGTCGCAGACAGGGTGGAAGGCGGCGAGGGGCATGGTGGCTTTCGCTGGGCTTGCCGGAACTATACATCGCTGTATAACTTGGACAAGAGAATCCATCGGGGGTGCGATGCTGACGGCAAGCGAGTGCGAGCGACTGGTCGAAATGCGCCACCATCTGCACCGGCACCCCGAGCTGTCCTGCGTCGAGGAGCGGACGGCGGACTTCGTCGCCGACCGGCTGCGGGAGCTTGGCCTGCCCGTCGCCACGGGGATCGGCGGGCACGGGCTGGTGGCGACGGTGGGGCGCGAGGGCCCGGCGGTGGGCTTGCGCGCCGACATGGATGCGCTGGCGATTACCGAGCTGACGGGTCTGCCCCATGCCTCGCAGGCCCCCGGCGTCATGCATGCCTGCGGCCATGACGGGCATATGGCGATCCTGATCGGGGCGGCGACGATCCTGCAGCGGCAGGGGGTCGCGGGCCAGGTCCATCTGGTCTTTCAGCACGCGGAAGAACGCTATGGCGGCGCCCGGATGATGCTGGATGCCGGGTTGCTGGACCGCTTTCCGATGCAGCGGATCTTCGGGTTGCACAACTGGCCAGGCCTGCCGGTCGGCGCGGTTGCGGTGCATGACGGGCCGGTCATGGCGGGGACGGCGGAATTCGCGTTGCAGTTCCGCGCGGCGGGCGGCCATGCCTCGATGCCGCACCTGACCGGCGATCCGCTGCTGGCGGGCGGGCAGTTCATGGTCGCGATCCAGCAGGCGGTCGCCCGCTCGGTCGATCCGATGGAGGCCGCGGTGGTCACGGTCGGCTGCTTCCGGGGTGGCCATGCGCAGAACATCATCCCGCAAGAGGCCGAGCTGACCGGCACGCTGCGGGCGTTCCGGGCCGAGACGCTGGCGCATCTGCGCGCGCGGGTGGCGGTGGTGGCCGAGGCGGCGGCGCAGATGGCGGGCTGCGACTGGAGCCTTGCCTTCGACGCCAACCCCTGCAGCCCGGTGGTGAACACCGGCCCCGAACGCGACATCCTGCGGCAGGCGGCGGGCCGGGCGCTGATCGCTGCCCCGCCGCCGGTGATGGCGGGCGACGACTTCGGCGAACTCCTGGGTGTCTTGCCGGGGGCCTATGCCTTCCTCGGCAATGGCGAGCTTGCGCCGGAAGCCGGGCTGCACCAGCCGAAATACGACTTCGCCGACGCCATCATCGCACCGGGGGCCGAGCTTCTGGCCCGCGCCGCGCTCTTTGCCCTTGCTGCCTGAGGACCCCATGCTCCAGCTTTCCCGACCCCAGATCGAGGCCCTGGTCTCGGTCGATGCCGAAACCGCCGAGGCGGTGCGCGACGCCTATCGTGCGATCTGCGACGGGCGCGCCAACCTGCCCCCGGTCGGCTATCTGGGCTTTCCGGCGGCGCATGGCGATTGCCACATCAAGTATGGCCATATCGCCGGGGATGCGGTCTTCGCCGTGAAGATCGCGGCGGGGTTCTACGACAATCCGGCCAAGGGCCTGCCGTCCAGCACGGGGGTGGTGCTGGTGTTCTCGGCCCTGACCGGGCAGATGCAGGCGCTGCTGGCCGACGAAGGCTATCTCACCGACCTGCGCACCGGGCTGGGCGGGGCGGTGGCAAGCCTTGCGCTGTGCCGCCCCGACGCCCGGCGCTTCCTGATCGTCGGCAGCGGCACGCAGGCCTACTGGCTGGCGCGGGCGTTGCAATGCCTGTCGCCGGGGGCCGAGGTCGCGATCTGGGGACGGAACCCCGACCGCGCGGCGGCGCTGGTCGCGCGGCTGCCGGGCACCTCGGTCGCGCCCGAGCTGGAAGCCGCCTGCCGGGCCGCCGATGTGATCCTGACCGCCACTCCGGCCAGCGCGGCGCTTGTGCGGTCCGACTGGGTGGGTCCGGGCTGCCATGTCACCGCCATCGGCGCCGACAGCCCCGGCAAGCAGGAGCTGGAAACCGCGCTTGTGGCCCGGGCGGACCTGCGGGTGGCCGACAGTCTGGCGCAATCGCTGGACCACGGCGAATTCGCCCATGCCCATGCCGCAGGGCTGATCCGGCGCGACGATTGTGTGGAGCTTGGCGACGTGCTTTCGGGCCGGGTTCCGGGGCGAAGGTCAGCCGGGGACATCACCATCGCCGACCTGAC
>NZ_JAYRPN010000134.1:0-38760 GCF_041911175.1 Tabrizicola sp.
GCCGCTGGTCGGGCTGGTGACGATCCTGAAGGCGCGCCACCGCCGCAAGCGCGGCCTGCCCGAGCCGGTGGATCACGACTTCGAGAAACGCCGCGCCGCAACCCGGGAATCCGAAGCGCGCATGGCGGCCTATCTGGCGCAGCGCAGCACGGCGAGTTATCACGTCACCGAAGACGACGAACAGGAGATCAGGCGATGAGCGCCGAGGACACGATCCGCGATACGATCACGAAGAACGATGTGGTGCTGTTCATGAAGGGCACCAAGATGATGCCGCAGTGCGGGTTTTCCTCGCGCGTGGCGGGGGTGCTGAACTTCATGGGGGTGGAATTCCAGGACGTGAACGTGCTGGCCGATGCCGATATCCGGCAAGGGATCAAGGACTTCAGCGACTGGCCGACGATCCCGCAGCTTTACGTCAAGGGCGAATTCGTCGGCGGCTGCGACATCGTCACCGAGATGACGCTGTCGGGCGAGCTGGACCAGCTGTTCGAGACGAAGGGCGTGGCCTTCGACAAGGAAGCGGCGGACAAGATTCGCGAAGCGAACGCCTGAGAGAGGTGGGCGAAACTCGCCCACCCTATGGCGTGATCACGGGGCAATGGCGCAGGTGAGAAGCGGTGCCTCGCCCTCAGGTGTTTTCCAGTAGAGCGTCGCCTCGTCGCCCTTGGTCCACCAGACATAGTTCGACCCGTCCGAGGGCCAGCCATAGCGGGCCCCCGAAGCGGCGGGTTCGTTCACCAGCGTGATCTGCTGGCCGTCGACATGGATCACCACAAGGCTTTGATCCGCGCCGTTGATGTAGGTCGCGGGCACCTCGACGCCGCGGTCGCAGAGATAGCGGTCGGCGGTGAATTCCTGCGCGGCAGCGGCTGACGGCAGGAGGGCGAGGAGGACAGCGGCCCTCATGCCCGCACCTGCTCTTCGACACGGGCGGCCATCGCCTCGGCCCTCGCGGCGATCTCGGCCAGCGTTTCGTTGACCTGGGTCGGGATCACCGCGACGTCGCGGGTGGCGACGGGGCGGGCCTCCAGTTCGGCTACACGGGCGCGCAAGGTGCGGAGTTCGTCCTCTACCGCCGCCGTCTTGTCGGCCAGCATCAACCCCGCCATCAGCAGCATCTTCGCCTCGGGCAAGCGGCCCATCTGGGCGATGATCGGCGCGGCCTCGGCATCCAGCATCCCGGCGGCGGAGCGCAGGAAATGCTCTTCCCCCGGCTGGCAGGAGACCTGGAACGGGCGACCGCCGATGGTGACTTCAAGATCAGGCATTGCCGGCCTCCGTCAGGTGGGGTTCCAAAGCCGCGAGGATTTCGTCCATCTCGGCCATTTCCGTCAGCCGGGTTGCCCGCAGCGCTTCGAGTTCCGCCGCCATCGCCTTGTTGATCAAGGCAGGTTCGGTCGCGCCCGAGGCGGCGGCGCTGCGCAGGGCCTCAAGCTGTTCGCGCAAGGATGCGTTCACCCGCCGCATCCGTTGCAGTTCCAGCCCCTGCACGTCCAGTTCCTGCGTCAGCCGGTCGACCTTGTCCTGCAGGTCGCCTTTCGCTTCGCGTTCCTTGGCGGCGCGGAGCCGGGCCTGGAGCTGGGCGGTCAGCGATTTCTCTTCCTCAAGCTGGGCGCGGAGCGCGGAATCCGAAGGCGCGACGGCGGGTGCGGCGGTCGTCGCCGCCGGACGGGGTTGCGCGGCCAGCCGGTCCACCCCCTTGCCGATCCGTTCCAGCGCGGTGGTGATCCGCTTCTCCAGCTCGGTTATGTCCTGCATCCCTTACCCCTTGCACCCCGGACGCCATTCCGGCGCCCGTCCACGCCGGAAACCCGGGCGAATCGCCCTGTCCCCGGTCGCAGGTGATCTTAGCGCGAAACCCCGGAAAGGCGACCGGCCTTTCTTCCCAAGGCCTTGGGGACCAAGCTTGATCTTGCCGGTCGCGGTGGATAGGAGGCTGGCACTTCCAACGCCACGCTCAGCCCGAAGGAATGCCGCCTTGGACATCCAGACCCTCCGCCAGCAGAACCCCGACCACTGGATGCGCGCCACTGCGATCCGCGCTTTGGCGCTGGATGCGGTCGCCGCCGCGAATTCGGGCCATTCGGGGATGCCGATGGGCATGGCCGATGTGGCGACGGTGCTGTTCGAGAAACACCTGAAGTTCGACCCCAAGGCGCCCCGCTGGGCCGACCGCGACCGCTTCATCCTGTCGGCGGGCCACGGGTCGATGCTGATCTATGCGCTGCTCTACCTCACCGGCTATGCCGACGTGACGCTGGACCAGATCAAGGCCTTCCGCCAGTGGGGCGCGATCACCGCAGGGCATCCGGAATACGGCCATGTCTCGGGAGTGGAGACGACGACCGGACCCTTGGGCCAGGGGATTTCCAACGCGGTGGGCTTCGCCATCGCCGAGGAGAACCTGCGGGCGCGCTGGGGGGCGAAGGTGCAGGACCACCATACCTGGGTCATCGCGGGCGACGGCTGCCTGATGGAGGGCGTCAGCCAGGAGGCCATCGGGCTGGCGGGCAAGCAACAGCTCTCGCGGCTGATCGTGCTTTGGGACAACAACGGGATCACCATCGACGGCAAGGTCTCCATCGCCGATGTGACCGACCAGAAGGCGCGGTTCGCGGCCTCGGGCTGGGACGTGTTCGAGTGTGACGGGCATGACCCGGCGGACATCGACCGGGCGTTGACAGCAGCCAAGGCTTCGCCCCGCCCCGCGCTGGTTGCCTGCAAGACGCATATCGCCATTGGCCACGCCGCGCAGGACACCAACAAGGGCCACGGCGCGCTGACCGACAAGGCGCAGCTGCAGGCGGCGAAGGATGCCTATGGCTGGAAAGGCGGGCCGTTCGAGGTGCCTGCCGACATCAAGAGATGGTGGGAATCGCTGGGGGCCAAGGGTGCCAAGGCGCGGGCCGAGTGGGAGGCGCGGATGGCTGCGCTGTCGCCCGGCAAGCAGGCCGAGTTCAAGCGCATCTTCGCGCTGGAGGCTCCGGCGAAGCTCGCCTCGGTCATTCGCGCTGTGAAGAAGCAGGCGGCGGCGGATGCGCCAAAGCTGGCCACGCGCGCCTCGTCGGAGAAGGTGCTGGCGGCGGTGAACCCGGTCCTGCCGGAGACGATCGGCGGGTCAGCCGACCTGACGGGGTCGAACAACACCAAGACCGCCGATCTGGGCGTCTTCACGCCGGAAGACCGCAAGGGCCGCTACATCTATTTCGGCATCCGCGAACACGGCATGGCGGCGGCGATGAACGGCATGGTGCTGCACGGCGGCGTGCGTCCCTATGGCGGCACCTTCATGTGCTTCACCGACTATGCCCGCCCCTCGATGCGGCTTTCGGCGCTGATGGGGGTGCCGGTGGTCTATGTGATGACGCATGACAGCATCGGCCTGGGCGAGGACGGGCCGACGCACCAGCCGGTCGAGCATCTGGCGATTTCGCGCGCGACGCCGAACACGCTGGTGATCCGCCCCGCCGACCTGGTGGAGACCGCCGAAGCCTGGGAGATCGCGCTGACCGAGAAGACCCGGCCCACGGTGCTGGCTTTGTCGCGGCAGAACCTGCCGGCGGTGCGGAAGACCCATACCAATGCCAACATGGTCGCCAAGGGTGGCTATGTGCTGGCGGAGGCGACGGGCAAGCGGCAGGTGATCCTGATGGCGACCGGCTCGGAAGTGGAGATCGCGCTGAAGGCCCGCGAGGCGCTGGAGGTGGAAGGGATCGGCACCCGCGTGGTGTCGATGCCCTCGATGGAGCTGTTCGCGGCGCAGGACGAAGCCTATCGCAAGAAGGTCCTTCCCGCCGGGCCGGTGCGCGTCGCCATCGAGGCGGGCGTGCGGCAGGGCTGGGATCGCTGGCTCTTGGGCGAGCGGGGCCGTGAGGCGAAGGCGGGGTTCATCGGCATGCATTCCTTTGGTGCCTCGGCCCCGATGGAGCGGCTCTATGCCGAGTTCGGAATCACCGCCGAGGCGACCATCACCAAGGTGAAGGCGCTGCTCTGATCGGTGCAGATATGGCGAAAACGGAAGGGCCGCCCGGTTTGGGCGGCCTTTTCGATTGCAGGCGGGCGCGGCAACATCCGGCGCAACGGGAGGGCTGAACATGGCAGGATGGCGCGGGTTTGCCCCGGCGATGGGCGAGCCGAAACTGGTCGACCTCGCGCGCGCGGGGTTCGGGGCGGGGCTCGGGCTTCTGCTTGCAGGGCTTGCACTGCGGGCGCTTGGCATCGGCTGGCTGATCGCGCCCTTCGGGGCATCGGCAGTGCTGGTCTATGCGGTGCCGAACAGCCCCTTGGCGCAGCCCTGGTCGGTGGTGATGGGCAACACGCTCTCGGCGCTGGTGGCGCTGGCGGTGATCACCGCGTTTCCCGCAGTCGACTTGGCAATCCCGCTGGCGGTGGGGCTGGCGATTGCCACCATGATCGCCGCCCGGGCGCTGCATCCGCCGGGGGGTGCGGTTTCGCTGCTGGTGGCGCTGGCCGGCAAGACCGACTGGCTGCACACGTTGGTGCCGGTCATTGCCGGGTCCTGCCTCCTGGTCGCGATCGGCATCCTGTGGAACCGGGCCGTGGGCCGGGTCTACCCGTTCCGCCAGCCGGCCCAGCCGGGGACGCACGGCACCATTGACCCCAAGCCGGAAGAACGCATCGGCCTTGACCCCGCCGAGCTTGCGACGATCCTGGAAGACTTCCGGCAATCCTCGAACGTCGGTGTCGCCGACCTTGCCCGGCTGGTGGGTGCGGCGGAACAGGCGGCGGCGGCGCGGCGGATGGAGGGGTTCGCAGCCTCGGACATCATGTCGCGGGATCTGGTGACGGTGGGGCCGGAGGCGCCCCTGAGCCAGGTCGCCGACATCTTCCGCAAGCGCGGCTTCACGTCGCTGCCGGTGGTGGGAGAAGAGGACCGGCTGCTGGGCCTGATCTTCCAGATCGACCTGATCCGCCGGGCGCGCGAGGATGCCTTCCGTCAGCACCACAGCCTGATCCGGGCGCTGGCGCATCTGATCGACAGCCACCGCAAGCGGCCGCCGAAGGCCGCCGAGATCATGGAGACCGATACCCCCCGCATCGCCCCGGATACGCCGGTCGGCGCGATCATGCCGCTGCTGGCGGATGGCGGGGCGGAAGCGGTGGCCGTGGTCGAGGGCCCGAAAGTGGTCGGGATCGTGACGCGGACCGACCTTGTCTCGGCGCTCGCGCAGCGGCTGGCGCTGGTACAGATGGCCTCCTGACGCGGCGGGGCGCCGGGCAGGCGCGGCTCTGTCAGTGCGTGTCGGCCTTCTTGCCAGTGACAGCGGCCCAGAGCGGGCCGATCACCCGGGTCGCGACCGGGATCAGGATCACCCCCAGCGCCAGCCCGAAGACCCCGTCCAGCGCCGCCGTGACCAGCCATGCGACAAAGCCCTGCGCGACAGGCACGGCATGGGCCGCAGCCTCGGCAATGTGGTGGATCGTCTGGTAGGGCCAGGCCCAGAGATGCGTGACCTCAAGCCCGTGGATCACGATGTTGCCCCCGACCCAGAGCATCGCTGCCGTGCCCACGGTCGACAGGAAGGCCATCAGCTTCGGCATGGCGTGGACAAGGCCCCGGCCAAGCGCCCTGCCCCCGCTGGTGCGACCCCTGGCGGCCAGATGCAGGCCCACGTCGTCCATCTTCACGATCAGCGCCACCGCGCCATAGACCGCGACCGTGATCAGCGTGCCGACGACGGCCAGCGTGACCGCCTGCAGCCAGAAGCTGGGGCTTTCGATGGTGGCGAGCGCGATGGTCATGATCTCGGCCGACAGGATGAAATCGGTCTTGATCGCGCCCGCAACCTTTTCCTCTTCCAGCCGGGCCGGATCCCTGGTGTCGAAGTCTTCCGCGATCTCGGCGTCGGCATGGGGCGCGACGGCGTGCGCCAGCTTCTCGGCCCCCTCGAAACACAGGTAGGCCCCACCCACCATGAGAAGCGGCGTGATCGCCCAGGGCGCGAAGTAGTCCAGCGCCAGGAGGCCAGGCAGCAGAAAGACCAGCTTGTTCTTCAGCGACCCCAGCGCGATGCGCCAGATGATCGGCAGTTCCCGGTCGGCGGAAAAGCCGTGGACATATTTCGGCGTCACGGCGGCATCGTCGATCACCACGCCCGCGGCCTTGGTCCCCGCCTTGGCCGCCGCCGCCGCCACATCGTCGATGGACGCCGCCGCCACCTTGGCAATCGCCGCCACGTCGTCGAGAAGTGCCAGAAGTCCGCTCATGCCCTGCCCTATCCTGCCTGCAACCGTGGATGTAGCGGGAAACGCGGGATTCGGCAAAGCGATGCCAATGCAATCGGTTGGTTAGCGCAAACAGGCGAAGATTGCGCTAACATCCTGAAAAGGCGTCGCTTTCCGCCTTGCATACCGTCGTGGACCGGCTAAGGCCTTGGACAAGCATCAGCAAGGGGACGTGTTCATGACCGTGACAGTCGGCATCAACGGCTTCGGCCGCATCGGGCGTTGCACGCTGGCCCATATCGCGGAATCGAACCGCAACGACGTGCAGGTGGTGGCGATCAATGCCACCGGCCCGGTCGAGACGAACGCGCATCTCCTGCGCTACGACTCGGTGCATGGCCGTTTCCCCGGCGTGGTGAAGGTGACCGAGGACGGGCTGGACCTGGGCCGTGGCCCGATCCGGATGATGTCGACCTACAACCCGGAAGAGCTGGACTGGCAGGGCGTGGACGTGGTGCTGGAATGCACCGGCAAGTTCAACGACCGCGACAAGGCGGCGGTGCATCTGGGGCGCGGCGCCAAGCGGGTGCTGGTCTCGGCCCCGGCGAAACGCGCCGATCTGACGGTGGTCTACGGGGTGAACCACCGCAGCCTGTTGCCGGAGCACAAGGTCGTCTCGAACGCCTCCTGCACCACCAACTGCCTGGCGCCGCTGGCCAAGGTGTTGAACGACAGCATCGGGATCGAGAGCGGCATCATGACCACGATCCACAGCTATACCGGCGACCAGCCGACGCTGGACCGCCGCCACAAGGACCTGTATCGCGCGCGGTCGGCGGCGATGGCGATGATCCCCACCTCGACCGGCGCGGGCAAGGCCATCGGCGAGGTGCTGCCGGAGCTTGCGGGGCGGCTGGAAGGCTCGGCGATCCGGGTGCCGACGCCGAACGTCTCCGCGGTGGACCTGACCTTCATCGCGCAGAAATCGGTGACAGTGGCAGAGGTTAACGAAATCGTCAGGGAAGCCTGCGCAGGCTACATGGGCATGGTCATGGCCTATGACCCGGAACCGAAGGTCTCGATCGACTTCAACCACACGCCGCAGTCCTCGATCTTCGCGCCCGACCAGACCAAGGTCGCGGGCCGTTCCGTTCGCGTGCTGGCGTGGTATGACAACGAATGGGGCTTCTCCTGCCGGATGGCCGATGTGGCCGGCGTTCTGGGGCGGCTCACGCAGTAGCACGGGCCCCGGCGGCCCCACGGAGGGCCGTCTTGACCAATCGTCTCGCAGTCTGGATCGGCCTGATCCTGCTCGTCGCCGGTATCGCCGACTTTACCCTGAACGGCGGGTCGGCGATCATCTTTCTGGTGCGCAAGTTCCTTGACATGATCGAATGGCTGGCTTTCTGGCGCTGACCCCGTCAAACTGCGGTTGCATTTCCCGGCGATATGTCATTGTTAGCGCTATCGGGATACGAGCCCTGTTTCGGAGGTAGAGTCATGGCCGTGAAGGTTGCCATCAACGGGTTTGGACGCATCGGGCGCAACGTGCTGCGCGCCATCATCGAGTCGGGCCGCACCGACATCGACGTGGTCGCGATCAACGACCTCGGGCCGGTCGAGACCAACGCCCACCTGCTGCGCCATGATTCGGTGCACGGCAAGTTCCCGGCGACCGTGACGACCGGCACTGACACCATCGACGTGGGTCGCGGGCCGATGCGGGTCACGGCGCTGAAGAACCCGGCCGACCTGCCGTGGAGCGACGTGGACATCGTGCTGGAATGCACCGGCATCTTCACCTCGAAGGAAAAATGCCTGCCGCATCTGGAAAACGGCTCGAAACGGGTGCTGATCTCGGCGCCCGGCGAAGGGGCGGACAAGACCATCGTCTATGGCGTGAACGACAAGACCCTGACCAGGGATGACATCGTCGTCTCGAACGCCTCCTGCACCACCAACTGCCTCTCGCCCGTGGCTTACGTCCTGAACAACGCCATCGGGATCGAGAAGGGCATGATGACCACGATCCACAGCTATACCGGCGACCAGCCGACGCTGGACACGATGCACAAGGACCTCTACCGCGCCCGGGCGGCGGCGCTCAGCATGATCCCGACCTCGACGGGCGCGGCCAAGGCCGTGGGGCTGGTCCTGCCCGAGCTGAAGGGCAAGCTGGACGGCTTCGCCATGCGGGTGCCGACGCCGAACGTCTCGGTCGTGGATCTGAAGTTCATCGCCAAGCGCGCGACTTCGGTCGAAGAGGTGAACGCCGTGATCAAGGCGGCGGCGGATGGGCCGCTGAAGGGGATTCTCGGCTATACCAATGAGAAGCTGGTCAGCGTCGACTTCAACCACGACCCGCATTCCTCGATGTTCCACATGGATCAGACCAAGGTGATGGACGGGACCTTCGTGTCGATCCTGAGCTGGTATGACAACGAATGGGGCTTCTCGAACCGCATGGCTGATACCGCCGTCGCGATGGGCAAGCTGATCTGAACCATCTGAAAATTCAGTAGAAAGGCGCCTGCGGGCGCCTTTTTCATACCCGCAAGCTATGCACTCAGCGCAACGCCGCACCGCAGCATTGGGCGTTGTTGGCGCTAACGAACACCCCTATCTTCCGGCCATGCGAGAAGGAAAAGCAGACCGCTCGCCGATGAAGAAGGACGATGAAGATGATCAATGTGTTCGAAATGCTGAAGACCGCTGCGGTGAACTACGCGCTGTACCGCCAGACCCGCAACGAGATTGCCAACCTGCCCGCCGACATCGCGCTGGACCTCGGGATCTACCCGGGCGACGCCGAGCGCCTTGCTCGCGAATCCGTCTACGGCAAGGCGGCCTGAGCGCAACACCCCGCGCCGGGACTGATGCAGGGGCCTTCGGGCCCCTTTTGCATGTCAGGCGTATTTGCCGGCCAGCGCGCCGACCACCGGGGCCGGGACGAACTTTGACACGTCGCCCCCCAGCCGGGCGATTTCCTTCACCAGCTTCGACGCGATGGCCTGCCGCCGGGCATCGGCCATCAGGAACACCGTCTCGATGCTGGAATCCAGCGCCCGGTTCATGCCGACCATCTGGAATTCATATTCGAAATCCGCCACCGCCCGCAGGCCGCGGATGATGATCTCTGCGCCCACGTCGCGGGCGCAGTCGATCAGCAGGTTCTCGAACGGGTGGACGACGATCTCGCCCCCGGTCTTGGCGGTGATCGCGGCGCACTCCGCCTCGACCATCGCCACGCGCTCCTCCAGGGAGAAAAGCGGCCCCTTGTCACGGTTGATCGCCACGCCGATCACCAGCCGGTCGACGAGCGCCATCGCGCGCTGGATGATGTCGGTATGGCCAAGGGTGATCGGGTCGAAGGTCCCCGGATAAAGCCCGATGCGCATGATGTCCTCCGCAGCCGCCAGCCCCGCGCACGCAACAATATTGCGCGCGCAGGCGCAAGAGCTTTCTGGCAGCTCAGAAGCCCTTGATCATGCCTTCCAGCGCATCCTTCTCGGCCGCCAGTTCCATCAGCCGCGCCTTCACCACGTCGCCGATGGAAATCAGGCCGACCATCTTGCCGTCCTCGATCACCGGCATGTGGCGGAAACGGCCGTCGGTCATCCGGCCCAGCACCGCATCGGTGCCTTCCGCGCGGGTGCAGGAGACGATCTTCGCCGTCATCAGGCTTTCGACCTTGTCGCCCAGGCAGGCGGCGCCGCGCTTGCCCAGTTCACGCACGATGTCGCGTTCGGACACGATGCCCTTGGCCGCCTTGCCGTCCGCCGAGACGATCACCGCCCCGATCCGCTTTGACGACAGAAGTGCCGCGACTTCCTGGACAGTGGTTCCAGGCGCCACGGTGATTACGCCGCTGTCACCCTTGGATGCGAGGATCTGCTGTACGAGCATAAGGCGGCCCCTCCCTCTGACCGGAGGTCAAGCGTCGGGCCGGAAAGGGGATTCTGTCAAGCGCGCGTTTTCCACCTGGGCATCCAGTCGCAGCATCTCGGCCCGCGCCTCGCGGGTCAGCTGGTCGGCGAAGCGGTTCAGCCGGTCCAGCCTTGTGTCGCTTTCGTGCCGGATCAGCCAGAAACTGCGGGTCAGGCTGATCCGGTCGGTCAGGACGCGGGTCAGGTTCGGGGCGGCGGGTAATGAGAAGTCATGCACCACCCCCACCCCAGCCCCGTGCCGAAGCCAGTTCAGCTGGACCGAGACCGAGTTGGAAGTCAGCGTTGCCGGGCCGATGCCGATCTCGGCCAGGTAGTCGAGTTCCTTGTCGAAGATCAGGTCGGGGATATAGCCGACGATGCGGTGGCCTTGCAGGTCCTGCGGCGTCTGGATCGGCGGGGCGCTCGCCAGATAGTCACGGCTCGCCGCCAGGTGCAGGCGGTAGTCGGTCAGCTTCTGCACGGTCAGCCTGCCCGCCTCCGGTCGGCTGACGGCGATGGCCATATCGGCTTCGCGCTTCGACAGGTTGAAGACGCGGGGCAGCGCCACGATCTGCACTTCGAGGCCGGGGTTGGCGTCGCAGATGCGGGCCAGGACCTGCGGCAGCAGGTAATTCGCGCAGCCGTCCGGCGCGCCAAGGCGGATCAGGCCGGTCAAGCCGCCGGGACCGGAGAGGCTTTCCTCCGCCCCCAGCGCCGCCCGTTCGGCGGTTTCCGCATGCGGGATCAGCCGCGCGCCTTGCTCGGTCAGCGCATAACCCTGCGGCGATTTGCTGAAAAGCCGCGCCTTTGTCGCCTCCTCCAGCCGGGCCACGCGGCGGCCCACCGTGGCCGGGTCGATCTTCAGCCGCTTGCCCGCCGCCGACAGGCTTTCCGTCCGCGCCACGGCAAGGAACACGCGCAAGTCATCCCAGTCCACGGCAACTCCTCGTGCGCTGCGCGTCTCGTCGTGCGCCCCGACGAGAAGCGCAGCGCACGAGGAGGCCTGCATTCCTGCAAAACCCTTTTGGCACATTGCCGCTTTGTCTGGCGTTTGTGCAAGAGTAAAAGCCTGTCAGACACAGGAGGGATTCCATGCAAGAGATCGGTCACTGGATAAACGGAAAGCGCGTCGCGGGCACTTCGGGCCGCTTCGCCGATGTCATGAACCCTGCCACGGGCGAAGTGCAGGCGCGGGTCGCGCTGGCCACGCCGGGCGAGCTGGACCACGCGATCCAGGAGGCCGCGAAGGCGCAGATCGGCTGGCAGGCCACCAACCCGCAGCGTCGCGCGCGGGTGATGATGGCCTTCGGCGCGCTGATCAACGCGAACATGGACAAGCTGGCGGAAATGGTCGCCCGCGAACACGGCAAGACCATCCCCGACGCCAAGGGCGACGTGCAGCGCGGCCTTGAGGTGATTGAGGTCTGCATGGGCGCCCCGGCCATGCTCAAGGGCGAGATGATGGATTCGGCCGGCCCCGGCATCGACCTTTACGCCATGCGCCAGCCGCTTGGCGTCGTTGCGGGCATCACGCCCTTCAACTTCCCCGCCATGATCCCGTTGTGGAAGATCGGCCCGGCGCTTTCCTCGGGCAACGCGATGATCCTGAAACCCTCCGAACGCGTGCCCTCGACCTCGCTGTTCCTCGCAGAACTGCTGAAGGAGGCAGGCCTGCCGGATGGCGTGTTGCAGGTGGTGAACGGCGACAAGGAAGTGGTCGACGGCATCCTCGACCATCCGGTGATCCAGGGCGTCGGCTTCGTCGGCTCCACGCCCATCGCGCAGTATATCTACGGCCGGGCGGCGGCGAACGGCAAGCGCGCGCAGTGCTTCGGCGGCGCCAAGAACCACATGATCATCATGCCCGACGCCGACCTCGACAAGGCGGCGGATGCGCTGGTCGGCGCGGGCTATGGCGCGGCGGGTGAGCGCTGCATGGCGATCTCGGTCGCGGTGCCGGTGGGTGAGAAGACCGCCGATGCGCTGATCGAACGGCTGATCCCGAAGATCGAGAAGTTGAAGGTCGGCCCCTATACCGCTGGAAATGATGTGGATTTCGGGCCCGTCATCACCCAGGCCTCGAAGGACCGCATCCTTGGGCTGATCAACTCCGGTGTCGAGCAGGGCGCGAAGCTGGTGGTCGATGGCCGCGGCTTCAAGCTGCAAGGCTATGAGAACGGCTTCTTCGTCGGGCCGTCGCTGTTCGACAACGTCACCGCCGACATGGACATCTACAAGCAGGAGATCTTCGGCCCGGTCCTGACCACCGTCCGCACCAAGTCCTATGACGAGGCGCTGAAGCTGGTGATGGACAACGAATACGGCAACGGCACCGCGATCTACACCGCCGACGGCGACACCGCGCGCGACTTTGCATCCCGGGTGAACGTCGGTATGGTCGGGATCAACTTCCCGATCCCGGTGCCGCTGTCCTACTTCAGCTTTGGCGGCTGGAAACGCTCGGCCTTCGGCGACCTGAACCAGTACGGCCCGGATGCCTTCCGTTTCTACACCAAGACCAAGACCGTCACCGCACGCTGGTTCTCGGGCATCAAGGACGGCGCGGCGCTGAACTTCAAGGCGCTGGACTAAGCTTCTGTCTGGTAAAGACAATCGGGGCGCGAGCTAGACTGGCTCGCGCCCAGTTTTCATTCCGGATGGGCAACATTGTGCCGAACCGCCCCTCCGACCCCGTTCCGCCTTGGAACCTGCGCCGCGATTGCGGCATTGGGCAGCATGACCCTGACCCCCGGAGCCCGCCGATGCGCCGCATTCTCATTCCCTTCGTTCTGACGCTGGCTGCCGCCCTGACCGCCCCGGCGCAAGCCAAGGACAGCAAGCACTGCCCGCCCGGTCTGGCCAAGAAGGATGTGCCCTGCGTGCCCCCGGGCCAGGCGAAGAAGCGGCATCATGACGACGATGATCATGACCACGACCATGACCATTGGCGGCGGGGCGACCGGATTTCCGGCGACTACGTCCTGATCCCGCGGGACGAATGGGAACGTCTGGCCCTGCGCGACTATCGCGACGGCAGCACCTACCTGCGCGCCGACAACCAGATTCTCCGCGTCATGCGCGATACGCTGGTGGTTCTGGAAGCGGTCCGCATCCTCGACCGCATCATGGACTGATCGCGGCGCAGGGCGGGCGAACGGCCCACCTTACTCCGCCGCGATCTTGCGGGATTTGAGCAGGTCCTTCAGATAATGCCCGGTGTGGCTGGCCTCTACCTTGACCACATCCTCGGGTGTGCCGGTCGCGACGATCTCGCCACCGCCATCCCCGCCCTCGGGGCCGATGTCGATGACCCAGTCGGCGGTCTTCACCACGTCGAGATTGTGTTCGATCACCACGACCGTATTGCCCTGTTCCACAAGCGAATGAAGCACTTCCAGGAGTTTCCGCACATCCTCGAAGTGCAGGCCCGTGGTCGGCTCATCCAGGATATAGAGCGTCCGCCCGGTCGCCCGGCGCGACAACTCCTTCGACAACTTCACCCTTTGCGCCTCGCCGCCGGAGAGCGTGGTTGCCTGCTGGCCGACCTTGATGTAGCCGAGGCCCACCTCGACCAGCGCGTCCATCTTCTCGCGGATCGCCGGGACCGCCTGGAAGAACTCGCGCGCATCTTCGCAGGTCATCTCAAGAACCTCGGCTATGCTCTTGTTCTTGAACTTGATTTCCAGCGTCTCGCGGTTGTAGCGGTGGCCCTTGCAGGTCTCGCAGGTGACATAGACATCGGGCAGGAAGTTCATCTCGATCTTCAGCACACCGTCGCCCTGGCAAGCCTCGCAGCGCCCGCCCTTGACGTTGAAGCTGAACCGCCCTGGCCCGTAGCCCCGCGCCTTCGATTCCGGCAGCCCGGCGAACCAGTCGCGGATCGGGGTGAAGGCCCCGGTATAGGTCGCTGGATTTGAACGTGGCGTCCGCCCGATGGGGCGCTGGTCGATGTCGATCACCTTGTCCAGATGCTCGAACCCCCTGATCGTCTCACAGGGCGCAGGCGTCTCATGCGCGCCGTTCAGCCGCATGGCGGCGGTCTTGTACAGCGTCTCGATGGTCAGGGATGACTTGCCGCCCCCCGACACCCCGGTCACGCAGACGAACTTGCCCAGCGGGAACTCCGCCGTCACCGATTTCAGGTTATTCCCCGTCGCACCCACCACGACCAACTTCTTGCCGTTCCCCTTGCGCCGCACCTTCGGCACCGCGATCTCCCGCGTGCCCGAAAGATACTGCCCCGTCAGGCTCGCCGGGTCCGCCGCCACTTCGGCAGGTGTGCCGTGGCTGACCACCATCCCGCCATGCACCCCCGCCCCCGGCCCCATGTCGAAAACGTAATCCGCCTCGCGGATCGCGTCCTCGTCATGCTCCACCACCAGCACCGTATTCCCCGCATCGCGCAGGTTCTTCAGCGTGGTGAGCAGGCGGTCATTGTCGCGCTGGTGCAGGCCGATGGACGGCTCATCCAGCACATAAAGCACCCCCGTCAGGCCACTCCCGATCTGCGACGCAAGCCTGATCCGCTGCGATTCCCCACCGGACAGCGTCCCCGCCGCCCGGCTCATCGTCAGGTAGTTCAGGCCGACATTCACAAGGAACCCAAGGCGTTCGCGGATTTCCTTCAGGATCGCCCGGGCGATCTCGTTCTGCTGTTTCGTCAGCGTCGCCGCCACACCCTCCACCCAGGCGAACGCCTCGGTGATCGCCATCTGCACCACCTGCCCGATGTGCAACCCGGCGATCTTCACCGCCAGCGCCTCGGGCTTCAGCCGGAACCCGCCGCAGGCCCCGCAGGCGCGGTTGGACTGGTAGCGCTCCATCTCCTCACGCGACCAGGCGCTGTCGGTCTCGCGATAGCGGCGTTCCATGTTGGGGATGATCCCCTCATAGACCCGCTTCACCTGATAGACCCGCCCGCCCTCGTCATAGCGGAACTCGATCTCCTCGCCCTGCGAACCACGCAGGAACAACTCCTGCACCGCCTCGGGCAGGTCCTTCCATCTGGCCTTCAGGTTGAAGCCGTAGTGCTTGGACAGGGCCTCCATCGTCTGCGTCAGGTAGGGCGACTTCGACTTGGCCCAGGGCGCGATGGCGCCTTGCAGCAGCGTCAGGTTCTGGTACGGCACCACCAGCCGTTCGTCGAAGAACAGCTCAACCCCCAGCCCGTCGCAGACCGGGCAGGCGCCGAACGGGGCGTTGAAGCTGAAGAGCCGCGGCTCGATCTCGGCGATGGTGAAGCCGGAAACCGGGCAGGCGAATTTCTCGGAATAGGTGATGCGCTGCGGCTCCTCGCCTTCCTTGGCATCGGCCAGCTCGATGACGGCGATCCCGTCAGCGAGGTTCAGCGCGGTGCGGAAACTGTCGGCGAGCCGGGTCTCGATCCCTTCCCGCACCACGATCCGGTCCACCACCACGTCGATGTTGTGGCGGAACTTCTTGTCCAGTGTCGGCGGTTCCTCCAGCTCGTAGAAGGCGCCGTTGACCTTCACCCGCTGGAAGCCCTGCTTGCGCAGCTCCAGGAATTCCTTCCTGTACTCGCCCTTGCGGTCGCGGACGATGGGCGCCAGCAGATAGGCCCGCGTCCCCTCCGCCATCGCCATGACCGCATCCACCATGTCCTGCACCTGCATCGCGGTGATCGGCAGGCCGGTCGCGGGGCTGTAGGGCGTACCGACGCGGGCGAAGAGCAGACGGAGGTAGTCGTAGATCTCCGTCACCGTGCCAACGGTCGAGCGGGGGTTCTTCGAGGTGGTCTTCTGCTCGATGCTGATCGCGGGCGAGAGGCCGGAGATATGGTCGACATCCGGCTTGCCCATCATGTCGAGGAACTGCCGGGCATAGGCGCTCAGCGATTCCACATAGCGCCGCTGCCCCTCGGCATAGATCGTATCGAAGGCGAGCGAGGACTTGCCGGAGCCGCTAAGGCCGGTGATCACCACCAGCTGATCCCGCGGGACCGCCACGTCGACGCCCTTGAGGTTATGCTCGCGCGCGCCGCGCACTTCGATGAACTTCTGTTCGGCCATGACCTGTCCTCGGAGCAGCAACCGCAGAGATAGGTCAATTCTGCCGAGTCTCCAACCGGAAAATGTGAACGGATCATGAACGATCATCGGCAAATCTGCGGGCTTTACTTTATCACCTTCAAAGCTATATAGCTATTTTGACAAACCGAGGTGTGCCATGTTTTCCTTCCTTCGTCCCACCCCCAAGCCCAGCATGACCGAGATCGCCGAACAGGTGGCTCAGGGCAGAATGCTGCTGATCGACGTCCGCGAACTGGCCGAGGCCAGGGCGTCGGGCGTGGCGCAGGGGGCGCGGCTGATCCCGCTGTCGCTGGTGCCGCTGAAATGCGATCCGCGCCAGCCGGGCTGCGAATTGCCGCAGGGCCTGCCGGTGGCGGTCTACTGCGCCTCGGGCGGGCGGTCGGGGATGGCGGCGGAGGCGCTGACCCGGATGGGCTACGGCCCGGTCGTCAACCTTGGGGGCCTGCGCGACTGGGCGGCGGGCGGCGGCGCGGTGGTGGCGCTGTAGCTCAGACCAGCCGCTGCCGCCGGGCCTTCTGCAGGGCGTGGATGGCAATCCCCGCGAGGCAGAGGGTGACGGCGGCAGAGGCAAGTCCCGCAGGTCCGGCACTGGCCAGCAAGGCCGCCAGGACCGGCGTGCCGGTGGTGGTGCCCAGGTTCCCCAGTTGGGCCACCGCCCCGGCTGCGCCGGCGCGGTCGTCGGGGGTTGCATTCAGCTCGGGGATCGAGGCGAAGCTGGCGCCCTGGACGATGCCGAGGGCGGCGGAGAGGAGGAAGCCTCCGGCCACCATCCCGGCCCCCTGCCCCCAGAAAAGCCACAAGAGCAGGAAGCCGGGGATCGCGGCAGTGTAGCCAAGCTGGACGAGGCGGACGGCGGACATCCGGGCCAACAACCTCACCCCCAGCGTCAGCGACACGGCGATGGAGACGAGCGGCATCCCGGCGGCGATCAGCGCGCGGTGGGTAGTGGGGGTTTCCGGCGGCAGCAGGGTCAGGATGGCGACGTAGAGGAATGTGTAGCAGCAGAATCCCATCGCCGGGGCGGCGAGGCGGGGGGAGAGGTAGATCTCGGCGTGCTGGGCGAGGAGGTTGCCGAGCGGAGGGTGGCTGTGGCGCGGATCGGGCGGCAGGGTCAGGGCGAGGATCGCGGCGAGAGCGGCCATGTAGGCGGCGTGGCCGAGGAAGAGGCTGGTGGGCGTGAGGTGGGGGCCGAGGAGCGCGAGGATCGTGTAGGTCACGCCGAAGAAGCTGGACCAGAGGGTCATGGCGAGGGGGCGGCGGTGTTCGGGGGCGAGGGCGGCGATCATCGTGGGGCCGACGACGACGATGGCGAGGTGGCTCGCGCCTTCCACGAGGCGGGTGGCGAGCATCAGGGGGTAGGCGGGCATCAGGCTTTGCAGGGCCGACATCGCGGCCCCGGCCGTCAGGGCCGCGACGATGGCGCGGCGGGGGCCGATGCGGGCGACCAGCAGTCCGGCGGTGGTGCCGAAGATCAGGCCGACCATGCCGACGATGGAGACGACGAGGCCGAGAGCGACCTCTCCGCTGCCGCCGTAGGTCGCCCGCAGGCTATCGTAGAGGATCGAGATCTTGCCGAACTGGGCGGCGGCGCCGAGACCGGCGGCCCAGAGGAGGAGGACGAGGAGCATGGGGGGCAGCGGGCGCATGGGCTCATTGGTAGCGGGACCGGGAGCGGGATGCCAGAGGCGTGTCCACGGTGGACAGGAAATCGCGTCTTTTGTTTTCAAAGGCTTGCGCGCGGACGTTCAGGAAATCTTAACTTCCGGCAGTCGCTCGTCGGTGGCTTTGCCCTACTTCGCTGGGGGACGGTGGATTGGCAGCCACCCTTGTGTCTTTGGGTCTGCGATGCTTCTGGTGGTAGTAGAGGCCTCGGGGACCGCTGACCGCAGCACTGGCCCACGCCGGGGCTGGCTGCGCCCGCGTCAACCCGCGCTACTGGTTCGAGCGGGCCGAAGAACGGAAATCCGGCCAGGACCGACCGCGTTGACGCTGAGATGCTGGCCCGATGGACCGGACGCCGGAGCGTGTATCCGCCCCGCCGAAAGACCCGGATCGTGCCCGGCTTTCCGGTCCCGCGCGCGATTCCTGGCTCGCCCGCGAGATCGCGAACCTCTCGACGTCCTCCAGGCCCATCTGAAGACCGTGCCGTGATTGACACCAGCGACAGGCTCGCTGACGAGGCGCGCCGCCTGCGTTCGGTTCCCGGGATCGGCCCGACGCATGCCGACGTCCCGATCACCGGCCAGCCCGAACCGCGACAGCGCGGCAACCTCAAGATCGCGAGCCTTGCAGGGCTTGCCCCCATGCCAGTGACTCCGGCCTCCCTCGCGGGCTTCAGCGCCTCCCGCCATGGCCCAGTCATCAAGGCCTTCCGTGCCCGGCTCGAAGCCGGAGGATTGGCAGTATCCGGCTGTGGCGATACGGCTGGTAGGGTGCGTGATTTCATGCACCGGGGTTTGCTTGCTGGCGCTTGGACCGTTGGTGTCCCTCGGTTCAAGCCGATTCCAGTACGTTTCAACCGGATCTGTCACGTTCGTTGATCATCGCCGCAGGCACAACAATTCGTCAAACTCGTGCCACATTGGTCGTCAATTCGTTCCGTGACATGGCAGCTACGGAGCGGGTCGCGCAGAGCGACCGTCCATACAGGAATTGCGGTTGATGGAGTTCTTCGACACACTCAACGACTTCATTCGCACGCTGCGCGAGCCAGCGTTCTACCTGATTTGCGCAGTCTTCTCGGTGGTCCTTTACGTCGTCTTCCAGAAGAAGGACGAACTCGGTCGCAATGCGATCCAGAACACCGCCGCGACATTCATCGTGCATGTCATGAACATGGTGGCAAGCCTGTTTTTCCACGCCGAGATCAATGGGATTGCCCAGCGGACCTACCAGTCGCTGAATATCCCGACGCTTCCGGCCAATTTCTGGTCCGGCTCTGCGGTCTGGATCGGCTTCCTTCTCGTGATCCTGGGACGCGATTTCTGCGACTACTTCCTGCATCGCACGATGCATACCCGCTGGGGCTGGCCTGCCCATGCGGCGCACCACACCGACACGCATGTGAACGGCTTCACCACATTCCGGGTTCACTTCCTGGAAACCACGGCGATGCAGATCACCTATCTTTTCCTGCTGACCTGGATGCAGCTGCCGCAACTTATCCCGATCCTGGCCCTCTTGCGGCTGATACATAACTTCTACGTCCACCTCGATCTTGACTGGACGCATGGCCGCTTCAAGTACCTGATCGCCTCTCCTGCCTTCCACCGCTGGCACCATGCGGATGTGCCCGAAGCCCAGGGCAAGAACCTGGCCACCATGGTGCCACTTTTTGACGTGGTGTTCGGCACCTACTACGATCCGGGTCCCTGCCGTGCGCCGATGGGGGCTCGCGCCTCGGGTCTCAGCGACAAGAACCCGATCCTGATCTGGATCTATCCATTCCAGCAATGGGTGCGACTGTTGCGAGGTGTCGCGAAAAAGATCGCTCGCAGGCTGGACGCACGTCGGACCGCCAGCCAACTGGCGCTTCCGCCCGGCGAGTAGCACGCCTCAGCCCTTCTGCGCCATCGCCCAGGCGACCACCGGAAAGTCCGGGTCGTTGGTCAGGTCGTCGCCCGCGCGATACTCCGGCGGCCAGGGGGTTTCCAGATTGCGGGCGGCGGCGTGACGGTTGCCCCATTGGTGCGCCTGCACCCTGCCCTCGTCGAACCCGGCTTCGACCAGCAGGTTCGCCAGCCCCCGCGCCGACCAGCGGGAACAATCCACCGGGACGGCGTGATAGGGGATGAAGAACGGCACCGCGATCCAGAACCAGCCGCCGGGCCGCAGCATGCGCCAGACGTTGCGGGTGGCAGCGTGGGGGCGGTCGATATGTTCCCAGACCTGGTTGGCCAAGATCAGGTCGAACTTCAGCACCTTGCCGGCCTCGTCGCGGAAGGGGCCGGTGCAGGGATCGTGCTGCGGGTAGTGAAAGCTGCAATGGCGGCGGAACCCCATCTCCGCGCCCCATTTGCCGGAAATCTCGGCCACGTCCAGCCGGTCCGGGCCGAGACTGGCGATCCAGTCCCGGCTGTGCTTCTGCATCACGATCCGGTTCAAGGACCGCATCAGATGTGGAGCGCGCGTCCGTAGGCGTCGAGCACGGCTTCGTGCATCATCTCGGAGAGCGTCGGGTGCGGGAAGACCGTGTTCATCAGGTCCTCTTCCGTGGTTTCCAGCGTGCGGCCGACGACATAGCCCTGGATCAGTTCGGTCACTTCCGCGCCGATCATGTGGGCGCCCAGAAGCTCTCCCGTCTTCGCGTCGAAAACGGTTTTCACCATGCCCTCGGGTTCGCCGAGCGCGATGGCCTTGCCGTTGCCGATGAAGGGGAAGCGGCCGACCTTGACCTGATAGCCCGCGTCCTTGGCCTTCTGTTCGGTCAGGCCGACGCTTGCGACCTGCGGGTGGCAATAGGTGCAGCCCGCGATGGAGTTCGGCTTGATCGGATGCGGGTGTTTCCCGGCGATCAGTTCGGCGACCATGACCCCTTCGTGAGAGGCCTTGTGCGCCAGCCAGGGCGCACCGGCGATGTCGCCGATGGCATAAAGGCCCTCGACCCCGGTGCGGCAGAATTCGTCGGTCACCACATGGGTGCGGTCGATCTTCACGCCAAGCGCTTCCAGCCCGAGATTTTCCACGTTGCCGACGATGCCCACGGCAGAGATCACCGTGTCGAAATCCTGCGTGGTGGTCTTGCCGTCCTGCTCGATATGCGCGGTGACGCCCTGCCCCGGCTTGCGGTCCAGCTTCTTGACCGCGGCCTTCTCCAGGATCTTCATCCCCTGCTTGATGAAAGCCTTTTTCGCAAAGGCAGAGATTTCGGCGTCTTCGACCGGCAGGATGCGGTCCATCACCTCGACCACCGTGGTCTCGGCGCCGAGCGTGTTGAAGAAGGAAGCAAACTCAATGCCGATGGCGCCGGAGCCGATGACGAGAAGCTTCTTCGGCATCCGGGTCGCCACCAGCGCGTGCTTGTAGGACCAGACCAGATCGCCGTCCGCCTCCAGCCCCGGCAATTCGCGGGCCCGCGCGCCGGTCGCGAGGATGATCGACTTGGCGGTCAGCTCCTCGGTGCCCTTGTCGGTCTTGACCGAGACCATGCCCTGTTTCGGCAGCGTCGCCGCGCCCATGAAGACCGTGACCTTGTTCTTCTTCATCAGATGGCCGATGCCGCCCGACAGCTGCTTGGCGACGCCCCGCGACCGCGCCACCACGGCGGGCAGGTCATAACCGATGCCGTCCGCCTTCAGCCCGAAGTCCTTGGCGCGGTGCATCAGGTGGAAGACCTCGGCCGAGCGGAGGAGCGCCTTGGTCGGGATGCAGCCCCAGTTCAGGCAGATGCCGCCAAGATGCTCGCGTTCGACGATGGCGACCTTCAGGCCAAGCTGGCTGGCGCGGATGGCGGCGACATAGCCCCCCGGTCCGGCACCGATCACGATCACGTCGAAGCTTTGGGCAGCCATCTTTCCCTCCTCCAGAAAAAGTAGTTTGCCATTAAACTATCTGGAAACCCCAAGCAACGTTGGGGTTGCCGTAGGCCTATGCGCCGGGTGCATGGCTGTCCTTCATCGCCTTGACCAGCGCGGCGTAGCCACCCTGATCGAGATAGACCTGTTCCTGGGGCGTGGACTCCCGGCCGAGGGCCGCATTGCGTGTCGGGAAGCGGCCGTAGCGCAGGATCAGCGCCTGATGCGCGCGGGCATGCAGGAGGTTCTCGGGGTCGGACGGCAGCCGCTCGCCCAGCAGCTTGACGGCCAGCGCCTGATCCCCGGGGTCTTCGGAATGTTCGAAGGGCATGTAGAAGAACTGGCGTTCGGGCTCCGGGGCGTTCAGGTCCCAGCCTGCCTCCAGTGCCTTGCGGGCGGCGGCGCGGGCCAGCGGGTCGGTGGCGAAGGCCAGCGCGGTGCCGCGATGGATGTTGCGCGGGATCTGGTCGGTCAGGATCAGATAGGCGAGCGTGCCGACCGTGCCGTCCACCCAGTGCTCCAGCCCGCCGTCACGGGCGGCCTGCCAGAGTTCGGCGAAACGGTCGCGGCAGAGGCTGTCGATCTCCTCGCCTCCCTGATACCAGCCCTTCGGGCCAATTTCATGCAGCCAGAATTCCAGAACCTCGACCGGATCCGACATCGGCGCCTCCCCTGTTTCGGGGCAGCCTGACAGGCAAGCAGGCGAGGCGCAACCTCTAGCCTTTCGACAGCCCGGGCGAGGGGCCGAGGTCGGGCGCGCTTTCCAGCACGGCGACGGTGGCGAGCGTCGAGGCCGTGGGTGCCACGCCGCGGAAACCGCCGGTATGCGCCGGGGCGGCGCGCTGGCCCATCCGCCAAAGGGTGTAGCCGACCATCGCGGCGTAGAGGACGAACATGAAGAGGAAGAAGCCCCTGGTGCCGACGACGCCCATCAGCCAGCCCGTGACCAGGGGGCCGAAGATCGCGCCGAAGCCGTTCAGGAAGATCAGCCCGGCCGAGGCTGCGGCCATCTGGTCCTTGGACAGGAAGTCGTTGGTATAGGCGATCAAGAGCGAATACATCGGATAGGTGATCCCGCCCAAGGCTGCGGCCACGATCAGCAGCGCCCAGAACGGCAGGGCGAAGATCGTCGCCATCGCCAGCACCAGCGCGGCAATCACCGAGAGCCAGAGCATGATCTTGCGCCGGTCCATCCGGTCGGAGAGGTAGCCGACCGGGTATTGCAGCAAAAGCCCGCCGACATAGAGCGCCGAGGTGAAAAGCGCGATCTGCGTGACCGACAGATAGCTGAGCGTGCCCCAGACCGAGGCCATGCCGAACATCGCCGAGAAGACTCCACCGGAGATCAGCATGCCGACGCAGCCGAGGGGCGAGATGTCGAACAGTTCGCGGAAGCCGAGGCGGGTGGTGGAATCGAAGGTGGGCGCGGGGGTGTCGGCAAGGAGAAGCGGCAGGAAGGAGAGCGAGACGAGGACCGAGGGGATCAGGAACATGTCGTAGCCGAAGGGGTCTCCGGTGGCGAGCAGGGCCTGGCTGGCGACGACTCCCAGCATCTGCACGATCATGTAGAGCGAGAGCGCCTGGCCCCGGGTTTCATTGGTGGCGGTGTTGTTCAGCCAGCTTTCCGAGGTGATGTAGATCCCGGCAAAGCCGAAGCCGATGATCACCCGCATCAGCGCCCAGACCTGCCAGTCGACCAGCATCGGGTACAGCACCAGCACGGCCGAGATCAGCGAGGCGAGGGCGGCGAAGACGCGGACATGGCCGACGCGGCGGATCATGTCGGGGGCAAGGCGCGAGCCGATGAGGAAGCCCAGGAAATAGGCCGACATCACGACCGAAAGCTGCAGGGTGTTGAACTCCTCCAGCGTGCCGCGGATGCCAAGGAGCGAGCCCTGCACGCCGTTGCCGACCATCAGCAGCATGACTCCGGTGAGAAGCGGCCAGGAATGGAAGAGAACGCGCAGCATCGGGGGTCTTTCGTCAGAGGGGCAGGTTCAGGCGCGGGGCGAGCCAGAGCAGGAGGAAGTATAGCGCAATCGTCAGAAGGCAGCCCAGCCCGAGCGAGGGCCAGAACCCGGTGCCGTGGCGGAGAAGCCAGGGGACGAGCAGGAACATCGGCAAGGAGGGCAGGACGTACCAGAAGGTCGCCTCAAGGTGGCTGGCGATGCGGGGCCCGTCGCCGGTATCGCGCCAGAGCCAGATCACGCCCAGGATCGACACCAGCGGCAAGGACGCCACCAAGGCCGCAACGCCGGGGCTGCGGCGGGCGATCTCGGATATGGCGGCGATCAGGATGCCGGAGAGGATGGCCTTGAGCGCGAACCAGCTCATGTCGGCCGTTCCGGGATCAGGAGCGAGCTGTCGCCGTAGGAGAAGAAGCGGTAGCCGGTTGCGATGGCATGGGCGTAGATGCGGCGGATGCGGTCTTCGCCCATCAGCGCCGCCACCAGCATGACCAGTGTCGACTTCGGCAGGTGGAAGTTGGTCATCAGCGCGTCGGTCACGCGGAAGCGGTAGCCGGGGTAGATGAAGATCGCCGTCTCGCCTTCCCAGGGATGCAGGGTGCCGCCCACGTCCGCAGCGCTTTCGATCAGCCGCAGCGCGGTGGTGCCGACCGGGATCACCCGGCCCCCTGCCCGCTTCGTCGCGTTGATCTCATCGGCCGCCGCCGCCGTGACCCGGCCCCATTCGGCGTGCATCCTGTGGGTGGTCACGTCCTCGACCTTGACCGGCAGGAACGTGCCCGCGCCGACGTGAAGGGTGACTTCGGTGAACTCCACCCCCGTGGCGGCGAGCGCCTTCAGCAGATCTTCGTCGAAATGCAGGCTGGCGGTCGGAGCGGCAACGGCGCCGGAGTGGCGGGCGAAGACGGTCTGGTAGTCGGTGCGGTCCTGATCGTCGGCTGCGCGCTTGGCGGCGATATAGGGCGGCAAGGGCATCACCCCGGCCTCCGCCAGGGCGGCGTCGAAATCGGCGCCGGTGAGGTCGAAGGCGAGCGTCAGGTCGGTTTCCGACTTCCCGGCCACGGTGGCGGACAGCCGGTCGGAGAACCGGATCACCTCGGCCACCTGCACCTTGCGCAGGGGTTTGGCCAGTGCGCGCCAGCCGGTCGGACGAGGTTCGAGCAGGGTGATTTCCACCTTCGCCACCGCCTCGCCGCGCTGGCGGGTGCCGAACAGCCGCGCGGGAAGGACCCTGGTGTTGTTCAACACCAGCCGGTCGCCGGGCCGCAGGATGTCCAGCAGGTCGCTCACGCGTCGGTCGTCGATCCGGTCGCCCTCGGCCAGCAGCAGCCGCGCCGACGTGCGGGGCTTGGCCGGGCGGGTGGCGATCAGAGCCTCGGGCAGGTCGAAATCGAAATCGGACAGCTTCATCCGCCGCCCCCCTCGGCATCCTTCAGGTTCGGCGGGCGCTGGCGGAAAATCTCGCGGAACATGCCGGGCGTCAGCACCGACAGCGGGTTGACCGAGACATTCGGTTCATCCGCCGTTCCGGTCAGCCGGTAGTTGAAGCCGAACAAGCCTTCGCCCTTGCGTGTCAGGATCTGTCCCACCCCGTTCAACAGATAGATCGGCGAAATCACCCCCTGCAGGTCGATCCGGCCCGAGCCGTTGACGTAGAGCCCGGCGAAGGAAATGCCAAGCGAGGCGCCGACGGCCGAGCCCTGGGAAATCTCCACCGCCTTCGGGGTCAGGATGAACTTGACCTCGCCGTTGTTGAAGGCCAGCCCCTCGCCGTTCAACTGCTCCAGCAGGCCCACGACCGAGACCGCCGACAGAAGCTCGGCCAGGGCCGGCGCGCCTTGCACGCGCAGCCGGGTGAAGGTGGCGGTGCCGTTGTATTCGCCCTCTGGCCCGCGCGGGAACAGCGTCATGTCGAGGTTGCCGCCACGGCCCTTGTCGAAGATGCCTGCCGCCGCCATCACCGCGCCCGCGTTTTCCGAGGTGATGCGGACCGCGCTGCCGCCATCGGCGGGCGCGACGGTGCCCGCGATTTCCGCCTTGCCGTTGACCCCGGCGGCGAAACGGCCGTTGAACCCGCCCCGGCTGCCGAACTCGCCGCGGAAATCGGTCAACCGGATGCCGTCCGAGATGCGCAGCGCGTCGAGCCGGACCGAGATCGGCCCGCCGCCGCCCGGCCCGCCCTTGGTGTCGGGCATCTTGCGCATGTCGAGCGTGCCGCCGGTCAGCGCCACATCCATCCCGCCCTTGCCGGTCCCGGTCAGCGTGACAGGCGCATCCAGCCAGTCGCCCGCGACGACCCGGTCGAAGACGGCGGCATCGAGCCCGCCGCCGTCGCGCGTGGTGATCTTGCCATGCGCCTCCAGCCCCGGCGCCTTCAGCTCCAGCCGCTCCACCACCGGCTGGCGCGAGGAGAGCCGGGCCTCGATGTCGAGCGAGCCCTTGGTCTTCGCCGCCTTCGACCATCCCAGCGCATCGAGCCGCAGGGTCAGGCCCTTCAGCGTCGAGGTCAGCGTCAGCTGCGGGGGTTCATCCTTGACCAGCGCCACGTCGATGGCCGCCGGGCCTTCGCCCTTGACCGAGCCCGCGGGCAAGGCCACCCCGAAGTCGCGCAGCACCGCATCCGACAGCATCACCGTGCCGTTGACCCGCGCGCGGCCCTTCTGTTCCGGGCCGAAGCCTTGCAGGTAGGTCAGGTCGATCGGCATCTTGTCCAGCATCCCCTTGCCGGAGAGCTGCAAGCCGTCGGTATCGACCGCGACCTTGACCTCGGGCGCGGTCAGGATGCGGCCCGGCACCAGCGCGGGCGAGGTGAAGTCGCGGATGGTGCCCGCGACAGTGAAGCTCAACTCCTCGAAGGGGATCTTCGGCTTCATCGGCATCAGGATCGTCGCGGTCAGGTCGGCCCGCCCGTCGCCAAGGTTGTAGGGTTGCCCGGCCTTGGAGAAGAAGCTGAACGGCGGCTGGTCGAGAAGCGAAAGCGTGGCGGTCAGGCTGGCCGAGGTGACGAGGTCGACCTTGGCGGTCGCGGGCCGCTGGGTGATGTCGAGGATCTGGAACACGGTGCCGTCGGCCTCGATCCGCCCGCCTTCGGGCGCGATGACATGGCCCTGGTCGAGCGCGACGGTGTAGGTCTTGTTGTCCAGCGTGGCATGGCCCCGCCCGTTCAGGATCGGCGGCAGGGTGCGGACGAAGCGGACCTCGGTATCGGCGAATTCGTAGGACAGGTTGAACAGGGGCTGGCCACCCGGTTCCAGCCGCAGCGCGGCCTGCACGTCCGACAGCCTGCCCTGGCCCACGTTGTCGGCAAACCAGACCCGGGTTTTCGGCACGGCAGCGACGGGCCAGACCTTCAGCAGCCGCTCGGCGTCGATCTGGTTCAGCCGCACGTCCAGCGCCCCGCCCCAGCCCGCCGCCTCGGCCCCGACCTGGCCAGAGAGGAGCAGGCGCTCGTCGCCTTCGGTGAGGGCAAGCTGGCCGATGTCCAGCCGGAAAGGTGTCAGCCGCAGCCGCAGGTCAAGCGCGCCGGTCCCGAAGCGGATCGGTTCCTCGAACAGCCCCTCGGGGTCGACCATCACCTCCTGGAAGGCGATCTGCGCCAGGATGCTGGCGGGCAAGGCCCCGGGCGGCAGTGCGCCGCCATCTGTGCCAAGCAGGTCGCCATGACCCCTGGCCTTCAGCCGCAGCGAGGCGCTTTCGACCGAAAGATCGGCAAGCTCGATCCGGGCGGTCACGGGGTCGTAGGCCAGCGACATCGCGGCGCGGTCAAAGCCGATGGGCCGGGCGCCCTTGCCCGGTGCCAGGCTGCCCGCGCCCAGGCTGAGCCTGCCGGTCAGCCCCGCGAAGGTGCCGTCCTCACCCAGACGGGCCTCCAGCGCGCCGGAGATCGGGGCGTCGACGAAGCCGAGGAAAGCCAGGGGCGGGGCCATGGCGGCAAGGTCGGTGGCGGCGATGTTGTCGACCTTGGCGCTGAGATGCGCCGTCTGCGCGCCCTTGTCGGACACCACGGTCAGCACGGCCTGCGCCGGTTCCGCCCCGTCCAGCAGCGTCAGTCCGAGTTCGGCGGAAATCGCCGTCGCGCCGTTCTCGATGGCCAGCCTGCCGTCACCCACCTGCCAGGTCCGCCCGGCGCGGTCGTCGGTCATGACCAGCGTCAGTCCCTCGGCCTCGATCCGGGACAGCGAGGCGAGCGCGGGACTGGCAAACAGGGCCTCGACGGCGGTCAGCACTTCGGAAAAGCTTTTCGGCCCCGCGCCGCGCCCGTCGAACTCCAGGTCGATCCGGCCCGTCACGTCACGCCGGATCGCCAGCCGCGCGCCCGACAGGCGGATTTCAGAGGGGCGGACCTTGCCCGAGAGCAGCGCCCTGGGGTCGAAGGCCACCCGCGCCTCGGGCAGGGCCAGAAGCGACCGGCCATTGCCCGCGATCAGGCGGATGTCCTCGATGCGGAAGCGGGGGACGAAGTCGGTGTCGACCGCCAGTTCCACCCCGCCCAGCGAGACCGCCGTTCCCTTCGGCAAGCGCGTGCCCTCAAGGCCCGCGTTCACCCGCGCCTCGACCTCGGCCACGGTCCAGGTCGGCAGGCGCAGGGTCTTGCCGGTATAGGCGAGCGTCAGGTAGCCGAAGCCGAGGGCCAGCAGAACCAGGGTCAGGACCACGGTCAGGCTGATGCGCCCCCGGCCCCGGCGCGCCCGGCGCAACTCGGCCCGCGAGGGTGTGGACGGGATCGCGTCGGTCAGGATCAGCGGCTCGGGACGCCCCGGCGCGGCAACGGGGATATGCCCGTCTTCCATGCCCGCCGACTGGTCGTTCATCTAAGCCTGACGCCCCGCTGCAAATGTCGCCCCAACCCGGGGTGACGCGCGCTGTCCCTGCCTTTATCTTTGCGCGAAGGCAACCAGATGCATAGTCACAATGCGTCGCAAGGCAAGGAGCCGCCCATGATTTCCGAAGGCCAGATCGCCCCCGATTTCACCCTGCCCCGCGATGGTGGCGGCACTGTGACGCTGTCGGCGCTGCGGCCGAAGCCGGTCGTCCTGTTCGCCTATGGCCAGGACGGCAGCCCGACCTGCACCACGGCGGTCAAGGATTTCGACGCGCTTCTGCCAGAGTTCGAGGCGCTGGGGGTCGCGGTGCTGGGCCTGTCGAAGGACCCGGTCAAGTCGCACGACCGCTTTGCAGCGAAACAGGGCTTGGCGGTGCCGCTGCTGTCCGATCACGGCGGGCATCTGATGCAGGACTGGGGCCTTTTCGGCGAGAAGCTGTTCTTCGGCAAGCTGGTGCAGGGTGTGCTGCGCGCGACGCTGCTGATCGGGGGCGACGGCAGGGTGCTGAAGCGCTGGAAGGTGGACCGGGTGAAGGGCCATGCCGACGAGGTGCTGGCGGCAGTGAAAGCCTTGTGACATGTGGGCCAAATTCCTTCGAAGGAATTTGCAAAAGTCTTCGAAGACTTTTGGGGGACAGGACGGATGACGCAAAGCCTGGCGGAAATGGCGGTGGAAGTGCTGACCACTGCCGACGGTCGCGCCAAGACCGCGCTGGGGCGCGCCCATGCCGTCCGCTGGTTCGCCGCGCGCGAGGCCGGGACGCCCCTGCCCGTCGGACAAGCCGCGCCGCCCCCGCAACCCGCCCGCCCGGTGAAACCCGAGCTTCTGTCGCCGAAGGACGTGCCCCGCCGCCGCCCCGGCTCGCCCGAGGGGCGGATCGCGCTTCTCCACGCCGTCGCGCATATCGAACTCAACGCCGTCGACCTGCACTGGGACATCATCGCCCGCTTCGCCGACCAGCCGATGCCCCTGGGCTTCTACGACGACTGGGTCAAGGCCGCCGACGAGGAAGCCAAGCATTTCAACCTGATCTGCGATTGCCTGGAAGCGATGGGCAGCCACTACGGCGCCCTGCCCGCCCATGCCGGGATGTGGCGCGCGGCGGAGGACACCGCCCACGACCTGCACGGACGCCTTGCCGTGGTGCCGATGGTGCTGGAGGCGCGCGGCCTTGACGTGACGCCCGGCATGATCGACCTCTTCCGCAAGCATGGCGAGACCCAGGCGCTTGCGGCGCTGGAGGTGATCTATGCCGAGGAGGTTTCCCACGTCGCCTATGGCTCGAAATGGTTCAATTGGCTTTGCGGGCGCGACGGCACCGACCCGAAGGAGGTCTTCCACGCCCTTGTCCGCCGCTATTTCCACGGCAGCCTGAAACCACCCTTCAACGAGGAAAAGCGGGCCGACGCAGGCCTTCCGCCCGATTTCTACTGGCCACTGGCGCAAGACGCCTGATCGGCGGTTTATTGCCGATCAAATCCATGTCCCGCGCGGAAAAACCCTCCATGTGGTCAAAATTGTTGCGACCCTGAAACAGGGTGGATAATCAGGTCCGAACCCGGGGCCAGAGGCCTTGGGGCACTGCTGCAAAGCCACTGCCAAGGCTATGAACGGATGACCCCAACGTGCTGAATCGCCTCGCCTATCGGTTTCATCAAAGCCTGGAACGGCACTTCCCCGAACAGCGCCTGTTCCTGAAATCCGACACCGAGACCCGGTTCATCCGCCTCAGGCCCGCCACCCAGATCATCGCGCTTGTCGGCGGGACGCTGGCTTTGGCCTGGACCATCGTCGCCACCGCCTTGATCATGATGGACAGTATCGGCGCCGGATCGGCCCGCGAACAGTCGGCCCGCCAGCAGGCGCTGTACGAGGAACGGCTGAACGCTTTGTCCTCGGACCGCGACCTTCGGGCCGATGAAGCCGCCCGCGCGCAGGAACGCTTCAACATCGCGCTGACCCAGGTGTCCGAGATGCAGGAGCGGCTTCTCGCCTCGGAGGACCGGCGCCGCGAGCTGGAAACCGGGATCGAGGCGATCCAGGACACGCTGCGCTCCACGATCAAGGACCGCGACGCCGCCCGGGACGAGGCCGAGCGGGTAACGCTGGCGCTGAACAGCCAGTCCGGCGTCGCGACCGAGATGGGCCATGCGCAGGACACGCTCGCCACGCTGGAATTCCTGACCGGCGCCCTGGGGGATGCCGCCGAGGAACGGAACGAAGTCCTTGCCGAAGCCGACGAGGCCCGTGAGGAAGTCCGCCTGATCTCTGACGCCAAGGAAGCGATGGAGATGCGCAACGACGCGATCTTCACCAAGCTGGAAGAGGCGCTGACCGTTTCGGTCGAACCGCTGGACAAGATGTTCCGCGAAGCGGGCATGTCGCCCGACGACCTGATCGGTGCGGTGCGCGAGGGCTATTCCGGCCAGGGCGGGCCGCTGACCCCGATCTCCTTCTCGACCTCGGGCGCCGCGCCGTCGCCGGAGGAACTGCGGGCCAACGCAATCCTGTCGGGTCTCGACAAGATGAACATGTACCGCATCGCGGCCTTCCAGCTGCCCTTCGCGATGCCCGTCCATGACGCGATCCGCTACACCAGCGGTTTCGGCAACCGCAACGACCCGTTCAACGGCAGCTCGCGCCGCCACGAGGGGCAGGACATGGCCGGGGCCTATGGCACGCCGATCTTTGCCACCGCCGACGGCACCGTGACCTATGCCGGCTGGGAAAACGGCTATGGCCGCCTGATCAAGATCAAGCACGACTTCGGCATCGAGACCCGCTACGGCCACCTCTCGGGCATCCGGGTCGAAGTCGGACAAAGGGTATCGCGCGGCGACCGGATCGGTGATATGGGCAACTCTGGTCGGTCCACTGGCACGCACCTGCACTACGAAATCCGCCTCAGCGGGACCGCAATCAATCCGATGACCTTCATAAAGGCAGCGAAGAATGTTTTCTAAGAGCCGCATCAACGAGCCGGGCCCCAAGGCCGAGGCCGAGAAGCCCAAAGCCCCGGAGAGCCCGATGACCAAGCCCAGCATGGATTTCACCCCCACCGCGCCGAAGGGCAAGGCCGGGGCCTCGGTCCTGTCGTCCGACCTGACCGTGGTCGGCAACCTGCGCACCACCGGCGACATCCAGGTTGAGGGCACCGTTGAGGGCGACATCCGCGCGCATCTGCTGACCGTCGGCGAAAGCGCCACCATCCGGGGCGAGATCGTGGCCGACGACATCGTCGTCAACGGCCGGGTGATCGGCCGGGTGCGCGGCCTGAAGGTCCGCCTGACCTCGACCGCCCGGGTTGAGGGCGACATCATCCACAAGACCATCGCCATCGAATCGGGTGCGCATTTCGAAGGCTCGGTGCAGCGCCAGGAAGACCCGCTGGCCAATGGCCGCCCGGCCGGGACGGTGCGGCTGGACACCCCGGCTGCCGCCAGCGACGCCGAGTAATCCCGTCCGATCATGACGCTTTTGCGGGCATCGGAGGGCACTCCGGTGCCCGTTTCCTTCTGTGCCGGGCCGGACCGGCGGATCATCCTCTGGGCCGCGATCCTGGCCTCGTCGATGGGGTTCATCGACTCCTCCGTCACCTCGATCGCCACCCCCGCCATGCGCGAGGCGCTGGGGGCAACGCTGCAGGAAGCGCAGTGGATCAACGCGGCCTATCTTCTGTCGCTCTCCTCGCTGGTGCTGGTGGGGGGCGCGATGGGCGACCGCTTCGGCATCGCGCGCATCTTCTCGCTGGGGATCCTGGTCTTTGTCGGCGGGTCGCTGGCCTGTGCGGCAGCGCTGACGCCCGAGCAGATGATCGCCGCCCGCGCGGTCAAGGGGGTGGGCGCGGCGCTGATGGTGCCGGGGTCGATGGCGATGGTCTCGCGCGCCTATCCGCGGGCGGAACGGGGCCGGGCGCTCGGGCTCTGGGCGGCGGCGTCCACGCTGACCACGGCGCTGGGGCCGGTGCTGGGCGGCATGTTCGTCACCTGGGGCGGCGAGATCGGCTGGCGGCTGGTCTTCGCGCTGAACCTGCCGCTGGGCCTTGCCGCGCTGTGGCTGATCCGGGGCCGGACGCCGGGTGACGTGGGCAAGCCCGGCGTCCGGGTGGACCTTGTCGGCGGGCTGCTGGCGACATTGGGGCTCGGGATGGTGGCCTGGGCGCTGACCGAGGCGACGGCCCCGGCCTGGGTTGCCCCGGCGGCCCTTGCCAGCCTGGCGGCCTTCCTCGCCTGGGAGGCCGTGGCCCCTGCCCCGATGCTGCGGCTGGCGATGTTCCGCAACCGGACGATGGCGGTGACGAACCTTGTGACCTTCGTCCTCTACTTCGCGCTGAACGGGGTGATGTTCTACCTGCCGATGACCGCCGTCTCGGCCTGGAAGGTCACGCCACTGGAGGTGACGGCGGCCTTCCTGCCGATCTCCGTCCTCATCGGCATCCTCTCCGCCCCCGCCGGGCGGCTGGCCGACCGCTGGGGCGCGGGGCCCTTGATGGCTGCAGGGTCCACCCTTGTCGCCTGCGCCTATGCCGGGCTGTCGCTGGCCGCGCCCCACGGTCATTTCTGGGTCAATGTCGTGCCGCTGACCGCATTGGCCGGGCTGGGGCTGGGGCTGGTGGTTGCGCCCTTGACGGCGGCGGCGATGCAGGGGGCGGAGGACGGCGAACAGGGCGCGGCCTCGGGCATCAACAACGCGGTGGCGCGGGTGGCAGGGCTGATCGCCATCGCCCTGCAGGGCCGGATCGCGGCGGCGGCCTATGGCGCCGGCCTGCCCGGCTTCGGCGTCACCGGCGACACGCCCGCGCATCTGGCCGCGACGGGGGCCGCCTTCGGGGCGGTCGCGCTGACGGCCAGCCTGATGGCCGGATTGGCGGCCCTGCTGGCGCTCTTCGTGTCGCGTCCCGTCAGGTGATCGCGCGGCGATAGAGGTGCCAGGTCGCGTGGCCGAACAAGGGCAGCACCAGGAAGAGGCCCAGGAACCCCGGCAGCATGCCCAGGAACAGGCAGACCGCGATCAGCGCGCCCCAGCCCAGCATAACCACCGGGTTTTCCCGCACCAGCGCGAAACTGGTCAGCATGGCGGTCACGAAATCGACCTCGCGGTCCAGGAGCATCGGCAGGCTGACCACGGTCAGGCAGAAGAGCAGCGTCGCGAAAGCCGCCCCCACCGCCGTGCCGAACGCCAGCATCGCCAGCCCCTCGGGCGACAGGAACACCGCCAGCGAGGATGACACGTTGGTCATCACCGCATTGCCGAGGAAGAGGGCGAAGATCATGTGCGACAGGAAGTTCCAGAACAGGAAATAGACCACGATCACCGCCGCGATGGCCGGGATCTGGCGGTCCTTCTGGCGGAAGATCACTCCGAAGATCTCGGAGGCGACCAAAGGCTCCCCCGCCTCCAGCCGCCGGGAAATCTCGTAGAAGCCGCAGGCGATGAAGGGGCCGAGGATCGGGAACCCGGCGCTGGCGGGCAGCGTCCACCAGACCTGCCCCTTCGCCGTCATCGCCCAGGTGATCAGCCAGCCCCCCAGCACATAGACCGCCGAGAAGATGGCGCCGAGAAGCGGTGCGCGGCGGAAATCCTGCCATCCGGCTGCAAGACTGGCGCGCAGGTCGGAGGCATCGACTTCGTTGATTTCGGGGACGGCGGGGGGATGTGTGACGCTCATGCCCGAAGCTTAAGCGTGGCACAATGCCGCAGGCAAGGGGTTTGCGGGCAAGGCCTTGGGATACCCGCCCCGGACCTGATCCGGGGCCTCCCTTCCCCACCCGAGGCCCCGGATCAGGTCCGGGACGCGAAGCTCAGTCGACGTCCGCGATCTCGCCGCGTTTCTTGCCGCTGGCGTTCAAGGCCAGCGTCGCCGACATGAACCCGTCCAGATCGCCGTCCAGCGTGCCCTGCGTGTCCGAGGTTTCATGCCCGGTGCGCAGGTCTTTCACCATCTGGTAGGGCTGCAGCACATAGGACCGGATTTGGTTGCCCCAGCCCGCATCGCCCTTGTTCTCGTGCGCCTCGTTGATCGCGGCGTTCCGCTTGTCCAGTTCCTGCTGGTAGAGGCGGCTTTTCAGCGCCTTCATCGCGATGTCGCGGTTCTGGTGCTGCGATTTCAGCGAGGAGGTGACGACGATCCCGGAGGGGAAGTGGGTGATCCGCACGGCGGAGTCGGTCTTGTTGACGTGCTGGCCGCCCGCGCCCGAGGAGCGGTAGGTGTCGATGCGGATGTCCTTGTCCTGCACGTCGATCTCGATGTTGTCATCGACCACCGGATAGACCCAGACCGAGCAGAAGCTGGTATGCCGCCGCGCCGCCGAGTCATAGGGCGAAATCCGCACCAGCCGGTGCACGCCCGCCTCGGTTTTCAGCCAGCCGTAGGCATTCTTGCCGGAAATCTTGTAGGAGGCCGACTTGATCCCCGCGCCGTCGCCTTCGGATTCCGACTGCAGCTCCACCGTGAAGCCGCGCTTTTCGGCCCAGCGGACATACATCCGCGCCAGCATCGAGGCCCAGTCGCAGCTTTCGGTGCCGCCGGCACCTGCGTTGATTTCGAGGAAGGTGTCGTTGCCGTCGGCCTCGCCGTCCAGCAGCGCCTCCAGCTCTTTCTCGGCAGCGACCTTGACCAGATCGGAGAGCGCGCGCTCGGCCTCGGTGACGATCTCGGTATCGCCCTCCATCTCGCCCAACTCGATCAGCTCGACATTGTCCTTCAGCCCGCCGGAAATCAGTTTGTAGCCCGCAACCGCATCCATCAGCCCCTGACGGTCGCGCATCAGCTTCTGCGCCTTGGCAGGGTCGTTCCACAGGTCCGGGGATTCGATCATCGCATCGAATTCCTCCAGCCGGTGCGGAGCGGTTTCCCAGTCCATCCGCTGCGCCAGGAGCTTCAGGGTCTTTTCGATGGCTTCGACATTGCCTTGGGTTTCGGCGCGCATGGGTCGGTCCTGATGGGTTCTCGCGGGCGGTCATAAAGCGAAGGCCGCGCCCCGGCAAGGGTGCGGGCTTCGGCCTGTCGCTGGTTCAGTAAAGCCCGCCCGAAGAGACGGTGCCGAAGTCGGCCTTCTTCGGCACGACCACGGTTTCGCCTTGCGAGTTGGTGACGGTCTTGCCCTGGTCGCCCCCCTCGCCCTCGCCCTCGCCATAGGCGAAGAGCGGCAGGTTTTCCCCCATCGCGAAACCGCCGTCGACGACAAGGCCCAGGCCGATCAGCGCATCCTCGCCCTCGCGGAAGTATTCGGCCACCACGTTGTCGCCCGTCGCCCCGTCGGGAAGCGGCTGGCCGGTGAAACGGTCGATGTTGCGGAAATAGCCGCCGGGGGGGACCTTGAACGCGCCCCCGCCGTATTTCTTGATCGCGTCCTCCATGAAATCCTGGAAGACCGGCACGCAAAGGGTGCCGCCGAAAGCGCTTTCCCCCAGCGTCTTCGGCTGGTCGTAGCCGATGTAGCAGCCCGCCACGATGTTCGAGGAATAGCCGATGAACCAGACGTCCTTGGCATCGTTCGTGGTCCCGGTCTTGCCCGCGATCGGGACCGGCAGGCGCAACCGGCTGGCCGAGCCGCGCTTGACCACGCCTTCCATCATGCTGGTCAGCTGGTAGGCGGTGATCGCGTTCATCACCCGCTCGCGGTTGGTGTCGATCTTCACCCCCTGCCCGGTCTGAAGCTCGGGCTGGGCGCAATCCTCGCAGACGCGCTGGTCGTGGCGGTAGATCGTCTTGCCGAAGCGGTCCTGCACCCGGTCGACGAGCGTCGGTTCCACCCGCTCGCCCCCGTTGGCGAACATGGCGTAGGCGGCGACCATCTTGAAGAGCGTCGTCTCCTGCGCGCCGAGCGCGTTGGCCAGGAACGGCCCCATCCGGTCATAGACCCCGAAGCGCTCGGCATAGCCCGCCACGGTCTGCATCCCGATTTCCTGCGCGATCCGCACGGTCATCAGGTTGCGCGACTGCTCGATCCCGGTGCGCAAGGGCGTCGGGCCGTAGAACTTGTTCGAGGCGTTCTTCGGGGTCCAGAGCCCCTGCGGCGTCTCGATCTCGATCGGGGCATCGACGACGATGGTCGCGGGGGTGAAGCCGCTGTCCAGCGCTGCGGCATAGACGAAGGGCTTGAAGCTCGACCCCGGCTGGCGGGTCGCCTGGGTGGTGCGGTTGAAGACCGAGTCCTGGTAGCTGAACCCGCCCTGCATCGCCAGCACGCGGCCGGTGTTCACGTCCATCGCCATGAAGGCGCCCTGCACTTCCGGCACCTGGCGCAGCGACCAGCGCTTGAAGGTGCCATCGTCATTGGTGACCGCGCGCACCAGAACCACGTCGCCCACCGAGACGAGGTCGCCCGCCACCTTGGCCTTCTTGCCAAGCTTGCCGTCCGCCTGCCGCTTCCTGGCCCAGGTCACGTCCTCGGCCGGGATGAAATGGCCGTCCCCGTCATCCGCCACGCCCTCGATGCCGATGCGGGCGTCGCTTTCGCCGACCTCCAGCACCACCGCCGGGAACCAGCTTTCCACGTCGCGCGGCACCTCGACTTCCGCCAGCGCCGCGCGCCAGGCCTGTTCCGAGACCAGAGCCTCGGCGGGAAGCGTCTTGCCCGTCCCGCGCCAGACGCCCGCGTTGCGGTCGTACTGCTCCAGCCCCTTGCGCAGCGCCTCGGCGGCGGCTTTCTGCAGATCGGGGTCCACCGTCGCGCGGATGGTCAGGCCGCCCGAGAAGAACTCCTCCTCGCCGAAGGTGCCCGACAGCTGGCGGCGAATCTCGTCGGTGAAATAGTCGCGCGGCGGCAGCGAATCCCGGAAGGCCTCGAAATCGCCGTTCTGCACCGAGCGCAGCGGCATGTCCTTCTCGGACAGGTAGGTCGCCTCGTCGATATAGCCGTTCTGCCACATCTCGCGCAGGACATAGTTCCGCCGTTCCGTCACCCGTTCCTTGTTCGTCACCGGGTCGTACTTGCCCGGCGCCTGCGGCATGGCGGCCAGCATCGCCGCCTCGTGCGGGGCAAGGTCCGACAGGGGCTTGTTGAAATAGGTCTGCGCCGCCGCAGCCACCCCGTAGGAGTTCTTGCCGAGGAAGATCTCGTTCAGATACAGTTCCAGGATCTTGTCCTTGGACAGCGACTGTTCCAGCCGTGTCGCCAGGATGATCTCCTTGATCTTGCGCTCGATCGACCGGCTGCCGTCCAGCAGGAAGTTCTTCATCACCTGCTGGGTGATGGTCGAGGCGCCGCGCATGCTTTCGCCGCGGCTTTTCACCGCCTCGATCAGGGCCGCCACCATGCCGCGCGTATCATAGCCGTGATGGTGGTAGAAGTTCTTGTCCTCGGCGCTGATGAAGGCCTCCTTCACCAGGTCGGGAATATCCTCGGACGCGACGAACAACCGCCGCTCCTGGGCGAATTCGTCGATGATCCGCCCCTCGCCGTTGTAGATCCGGCTGATCGTCGCGGGGGTGTATTGCGCCAGGTTCTCGTGGCTGGGAAGATCGCGGGAATACATGTAGAAGATGCCGCCCAGCGTCAGGGCGGCGAAGATCAGCCCCAGCGTCAAAGCCGAGAAGAGGCCCCCCAGAACGTTTCCGACAAACCTCAGCACCCGACGCCCCTTCCGTTGAAGCCCCCGCAGTATACCAGACGCGCCCTCGCGTCAAAACCTTGGCCGATCACGACTTCCTGTTCCGGCGGGGTTTCGCGGTCAGGGGGCCGCCGCCGCGCGCAGCGCCGCATCTTCCCCCGACCAGATCGCCAGCGCCTGCACCAGCGCCCCGGCCAGCTTCGCCCGCCACTCCGGGTCGGCCAGCCGCTTGAAGTCCCGGTCAGAGGACAGGAACCCCACTTCCAGAAGCACCGACGGAATGTCAGGGGATTTCAGCACCGAAAATCCCCCTGACTGGTGCGGGTGGCGGTGCATCCTGATCTTGGCCGCCTTGATCGCGGTCACGATGGCATCGGCCAGACGCTCGGCGCGCGGCTGGGTTTCGGTGCGCGCCATGTCCATCAGCACCTCCGCCACCACATCGTCCTGATCGCTCAGGTCCACCCCGGCCAGCAGGTCATCGCGATCATGCCGTTCCGCCAGCGCCTCGGAGGCTTCGTCCGACGCCTCCGCCGCCAGGGTATAGACCGTCGCCCCCTGCGCATCGCCTTCCGCCAGGGTGTCGGCGTGCAGCGCCACGAACACATCGGCCTGCGCCTCTCGCGCGATGGAGGTGCGGGTTTCCAGCGGCACGAAGACATCCTCGTCGCGGGTCAGCACCACCTTGAAGCGCCCGTCGCGGACCAGCGCCTCTTTCAACTCGCGCGCGAAGGTCA
>NZ_JAYRPN010000135.1:0-1515 GCF_041911175.1 Tabrizicola sp.
GCTGGCCGAGCGGCTGGTGGCGCGGTTCTTCCGCTACCTGGCGGTGACGAGCCAGAGCGACGGCAAGGCCACGGTGGTGCCGAGCACGCCGGGGCAATGGGACATGGCGCGACTGCTGCAGGGCGAGCTGGTCGCGATGGGGCTGGCCGACGTGCACCTGGACGACCATGCCTGCGTGACCGCACGCATTCCCGCGACCGTTGCCGGCGCGCCGCGCATCGGGTTCTGCGCCCATGTGGACACGGTGGATGTGGGGCTTTCGCCGCACATCAAGCCGCGGCGTGTGCTCTTCGATGGCAGCGACATCTGCCTGAACAAGGAGCAGGACATCTGGATGCGGGTGGCGGAGCATCCGGAGTTCCTGCCCTATGCCAACCAGGAATTGCTGGTGACCGACGGGACCAGCGTGCTGGGGGCGGACAACAAGGCGGCGGTGACGATCCTGATGGACCTGGCCGAGGTGCTGATGCGCGAGCGGCCGCCGCATGGGGAGATCGTGCTGGCCTTCGTGCCCGACGAGGAGATCGGGCTGCGCGGGGCCAAGGTGGTGGACCTGAAGCGCTTCGCGGTGGACTTCGCCTATACGATCGACAGCTGCGAGGTGGGCGAGTTCATCTTCGAGACGTTCAATGCCGCCTCCGCCACAGTGGAGATCGAGGGGGTGACCGCGCACCCGATCAACGCCAAGGGCGTGATGGTGAACCCGGTGCTGGTGGCCGCCGACCTGATCACCCGGTTCGACCCGCTGGACACGCCGGAGCATACCGAGGGGCGCGAGGGCTACAGCTACATCAACAGCATGTCGAACACCTCGGCGATCGCCACGCTGCGCATCAACCTGCGCGACTTCGACAAGGCGGGGCTGGAGGCGCGCAAGGAGAAGGTGCGTGCCCATGTGGCCGCCACCCAGGCGAAGTTCCCGCGCGCCAAGCTGAAGGTCGAGATCGAGGACGTGTACGCCAACATCGCCGAGAGCCTGGGCAATGACCGCCGCTGCCTGCAGCTGATGGAGCGGGGGTTCAAGGAGCTGGGCATCGCGCCGAAGATCTTTCCGCTGCGCGGCGGCACGGATGGCTCGGCGCTGTCGGCGCGCGGGGTGCCGACGCCGAACTACTTCACCGGCGGGTTCAACTTCCATTCGCGGTTCGAGTGCCTGCCGGTGCCGGCGTTCCTGACGGCGTATCGGTTGACCGACCGGCTGGTGCGGCTGGCGGCGAGCTAGTGCCCTGATTCCGTAATCCTTCGGATCACGGAATCAGGGCACTAGCCCTTATTTTCAGTGGCCTGCTTGTCCGCTACGCCCATCCGAAGTCGGACGGACTTCGCGGGCAGGACACTAGAGCGGAAGCCGACCTGATAGACGGTCGGCCTCCGCTCTAGCTTATTGTTAAGGAACGCAAATCTTCCCCCCGGACGATTCCGTCCGGTCGGATATTGCTCTAGCTTTTTGATCAGGAACGCAAATCTTCCTCCCGGACGATTCCGTCCGGTCGGATATTGCTCTTGGCGCGCCAC
>NZ_JAYRPN010000136.1:0-21061 GCF_041911175.1 Tabrizicola sp.
CCCCCGTGACCGCGGCCCCCGTGACCGCGGCCCCCGTGACCGCGGCCCCAGTGACCGCGGCCCGATGATCGGCCGGAAACCGCCGTGCTGTGGCGCCTTGCTTGACTTGCCTGGGACCGGCACACAATTTCCGGCTGAACAGGACCTCGATCGCGCGCCCAGGTTGCACGACAGAAATTGCCGTGAAATGGCCTGTGCCTGATGGGATGACGCAATTCATGACGATAGATGATCTTTATCGGATTCTCCGCGCCGACCACGTTCAGGCGCAGGGGATCGTCGACACCGTCGAATATCCCCTCGTCGTTCTGGACGCCCAGCTTCGTGTCCAGGCCGCCAGCCGGTCCTTTTTCGAGACCTTCAGGGTCGACAGTTTCGACACCGTCGGCAAGCCGTTCTACGAGCTGGGCAATGGCCAGTGGGACATACCCGAACTGCGCCGCCTGCTGGGAGAGGTCATTCCGCGGTCGACGGCCGTGATCGACTACAGGGTCGATCACGACTTTCCCGGTCTGGGCCCGCGGACCATGCTGGTGACGGCACGGGTGTTGCAGACGCCGGGAAATGCAAGCAGTTCGCTTCTGCTGTCGCTGATAGATGCCACAAGGCGCATCCAGCGCGACATGGCCAGGGACATCCTGTCCGGCGAACTCCAGCACCGGATCAAGAACCTGATGGCGGTGACGCAGGCGATTGCCCGGCGGACCAGGGTCGAAGGGCGTTCTGCGGCGGAATACCGCGAGGACCTTCTCGGGCGGTTGCAGTCGCTGTCCGAGGCGCATGTGCTGACCTTCGGCGAGGCGGACGAGGCGCGGCTCAGCACCCTGGTGGACCGGATCCTGGCCCCCTACAGGGATCGGCACGCCATCGTGATCGAGCATGACGGCGATCCTCCCCTGGCATCCGACCGGCTGCTCACCCTCGGTCTGGTCCTGCACGAGCTGGCCACGAACGCCGCCAAATATGGCGCGCTTTCGGTTCCCGGAGGCCGGGTGCATCTCGGCTGGAAGGTGGATCGCGACACCCGGGTGCTGCGGCTGGACTGGAGTGAGGCCGGTGGTCCTCCCGTCGGGAAGCCATCCGCCCCGGGATACGGAACCGAATTGATCCAGTCGGCCGTGGCCTACTCTCTGGGAGGCCGGGCGGAGCAGAGGTTCACCGCCGGTGGTCTGGAGACAGAACTGACCTTTCCGCTTGCCCCCCTCCCGGAGCCAACGCCCTGAACCGGAGGCCGGCAATGGAAAAGAGCATTCTGATTGTCGAAGACGAGTTCCTCGTCGCGCTCGACCTCAAGGAGATGCTCGAGGCCGAGGGCTGGCGCGTGATCGGCCCGGCGGCCTCGGTGAAATCGGCGATCGAGCTTCTGGAGGGTGAGACGCCGACCGTGGCGCTGCTCGATGTCCAGCTCGGCAAGGAAATGTCGACCCGCGTGGCCGAGACATTGCAGCACCTCGAGATACCCTTCGTCTTCACCAGCGCCTATTCGAGCCCGCATCTGGCCGGGCATGGGGCGCTGGCGAAAAGCCCCCGCATGGAAAAGCCGATCGATGAGAAGCGGCTCCTTGCGCTGCTGGCGCGGCTGGCCGGGGCCTGACGCAGCGTCATCTTGTTGCAGGCGCGACCCGCCACACCGTGTTGCCGACATCGTCGGCGACAAGCAGCGCGCCGTCCCCGGCGATCCTGACGCCGACGGGTCGGCCGAGCGCCCGACCGCTCGTGTCGACGAAGCCGGTCAGGACGTCCCGCGGCGGGCCGTCGGGTTTTCCGCGGGAGAACGGGACGAAAATCACCTTGTAGCCCGAGCGCGGCACCCGGTTCCACGAGCCATGCTGGCCGACGAAGGCGCCGTTGCGATAGGCGTCGGGCAAGGCGCTGCCGGCGCTGAAGGTCAGGCCCAGCGAGCCGGTATGCGGACCGAGCGCATAGTCCGGCACGATCGCCCGCGCCACCAGATCGGGGCGCGGCGGCTGGGCGCGGGCGTCGACATGCTGGCCGAAATAGCTGTAGGGCCAGCCGTAGAACCCGCCGGCGCGCACCGAGGTCATGTAGTCCGGCACGAGGTCGCTGCCGATCTCGTCGCGTTCGTTCACCACGACCCACAGCGCCTTGCTGCCCGGCTGCCATGACAGGCCGTTGGCGTTGCGCAGGCCGGTCGCGAAGGCGGTGACGCGGTGGCTCCGCAGGTCGATCCGAAGCACCGCGGCACGATCCCGTTCCGCCGCCATGCCGTTTTCCCCGACATTGCTGTTCGAGCCGACCGTCGCGTAGAGGAATCTGCCGTCGGGGCTGGCGATCAGATCCTTGGTCCAGTGATGGTTGATCGGCCCGGCGGGCAGGCGGGCGACGGTGGTGCCGGGAGACGAGGCATGAAGTGCGCCCGGCCGGTATCGGTAGGCCACGACGGCATCGGTGTTGGCGACATAGAGCCGGTCGCCGACCAGCGCCATGCCGAAGGGGGAATGCAGGCCGGTAAGGAAGGCAGACCGCGTCTCGGCCACGCCATCGCCATCGGCGTCCCGCAGAAGCGTGATGCGATCGGCACTTGGCACGCCTGCACCGGCGCGGGCCATCACCAGCCCCATGACGAAACCCTTGAGCCCCGACCCTGCATCGTGCCGGGCGGGCGCGTTGCTTTCGGCCACAAGGACATCGCCGTTGGGCAGGACATGCAGCCACCGGGGGTGATCGAGCCCGCTGGCGAAGGCGTTCACCCGAAGCCCCCGGGCCGCGGCAGGCGTCGCGCCTTCCGGCCAGCCCCTGGCGGGGGCGATGTGGACGGTGGGGATCAACTGGGGCTTCGGGGCGGGCAGGACGGGATCCGGCCCGTAGCCCTGCGAGACGTTGTAGCCGGCCTTCTCGCAGGACGCTGCTGACATCACAGCGACACCCAGTGCAACGACCTTAAACCATCCGCTTGCTGTGAGCATCGCAGCCCCCGCTCTGACGGTCATCGCGCCCCGCCCCCCTGGGGGGGCGGGACGCTGTCTGACCGGTCTGTCCGGTGTAACGGGACCCTAGTGATGGTGTTCGGGCAGGCTCTTGATCTGTTCCTTGGTCCACGAGGTCTGCGCGTGGACATCGCCGTTCGAGTCGCGCATGAAATCCAGTTGATCGGAGGAGAGCGCCACGGGTTTCGCCCCGATGCCGAGGAAGCCCCCCACATCGACGATGACTTGAACCGCGTGGCCGTTGCCGTGGACGTGCGACACGGTGCCGACCTTGCGATCCTCGATGTCGTAGATCGGCATGTCGAGAAGGGTGGCTTCGTTCAGTTCGGTTTCGGCGAGGCGGGTATGTCTGCTGTGGTCCATCTGCGCTCCTCCAGGTCAGGTTTGCGAAATCGGGTGTCTCTTCAACCCCGCCGGACGGGTTATGTTCCCGCCCGGATGCAGGCGTCGTCAGCCCTGGCCGAGCGTGAGGGTCACGCTGTGATCGCCGTCGGTCACCGGAATTTCCACGCCCTCGGGCAGGACCTGCAACGGATCGCCATCCACGGTGGCCCCGGTGACGGTCCTGCCGCTGCGGTGCGGGTTGAGGATGGTGATTTCGTAGCGCGCCCTGCCGAGCCGGACGGTCGCCGAAAGCCTTGGCCACGCGGCGGGGAAGCAGGGCGCGAGATGCAGACAGTCTCCGCGGCGGGTGAGGCCGAGAAGCCCCTCGATGCCGGCGCGATACATCCAGGCGGCGGAGCCGGTATACCATGTCCAGCCGCCCCGCCCCTCGTGGCGACCGGTGGAATAGACGTCCGCAGCGATCACGTAGGGCTCGACCTTGTAGCGCTCGGCCGCGGCCCGCGACGACGCGTGGTTGATCGGATTGAGCAACGCAAACAGATCGCCGGCGGCGTCGCCGTCGCCGAGCCTTGCCTGCGCCAGAACCGCCCACATTGCGGCGTGGCTGTACTGGCCGCCGTTTTCGCGCAGGCCGGGCGGATAGCCCTTGATATAGCCGGGATCGAGGGGGGTGCGGTCGAAAGGCGGCGTGAAGAGGAGGGCGAGCCCCGGATCGCGGCGGACCAGCCGTTTGGTGAAGGATGCCATCGCCGTCGTGGCGCGGTCACGCGGCGCTGCGCCGGACAGCACGGCCCAGGACTGGGCGATGCTGTCGATCTGGCATTCGGCGGAACCGGACGAGCCGAGGATCGTGCCGTCGTCGAACGTGCCGCGGCGATACCATTCGCCGTCCCAGCCGTGGGTCTCGATGGCGGCCCTCACCGACCGCGCATGCGCCCGCCAGCGCTCCGCCCGTTCCGGGTCGCGCCCGTCGGCGATCGGGGCCATGCGTTCCAGGGTCGCGATCAGCAGCCAGCCGAGCCAGACGCTGGTCCCCCTGCCGCCGTCGCCGACGCGGTTCATGCCGTCGTTCCAGTCGCCGGTGCCGATCAGCGGCATGCCGTTGTCGCCGGTCAAGAGGATCGCCTGGTCCAGCCCGAGGGCGCAATGTTCGAAAAGGCTTGCCGTGTCTTCGCTGACGGCGGGTTGGGCGAAGTCGTCATGCGCGCCGGGCAGAAGCGCCGGGCCATGAAGGAACGGCACCTGTTCGTCCAGCACGCCGCCGTCGCCGGAAACCGCGACATAATGGGCAACGGCATGGCCGAGCCAGACCCGGTCGTCCGAGATGCGGGTCCGCACCCCCTGCCCGGAGTGGGGCAGCCACCAGTGCTGAACGTCGCCTTCCGGGAACTGTCGGGCCGCCGCGCGCAAGAGGTGCTCGCGCGTCAGGTCGGGGCGGCCGAAGGCCAGGGCCATGCCGTCCTGAAGCTGATCGCGGAAGCCGTAGGCGCCGCTGGCCTGATAGAACCCGGCGCGCGCCCAGACCCGGCAGGCGAGCGTCTGGTAGAGCAGCCAGCCGTTCAGCAGGATGTCCATCGCCCGGTCCGGCGAGGCCACCTGCACCGCGGTCAACTGGTCGGTCCAGAACTGCTTCACCCGATCGAGTGTCAGCACGGGGTCTTCGCCGCGCATGCGCGTGACCAGGGCGCTTGCGGCACCGGGGCTTTCGGCCTCGCCCAGAAGGAACAGGATCTCGACCGTCTCGCCGGGGTTCAGCGCCACCTTCCGCCGCAGGGCGGCGCAGGGGTCAAGTCCGGCGCCGGTGCGGCCGGAGAGCGCGGCATCGCCCGGACCGGCGGGCGCGGCGAGGGTTCCGCCGATGCCGAGGAATTCCGCCCGGTCGGCCGTCAGGCTGTCGGTCTGCCCGCCCAGGTCGGCAAATGCGACGCGGCCGGGAAAGGCCGTGGTGAAGCTGTTCCTCGCCAGAAGCGCCCCGGTGGCGGGGTCCTTCCAGGTCACGACATGCGGCGCCGATGTGCTTCGCGCGCTGCCCAGCGACCATTCCGCATAGGCGGTGACATTCAGCCGGCGCCGGGTCGCGCCGGTGTTGCGCAAGGTCAGGCGCGTCACCTTGACGGCGCCTTCCAGCGGCACGAACTGCGTCATCTCGGACGCGATGTCGTTGGCGGCATGGAGAAAGGTCGAATAGCCGAAACCGTGGCGCGCGACATAGGTCCCCTGCCCCCGGATCGGCAGCGCTGTCGGGGTCCAGAGCGCATCGGATGATGGATCATGCAGATAGATCGCCTCGCCCGGCGGATCGCAGACCTGATCGTTCGACCAGGGCGTGAGCTGGTTCTCGCGGCTGTTTTCCGACCAGACAAAGCCGCTGCCCTCGGCCGAGACCTGAAAGCCGAAACGCGGATTGGCGACGACGTTGATCCACGGCGCGGGCGTGGTCTGGCCCTTGCTCAGCACGGTGACATATTCCCGGCCCCGCTCGGCGAAGCCGCCGAAGCCGTTGAAGAACTCTAGATCGGGAACCGGCGGGTCGGCGGCCGTCGCCGGCAGCCGGCGGGGTGGCGCGGGGGCGGAGACAGCCGCGGGGCGAAGGGCGCGCAACTGGGTCCCGATCTCGCCCCGGCTGGCGAGAAGGATGACGCGGGCAACGGCAAGGAGATGATCCCTGGCCTCGCGGCTGATCAGGTCGGAGCGCAGGGTATGGATCGACCCGCGCGCGGGAGAATGGACATGGTCCGCGCCGGGGCGCGAGCGTGCCGCCCGGACCGCACTTTCGATGGCATTCTGAAGGTCCTGCACATAGGAGGACGAGCGGTCGTTGAGGATGACCAGATCCACGGCAAGCCCGCGCATGCCCCAGTATTCGTGGGCGCTGAGGGCCTGATGCAGGGTGCCGATGTCGTCGACATCCTCGATCTGCAACGCCACGATCGGCAGATCGCCCGAAATGCCCCAGGGCCAGAGCGTCGACTGCGGGCCGGCGCCGGCGGCGATCTGCGCCGCAGAGGCGCGCAGCCGCGGATCGTTGCGCAGGATCATGCCGGCGAGCCTCTGAAACTCCGCTGCCTCGGCATGGGTGATTTCCAGATGGCGCAACTGCACCTGCATCTGCGTCCAGGCCAGCGTCGCCGCGCGGGCGAAGGCCGAGGGGTCGCGGTGACGGTCGACGAGATCGAGAAGCGCTTCGGGCGAGGTCGCGATCATCGTCCAGAAGGTGATGCGCGTGGTGCCGCCGGGCGGGACGCTGACGCGCCTGCGGATCGCGAATACCGGATCGAGAACCGTGCCGACCGTGCCGGACAAGGGCGCCCCGGCCATCGCGGCATCGCCGATGGTCCGGCCCCGGCCGATGAACCGGGCGCGATCGGTCTCGATCTGGATCGGAGCGGTTTCCTCGCCCTCGACGACGGCGATGTGGGCGGCCCATACCTCGGGTTCCTCGGGCGACCGTCGGCGCCGGGTGGCGATGATCACGCCAAGCTCCGGCAGGTAGTCGGTCACCACGAACAGTTTCGAGAACGCCGGGTGGGCGATATCCGCGGCGAGCGGTGCGAGCACGAGTTCGGCATAGGAGGTGACGTCGATCTCTCGCGCGCGGCGGCCGGTGTTGGTCAGGGTGACGCGGCGCGCCTCGGCATCGTCCTCGGCCGAGACGACCACCTCGGTGGTTGTCGTCAACCGCGCGTTCTGATGGGTGAAAGCCGCGTGATGCTCATTGAACGCCGCCCGGTGCAATTCGCGCCCGGCGCCAGTCGGCTGAACCGCCGCCGACCATGCCACGTCGCCGGAGGTGTCGCGCATGAAGATGAAGGATCCGAAGGTGGCCTGGGTGGGTTCGCCCCGCCAGCGTGTCACGGCGATGTCGCGCCAGCGGCTGTAGCCTTCGCCCGTCGGCGTCAGCATCACGCCGTAGTTGCCGTTCGAGAGGATATGCCCGGTCGGCATTGCCTGGGCGGGGGACGAGAATGTGCGCAGGCCGAGGTTTTCGCTGTCTTCCTCGGATGCGACCGTCACTTCGGTCGCGCGTGGCAGCGAGATGGCGACATCGCGGGGGACGCGTTCCTGCAACAGCAGGTCCGAGGCCTGGACCATCGGCTCGGAATGAAACCGGTCACGCAGCCTGCCGCCCTGGAGCATGTTGGCGATGGCGGCGATGGTCATGCCCTGATGGTGGGCCATGAAGCTGCGGACGATGGCGTAGTCCTCGTCGGCCTGAAGGCGGGCGGGCGTGAAGTCGATCGCCTCGTAGAAACCATAGCGGCCTTCGGCGCCGAGCGCGGCAAGGGCCGCGTAGTTCCGGGCGGCGGCGGCCGGATCGACCATCGCCGCCAGTCCGGTGGCATAGGGCGCGACGACGCGATTTTCGCTCAGGCCGCGCTTGAGGCCGAGCCCGGGCACGCCGAAGTTGGAATACTGGTAGGTCATCTCCAGATCCCGCGCGTTGAAGGCGGATTCCGAAATGCCCCAGGGTATCCCGACTGCGGCGCCGTAGGCTTCCTGACGCGCCACGACCATGCGGTTTGTCTCGGCGAGCATGGACCCTTCCGGCGCCCGCATGACGAGAGAGGGCATCAGATATTCGAACATGCTGCCCGACCACGAGATCAGCGCCGAACTTGCCCCGAGCGGCGTGGAGGCGCGCCCGAGGCGGAACCAGTGCCGCGCCTCGACATCACCCTTGGCGATCGCGAAAAGGCTGGCGAGGCGCGCCTCGGAGGCCAAAAGATCGTAGCAGTTCGCATCGGGCCGGTTGGTCGCGACGGAAAAACCGATGAGCAGAAGTTTCTTGTCGGGCTCGAACAGGAAGCCGAAATCCATCTCCATCGCCAGCCGGTGCGCCGTGGCCGCCAGATCTTCGAGCAGGGCCGCGTCGGGAGGCCCGGCCCGGTCGGCGAGGTGGTCGGCAAGGCTGCGGCTGGCAGCAGCGACCCAATAGGCAGCTTCCGAGCTTTCCCCCCCGACGACCAGCGCCTGATCACCGAGGGCGACCAGAGGCGACGCGAAGTCCTCAAGCGGCGCGGCCCTGTCCTCGATCGAGCGGGCGAGACTGGCCAGCCGATCGGAAAGCTGTTCCAGTTCGGAATCCGCCAGGAGCGATTGGCGCGCGAGGTCGATCGAGTCGAGAACCGCCTGGCGGACGTCGTGGTCCTTCGGGGCCGAGGTCAGCCATTCGCGGCAGGATTGAGACAGCGCGACGAGATGGCCTGCCAGATTGCCGCTGTCCACGGAGGAGACATAGGGCGGGTCCAGGGGCCTGAGGTCGCGGGTGTCGTACCAGTTGTAGAGGTGCCCGCGGAAGCGTTGCATCCTTTCAAGCGTCGCCAGCGTATCGCGGAGGCGATGGACGGCGGCGGTGCGGCCGATCCAGCCAAGGTCATGGGCCGCAACCGTCGACAGCAGGTAGAGGCCGATATTCGTGGGTGAGGTCCGCGAGGCGACTTTCGGTTTCGGCGTCTCCTGGAAATTGTCGGGGGGCAGGAAGTTTTCCTCCTCGGTCACGAAGGTCTCGAAATACCGCCAGGTGCGGCGGGCGATGGATCGCAGCGCCTGGCGTTGTTCCGGCGTCAACCTCTCGGCGCGGACGGCCGGACCCGGCCTGCTGATGTAGGTCGCGAGCGCCGGGGCAAGGCTCCAGGCGATGCAGAAGGGCAAGGCGAGCGGGAGCGTGCCGGGCGAGAGCCACCAGACGAGCACCGCCAGGCATGGCGCCGCCGCAACGCTCGGGGCCATGCGCACAAAGGCGGAGACGAGTGTCGGGGGCCCCGCCCGGCTCGCCTGCTCGGCCGTCACCCATTCCAGAAGGTGGCGGCGGGAGACCGCCTGCCGCCAGATCGTCCGGACGATGGCGTCGAGCATGACCGCGGCGCTGTCGAGAAGGAACACCACCACGAGGGCGACATGGGTCAGCGCGGTGAGCGTGTCCTTCGCCAGGGCGGCGAGGTGGCTGTGCAGGGTCACGCCGGTGCGGGTCGGCACGATGCCGAAAGGCAAGGGCAAAAGCCGCGGCAGCGCCAGCATCAGCAGGACCCAGACCGTCCACAGGAGCGAAACCGCGGGACCCGAAAGCCAGCCGGCCAGCAGGGTCGCGAGGACCATCGGCGCCAGAAGCGAACGGCGCAGGTTGTCGATCATCTTCCAGCGGCCCACGGCGGGCACGCCGCCATCGGCATGGCGCCGCTTGCCGAATATCCACGGCAGAAGCTGCCAGTCGCCCCGCGCCCAGCGGTGATGACGGCTCCGGTCCGCGTCGTAGCGCGTCGGGAAATCCTCGATCACCTCGACGTCGGAGGCCAGCGCCGCCCGTGCGAACACGCCTTCGAAAAGGTCATGGCTGAGCATGGCGTTGTCGGGAACCCGCCCGGCAAGGGCTGCCTCGAACGCATCGACGTCATAGATGCCCTTTCCGGTGAAGGACCCCTCGCCGAAGACATCCTGGTAGAGGTCCGAGGTCGCCGCCGCATAGGGCTCGATCCCGCCGGGGCTGGAGAAGATTCGCTGATAGACCGATCCCTCGGCGCCAAGGGGAAGGGCGGCGCTGACGCGGGGCTGCATGACGCCATAGCCGTCGACGACGCGTCTGGCGGAGCTGTCGAACCGCGCATGATTCAGCGGATGGGCGATCTTGCCGATCAGCCTGTGCACGGTGTCGCGCAAGAGCCTGGTGTCGGCATCCAGCGTGATCACGTAGCGGATGTCTTGCGGAAGCGGGCCGCTCTGGACGGTGAAGCTGGTATCCCGGGCGCCGCGCAGCAGGCGGTTCAGCTCCATCAGCTTGCCGCGCTTGCGTTCCCAGCCCATCCAGACCCCCTCTGCGGGGTTCCACTGGCGGTGGCGGTGCAGAAAGAAGAACCGCGCGCCGTCTTCGGACGGATAGAGCAGGTTGAGCCGATGGATCGCGTCGAGCGCCATGCCCTTCAGGGCGACCTCGTCCTCGGTGCTTTCGACATCCGCATCGGCGAAGTCGGACAGAAGGGCGAAGTGCAGCGCGCCGCCGACGCTGGAAAGGTGATGGACCTCGAGCTGTTCGATCTGGTGCAGGATGAGCGACGCGTCATGCAGAAGCACCGGCACCGCGACGAGGGTGCGGAGGTCGGGCGGAATGCCCTTTGAAAGGTTGCGGGACGGGAGAGGATGGGGGACGGCGGTGTGCGTGATCACCGTGTTGGTGACGGCCGTTGCGGCCTCGACCGCGACCGCGATGCCGGTGATCGCAAGCGCCACGATCGCCGGCAGGCCTGCCCCTGCGGCATGGGCGAGGGCAAGCGCCGTCGCCAGGAACCCGACCGCAACAAGCATGATCGCCGCCAGATACCCGGGCAGGGCGTGGCGCCCGATCCAGCGGCGCAAGCGCCTGACCGGCGATTGCCGGAACGACAGGGACGCTTCCAGAACCGGGCGGCCCCTGCCGATCAGCCAGTGGCCGGGATCGCTGTCACGCGGTCCGTCCGCTTCGGCCGCAAGGCGAAGGCAGGTGTCGGTCACCGCCTGTTCGCTGTGCCCGGAGCCGCGTGCCAGGATCTCGATTTCGGTCCGATAGCGGTTGCGTGTCGGGAAATCCATGAAGCCGAACGTCGTCTCGGCCCTGAGACGGGCGTCGATCACGCTCACATCCTCGAAGAACTCGGCCCAGTCCATGTCGGAGACCAGCCGCATCGAGGTGACGATGTTGCGCATCGTGACGTTCGATGCCCCCATCCGCAACTGCGCCTGCGTGACGACATCGTCGATGGTCCTGCCGTCGTGGTGCAGGCGCTCTTCCAGCCAGTTCAGAAGCGGCATCTGTGCCGGGTCGTAGCCGCGCAGGCGCTTGGCGATCTGCGCCGCGACCGTTTCGGACAGGGTCAGGTTTTCGTGGGGCGCGATCGCCTTCTGGAACGCCAGCGCTTGCGAGTGTTCGGCGCGGGTGCGCGCCGAGAGCACGTCATCGACAAGCTGGTCGGCCCTCAGACGCTGGGCGTGGCCTTCGATGATCTCCACCGCCAGCCGCCGCATGTTCTCGATCAGAACGATGCGCAGGGTGATCGCGATCGCCCAGAGCTCGCCGATCGTCAACGGCTGGACCTGCTGGTAGGCCGTCACGTAGCGGCGCAGGACCTGTCCGGACAGCAGGCTGTCGGTGTGCGCGACATAGGCCCAGGCCAGCCCGAAGACCCGCGGATACCCCGCGAAGGGCCCGTCGCTGAGCTTCGGAAGCTGCCGGTAGTAGCCCGGCGGCAGGTCGTCGCCGATCTGCCTGAGCTGTTGTTCCACGAGGTGGAAGTTGTCGAGCAGCCATTCCGCGGCAGGGGCGATCGGCTGGCCTTCCTGCACCGCCCTGGCGCAGATGCGGTAAGCGTCGAGGAGAACCGCCGCATTCTCCCTGACGCGCCTGCCGAGGCTCTGGACCCGCGGCCGCCGGGCCGGTGCGACCTGCTGGGCGGCGGCAAGGCTTTCGGCGTGATGCTCCAGCCGTTCGATGCCGAAAAGCTCGGCACGGATCGGCGCCTTGTCCTGCCAGACTGCCGCCGATCCCTTCCTGTCCCGCCCTATCGCCGCAGCGAGCGAATGCAGGATGTCGGCTGCCGTCAAATCCGGACCGTCCGTTTCGGCACCCCGCGTTCAAGGCCGGTTTCCTGCACCATCACCATCTCGACCGCCACCACGGCCGTGCCCGGAACGGTCGCCTGCTGTTCCTTCCCGGCCTCGCCGCCCCACTCCAGGCGCACCCGCCTTGTCATGGCAGACCACTTGCTTTCGATTTGATCCCAGTTCATCGCTTTGTCCTTTCGGGTCCGGGCAGGCCCGGGCAGCCTTCGGGCACCGACCGATTTCCGGCGCCCACATGAGTGAACGGGGTAAGGGCGGGACGGGTTCCTTCACGATCCGTCGTCGGCAGGTTTCCGCGCGGCCGCCAGCGTCCCGAAAACCGTCGGTGAGACAAATTATTGTGTTTTCCGTGGAAACGGCCTGTTTCCCAAACGGCAAAATCCCGCGCGCCCGCTCTGGCTGAGCTGGCGTTTTCGTGCAATACTGCAAACTTGTTGTTGCAGATGACGTCCGTGACCCCAGATCGAGGGGATCCTGCTGAAACCCCCCCGTCCGCGGGTCTGTCTTCCAGTGTTCCGCAGCCGCATTCTCCTCCTGATGTTCAGGCGACAGCCATGCCCGACAGCCCGCACCGGCCGCCACTCGACGAGGATGACGCGAGGTTCATCATCGTCGAGGCGACACCGGCGATGCTGTGGCTGGGCGACGAACAGGGCAATTGCGTCTATCTGAACCGCGAGCAGCGCGAATTCTGGGGCGTTCGGCCCGACCTTGGCGATTTCAGTTGGGACAGGACGCTGCATCCCGACGATGTCGCGCGGCTTTGGTCTGTGCAGGCGAACGCCATGCAAAGACACATCCCCTTCGAGACCGAGGCGCGGTACCGCCGGGCCGACGGGGTCTGGCGCATTCTCCATACCTCGGCGAGGCCCCGGTTTTCCGCCGACGGAACCTTCCTCGGGATGGTCGGGCAAAACCGGGACGTCACCGAGCAGCGGGCGGCAGAGGAGAGGCTGAAGCGCACCGCCGAGCAGTTGAACCTCGCACTCGACGCCGCCGAAGGGGTCGGAACCTGGCAGTGGAACGCTGCCGACGGCCTGCTTCAGGGTGACCGGCGTTTTGGCGAAACCTTCGGCATGGCGCCCGACCAGGCCGCCAGGGGCATCCCGTTCAAGGCCGTGCTCAGACCGATCCACAGGGCCGATCGCGACGCCTTCGCCCGGCAGATGAAATCCGCGATGGCGCAAGGCGGGGTCTACCGATCCGAGTTCCGCCTCGACAGCGGCGGCACCCCACGCTGGCTGCTTGCGACCGGCAGTTGCGAGCTTGGGCCCGATGGCCGGCCGGCACAGTTTGCGGGCGTCGTGTTCGACATCACCGAGCAGAAGGCGCGCGAGGCGCAGCTTGACCTTCTGGCCAGGGAACTGGCGCATCGCATCAAGAACATCTTTGCCGTCCTTGGCGGGATGGCGCGCCTTTCCGCCCGCGATGCGCCGGAGTCCGGTGCGGCGTTCGAAAGCTTCCAGGGGCGTCTTGCCGCGATGGCGGCAGCCTATGCCCAGATCATCCCGACGGACGAGCAGATGAACCAGGCCGGGACCATGCTGTCGCTGCTGGACCGGCTGTTTGCGCCCTTCAACGCAGAACGGGGTGCCCATGTCGTGGTCAGCGGCCCCGATCTTCCGCTGAGCACGAAAGCCGCATCCAACCTCGCGCTGATCTTTCACGAGCTGGCCACCAATGCCGCGAAATACGGGGCGCTGGCGAATTCCGGCACCGTGCGGCTGACCATCGAACAGGTCGGGGGGGCAGAGGTGTCGTTTGCCTGGGAAGAAGAGGTGCCGGCCCGGACCGTGGTCGCACCGGCGGCGCTCGGGTTCGGGTCGAGGGTCCTGGAACTGGCCTCGAGCAACCTCGGGGCGCAGGCTTCCGCGACATGGCGGCCGGAAGGGCTGCTGTGGACGATGGTCGCGCCACTGGCAAGCCTGTCCGATCCCTGACCGCTGGTCCGCACCGGAGCAACACGTGAAGGGATCCGTGCCGGTTTCGGCAAAGACCAGCGCCACCGCCGTCAGCCCGCCGGTGAAGGCCGCCCCTTGGATGCCGGCGCTGCCCAGGTTCAGCATCACCCCGAGCGAGGCGCCGAAGCCCGCCCCGGCGGAAACCCCCAGAATGTCGGGGGACACGATCGGGTTGCGAAACAGGTTCTGGTAGGCCGCGCCGGCCGCGGCCAGCGCGCCGCCGACCATGACGGCGGCAATGATGCGCGGCAGCCGGACGTCCAGCACGATCTGCCCGAATGCCGCCGGCCAGTCCCCCGGCGCGCCGGTCAGCGGCGCGGTCAGGATCGCCATCACCGTCCGCGCCGGAACCGCGACCCGGCCAAGGCCAAGCGAGAACACCGCCAGCGCCGCCAGCGCCATGACCAGGCCCGCCGTAACCGTGGCGAAACGTGTCATGCGCGGCGAGGCCGTCACGGAATCCGGTGCGGCCATCAGCATTCGTCGATATGGCTGAGCGTCTCTCCCCTCGCAACGAAGAACTGTTCCAGCACCGCGTTCGACTGCGCGTAGAAGCCCTTTTCCCACGGAATGACCCATTCCTTCGCCTCCGGATCGAAACGGGCCGCGGGAAAGGTTTCGGTGAAATCGGTTTCCAACCTGTCGGCGTTTTTACCGAGCAGGATGCCGTGGCGCTTGCAGCGCTTGATGAGGGTGATCATGGGCCGCTCCTGATTCGTTATGTTCAGATAAACATATCGACACGCAGGCCGACCCGGTTGTCAACCAGCCCGACTGCGGCATCACCGGATGTCGGAGGGGGCCGCCCTGGTGCCGGCGGATGGTCAGGGTTGTCGGCCCGCGCCCACCGGCAAGATGCTTGCCGTTCCCGGCAGGTAGGCCGGTGGGGTCGGTCACGATATGTCCGCCAAAAAATACCGATTGCCCATAGGGCGCCGATTCTGCGACAGTGACAGGCAGAATGCCACGCATATCTGCCCCGGATCGGACCAGAGTCATTCCGGCGGCTGTCGCCCTTTGACAGGAGGACAAAGTGAAACTGAGCGCACGCAATGTCCTGAAAGGCAAGGTCGTCGGGGTCGAGCCGGGCGTCGTGACCACGATCGTCCGGATTGACCCTCGGCGGCGGCGCAGTCGTCACCAGTTCGATCACCAGGGCCGCAGCGGATGAGCTGCGTCTGGCCGTCGGCGACGAGGCTTTCGCGGTGATCAAGGCGTCGGACGTGATGGTCGGCAAGCCTTGAGCGTGGATACAGCCGAGGTTCGTGCCGGCGAGGAGCTGGCCGATCTGCCCGCAACCCGCGACGCGGGATTGATTTTCATCGGGCGGATCGAAACGCCCTGGACGCTCCGCGCCGAATGTCCGCGCGGAGGCGATGCCGAACACGGCCCCGATTGTCGCGTGATTCTGGACCCGCGCTGGCAGGCGGCTCTGAAGGGGCTGACGGCCGGCGACGGGCTGCAACTGCTCTACTGGATGGACCGGGCACGGCGCGATCTGGTGCTGCAATCGCCCCGCAATGACGGCCAGACGCTTGGCACCTTCGCGATCCGCTCGCCCTGCCGGCCGAACCCGATCGCCAGTTCGGTGGTGCGGCTCATGACGCTGGACGGGCCCTGCCTTGTGGTGCGGGGGCTCGACTGCGTGTCGGGCACCCCGCTTCTGGACATCAAGCCGCATCGCCTGAACCCGGCCTGAGCGGGATTTCGACTGCGCGATGGCGCGGATCGCGGCGCGGTCCGCCGGCCCGGGCCGGATTGTTGCATCTTGACCGCCCCCCGTTTGGCTGAAAAGGTTGCGGTAACAGCCACTGGCCGCCGAACGGCCGGACGCGCGCAAAGCGCAGGGGAGCCGCCGGGGTGTCGGGCGGAGACAGGGAGAGGGGAATGGAGTATTTCATCCAGCAGACCGTCAACGGTCTGACGCTGGGGTCGATCTACGGCATGATCGCGATCGGCTACACGATGGTCTACGGGATCATCGGCATGATCAACTTCGCCCACGGCGACGTCTTCATGCTGGGGGCTTTCGCCGCCCTCATCGCCTTCCTGATCCTGACCGCGATCTTCGCCAGCGTCCCTGTCGCGGTGGCGCTGGTGGTGATGATGGCGATCGCGATCGTCATGACCTCGCTGTGGAACTGGACCATCGAGCGGATCGCCTACCGCCCGCTCAGGGGCTCGTTCCGGCTTGCGCCGCTGATCACCGCCATCGGCATGTCGATCGTGCTGTCGAACTTCATCCAGGTGACGCAGGGCCCGCGCAACAAGCCGATTCCCCCGCTGGTCTCGAGGGTCTACGACCTCTGGGGCATCTCGGTCTCGCTCAAGCAGATCCTGATCGTGATCATCACCGTCGCGATGATGGCGGTGTTCTGGTTCGTGGTGAACCGCACCTCGCTCGGTCGGGCGCAGCGCGCCACCGAGCAGGACCGCAAGATGGCGGCCCTGCTGGGCGTGGACGTGGACCGCACCATCTCGATCACCTTCGTGATGGGGGCCGCGCTGGCCGGCGTCGCCGGCACGATGTACCTGATGTATTACGGGGTCACCGTCTTCTCCGACGGGTTCGTCCCGGGGGTCAAGGCCTTCACCGCCGCGGTGCTGGGCGGCATCGGCTCGCTGCCGGGCGCGCTTCTGGGCGGGCTCTTGATCGGGCTGATCGAATCGCTGTGGTCGGCCTATTTTTCGATCGACTACAAGGATGTGGCGACGTTCTCGATCCTCGCCATCGTGCTGATCTTCAAGCCCTCGGGCATCCTCGGGCGCCCTGAAATCGAGAAAGTGTGACCAGGATGGCCGTGCAAACCACCGTTCCCGAGGCTCGGCAGGGCGGCCTCTTCGCCCGGGCGCTGCGCGAGTCGCTCTTCGCCGGGCTGATCACCTTCGGCATGTTCGTGCTGTTCGTCGGGCTGAAGACCGACCAGAACATCCGCAACGAACTGGTCCTCACCCAGCGCTGGGGGCTCTTGGCCGTCTTCATCGCCGTGGCGATGGCGGGCCGTTTCCTGATGATCGTCGCCATCGGCCCCTGGCTTGCATCGCGCAAGGCGGCGCGGGCGGCGCGGCCGGTGGCGGCGCCGCAACCGCAGGGCCTGATCCGCCGCAACCTGCATATCGTCGGCTTCGCCGCGCTGGTGCTGTTCCCGCCGGTGATCGTGGCGCTTGTCGGGGTGCAGGGCTCGCTCAAGTTCGTCGACAACTTCGGCATCCAGATCCTGATCTACGTGATGCTGGCGTGGGGGCTGAACATCGTCGTGGGCCTCGCCGGTCTTCTCGACCTCGGCTATGTCGCCTTCTACGCGGTCGGCGCCTATTCCTACGCGCTGCTGTCCAGCAACTTCGGGCTGTCGTTCTGGCTCCTGTTGCCGATCGCGGGAATCCTTTCCGCCTGCTGGGGCGTCATCCTCGGCTTTCCGGTGCTGCGGCTCAGGGGCGACTATCTGGCGATCGTGACGCTGGCCTTCGGCGAGATCATCCGCCTTGTCCTGATCAACTGGACCGAGGTCACCAAGGGCACCTTCGGGGTGTCCGGCATCGCCAAGGCCTCGGTCTTCGGCATCTGGTCGTTCGATGTCTCGGCGCCGAACAACTTCGCCAAGGTCTTCGGCCTGCCGATGTCCTCGGTCTATTACAAGATCTTCCTCTTCTACGTCATCCTCGCGATGTGCGCGCTGACCGCCTATGTCTCGATGCGGCTCAGGGCGATGCCCATCGGCCGCGCCTGGGAGGCGCTGCGCGAGGACGAGATCGCCTGCCGCTCGCTCGGCATCAACACCACGACGACGAAGCTCACGGCCTTTGCCACGGGCGCGATGTTCGGCGGCTTTGCCGGCGCGTTCTTTGGCGCGCGGCAAGGCTTCGTCTCGCCCGAATCCTTCGTCTTCCTCGAATCGGCGGTGATCCTTGCCATCGTCGTCCTGGGCGGCATGGGCTCGCTCTTCGGCATCGCGGTCGCCGCGGCGGTGATGATCGGTGGCACCGAGCTGCTGCGCGAGATGAGCTTTCTCAAGGCGGTGTTCGGTGACGATTTCACGCCCGAGCTGTACCGGATGCTGATCTTCGGCCTGGCGATGGTGGTGGTGATGGTGCTGAAACCGCGCGGCTTCGTCGGCACGCGCCAGCCCACGGCCTTCCTGCACGAACGCAAGGCGATCTCCGGCAGCTTCACCAAGGAGGGGCACGGCTGATGGGCGGGCAGGACAAGACCATGACCGGCGACGTGATCCTGCGGGTCGAGCATCTGACGATGCGCTTCGGCGGGCTTCTGGCCATCAACGACCTGTCGTTCGACGTGCGCCGGGGCGAGATCACCGCACTGATCGGGCCGAACGGTGCCGGCAAGACCACCGTCTTCAACTGCGTGACCGGCTTCTACCGGCCGACGATGGGCATGCAGACCCTGATCCAGCGCGACGGCACCCAGTTCCATCTGGAGCGGCTGAACGACTTCCGCATCAACCATCATGCCAAGGTCGCACGCACCTTCCAGAACATCCGGCTGTTCACCGGGCTAACGGTTCTGGAAAACCTGCTGGTCGCACAGCACAACATGCTGATGCGGGCATCCGGCTACACCGTGCTGGGGCTTCTGGGCTTTCCGGCCTACCGGCAGGCCTCGGCCGAGGCGACCCGGAAGGCGAAGCACTGGCTGGAAAAGGCCGGGCTGGTCGAGCGGGCCGACGATCCGGCGGGTGACCTGCCCTACGGGGCGCAGCGCCGGCTCGAGATCGCGCGCGCCATGTGCACCGACCCCGAGCTTCTTTGCCTCGACGAACCCGCGGCCGGCCTCAACCCGCGCGAAAGCACGGAGCTGAACGCGCTTCTCCGCGCGATCCGCGACGAGACCGGCACCTCGCTTCTCTTGATCGAGCATGACATGTCGGTGGTCATGGAAATCTCCGATCACATCGTGGTGCTGGAATACGGCATCAAGATTTCCGACGGCACGCCCGAGGAAGTAAAGAACGACCCGAAGGTCATCGCGGCCTATCTCGGCGTCGAGGACGACGAGGTGGAAGAGGTGCTGGAGGAGATCACGCACACGACCGAGGGGGCCGGGGCATGAGGGATGCACTTCTCAGCGTCGAGGGGGTCGAGACCTACTACGGCAACATCCGTGCCCTGGGCGGCGTCGACGTCGAGGTCGGCCGCGGCGAGATCGTCTGCCTGATCGGCGCCAACGGCGCGGGCAAGTCCACCCTGATGATGACGGTCTGCGGATCGCCGCAGGCCCGCAGCGGGCGGGTGATCTTCGAGGGTGACGACATCACCCGGATGCCGACGCATCTGATCGCCCGTCGCCGCATCGCCCAGTCGCCCGAGGGGCGGCGGATCTTTCCCCGCATGACGGTGCTGGAGAACCTCCAGATGGGGGCGAGCCTCGACGGTCAGGCGCATTTCAGGGAAGACGTGGAAAAGGTCTTCACCCTGTTCCCGCGGCTGAAGGAACGCCAGCACCAGCGCGGCGGGACGCTGTCGGGCGGCGAGCAGCAGATGCTGTCGATCGCGCGGGCGCTGATGGCGCGGCCGAAGCTGCTGCTGCTCGACGAGCCCTCGCTGGGTCTTGCGCCGTTGATCGTCAAGCAGATCTTCGCGGCGATCCGGGTCCTGAACCAGCAAGAGGGGCTGACGGTCTTCCTGGTGGAGCAGAACGCCTTCGCCGCGCTCAAGCTTTCAAACCGCGGCTATGTCCTGGTGAACGGCAAGATCACGATGTCGGGGCCGAGCAGGGAGTTGCTGTCGAACCCGGAGGTCCGCGCGGCCTATCTGGAAGGGGGGCATCACTGATGCCGGTGACGATACGGGGGAGTGCGTAGCGATGCAGGGAATCCTGTATGAGGAGCCATCGGTCCTGACCTTTGCGCTGATCACCTTCGTGATGGGCGGCTGGACGGCCTGGCGCACCGGACGCGCGGCGGCGGAAAGCTGGAGCGACCTCGGGGCGCTGGTCGCCTACGTGGCGCTTCTGGGTGTGGCGATCCGCTTCATCCACCACGCGCTCTTTGCCGGCACCTTCCTGTCGATACACTATTATCTGGTTGATACCGCGATCCTTTTGGTGTTCGCATACGCCGGATACCGGTTCACGCGGACGCGCCAGATGACGACCCAGTACTACTGGCTCTACCGCAAGACCTCGCCCTTCGGCTGGGCGTCGAAATGACCGGGTTCCGCCGCCCGGCGATCGCCGGGTGGTGCGCGCAGCGGCACGGTGAGCGGAACACCGGCGGCTGACCGATTACGAAGGGTTCCGTGCAACATGGGAGTTTTCCAATGAAGAAATCCGTCCTTTCGGCCCTTGCGCTGGCGGCCTCTCTGGGGCTTGCGAGCGCCGCCTGGGCCGATGTCATCCTCGCCGTGGGCGCACCGCTCACCGGCCCCAACGCAGCCTTCGGCGCGCAGATCCAGAAGGGTGCCGAAAAAGCCATCGCCGACATCAATGCGGCCGGCGGGATGAACGGCGAACAGATCCAGATCACGCTGGGCGATGACCAGTCCGACCCGAAACAGGGCGTCTCGGTCGCCAACAAGTTCGTGGCCGACGGCGTCAAGGTGGTGATCGGCCACTTCAACTCGGGCGTGTCGATCCCGGCCTCGGAAGTCTATGCCGAAAACGGCATCCTCGAGGTTTCGCCCGCCGCCACCAACCCGGTCTACACCGAACGCGGCATGTGGAACACGTTCCGGACCTGCGGCCGCGACGACCAGCAGGGCGACATTGCCGGCGCCTATATCGCCGAGCACTTCAAGGACGCCAAGATCGCCGTCGTCCATGACAAGACGCCCTACGGCCAGGGCCTTGCCGACCTGACCAAGGCGGCGATGAACAAGGGCGGCGTGACCGAGGTGATGTACGAAGGCATCAACGCCGGCGACAAGGACTTCTCGGCGCTGATCGCCAAGATGAAGGAAGCCGGCGTCACGCTGGTCTACTACGGCGGTCTGCACACCGAGGCCGGCCTTCTGATCCGGCAGATGGCCGACCAGGGGCTGAAGGTGCCGCTGATGTCGGGCGACGGCATCGTGTCGAACGAACTCGCCGCCATCGCCGGCGACGCGGTCGCGGGCACGATGAACACCTTCGCCCCCGATCCGCGCCTGCGCCCCGAGGCCCAGGCTCTGGTCGAGACCTTCCGCGCCGAGGGCTTCGAGCCTGAGGCCTACACGCTCTACTCCAATGCCGCGGTCCAGGTCGTGGCCGCCGCCGCCGCCGCCGCC
>NZ_JAYRPN010000137.1:0-3185 GCF_041911175.1 Tabrizicola sp.
GTGTTGACCGAAACCCGGTTGTAACTGTCCGCCGTGGCCCCGCCGAGGCCGAGAAGCTGAGCAGTCAGGTTCGCCTGCGGCATGCCGACCTGCGTGACCGCATTGGCGAAGGTGACCGTGGGCGTGTTCACCACCGTCGTGCCGCCTGCGCCAGCCGTCGCAGAGCCGATGTTCACGACCGTGGTCGATCCGGAGGCGCCGCCGGTGCCGAGGTTCACGGTCTTGGTGACGCCGGTGGTCGTCGCCCCGGTGCCCATTCCGTAGGTCGCGGTCGTCGTGGCCGTGCCGATGCTGGCGGACGCTGCCGAGACGGTGACCGTGCCCGAGGCGGTCAGAGTCCCCGAAAACGTCTTGTTGCCCGTGAAGGTCTGGGTGCCTGCAAGGATTGCCAGTTCAGAGGAGGTGTTGGGCAGGGTGAAACTCCGCGTGGTGCCGGTGCTGATCCCCGCCAGCGAGAATGTCGCCTTCTTCGTTGGGTCCGCATCGTTCACCAGGCTGAACACGGCATCGGAGACGTCGCGCGGCTCGCCCACGACCTCCCAGACGCTGCCGCTCCAGACGAGGAACAGCCCCTCGGCCGCGACCCAGACCATCCAGCCGGTGCGAGGAACGAGGCGGATCCACGCGCCGTCAACCCAGAAGGCCACGTTCAAGTCCCACCCAGCCCAGAGGCCGGTCGCGCCGGAGGCCACCAGATGGCGGTTGCCGTCTGCCGGGCTGGCCGGGGGCGCGGTGCGCGTGCGGTCGAGGACCGAGAGCTGCACCATGGCGTCGAGCAGGCGCAGCGCCTCGTTGTGGCTGACGTGCTTCTGCGCCTGGGCGGCCAGAAGATACGGCAGGCCCAGATGGGTCGTGGTGTCGGACATGGGGATTCCCGTGGATTGGGATCAGAATTGCAGCGTGACCGCGGCGGGCGTGCCGCGGCCGAGGCGGTTCGAGAGCTGGAAGATGCGGATGGCCAGCGTCTGCCCCGGCCCGAGCGGCGCGCCCCAATCAGTGGTCTGCTGGGCGGCGGCGTAGAGGACGGAGGTCGTGCTGCTGGTCAGAGTGCGCTTGATCGCAGCCCCGTCGAGGATCTGGACGTCGTAGCTTTCCAGGTCCTCTGCCAAGGGTACCTCGACCTGCTCCCAGGCATCGGCGACCAGCGCGCGGGACCGTCGTGTCCAGCGGATGGTCAGATCGCCCGTGTTGCGGGCCGTTCGCCACGGCTGTTCGGCATGCACCGGCGCGAAGGGGACAAGCCCCCGGCCGGAGGGGGCGAAGCCCAGCGCGGCATAGCTTGCGTCACTGACGGCCCGTGCCGCAGGGCCGATGCGCCAGTTCCAAGGCAGACCGAGGTCGGCTTCGGCGATGGGCAGCGATGACAGCGCGGTGTCCAGGACCACAACCCGCGCCCCAGCCGGTGCCGGGGTGCCCATCGCGTATTCCGTCCCGCGCTGGCCACGCAGCAGGCGGGTCAGGCGATAGCGGCCGGGGGCGATGAGTTCCGCCGCGCCTGCCTGGATGATCTCCCACACCCCTGCTGCCGCCTCGACCGCCAGCGCATTGACCCCGCCGAACAGCGCAACGTCCGTCACGCTCTCCAGCGTTCCGGACAGCAGATCGACGACCAGCGCGTTGCCCAGATCGAAGCGCGAGGTCGGCCCCGGAAAGAAGTCGAAGGCCAGCGTGCCGATCCGCGCCCGACTACCGAAGGTCGTCAGCAACGCGAAGCCATCCGTGGAGGCGCTGCGGAACACGGCGATCTCGCCCGGCCAGGGACTGGCATGGGCCGCGATCAGGGGCCGATGTGCGGGCTGGTCTTCGCTGATCTGCGGCAGGTCAAGCATCACCACTTCCGGCGTCCCGAAGACGACGGGGCTGGCCAGCGAAGCGGGCCGGGGATCGCCGGGCGGCAGATCGTAGGCGGCGCGGTCCTGGCGGACAGCCTCGATCCCGCGCGCCTCGGCATCGGCGACGGAGACGAGGCGGAACTCGACCTCACGGCCATCATGCGCCAGCCGGATGACGTCGGCGGGATCGAGGGCTAGCCGCGAGGGCGGCAGGCGGAAGGTGGCGCTCTCCCGGCCGATCCAGGCTTCCATCAGCGCGCGGCGGCAGCGGCGTTCGGCCTCTTCGGGCGGGATCGCCATCGGGAAACTTTCCGAGGCAATGCGCGTGGCGTCGACCGTGATACGGCGGGCCTCGACAAGCGCTGCGTCATAATCCTCGGCCGCGCGGGCGACCTGCCATTTCAGCGCCTGGGGCAGTTCGGTCTCCTGGCCGCGGGTCAGCTCGAAGGCCTCGCCCTCGCGGCTTGCGACGAGATCGTCGATGGTGAGCGTCGCAACCGAGGCGCGGCCGCGCATGACGAAGCGGATCACGCCCTCCGTTTCGATGGCATCGAACCCGAAGTGGCGGGCCAAGGTGGAAATCGAGGCGCGGGGGCTTTCGAGTGCCCCGATCACATAGCCCTCGACCGCGCCCCAGAGGCCCGAGACGTCGATCAGGCTTTCCGCCAGCCCAGCGCGCAGGCAGAGATGGCGCACGAGGGCCGGCAGCGACACCGCGCCGAGCCGTCCGGTCAGCCAGTGACCGAGCCGCCAGTTCGGGCCGTCTGTCCAGGTGCCGGTCAGCTCCGGAAAGAACGGATAGGGCCGCGCGTCCCAGGTCCAGGCGGCGCATTCGGGGACATGGACCATCCGGCCGCCGTAGACGGATGACGTCGGGTTGTTCGCGCCCTGACCCCACCAGAGGTAGCTGGCCTCGAGGTAGGCGCGTTGGATCGCGTCGTCGCGCCAGCCTCGCGAGAAATGCGGCGTGAAGCTCTCCGACGACTTCGGGTCGAAGAACACGTTGGGCTGGTTGGTGCCCCGGTCGATGGCCGGACAGCCGAGCTCGGTGAACCAGATCGGCTTCGACTCCGGCACCCACGCCGTCGGTGTGCCGCTCTCCACCCCACCCGGGCGATTGTAGTGCGGGTTCGACCACCAGGCGCGCAGGTCCTTGTAGCGGAACACCCACGGCTTGGCCGCCGCGCCATCGGTGATCGGGGTGCGGACCTGCGCGGATCTGTCGGCGGCAGAGGCATAGAACCAGTCGAAGCCTTCGCCGCCCGCGATGTTCCTCTGCAGATAGGTCCGGTCATAGATCGCAGGCCAGCCCGCCTGCGCATCCGCGTGCTCGAACCCGTCGCGCCAGTCCGA
>NZ_JAYRPN010000138.1:0-3469 GCF_041911175.1 Tabrizicola sp.
CAACCCGATCTCCCCGCGCCAAGCCCGCACCCTCCAGGTGATCCATGAAACGCGCCCCTCGCAGCCGTCAACGCCATGATTTATATGCGAAATATCACGATTGCGACAGCGAAATCAGCGACTTACTTGGAGAATGTGGGTGTAATTGTCGCCGCCGGTGGCTTCGGCCAGCTTCTTGCGCAGCTTGCAGATGAAGACGTCGATGATCTTCAATTCCGGTTCGTCCATCCCGCCGTAAAGATGGTTCAGGAACATTTCCTTGGTCAGGGTGGTGCCCTTGCGCAAGGAAAGCAATTCCAGCATCTGATATTCCTTGCCGGTCAGATGCACCGCCTTGCCCTCGACATCCACGGTCTTGGCATCCAGATTGACCGACACCCGCCCGGTCTTGATCACCGACTGGCTGTGGCCCTTGGACCGACGGATGATGGCGTGGATGCGGGCGACCAGTTCCTCGCGGTGGAAGGGTTTGGTCAGGTAGTCGTCGGCACCGAATCCGAAGCCTTTCAGTTTGTTTTCCGTATCATCGGCGCCGGAAAGGATCAGGATCGGGGTTTCCACCCGGGCCTGGCGCACCTGGCGCAGCACCTCGTGCCCGCTCATGTCCGGCAGGTTCAGGTCGAGAAGGATCAGGTCGTAGTCGTAGAGCTTCGCCAGGTCGATCCCGTCTTCGCCCATGTCGGTGCAATAGACGTTCAGGTTGGCATGGGTCAGCATCAATTCGATGCTGCGCGAGGTCGTGGGATCGTCCTCGACAAGCAGAATGCGCATTCTTTAAAACTCCGCTCCGGTGGTTCTTCGTTAACAACCTTGGCGATCAATGGTTAACGGACGGTTACTATGCCAGAGGGAGAGTATGAATCCATTTAAAGTTGTCTGTATTTCTGGATCGCTGTGACTTTCAGGCCAGCATCGCCATGCTTCGCGACAGCCGTGCGCCAGAGGCCGAACTCCTCCTCGGACAGGGCGTAGCGGTCCAGCGCCTCCTTCTCCGAGATCAAGCCGTAGACGACCGCGCGGACCACCACCGCCTTGCGGCTGGCGACCCAGCGGCGGGTATCGGCAGGTGGCAGGTCCGCCCTGCTGAGAATGCTGCCATCCGGCAAGGTGATCTGCCGGGGGCCATCGACTCGCTTCAGAAACATCGCCGTTCCCTCATTGCTTTCACGGCAGAATGATCGAACAGGCTTAATCAATCCTGAAACGGGGGATTGAGAGTAGACAGCATTTTCATATATTGCCCATCATTCCCGCAACCCGGACAATCGACCCATGCCCCGCGATCTGGCCCTCAACTCCCTTGGCTTTGCCAAGCCGCCCTCCGAGACGCGGGTCGTCGTCGCCATGTCGGGCGGTGTCGACAGCTCGGTCGTGGCCGCGATGCTGGCCGAGGAAGGCTATGACGTCGTGGGCGTCACGCTGCAGCTTTACGACCACGGCGCCGCGCTGGCGAAGAAGGGCGCCTGCTGTGCAGGTCGCGACATCCATGACGCGCGCCGCGTGGCCGAGACGATGGGGTTCCCGCACTATGTCCTCGACTACGAGAACACCTTCCGCGAGGCGGTGATCGAGGAATTCGCCGACGCTTATCTCGCGGGCGCAACTCCGGTGCCCTGCATCCGCTGCAACGAACGGGTGAAGTTCAAGGACCTGCTGGCGACGGCAAAGGACCTTGAGGCCGATTGCATGGCGACCGGGCATTACATCCAGCGCAAACTGGGCGAACACGCCCCGGAACTGCACCAGGCCGCCGATCCCGCCCGCGACCAGAGCTATTTCCTGTTCTCGACCACGCCCGAGCAGCTGAGCTACCTGCGCTTCCCGCTGGGGCATCTGGCGTCGAAGGCCGAAACCCGGGCGCTGGCGGCGAAATACGGGCTGCCGGTGGCGGACAAGCCCGACAGCCAGGACATCTGCTTCGTCCCGAACGGCAACTACGCCGCGGTGATCGAGAAGCTGCGCCCCGGTGCCGCCGATCCGGGCGAGATCGTCGATATGGACGGCAACGTGCTGGGCGAGCATCGGGGCGTGATCCATTACACCATCGGCCAGCGGAAGGGCCTCGGGATCGGCGGTCTGGGCGAGCCTTTGTATGTCGTGAAGCTGGACCCCGAGACCCGGCGGGTGATCGTCGGGCCGAAAGTGGCGCTCTCCACCCGGATCATCCCGGTGCGCGAGATCAACTGGCTGGGCGACGCCCCCTTTGACTCGCAGCCCGAATGGCAGCTGAAGGTCAAGGTCCGCTCGACCCGCCCCCCGCGCGAGGCGATCATCCGCCCCACCGGCCCGACCACGGCCGAGGTGGAACTCCTTGCGCCCGAGGACGGGGTCAGCGCCGGGCAGGCCTGCGTCTTCTATGCCCCCGAAGGCAGCCGCATCTATGGTGGTGGCTGGATCTGGAAAGGATGACCCGTTGAAATATCTTGCGATCACGGCGCTTCTGGCCCTGCCGCTTCCCGTCCTTGCCGAAACGCGCGAAGAACGGGTGGCCGCCGCCAGCGAATATGTCGACCTTGCGCTGCAGGGCTTCGACATGTCGGCGATGATCGAGACGATGTACCAGCCGGTCCTGCAACAGGTGGCGGCCGGCGGGGCGAAACTGAGCGAGGAGCAGGTGGCGAAGATCCGCCAGCTTTACCTCGACACCTTCACCGAGCCGCTGACGAAGCTGATGCATGACCAGGCCGGGATCATGGCCGACATGATGACCCTGGCCGAGATCACCGCGCTGCGCGACTTCTACGCCACGCCCGAGGGCAAGTCGGTGATGGCCAAGCTGCCGCAGCTGACCGCCGCGCAGCAGCCGGGAATGATGGCGCTGATCAACGACAAGATGACCGGGCTGATGCCGCAGGTCCTGGCCATCGTCAACGGTGACGCGGCCCCCGCAGTGACGCCAGCACCGACCGCGCAGCCCTGAGGCCGGGGGGCTCGCCCCCCTTGCCCAGACGCTCCATCGTCAAGGCCATCGCCGATTGCTGCGCCGAAGGGTCGGCCAGCACCGCCTCCAGCGCGGGGGCGATCTTCTCGGCCCGGCAGTCCGGCCCGATGAACTCCGGCACCACGCGGGTTTCGCTGACGAGGTTGACCAGCGTCACCGTGTCGATCAACGCGGCCCGGCGCATCAGCCACAGGGTTGCCGGGTGCATGTCATAGGCCACGACCATCGGGCAGGCGTTGGCGGCGAGTTCCAGCGACACCGTGCCCGAAGCCGCCAGCGCCACATCAGCCGCGGCGAAGGCCCCGCGCTTTCGGGCCGCGTCCTCGATGATCTCCGGCTTGACCGCCCATCCCTCCGTCAGCTCTGCTACCTGCCCCGCCACGCCCCGCACCGTTGGCAGTGCCACGCGCAGGTCGGGGTGCCGGGCTTTCAGCCGCGCCACCACATCGCCGAAGACCGGGGTCAGCCGCGTGACCTCACCCCGCCGCGACCCCGGCAGGGCGAGGAGGAGCGGCCCCTGCCCCGCGA
>NZ_JAYRPN010000139.1:0-42662 GCF_041911175.1 Tabrizicola sp.
CACCATCCTGTCGACCGCCCTGCCCACCATCGCCAGCGACCTGAACGTCAACCCTCTGGCGCTGAAGCTGGCGCTGACCTCCTACCTGATCAGCCTGGCGATCTTCATCCCGCCCTCGGGCTGGATCGCCGACCGCTTCGGCGCGCGGCGGGTGTTCGCGTCTGCCGTCCTGGTCTTCATGGCCGGATCGGTCGCCTGCACCACCGTTTCGACGCTGGAAGGCTTCGTCGTCGCGCGCTTCCTGCAAGGCATGGGCGGGGCGATGATGGTGCCGGTCGGGCGGCTGATCGTCGCCCGCAACACGCCGAAACAGGGCTTCGTCGCGGCGATGACCTGGCTGACCATGCCCGCGCTTCTTGGTCCGGTGCTTGGCCCGCTGGTCGGCGGGATCATCGTCACCAACTACCCCTGGCACTGGATCTTCCTGATCAACATCCCCATCGGCCTTCTCTGCCTGGGGCTGGCGCTCGCCCTCCTGCCCCGTGAGGCCCCGCGCCCCGTCGGCCGCTTCGACGGCTGGGGTTTTCTCCTCTCCGGTTTCGCGCTCTCCGCCCTGATGCTCGGCTCGATGGAAATGACCGAGATGACCGGCCCCTCCGCCAGCATGCTGGGCCTGCTGGCCTTTGGCGCGGTGATGATGGCGGTTCTGGTCTGGCACTGTCGCCGGGTGCCGCAGCCGATCCTGGATTTCTCGCTTTTGCGCATCGCCACCTTCCGCAGCTCGGTCCTCGGCGGCACCCTCTTCCGCACCGGGATCGGGGCCATCCCCTTCCTCCTCCCCCTCATGCTGCAACTGGGCTTCGGCCTGTCGGCAATCCAGTCCGGCGCGCTGACCTTCGTCTCGGCGCTTGGCGCGCTGTTCATGAAGCCGGTCAACGCCCTGATCCTGCGCCGCTTCGGCTTTCGCCGGGTGCTCTTGGTCAACGGCGCGCTGGCCATCGCCTCGCTGGCCGCCATCGGGCTCTTCCGCGCCGACACCCCGCATCTGGTGATCTACGCCGTGCTCTTCCTCGGCGGCTGCCTGCGGTCGATCCAGTTCACCAGCCTGAACTCCATCGCCTTCGCCGACCTCGCCCAGGAGGAGATGAGCCGCGCCACCTCGCTCTCCAGCGCCGCGCAGCAGGTCTCGCTCGGCCTTGGCGTCACCCTTGGCGCGACCGCCGTTGCCGCCAGCATGGCCTGGCGCGGGGGCGACACGCTGACCGCCGCCGATTTCCCGCCCGCCTTCCTGATCGTCGCCCTCGTCTCGGGCCTGTCGCTCCTCGTATTCCGCCGCCTTCCCGCCGAAGCAGGCGCCCAGATGTCGGGCCGCCGCGCCTGACCTCGTGCGTGCGCTGGCACGGTACCCTCGGGCCGGACCGCCCGGGCGACGCGATAGCCTTGGGCGAGAGGCTTCCGTTCGTCTATCGTCGGCGGCGTTTCCATCAGTGTCACCTGCGCCAGATCATCGCGACCCACGCCACGGCCTTGCCTCCGATACCGCAAAGTGGCAAGAAAGACTGACCAATTTCGCCAGGACACCCCATGCCCGTCATCACCTGCATCGACGACCTGAAACGCCTGCACCAGAAACGCACGCCGAGGATGTTCTGGGATTACTGCGAATCCGGCAGCTACACCGAGCAGACCTTCCGCGAGAACACCTCCGACTTCGCAAAACTGCGCCTGCGCCAGCGCGTCGCCCGCGACCTTTCGGGCCGGGTGCTGGACAGCACGATGGCCGGGCAGAAGGTGTCGATGCCCGTCGGGCTTTCCCCCGTCGGGTCGGCGGGCATGCAGCATCCCGACGGCGAAATCCTCGCCGCCCGCGCTGCCGCGAAGGCCGGGGTGCCCTTTACCCTATCCACCATGTCGATCTGTTCCATCGAGGATGTGGCGGAAGCCAGCCCCGATCCGTTCTGGTTCCAGCTTTACGTCATGAACGACCAGGATTTCGTCGACGCCATCATCGAACGCGCCCGCGCCGCGAAATGCTCGGCGCTGGTTCTGACGCTGGACCTGCAGATCCTGGGGCAACGGCACAAGGACCTGAAGAATGGCCTGACCTCGCCGCCCAAGCTGACGATCCCGAACATCCTCAACATGATGACCAAGCCGCGCTGGTCTTTGGGCATGCTGCGCACCCCGCGCCGCCAGTTCCGCAACATCGTCGGCCATGTGAAGGGGGTGACGAAGCTCGCCGACCTGACCGCCTGGGCCAACGAACAGTTCGACCCCAAGCTCGACTGGTCCAAGGTCGCCCGCATCCGCGACCAGTGGGGCGGCAAGTTCATCCTGAAGGGCGTGCTCGACGCCGAGGACGCGAAGATGGCCGCCGATGCCGGGGCCGATGCGGTGATCGTCTCGAACCACGGCGGGCGGCAGTTGGACGGGGCGCTCTCCTCGATCCGCATGCTGCCCTCCATCGTCCGCGCCATCGGCGACCGGACCGAGGTCTGGCTGGATTCGGGCATCCGCTCGGGCCAGGACGTTCTGAAAGCGCTGGCGCTCGGGGCGAAGGGCACGATGATCGGCCGCGCCTATATCCACGGCCTCGGCGCAATGGGCGAGGCGGGGGTGACGGCGGCGCTTGACGTGATCCGCAAGGAGATGGACATCACGATGGCGCTCTGCGGCGAGCGCGACGTGAAGAACCTCGGGCGGCATAACCTGCTGGTGCCCAGGGATTTCGAGGGCGACTGGATCTGACAGGCGGCTCCTCGTCGACTTCGTCACTCGTCGCTGGCGCCCGCGAGGAGAAGTCGAAGACGCACGACGAGCCGCCCCTTGCAATTTGATCAAATTCCGGCGCATAACCGCTGCGACGCTTTCCGGGGCCTGCCATGTCCGCTGATCTGATCGCCGGTATCCGCCGTGACCACCTCGCCGCCTTCGCCGCGCGCGAGGCCGAAGCCTACACCAAGGCCCGCCCGAAGGCCCTGAAGGCCTTGCAGAAAGGCGCGGGGACCTTCCTCGGCGGCGTGCCGATGCACTGGATGGCCGACTGGCCGATGCCGCACCTTCCGCTGGTCGCCAAGGCCCACGGCGCGCGGATCGAGGATATCGACGGCCTGACGCTGGACGACTTCTGCCTCGGCGACACCGGGTCGATGTTCGGCCACTCCCCCGCCCCGGTGGCGAAAGCCATCCGCCACCAGGCCCGGCGCGGCCTGACCTACATGCTGCCGACCGAGGCTGCGCTGGAAGCCGGGCGCTTGCTGACAGACCGGTTCGGCCCCTTCCGCTGGCAGATCGCCACCACCGCGACCGACGCCAACCGCTTCGCCCTGCGCGTCGCGCGCGCCATCACCGGCAAGCCCAAGGTGCTGGTCTTCAACGGCTGCTACCACGGCACGGTGGACGACACCTTCGTGTCCTTGGAAAACGGCCGCACCACCGCCTCCCCCGGCCTTCTTGGCCAGGTGGCCGACCTGACGCAGGCCGCCGTCGCCTGCGAATTCAATGACCTCGCCAGCGTCGAAGCCGCGCTGGCCAAGGGAGACGTCGCCGCCATCCTGACCGAGCCGGTGATGACCAACTCCTGCATGGTCCTGCCCGAAGCCGGGTTCCATGACGGGCTGCGGCAGCTGTCGATGAAATACGGCGCGCTCCTCATCATGGACGAGACGCACACCATCTCCTCCGGCCTCGGCGGCTATACCCGCGTCCATTCGCTGCGCCCTGACATCTTCGTCGTGGGCAAATGCGTCGCGGGCGGCATGCCCACCGCCGTCTGGGGCCTGACCGAGGACACCGCGAAGCGCTATCACGCCGCCGACGCGATGCGCGAACCCGGTCGCACCGGCATGGGCACCACGCTCTCCGCCAACCCGATGCAGTTCGCCTGCCTTGTGGCGACCCTGTCCGAGGTGATGACCCCGGAAAACTACGCCCATATGGAAAAGCTGGCCGAACGCCTCTCGCACGGGCTTGCCCGGATCATCGACAAGCACCACGCCCCCTGGCACGTCGTCCGCGTCGGCGCGCGGGTGGAATTCATCTGCGCCCCCGGCCCGCTGAAGAACGGCACCCAGGCCGGCATGGCCCACCACCCGCAGGTCGAAGCCGCGATCCACACCGGCCTCATCAACCGGGGCACCCTCATCGCGCCCTTCCACAACATGATGCTCATCAGCCCGGCGACGAAGAAGGCCCAGGTCGACCGCCTGATCGCCTCCTTCGACGCCATCCTTTCCGATCTTTTCCAGGCAGCCTGAAAATGACCCAAGTTAGTCCCTCCGGTTCCACTCCGTCCGAGGCCGAAGCCTTCCTCGCCGCCCATCCCGAGATCGAGGCTTTTGACATTATCCTGCACGATGCCAATGGCATTGGCCGGGGAAAGATCATCCGCCGCCATGAGCTTTTGTCCTTTTACAACAATGGCCGCCACCTGCCGATTTCCATCCTCGGCCTCGACATCTGCGGCGAGGATGTGCACGAAACCGGCCTGATCTGGGACCAGGGCGACGGCGACCTGCGCGCCTGGCCGATCCCCGGCACGCTGAAGCCCCTGCACAACACCCAGCCCCCGCGCGGCGAGGTGTTCATGTCGATGTACACCCTCGACGGCGCGCCGATGACCTCGGACCCGCGCCACGCCCTGCAACGGCAGGTCGACCTTCTGGCGCAGGACGGCCTGCACCCCGCCGGGGCCTTTGAACTGGAATTCTTCCTCCTCGACCCCGAACGCGGCCCCGACGGCAAGATGCAGCCCGCTTGCGACGTGCTGGACCGCCGCGCCAGCCACAAGACCGAGGTCTATTCCGTCGACCACCTGCACGGGATGCTGCCCCTCTTCTCCGACATCTATGCCGGGGCGGAAAAGGCGGGCATCAAGGCCGAGACGCTGATCTCGGAATACGCCCCCGGCCAGTATGAACTGACCCTGCACTACCGCACCGACGTGATGCAGGCCGCCGATGACCTGATGCGCCTCAAGCGGATCGTCCGCGCCCAGGCCCGCGCGCATGGCGTCGTCGCCTGCTTCATGGCCAAGCCGAACGAGAACTACGCCGGATCAGGCATGCATTTCCACGTCTCGATGCTGGACGATGCGGGCAAGAACGTCTTCGTCGAGGCGGAAGAGGGCAAGTGGAACCCCACCATCCTGCACGCCCTCGGCGGCCTGAAGCAGACGATGGGCGAATCGATGCTGGTTTTCGCCCCCCACGCGAACAGCTGGCGCCGCTTCGCCAGCCAGTCCTATGCCCCGGTCAGCCCGACCTGGGGCGTCAACAACCGCTCGGTCGCGCTGCGCATCCCGGCGGGCGACATCAAGGCCCGCCGCATCGAACACCGCCCGGCGGGGGTGGACGCGAACCCCTATCTGGTTGCGGCCACGGTCCTCGCCGGTGTGCGCAAGGGGATGCGGGAGCAGATCGACCCCGGCCCAGAAACCACCGGCAACGGCTATGAGGACGAAAGCGGCGCGGAAATCCCGGCCGAATGGAAATCCGCCATCGACGCCGCCAAGCGGTCGGCCTTCCTGCAGGACGCGCTGGGTGAGGACATGCACCGCACCTTCACCGCGATCATGGCCGCCGAATACGCCCGGGTGATGCGCACCGTCAGCGAGGTCGACTTCGATCTCTACCTGCACACGGTCTGATAGCTGGGGACCAAATTTCTTGAGTAAGAAATTTGTCAAAATCCTTCCTTAAGGATTTTGGCCCCCGGCCCAGCGGCAACTGCCCGAACAGACCGGCACCCCCAGCAGCAGCGCCGAGGCGATCAGCCCCGGCACCCGCCCGTCGGCCCCGACCGGCGGCAGGATGCGTCCCCGGAAGCCCGCCTCGGCAAGCGCCCGCGGCAGGTCATCTTCAACATGCCCGCCCGCCGCCGCGAAGAACGGCAGGCAGACCGCGCCCGGCCCGAACCCGGTCAGCGTCGACAGCTGCGGCGCCTGGTCGATGAAGCCGACCTCGACCCGCGCGATCCCGGTCTCCGCCCTGATCCGCGCCGCGACATGCCGGGCGACCTCCGAGGGCTCGGCGGATTTCGACGACCCGTGCGCCGCAACGATTACCTCGTCCGCCCCGGATTCCCGGACCAGCGCCACGCAAAGGTCCTGCACCTTCGGATCGCAGCCGAAGGGCTCCAGCACCTTCCAGCGCGACGCCCCGGACTCGAACAGCCGGTTCGGGATCTGCACCTTGGTGAACCAGCCCCGGGCCATGAACAACGGGTAGACCAGGCCGAAGTCCCTGCCGGACACCCCCCTTGCGATGGCCAGGGGTTCGGCCAGCGTCGCGGCCTTCACGCTCCAGCGCGGCAGATAGGCCGCCACCTGCATCGCCAGATCCTCCAGCGCACGAGCAGCCGGAAACGGGTCCGAAGGCTGCCCGTGGGCGACCAGCAAGGCAGGGGAAAGGCCGTCGTTCATATTCATGAGCCCATCAGCGCCGCACATCGGGCTTTGGTCAAGCCCCGCCCGACGGCCGCGACGATCCGCGCCGCAGCCTCCCCCGGACCCGCCCGCCGCCGCAGGTCAGGCAGGCATCCGGCTGGCAATGTAACGGGCGAAGTCATAGTTCGGCCGCTCCAGATGGCTGAGCGCCCCCGGCGCCGACATCCCCGCGCACAAGCCCTTCCAGACCTTCTCGACGCAACCCTTGTCCTCGACATTCACGTCATCCAGCAGGGCCTTGACCTGCGCCAGATGCGCCTCCGCCTCCGGGTCCGCCATCCATTCCGCGCTCATGCCCCCGCCGAACAGCACCCGCACCGAGCCCGGCCCGTCCGGCGTCAGGGAAAGATACCAGAAATACCCCGGCGTCAGCGTGATGAGCAGCGCCGGGTAGATCGCCAGCAGCCAGGTGATCCGCCGGTCATCCCCTTTCAACACCGTGTTCGACGGATGCGCCAAAGCCAGCGGGACAAGGTCGTTCTTGACGATCCAGTGGTAGTTGAACGCCGCCTCGCCTTCCGGGCATTCCATCTTGTTCAGGTCGCTGGCCCCGCCGATGGTCCCGGCATGGCAGACCGGCAGGTGGTAGCTTTCCATGAAATTCTCGGCCAGCACCTTCCAGTTGGTGTCCCAGCGGAACTCCTCCCGGAACACCTCGCGATAGTCGGCCATCGGCAGGTGTCCGACCAGCCGATCCACCCCCGCCAGCCGCTCGGCCACCGGGGGCGCCTCGGGGTTCCGCGTCACCATGATCCAGCCCTGCCAGTCCTCGACCCGGACCGGCGGCAGCTTCACGTCGTCGCGGCAGAAGTCCTCGTTCCGCGCCATCGCCGGGGCGCCGCGGAGCGAGCCGTCGAGGTTGTAGGTCCAGGCGTGGTAGGGGCAGACGATGGACCGCACGTTGCCCCGGCCTTCCAGCAAAGTGCTCATCCGGTGGCGGCAGACGTTGGACATGCCACGCAGCGCGCCTTCGCGGTCGCGCAATATGATCACCGGCTCGCCCGCGATGTTCATCGTCAGGTAGTCGCCCGGTTTCGCCAGCGCATCCGCCCGGCCCGCGCACAGCCATTCCTGCGCGAAGATGTGCTCCTCCTCGGCCTTGGCGAAGGCGGGCGAAGTGTAGACCGATTTCGGCATGGCATGGGCGCGTTCGAACGGCACCGAGACATTGGCGCGCAGTTCCGCGATGGCGAGCGTGGGATCGTGCTGGGTCATGGCGGGCCTCCTTTCCCCGATCCTGCGCCCGATCCGGCAGGCCGTTCTAGCGGAATTGCGCCATCAATCGGGGAAATGCGCCGTGATCGCCGCCGCGAAAGCCTCCGCCAGCGCCGGGTTTGCCTCGGCGCCGTAGTGGATGCCGTCGACGGGCGAGACCTGCACCACCTGTCCCGCGTCCAGGAACGCGACGCCCGCCCGCCGTGCCGCCGCCCCGATCTCCCGCGCCAGACCTTGCGACTTCGCCGCCCCGCCCGCGAACATCCCCGCCAGGCACCCCACCTCCAGAATCGGCGGCGGCGCCACCAGCAGCACCCCCGGCGCCGCTCCGGCCGGCCCGGCCTCCGAGACCTTGATCACCCGCACCAGCCGCTCCAGCGACAGCCCGATGTCGCAGGCATTGACCGAAAAGCGTTCCTTCAGGTCGTTGGTCCCCAGCATCACCAGCACCAGATCCAGCGGCCTGTGGGACTCAAGCAAAGCCGGCAGCACCGTCAGCCCGTTCCGATGCGCCCCCTCGACCGGGTCGTCATGCACCGTGGTCCGCCCCGGATGCCCCTCGGCGATCACCTCCCAATCCGGCAGCAGCTTCGCCAGCCGCCCCGCCCAGCGCTCGTCGCGGTCGAAGCGGCCATCGAAGTCCAGGTCGGGCATCGGCATCGTGCCGTGCGTGTTGCTGTCGCCGAACAGAAGCAGGCTGCGCATGGGGGTCCCTCCGTTTCGGGCAGGATGCACCGGGGGGACCGGGAAGGGGAAGGGGGTGAGCCAAGCGCGGCCCGCCAGAAGCGACACCCTTGCGGCCCCAAGGACCTCCACCCGCCAGAAGCGCCTCCCTCCCCCCTCTGTGGGGAGGGATGGGGTGGGGGGCACCGGCGAAACCCCTAACATCAAGTAAATGCCCACGCCCATCCTCCTGATTCCAAACCGGAATCAGAAAATGTCCACCGTGGGCACTAGCCCTCCCGCTGGCCGACGTTCTGGTCGATCAGATACCTCTGCGACAGCGGAATCGCCGCGGCCCCCAAGGCGCGGGCATCCGCCCCCACTGTTCCCTCCCGGATCACCGGAGGCTCGATCCCCGCCAGGTCGAGGCCCAGCAGCGCCGCCCCCGTCCGCCGCACCATCTCGGCCCGCACCGCAACCGGCATCCAGCCGTCGATCAACACCGCCTGCACCTCCAAGAGCGCCGCCGCCGCCAGCGTGGCATGGGCCAGCGCCCCCGCCGCCTGGTCGAGCCAGGCCGACAGCACCCCCTCCGACACCTCCCAGCGGTCGTGCTGCGACCAGAGGTGGTCCGACCCCTCCCCCGCCGCCTCCATCGCCGCCGCCAGCACCGACATCGAGGCGAGGTCGATCAGCCGCCGCGTCCCGCCCCCCGGCGCGGGCACCTGGATCGACCCCACCGCCGCCGCGTTGCCGGTCCGGCCGAGGAACAGCTGGCCGTTCATCACCAGCCCCCCGCCGATGAAAGTCCCGAAATAGAAGTAGAGGAAGTCCTTCGGCCGCTCCCCCGTCCCGAAGATCAGCTCCGCCCCGCAGGCAGAGGTGGCGTCGTTCTGGACATAGACCGGCAGGCCCAGCGCCGCCCCCAGCTCCGCCCCGATGTCGCGCAGCCGCCAGGCGTCCATCTCCTCCTGCGGGACCCCCAGGACCGAGACCCAGTTCCACAGCTGGAAGGGCATCGCGACCCCCATCCCCATGATCCGGCTCCGCAGGGCCGGGGACAGCTCACCCGCCAGCGCCGGGGCGGCCTCCTGCACGAAGCTCACCACCGCGTCGGGGGTCGGGTAGCGGTAGACCCGGCGGCGCGCGGCGCGCAACCGGCCGCGGAAGTCGGTCAGGACCAGATCCGCCGACCGCCGACCCACCTTCAGCCCGAAGAAGAACGCCCCCTCCGCCGCCAGCGACATCGGGATCGAGGGCTGCCCCACCCGCCCCCGCACCGGCTCGCCGCGCTCCAGCAGCCCCTCCTCCTCCAGCCCGCGCATGATCACGCTGACCGTCTGCGCCGAGAGCCCCGTCATCCGCGCGATGTCCGACTTCGCCAGCGCCCCGTGACGGCGGACCAGCGACAGCACCAGCCTTTCGTTGTGGTCGCGCATGCCGGACTGGTTGGTGCCGCGCAGGGCCTCGGTCGTGCTGCGGTCGGGCGGCGGGGCGTCCTGCATGTCCGAACCGTCCCCCCTTGCAGCCCGGGCTCATCCCGCCGGGCCGATCACGCCCTTGCGCAGGATGACATTGGCAAACAGCGCCATCTCACTGGTCGCCACGATGGCGTGCGCCGCGCGGATGCGGGGATAAAGCGCCTCGCCGGACAAGGCAACCACCAGCATATCCGGCACCATGCGGGCGCAAAGCGCGTCGATCTGGCCGTGAATCTCGCCCCTCTGGCCCGGATCGTTGTTCAGGCTGGCCCGGAACAGCGCGGCGGGCACCGCCCGGTCGATCGGCATCACCGTGAGCACCGCCTGAACCACCGCCAGCAGCCCATGCCCGTCCGCCCGCACCAGCCGCCGCGCGTGGTCGAGCGCGGGATAGTTGCCGTCGACGATGGCGATCTCGTCGCCGTGGCCCATCGCCCGAAGGGTCGCCAGGAAGTCGGGCCCCAGGAGGGGCGGAATGCCGATGAGCATGGTCGTCTCCCCCCTCAGCGGGACTCGTGTTCCCGCAGACTGGCGGTCGACGCCAAATCTGTCAATAATAAATCACAGAGATTTAATTATCTTGACGCAGGTGCGAGAATCAGGTTTCTTTCCCCTCGGCGCAGCGGACCAAAGGACCGCCGCGCACAGATTGCAACGGGGCGTAACCGCCCTCACCTTGGGAGGAAGACCATGAAAGTCATCACCAAAGCCCTTCTGGGCGCGGGCGCGCTGGCGCTGTCGGCGGGCATCGCCTCGGCGCAGGACGCCGTCTCGGCCTGCCTGATCACCAAGACCGACACCAACCCCTTCTTCGTCAAGATGAAGGAAGGCGCCGAGGCCAAGGCCGCCGAACTGGGCGTGACGCTGAAATCCTATGCGGGCAAGGTCGACGGCGACCATGAAAGCCAGGTCGCGGCCATCGAGGCCTGCGTGGCCGACGGCGCCAAGGGCATCCTGATCGCCGCTTCGGACACCAAGGCCATCGTCGACTCGGTCAAGGCCGCGCGGGATGCGGGTGTGCTGGTCATTGCGCTCGACACGCCGCTCGACCCGATCGACGCCGCCGACGCCACCTTCGCGACCGACAACTTCCAGGCCGGGCTTCTGATCGGCCAGTGGGCGAAGGCCACGATGGGCGACGCGGCGGCCGACGCCAAGATCGCGATGCTCGACCTTGCCATCTCGCAGCCTTCGGTCGACGTGCTGCGCGACCAGGGCTTCCTGACCGGCTTCGGGATCGACGTGAAGGACGCCGCGAAATGGGGTGACGAGGAAGATCCCCGCATCGTCGGCAACGAAGTCACCGCCGGCAACGAAGAGGGCGGCCTGAAGGCGATGGAAGCGCTCCTCGCCAAGAACGCCGACATCAACGTGGTCTACACGATCAACGAACCCTCCGCCGCCGGAGCCTTCGAGGCGCTGAAGGCCGCGGGCAAGGAAGGCGTGCTGATCGTCTCGGTCGACGGCGGCTGTCCGGGCGTGGCGGATGTGAAGGACGGCGTGATCGGCGCGACCTCGCAGCAATATCCGCTGCAGATGGCGGCGCTTGGGGTCGAGGCCATCGCCAAATATGCGGCCGACGGCACCAAGCCCGCGCCGACCGAGGGCAAGGCCTTCTTCGACACCGGCGTGGCGCTGATCACCGACAAGCCGGTGGAAGGCGTCGAGTCGATCGACACCGCCAAGGGCACCGAGCTTTGCTGGGGCTGAGCCCAGATCATTGTTGATCGGCGGGCCCCATGTGGCCAGACTGACGTCAAGGGCGGCCCTCGCGCCGCCCTTGGCACAACCGGGTCCGGGCAACGGACCCCTGGGGAGGGGAAGGCCCATGTCGAACGACGCCAAGTCGGTCTCGGGCAGCTATGAGGCGGGCCTTGCCGGTGCCGCCGAAACGGTCGCCGAATTCCACGAGCCTGAAAGTCTGCTGAAGAAGCTGCAGCACTGGCTGCACCAGACGCCCTCGGCGGTGCCGATGATCGTGCTGGTGGTAGCGCTGGTGGTCTTCGGACTTCTGGCCAGCAACTTCTTCAAGGCGGCCACGCTGTCGACCATCCTGCAGCAGATCGCCATCGTCGGCATCCTGGGCTGCGCGCAGACCATCGTCGTGCTGACCGCAGGCATCGACCTGTCGGTCGGGGCCATCGCGGTCTTCTCCTCGGTGCTGATGGGCCAGATGACCTTCCGCTACGGACTTCCGGCGGAATTGTCGATCGTGATCGGCCTGATCCTCGGCACCGCAATGGGGGCCTTGAACGGCGTCCTGATCGCCCGGCTGAAACTGCCGCCCTTCATCGTGACGCTCGGGACCTGGCAGATCCTCCTCGCCTCGAACTTCATCTATTCCGCGAACGAAACCATCCGCTCCTCCGACATCGAGGCGCAGGCCCCGGCCCTGCAGCTCTGGGGCAAGGACGTGGTCTTCTTCGCCGACGCCGCCGTGAAGAACAGCGGGGTGAAGGTGCTTTACGCCGTCTTCCTGATGATCCTCCTGGTGGCGATCATGGCCTATGTCCTGCGCCACACCGCCTGGGGCCGCCATGTCTATGCCACCGGCGACGATCCGGGCGCGGCGGAACTGGCCGGGGTGCCGACGAAGAAGGTGCTGATCCAGGTCTATGCGCTGGCGGGTTTCTTCTGCGCCATCGCGGGCTGGGTGATGATCGGCCGCTTCGGGTCGGTCTCGCCCACCGCCTCCACCGGGCAGCTTGGCAACATCCAGTCGATCACCGCCGTGGTGATCGGGGGGATCAGCCTCTTCGGCGGGCGCGGCAGCATCGTCGGCATGTTCTTCGGCGCCCTCATCGTCGGCGTCTTCGAGATGGGCCTGCGCCTGGTCGGCACCGACCCGCAATGGACCTTCTTCCTCATCGGCGTCCTGATCATCTTCGCCGTCGCCGTGGACCAATGGATCAGAAAGGTGGCAGGCTGATGGAACCGATCCTGAACGCGAAGGGCCTGACCAAGCGCTACGGCAAGGTCACCGCGCTGAACGACTGCGACTTCGAGCTCTATCCCGGCGAAATCCTCGCCGTGATCGGCGACAACGGCGCGGGGAAATCGACGCTGATCAAGGCGATCTCGGGCGCGGTGGTGCCCGACGAGGGGCAGATCTGGCTCGACGGCAAGGAGGTCGCCTTCAAGGCCCCGATCGAGGCCCGTGCGGCGGGGATCGAGACGGTCTACCAGACCCTCGCGATGTCGCCCGCGCTGTCCATCGCCGACAACATGTTCATGGGGCGCGAGCTGCGCGCGCCGGGGATCATGGGGTCGCTCTTCCGCAAGCTCGACCGCCCGAGGATGGAGAAATTCGCGCGGGAGAAGCTGAGCGAGCTGGGCCTGATGACGATCCAGAACATCAACCAGGCGGTCGAGACTTTGTCCGGCGGCCAGCGCCAGGGGGTCGCGGTGGCGCGCGCGGCGGCCTTCGGCTCGAAGGTGGTGATCCTCGACGAACCCACCGCCGCGCTGGGGGTCAAGGAAAGCCGCCGGGTGCTGGAGCTGATCCGCGACGTGCGCGCCCGCGGCATCCCGATCATCCTGATCAGCCACAACATGCCGCATGTGTTCGAAGTGGCCGACCGCATCCACATCCACCGCCTCGGCCGCAGGCTCTGCGTGATCCGACCGCAGGATTATTCGATGTCGGATGCGGTGGCCTTCATGACCGGGGCGAAACTGCCCGAAGGCGTGACCGAAGCCGCCTGACCCGGCGCGGCGGCAACCAGATCGAGCGGCTGCCGCTTGCCAAGCTCTCAGGTCGTCTGCGCGGGCTTCGCATCCGCTTGTCTCCGCGGCTCCCGGCACGGGCCTTGCGCTGCTCCTCAAGCGCTGCGCCTGGCCGCAAGGTGGGATGCCTCCGGCGGGAGTATTTCGAAAAGAGCAACTGCAAGAGTGCACGCCCGCCCGACGCGACGAAAGTCTGGGCTTGGTGTCCCCCGCCGGACGGGACGCGACTTGCTCCTTGCGGTCATCGGGACTCCTCCCTGTACCGCGAGAAGAAGGATGCGACGGCAAAGGTTAAGAAATCGCAAAGCAGATTGCTCCTTGCGAAATACTCCCGCCGGAGGCATCGACGCCTCCCCCTGCTCCACGCTCCAGGACCCTCCCGCGGCAGCCCGGACGCGGGGGCTCGATGCCCCCAAGGACGGTCCCGGCTCAAGATTGCCATTGCCCCCGCTCGCCCTTCCGGGTTGAACTGGCGCGGAAAGGTGCCATATCGACGGGAACCCGCCGCGACGCAAAGCCCGCGCCCAGAACGCACGCACGACGAGGAAGCCGCCTGAATGTCCCTAGCCCTGATCGCGGCTCTCCCCTTCCTTGGCGCCGTCCTTCCCGCGCTCGCGATCCGCGCCGGACGCGATGCCGCAGCCATTGCCGCCGGGGCCGTGACGCTGGCGGCGCTCCTGCTCCTTGTCGCCGAGGCCCCCGCCGTCCTTGCCGGCGGCGTGGTCCAGACCCGGATCGACTGGCTTCCCGCCCTCGGCCTCAACGCCAATTTCATGCTCGACGGCCTTGGCCTCCTCTTCGCCGGCCTGATCCTCGGCATCGGCCTTCTCATCATCCTCTACGCCCGCTTCTACCTGGCGAAGACCGACCCGATGGGGCAGTTCTTCAGCTACCTCCTGCTCTTCCAGGGCGCGATGCTGGGGATCGTGCTCTCCGACAACATCCTCCTGCTCCTCGTGTTCTGGGAGCTGACCTCGCTCTCCTCCTTCCTGCTCATCGGCTACTGGAAGCACCTGCCGGAGGGCCGCCAGGGCGCGCGGATGGCGCTGGCCGTCACCGGCGGCGGCGGCCTCGCGATGATCGGGGGCATGCTGATCCTCGGGCAGATCGCGGGCAGCTACGACCTGAGCGTGATCCTGACGCAGAAGGAGGCGATCCAGGCCTCGCCCCTTTACCTGCCCGCGCTGATCCTGATCCTCGCGGGTGCCTTCACCAAATCCGCCCAGTTCCCCTTCCACTTCTGGCTGCCGCACGCGATGGCCGCGCCCACGCCCGTCTCGGCCTACCTGCACTCGGCCACGATGGTGAAGGCCGGGATCTTCCTGATGGCCCGGCTCTGGCCCGTCCTCTCCGGCACCTGGGACTGGTTCGTGATCGTCAGCCTGACCGGGCTTTTCACCATGCTCCTCGGGGCGAAGGTCGCCTTCTTCAAGGACGACCTGAAGGCGATCCTCGCCTATTCGACAGTCAGCCACCTCGGCCTGATCACCATGCTCCTCGGCTTCGGCACGCCCGAGGCGGCGGTGATCGCGATCTTCCACATCGTCAACCACGCCACCTTCAAGGCCGCACTCTTCATGACCGCCGGGATCGTCGACCACGAGACCGGAACCCGTGACCTCCGCCGTCTCGGCGGGCTTCGCCGCCTGATGCCCGTCACCTTCACCCTCGCCGCCCTCGCCGCGCTGTCGATGGCCGGGGTGCCGCCGCTGAACGGGTTCCTCTCGAAAGAGATGATGCTGGAGGAAGCCGCGCATGTCGCCTGGCCGACCCCCTGGGCGATGGGCCTTGCCGCCACGCTCGGCGCGCTGCTGTCGGTCGCCTACTCCTTCCGCTTCCTTGCCCACGGCTTCCTCGGCCCCGAACGGTCCGACTACCCGCACGAACCCCATGATCCCGGCCCCGGCCTGTGGACCGCCCCCGCCGTGCTGGTGACGCTGGTGGTCCTGATCGGGCTTTTCCCGAACCAGACGGCCCGGGGGATCGTCAACCTCGCCGCCAGCGCCACCACCGGGCGGGGCATCGGGATGAACGTCAGCCACTGGCACGGGCTCGCCGCCCCCGCGCTCTGGATGTCGCTCGCGGCCATCGGCGGCGGCCTCGTCCTCCTCGGCGCCTGGCCCCGCCTTCGCGCGCTGTGGGACGCCTTCCCCAAGCCCGAGGCGAAGCGCCTCTTCGACGCCGTGGTCGAGCCCCTGGCCGCCGATGCTCGCAGGCTGACCACGGCGATCCACAACGGCAGCTTCGGCCGCAGCCTGGCCCTCGGCCTCGCCGCCATCCTCGCCGCCGGAGCCTATGCCTTCCTCTCCGCCCCGCACCTGCCCGGCAGTCGGGCGATGCTCCCTCTCGACGTCGAGACGCTGGCGCTGGGAACCGTCCTGATCGCCGCCACGCTGGCGACCCCCGTCCTGCACCGCAACCGCCTTGTCGCGCTGATCCTGACCGGGGTCGTCGGCCTGATGATCGCGCCCCTCTTCGCCCGCTTCTCCGCCCCCGACCTCGCCCTGACCCAGGTCGCGGTCGAGGTGGTGACGGTGCTTCTCATGCTCCTCTCCCTCGCCTTCCTTCCGCCCGAGTCCCCGCGCGAAAGCGCTGCACCCCGCCGCCTGCGCGACCTGACCCTCGCCGCGACCGGCGGCCTCGCCACCGGCGCGCTGGCGTTCGTCATGCTGACCCGCGCACCCGCCTTCCCGCCGATCTCCGCCTTCCACCTGGCGCAGTCGAAGCCCGGCGCGGGCGGGACCAACGCGGTCAACACCATCATCGTCGACTTCCGAGGCTACGACACCTTCGGCGAGATCATCGTGCTCTCCATCGCCGCCCTGGTCATCTTCGCGCTCTCCGAGACGCTGCTCACCAGCCCCGCCGTCACCCGCCGCCTCGCCAGCCTGCCGCGGCGCGAGGAATCCGGCGACCGCCACCCGATGATGCCGGTTGTCGTCACCCGGCTTCTCCTGCCGATGGCGATGATGGTCGGCACCTATGTCTACCTGCGCGGCCACAACCTGCCCGGCGGCGGCTTCGTCGCGGGGCTGGTCTTCGCCATCGCCTATCTGCTGCAATATTTCGCCTCGGGCTATGACTGGTCCCAGGCCCGCCAACGCATCGACCACCACGCCCTGATCGGTGCGGGCGTCTCCGTCGCGCTCCTGGCGGGCGTCGGCGCCTGGGCCTTCGGCCTCCCGTTCCTCACTTCGGGCTACACCTACCTGCACCTGCCCGCCCTGGACGAGATCGAACTGGCCACCGCCGCGATCTTCGACCTCGGCGTCTTCCTCTGCGTCCTCGGCGCCGTGCTCCTTGCGCTGGCCTCGCTTTCGCGCCTGGCGCTGAAGACCGGCGAGCGTCCGAACACCACCGCCTTCGACCTTCAGGAGCCGCGCTGATGGAAGCCCTCCTCGCCCTTGCCATCGGCCTCCTGACCGCGACCGGCCTCTACCTGATGCTGCGGCAGCGGACCTTCCCGGTGATCCTCGGCCTCACCTTCCTCAGCTATGCGGTCAACCTCTTCCTCTTCGCCTCCGGCCGCCTGGCGCTGAACGCCACCCCGATCATCGGCACATCGGAGACCTATACCGACCCCCTGCCGCAAGCCCTGGTCCTGACCGCCATCGTCATCTCCTTCGGCATGACCGCCGTCATCACCATCCTCGCCATCGGCGGCCACCTGCACGCAGGCCACGACCGCATCGACCTCGGCCCCGACGACGAGGCCCCGAAGTGACCCGCCCCCTGCCTTTCACATTTGCCCAAATATCCCCGCCGGAGGCCGTCCGAGGCCTTGTGCGTCCTTCACGCACAAAGTCGAGACAAAAGACTTGCGCGCCAGCGCTCGATTCGATTGACGCCCCCGACACAAGAAGCGCCCCCGCCAGCCCTTCAACCCCGACACTGGCCAAAGGCGCCCCCCTCCCCCTCGTGGGGAGGGACGGGGTGGGGGGTTCCCCGGCCAACCGATATCCGACCCCGGGGCGCAGCGCATGAGCCACTGGATCATCGCCCCCGTCGTCCTGCCCGCCGTCGCCGCCGCGCTGATGGTCCTCGCGCTGCGCGGGACCCTCGCCCTGCAACGCGTCCTGAGCCTCGCCGCGATCCTCGCGCTGAACGCCATCGCCCTCGCCCTCCTCCACGCCACCACCACCGGCGCGCCGCAGGCCTATTTCCTCGGCGACTGGCCCGCCCCCTTCGGCATCGTCCTCGTCCTCGACCGGCTCTCCGCCCTGATGGTCGCCCTCCTCGCCGCCCTGGCACTCCCGGTTGCCCTCTACGCCATCGGCTCCGGCTGGGACGCGAAAGGCGCGCATTTCCACCCGCTCCTGATGTTCCTCCTGATGGGGATCGGCGGCGCCTTCCTGACCGGCGACGCCTTCAACCTCTTCGTCTTCTTCGAGGTCCTGCTCATCGCCTCCTACGGGCTGATGATCCACGGCGGGGGCGAGGCGCGGACCCGCGCGGGCCTCCACTATGTCGCCTTCAACCTCCTGGGCTCTGCGCTCTTCCTCTTCGCGCTGGGGCTTCTCTACGCCACCACCGGCACGCTCAACATGGCCGACCTCGCCGTGAAGCTGCCGGACCTGCCCGAAGGCGACGCGGCCCTTCTGCGCACCGCCGCGGTGATGCTGTTCCTGGTCTTCGCCATCAAGGGCGCGCTGGTGCCGCTGCACTTCTGGCTCCCCTCGACCTATGCCAACGCGCCTGGAGTGACCGCCGCCCTCTTCGCGATCATGACCAAGGTCGGCGCCTATGCCACCTTGCGCTTCGCCAGCCTCGTCTTCCCGCCCGACCTGCCCGCGACCGGGTTGATCCTGCCGACCTTCCTCCTCCCCGCCGCGCTCCTCACCCTCGGCCTCGGGGCCATCGGCACGCTCGGCGCCGCCACCCTGCCCCGCCTCGCCGCCTTCGCCGGGATCGCCTCGATGGGCACTGTCTTCCTTGCCCTCGCGCAGATGAGCCCCGTTGCCAACGCCGCCGCGCTTTTCTATCTCGTCCACTCCACCCTCGCGACCGCGCTGATCTTCCTCGTGGCCGACCTCCTGAGCCGCCGCCGCGCCCACCTGCGCCTCGACACCCCCGCGAACATCACGCAACCCGGCCCGACCGGCGCGCTCTACTTCGCCGCCGCCATCGCGCTGGCAGGCCTGCCGCCGCTCTCCGGCTTCCCCGGCAAGCTGATGATCCTCGACGTCTGGCGCGACCAGGCCGCCGTGATCTGGCCCGCCGTCCTCGTCTCCTCCTTCCTGATGCTCCTCGGCCTCTCCCGCGCGGGCTCGTGCCTCTTCTGGAAACCCGGTTCCGACCCGGCGCCGACCGCCCCGCACGAGCCGCTGGCGCTCGCCGCAGCCTTCGCCCTTCTCGCGGGCCTCGCCGCCCTGACCGTCTTCGCCGGGCCCGTCACCGACTGGCTCACCGCCACCGCCGACGCCCTCTCCGACCCCGCCGCCTATATCGCCGCAAACCGGCTCGGGGTCGCGCCATGAGACGCCTCTTCCCCCACCCCGTCCTCTCTGCGACCCTGACCCTCCTCTGGCTCCTCCTCGCGAACCGCTGGACGCTCGGCAGCCTCATCCTCGCCCTGATCCTCGCCACGCTGATCCCGCTCCTCACTGCCCCCTGGTGGCCCGACCGGCCACGGGTCCGCCGCCCCTTCGGACTGGTCGGCTATCTCCTCGTCGTCATCCATGACGTGATCGTCGCCAGCTTCCAGGTTGCCCGCATCATCCTGTTCCTGCCCGCCGACCAGATCCGCTCCGCCTGGATCGCCGTGCCCCTCGACCTCACCTCGCCCGAGGCGATCAGCCTTCTTGCCGGGACCATCACCATGACCCCCGGCACACTCACTGCCGATGTTTCCGCCGACGGTCGCGCGCTTCTCGTCCACGCGCTGCACGCCCCCGATCCCGACGCCGTCCGGGACGAGATCAAGACCCGCTACGAAGCCCGGCTGAAAAGGATTTTCGCATGATCCTCTCCCCCGTCCTGTCGGTCGCCCTGACCTTCGCCCTCGGCTGCTTCGCCCTGGCGCTGGTCCTGAACCTGGTCCGCCTCTTCACCGCCCCCACCCTGACCGACCGCATCCTCACCGTCGACACCATGACGGTGAACACCATCGCGCTGATTGTGCTTCTCGGCCTCCGCACCGGTTCGGCGCTTTCGGTCGAGATCGCGCTCCTCTTCGCGCTGACCGGCTTCGTCTCCACCGTCGCCTTCTGCAAATACCTCCTGCGCGGGTGCATCATCGAATGACAACGTTCGCCGAATATCTCCTCGCCGCGCTCCTGGTCATGGGCGGCGGTTTCGGCCTGATCGGCAGCTATGGCCTCCTCAAGCTGAAGGACCCGATGCAGCGCCTGCACGCGCCCACGAAGGCCACTACGCTGGGCGTCGGCGCCGCGCTCGTCGCCTCGGCGCTGGGGCTCGCGCTCCAGGGCCACGGTATCGCCTGGCAGGAAATCCTCATCTCCGTCTTCCTGTTCCTCACAGCCCCCCTCTCGGCGCTCTACCTCGCCAAGACCCATATCCTGCACACGATCCGGCGCCGCGATCTGCCCCCCAGCGCCAGTGACGCGGCCTGGGCCACGCTGTCGCAGGGCACCGCCGGGGACCGCCCACCCGGAATTTGACCATCCGGTCAACATTTCCCGGCGAACCCCTTGCCCGACCGCCCCCCGCATGGCATCGTCCCCTGGTCCCGCACCCGTCTGGGAGAGGCCCGATGACCACGCTTTCCCCCGCCCGAACGGGCCTTTTGCCGCAAGTCACCCATGCCCGGAACCCCGGCATGGCGCTCGACCTCGACTGGGTGGCAAGCGTGCAGGCCAACACCTCCGCCATCGAACGCCGCGCCGCCACCCTGCCCGGTCGCCGAAGCGTGAAGAAGGAGTATCAGGCGGCCTGGCTCCTGAAGGCGATCAGCCTCATCGACCTCACCACCCTCAGCGGAGACGACACCGCAGGCCGCGTCCAGCGCCTCTGCGCCAAGGCCCGCCAACCCGTCGCGCCCTGGATGCTGGAGAAGCTGGGGATGCAGGGCCTGACCACCGGCGCCGTCTGCGTCTATCACGAGATGGTCGAAACCGCCGTCCGCGCCCTCGAAGGCACCGCGATCCCCGTCGCCGCCGTCTCCACCGGCTTCCCGGCGGGCCTCTCGCCCTACCGCTTGCGCATCGCCGAGATCGGCGAAAGCGTCCGTGCCGGGGCGCGCGAGATCGACATCGTCATCTCCCGCCGCCATGTCCTGACGCAGAACTGGCAGGCGCTCTACGACGAAATGCGCGACATGCGCGAGGCCTGCGGCGACGCCCATGTGAAAGCCATCCTCGCCACCGGCGAACTCGGCACGCTCCGCAACGTCGCCCGCGCGAGCCTCGTCTGCATGATGGGCGGCGCCGATTTCATCAAGACCTCGACCGGGAAAGAGGCGGTGAACGCCACCCTCCCCGTCTCCCTCACCATGATCCGCGCCATCCGCGACTATCAGGAGCGCACCGGCTTCAAGGTCGGCTACAAGCCCGCAGGCGGCATCGCCAAGGCCAAGGACGCGCTGGTCTACCTCTCGCTCATGAAGGACGAACTCGGCCATCCCTGGCTGCAACCCGACCTCTTCCGCTTCGGCGCCTCCAGCCTCCTCGGCGACATCGAACGCCAGCTCGAACACCACCTCACCGGCCACTACTCCGCCGCCAACCGCCACGCGATGGGTTAAGCAATGATCTGGATGCTAATTGCCGTAATCGAAGGTGAGCCCATCAAGACTAACCTGACGTTTGACAGTTTGTCGGCCTGTCTCGCTGCCGATGATGAGGTAAGGTTGGAACACGCGAAAGAGTTCAACGCCTGGGTGAGTTGGGCAGCGGAGAACCCTTCCGATTCATCCTATCCGGAGTCTCAAGCGTTCATGGAGAAGCGCATTGGGCTGAAAACCTACTACACTTGCATACCTCACAACGTCGAAGACATAGGCGCCCCATGACCATCAAGGAAATCTTCGACAGCATGGCCTACGGCCCCGCCCCCGAATCCGCCGCCGAAGCCCTCGCCTGGATCGCGAAACACGGCGGCACCTTCGGCCACTTCATCGACGGCACCTTCACCAAGCCGGGCGAGACCTTCACCACCTCCAACCCCGCCACCGGCAAGCCCCTCGCCGAAGTCACCCAGGGCACCGCCGATGACGTCGCCACGGCGGTGCAAGCCGCCCGCCGCGCCCAGCCGAAATGGGCCAGGCTCCCCGCCTTCAAGCGCGCGCAATACCTGTATGCTCTTGCAAGGCTCACCCAGAAACATTCCCGCCTCCTCGCCACGCTGGAAACCCTCGACAACGGCAAGCCGATCCGCGAGAGCCGCGACATCGACATCCCCCTCGTTGCCCGGCATTTCTCCTACCACGCGGGCCTCGCCCAGCTCCTCCCCTCCGAACACCCCGGCCTCGCCCCACTGGGAGTCTGCGGCGCCGTCATCCCCTGGAACTTCCCGCTCCTGATGCTCGCCTGGAAGGTCGCCCCGGCCCTCGCCGCCGGGAACACCGTGGTCCTCAAACCCGCCGAATACACCCCGCTCACCGCGCTGCTTTTCGCCGACATCAGCCGCGAGGCGGGCCTCCCCAAAGGCGTCCTCAACATCGTCACCGGCGACGGCGCGACCGGCGCCGCCCTCGTCGACGCGCCAGTGGACAAGATCGCCTTCACCGGCTCCACCTCCGTCGGCAAGCGCATCCGCGAGGCGACCGCAGGCACCGGCAAGGCGCTCACCCTCGAACTCGGCGGCAAGTCCCCCTACATCGTCTTCGACGACGCCGATCTCGACAGCGCCATCGAGGGGCTGGTCGACGCGATCTGGTTCAACCAGGGCCAGGTCTGCTGCGCCGGCTCCCGCCTCCTCGTCCAGGAAGGCGTCGCCCCCCGCTTCTACGACAAGCTGAAGCGCCGGATGGACGGCCTCCGCCTCGGCGACCCGCTGGACAAGGCCATCGACATCGGCGCCATCGTCGATCCCATCCAACTCGACACCATCACCCGGCTGGTCAGGGACAACCCCGAGGGTGACCACTACCAGGCCCCCTGCCCCCTCCCCGCGAGCGGATCCTTCTACCCCCCCACCCTCATCACCGGCCTCGGCACCGCCTCCCCGCTCATGCAAGAGGAAATCTTCGGCCCCGTCCTCGTCGCCATGACCTTCCGCACGCCCGAGGAAGCCGTCCAACTCGCCAACAACACCAAATACGGCCTCGCCGCCACCGTCTGGACCGAGAACATCAACCTCGCCCTCGACATCGCCCCCAAGCTGAAAGCCGGGGTCGTCTGGATCAACGCCACCAACCTCTTCGACGCCGCCGCAGGCTTCGGCGGCGTCCGCGAATCCGGCTTCGGCCGCGAAGGCGGCTGGGAGGGCCTGATGGCCTACCTCAAGCCCTCCGCCAAACCCGCCGCCCTCAAGACCGCGACCCCGATTGCGGCCCCCGAGGACCCGCAAGTCGACACCCTCGACCGCACCGCCAAGATGTACATCGGCGGCAAACAGACCCGCCCCGACAGCGGCTATTCGCAACCCGTCTACGGGCCCAAAGGCAAGCTCCTCGGCCACATCGGCATCGGCAACCGCAAGGACATCCGCAACGCGGTGGAGGCCGCCCATGCCGCCAAAGGCTGGGCCAGGACCACCGCCTACAACCGCGCCCAGGTCCTCTACTTCATCGCCGAAAACCTCTCCGCCCGCGCCGCCGAGTTCGCCACCCGCCTCCAAGACCTCACCGGCAAACCCGGCGCGCAGGAGGTGGACGCCGCGATCCAGCGCCTCTTCACCTACGCCGCCTGGGCCGACAAATACGACGGCGCCGTCAAATCCGTCCCGATCCGCGGCATCGCGCTTGCGATGAACGAACCCGTGGGCGTGATCGGCGCCCTCCTCCCCGACGAATGCCCCCTCCTCGGCCTCGTCTCCGTCATGGCCCCCGCCATCGCGATGGGCAACACCACGGTCCTCGTCCCCGGCACCGCCCCGCTCAGCGCCACCGATTTCTACCAGGTCCTCGACACCTCCGACGTACCGCCCGGAGTCGTCAACATCGTCACCGGCCCGGCGCAGGACCTCGCCAAAACCCTCGCCGGCCACCTGGACGTAGGCGCCGTCTGGAGCTTCTCCTCCCACCCCCTCTCCGCCCTCATCGAGCGCGAGGCGGCAGGCAACCTCAAACGCACCTGGGTCAACCACGCCCGCGCGCGCAACTGGCTGGGACCCGAGGGCGAAGGCCGGGCGTTCCTGTCCCAGTCCACCGAGGTCAAGACCATCTGGGTGCCGTATGGGGAGTGACCCGTAGGTCGGGGCTTGCCCCGACTCTCACGGGATGCGCATTCATTGTGCAGCCGCACTGAGAGGTCGAGACCCTACTCAGCGATCCTTAGTGTTGCATCAGCCTTCCCCTCGCACCGGAACAAGAGACGTCACCGGAACGCCATGGACGCGAAGGTCAAAGATGTCAGGCCGAGAGTAATGCCCTGCCGAGTCGCAGGCGGTCTTTGCGGCGCGGATGACAGAGGGATCGGCCTCGAAGGTCAGAATCGTCTCTTCGCCGCGAGGTGCCCGGGCCACGATCTCGCCGCGAGGATCGATGATCAGACTGCCTGCCCCACTGGAATAGGCAAGCGAACGAAACTGTTCGGGCACGAGGTCAGGGGTGATGATCCCCCCGACGGAGATGACATAGCACGCCCCTTGCGATGCAAAGGCCCGCGACAGAAGTTCCTGTCGCGACCAAAGCGCCTCGGGTGACGCGGGTACGGTGGCAGGTTCTCCCCCAGGCCAATTGGCGACATGCACTTGGGTGCCTTGCGCCATCAGTGCATAGCCAGGTAGCACCATCTGGTGTTCCCAGCACGCCAATGTGCTGATACGGGCGTAAGATCGCTCCCATACAGTCAGATCATCTCCGCGCCCCTCACCCCAGGCAATACGCTCCTCCATGGTCGGCTTCAGCTTGCGGTGGCAACCCAGAATGCGGCCTTCGCGCCCAATCACCAAGTTGGTGCAATAGACCGTTCCGCGTGTCCGGCTTTCAAGCTCGACCACTCCAATCACGACATCCACATCTGCGGACTTGGCAGCGTCGCAAAGCGCGTCCGTCTCTGGACCGGGGATCGTCATCGCCTGATCCAGATACAATTGCGCCGCATCCCAGCGGGCAGCCGATGATTCAGCAAAGGCAAAGAAGGCATAACCGGGAATCCAGGTTTCGCCAAAGGCAGCCAGGGAAGCACCCTTCCGACCAGCTTCCGCAATCAGGCAAATTGCCTTTTCAACTGAGGCTTGACGATCCAGGTAAATGGGCGCCGCCTGAATGGCAGCAAGGATGAAGTGTTCGGACACGGACCACCTCCCAACTTGCTCGGCAAACGTAGCACATGAAGCGAACTCCGCAGCAATTTTCCAGTCGATCTTCTGCGCTTCACCTTGGTCCGACCAGGCCGCCGCTACCTCGATTCGCCCCTCAAGGTTAACGCCCCACCCCCCATACGCGCGTATGGCCGCTTTCCATACGCTTCCCATACGGTTTCCAGACTCCCGAAAAGCCCAAATCCCCCGGATTAACCCAGCGTTCCCAACCCCTTACTCGGAGTTCCTTGCGGCCTCAGGCCCGCCCCGCCGCCGCGCTCAGGGTCAAGGGATCAATCCCCATCCCCCGCAGCGCCGCCGACCACTTGGCCCCGTCATCCGGCGCAAACAGCAACCCCTCCGGAGCCTCACAGGTCAGCCAGTCGTTCCGCGCGATCTCGGCCTCCAGCTGACCCGGCCCCCAGCCGGAATAGCCCAATGCCAGCAAAGCCTTGCCCGGCCCCCCGCCTGAGGCCAGGGCCTCCAGCACGTTGATCGTCGCGGTCATCTCCAGGCCGCCCGGCACCTTCATCGTGCCCTCGCCGTCCCGCGCCCAGTCGGCGGAGTGCAGGACAAACCCCCGCCCCCGCTCCACCGGGCCGCCGAAATGCACGCGGATGTCGCGGCCCTCGGGCCCCAGGGGGATGTTCAGATGCTCCAGCAGCCCGGAAAAGCTCAGCTCTTCCAAGGGCTTGTTGACGATCAACCCCATCGCCCCCTCGTCGGAATGGGCGCAGACCAGCACCACGCTCCGCTCGAAGCGCGGGTCGGCCATTCCCGGCATGGCGATCAGGATCTGTCCGGCAAGGTCCATGCCCCAAACATGACCCGCAAACCCCGGCCCGGCAAGACCCGGACCAGTGCCAAAACGCCACGCTCACGGCGCTTCGCCGAAAGGTGATTTCCCAATCCGCCCGCATTTCCTATGTTCCCCCCATGATCAAGACCGCTGCCACCCTCGCGCTCCTCGCCGCGCCCGCCCTTGCCACGACGCAGGACGACGTGCTTGCCGCCCAGCTAAGGCCCGGATATCAGATGGAAAACGGCAGCTACATGGCCGCTGTCGAACTCCAGCTTGCCCCCGGCTGGAAGACCTACTGGCGCAGTCCGGGTGATGCCGGGATTCCGCCCAGCTTCGACTGGTCGGGGTCCGAGAATGTGAAATCCGTCCGCCTGCACTGGCCCGCGCCCGAGGTGTTCGAGGCCAACGGGATGCAGACCATCGGCTACCACGAACGCCTTGTCCTGCCGGTGGAAATCACCCCCGAGGACCCGTCCCGCCCGGTCCGGCTGTCGGTCGTCATGGCGCTTGGCGTCTGCGACGAGATCTGCCTGCCCGCCACCATCGACCTGACGTCCAACCTTACAGCCCCCGGCGCCCCGGACCCCAGCATCAAGGCCGCGCTGCAGGCCCGGGCCGAGACGGCGGGCGAGGCGGGTGTCACCTTCGTCGCCTGCCAGGTCGACCCGATCACCGACGGGTTGCGCGTCACCGCCCGCGTCCGCCTGCCTGACCCCGGCCGTCCAGAGGTTGTGGCCTTCGAGACAGCCGACCGCCAGGTCTGGGTGTCCGAGGCCATCACCCAGCGCCAGGGCGGAGAGCTGGTCAGCTCGGCCGAGCTTGTCCCGCCGAACGGCGCGCCCTTCGCGCTGGACCGGTCCGGGATCACGCTGACCATCCTTGCTGCCGGGGGCGCGGTCGAGGTGAAGGGTTGCCCCGCCGCACCTTGAGCGGCCCGGTTGTGGCCCTGACCCGCAGGGCCTAGTCTGCCGACATGGGAATCGCCGCCGAGATCGCTGACGACTGGCACGCCGCGCTGGCCGCTCTCGCCTGGGAGGTCGAGGCGGGCGCGGACGAGACGATCCTCGACGCTCCGGTCAACCGCTACGAGCTTGCGGCGGAGGCCCCCAAGCCACTGTCGGCGAAGCCTGTTTCGCCGCCCGTCGCCGCTGATCCGGTCCAGGCCGACCCCGCCGCCGCCGCCCGTTCAGCCGCCGCACGCGCGCAGACGCTGGATGCCCTGCGGGATGCCATCTCCGGTTTCGACCTATGCGAGCTGAAGAAGGGCGCGCGGAACACCGTCTTCGCCGACGGCAACCCGAAGGCCCGTGTGCTGATCCTGGGCGAGGCACCGGGGGCCGAGGAAGATCGCGAAGGTCGCCCCTTCGTCGGCCGTGCGGGCCAGCTTCTGGACCGGATGCTCGCCGCCATCGGCCTGTCGCGCACCAGCCCCGACAGCGAAGCCGCGTTCTACATCACCAACGTCATGCCCTGGCGGCCCCCCGGCAATCGCGACCCGGACCCGGCGGAAATCGCGATGATGATGCCCTTCGTCGAGCGCCACATTGCGCTGGTCGACCCGCAGGTGATCGTGGCGGTCGGCAACACCTCCCTCTTCGCCCTGACCGGCTCAAAAGGCATCCTGCGGGCCCGCGGGAACTGGACGCTGGCCCTTGGCAAGCCGCTTCTTCCGATGACCCATCCGGCCTATCTCCTGCGCAACCCCGCCGCCAAGCGCGAGGCCTGGGCGGACCTCCTGTCCCTGCAAGCAAGGCTACGGGGATGAAGGTTGCTTTTTCGCTTCTGTTTCTGGCCTCACCATCCGGAGCCGAGCCGTGGATCGACTATGAGCTTCTTTTCCAGCAGAATGCCGACAAGATTGTGGTCACGACGGATGCCATGGGCACAGTCACGCGCAGCATTGACCTAGGCGACGGGGTCACGGTGTCATGTTCGGATGAGGGCTGCATCGGAGTAGATATGAAGGGAGGGGTCGGATGCTCATGGCTGATCTTCTCCGAATTGCTGGCCGTGGCCGAAGTCTGCGATCTACCGAAGGACCAGACAGCGAACCTGACAGAGTTTCAGCGGAAGCAGACAGCCTTCATCGCCGAGAATGCTGTGCCGCCGCGAAGTTTGGCCGAAGTCGAAGGGTATCATCGGCAGACGGTCGACCTGTTTCGCTTGGGCGGCGCTGGCGCGAAACCTCTGGACTGCAAGGCGATCACTGCACCTGACTCCGATGCCATGGTTATGTTGAAGAATCTGTCTGACTCTCTTGCCAAGCAAAACTTGGAAGACCTGAATTTTGAACCCCGCCTGCCCGTGATGAACCCCTGTTTCTGAGGTCCCATGCTTCCCGTCGAACCGCTGACCCTTCTCGCCTTCATCCCCGCCGGGCTGGCGCTGAACCTCACGCCGGGGGCGGACATGATGTTCTGCCTTGGCCAGGGGCTGAAATCCGGCTGGAAGCCCGCGATGGCGGCGAATTTCGGCATCGCGACGGGCGGGATGGTGCACACCCTTCTCGCTGCGCTTGGCCTCGGGGCGCTGGTTGCGGCGCATCCGGCGGCTTTCGAGGCGATCCGCTGGCTGGGGGTCGGCTACCTGCTCTGGCTCGCCGTGGCCGCCCTGCGCGCCTCGCCCTTCGCGGCCGAGGCCAAGGTGGTGCCGACTTCCACCGCCAAGGCCTTTGGCCAAGGGCTGATGGTCAACCTCTTGAATCCCAAGGTGATCCTCTTCATCCTCGCCTTCCTGCCACAGTTCGTCGATCCCTCGCGCGCAATCCTGCCGCAGTTCCTGACGCTCGGCCTGGTGTTCAGCTTCGGCGGGCTTCTGGTCAACGGGGCCATCGGTATTTTCGCGGGCTCCATCGGCCAGCGCGTCGCGCGCTCGGCAGGGCTGGCGAAATGGCTCTCCCGGATCAGCGCCACGATCTTTGGCGCGCTGGCCCTGCGGCTGGCGCTGATGCCCCGGAGCTAGAGATGCCGCGCATCGACGAGAGCCTGCCCTTCCACCCGGTCCGTATCGCGGTGCTGACGGTCAGCGACAGCCGCACGCCCGGCACGGACAAGTCCGGTGACACACTGGTCGAGCGGTTGACGCAGGCCGGTCATGTGCTGGCCGACCGCGGAATCGTGACCGACGACCGGCCCGCCATCACCGCCCGCCTGCGCGGGTGGATCGCCGATCCGCAGGTGGATGTGATCCTGACCACCGGCGGCACCGGCCTCACCGGCCGCGATGTCACGGTCGAGGCCCACCGCGAGGTCTACGAGAAGGAGATCGAGGCCTTCGGGACCGTCTTCACCATCGTCTCCATGCAGAAGATCGGCACGTCAGCCGTGCAAAGCCGCGCCACCGGGGGCGTGGCGGGGGGAACCTATCTCTTCGCCCTTCCGGGCAGCCCCGGCGCCTGCCGCGACGCCTGGGACGAAATCCTGAAGCCGCAACTCGACAGCCGCCACCGGCCCTGCAACTTCGTCGAGATCATGCCGCGCCTGGAAGAGCACCTGAAGCGGAAGTGACGCCTCGCCGGAAACCTCCTCGTTCGCCTTCGGCTTCTCGTCGGGGATGCGCCCGCGAGGAACGAGGTTCCCGACGAGCAGACCGCTTGCCGTGCCCCGTTGGCTTTGCGATAGAGGGCGAAACCGGACAAGGGGACGAACATGGCTTTCCGCGCCCGCCATCTTCTGGGGATCGAGCAGCTTGCACCCTTGGAGATCACGACCGTCCTCGACCTGGCCGAGCGCTATGTCGACCTGAACCGCCGCACGGTGAAGCAGTCCGACGTGCTGGCCGGGATGACGCAGATCAACCTCTTCTTCGAGAATTCGACCCGCACCCAGTCCAGCTTCGAACTGGCTGGGAAACGGCTGGGCGCGGATGTGATGAACATGTCGGTGGCGAATTCCTCGGTGAAGAAGGGGGAAACCCTGATCGACACCGCGATGACGCTGAACGCGATGCACCCGGACCTGCTGGTGGTCCGCCACGGTGCAAGCGGCGCGGTCAACCTGCTGGCCCAGAAGGTGGATTGCGCGGTGCTGAACGCGGGCGATGGGCGGCATGAGCATCCGACGCAGGCGCTGCTCGATGCCCTCACCATCCGCCGCGCCAAGGGCCGCATCCAGCGCCTGACCATCGCCATCTGCGGCGACATCGCCCATTCCCGCGTCGCCCGCAGCAACCTGATCCTGCTGGGAAAAATGGAGAACCGCCTGCGCCTGATCGCCCCGCCGACGCTGATGCCTTCGGGGGTTGAGGACTTCGGCTGCGAGTTGTTCGACGACATGCGCGAGGGGCTGAAGGGCGCCGACGTGGTGATGATGCTGCGGCTGCAGAAGGAGCGGATGGACGGCGGCTTCATCCCTTCGGAGCGCGAGTACTACCACCGCTACGGGCTGGATGCCGAGAAGCTCAGCCACGCCGCGCCGGATGCCATCGTCATGCACCCCGGCCCGATGAACCGGGGGGTAGAGATCGACGGGGACCTCGCCGACGACATCAATCGAAGCGTGATCCAGGACCAGGTGGAGATGGGTGTGGCCGTGCGGATGGCCTGCATGGACCTTCTCGCGCGGAACCTGCGGGCCGAGCGCGGGCGGAAGATCGTGGGGATGATGGCGTGAAGCGCCGGTCCGCCGTAGGGTGCGCTACAGCGCACCTCTTCCCGGTGGAGCGGCGCGCGGTAGCGCACCCTACGCGACTCCGGCGCGCGACCTCCACCGCGTGACCCCCCTCCCGCTCCGCCCCAATGAAACCGTGCTCTGGGAGGGCGCCCCCGTCCCCGGCCTGCACCAGCGCGGCAAGGCTGTGTTTCTGATGATCTTCGGCCTGCCCTTCCTGATCATCGGCATCGCCTGCTTCTTCTTCGGCCTGCACCGTCTGACCCAGGCCCCCACCCTATCGGACGCCGGTCTCGCGCTCTTCCTCACCGCCTTCGGCCTGCCCTTTGCCGCCCTCGGGGCCTTCCTCGTCTTCGGCCCGCTGGTCGAGGCCCGCACCGCGTCCCGCGACATCCGCTACGCGCTCAGCACACGCGCGGCCTATGTGCAGCGGACGGGGCGGTTCCCCAGCCTCAAGGTCTACCCGATCACCCCTTCGACCCACCTGGAACTGGAACCGGGCAAACGCGCCTCGACCATATGGCTGCACGCCCGGCTTGAGCGGGACTCGGACGGCGACCTCGGCACGACGAAGGCAGGCTTTGAAAACATCGCCGAGGGTGAGAAGGTGTTCGGAATGATCCGCGATTTGCAGGACAAGCCCGCATGACCCCCGACCCCGACCGCAAGCCCACACGTCAGGAGATGCGCCAGGGCGGCATGGTGGCCGCGGCCGTCCTCGTCTTCATCGCGGTCTTCACCACCGTCATCGTCTGGATCGCCTGATGGCCCGGATCTCACCCGACAGCCTCCCCGGCCCCGCCCCCCCATTGCAGGGCGGCGAAACGCTGGTCGCCGAGTTCCGTGCCGACCGCCTCGCCTACTGGCGCAGTCACCTGATCATGGCCGTGGTGCTTGGCGTCGCGGCCGGGCTGTTCCTTATCCTCCTGGGCAACCCTTATCCCGCCGCCGGTCCCTTCGGCGCCGTTCTGGCCATTGGCGCGCGGGCGGCCTATCTTGCCCCGCAGGCACTGGCCGAAGTCTGGCGGCTGACCGACCGCCGTCTCCTCGGACCCGATGGACGGGCGATCCCGCTGGCCCGCATCCGCTCGGCCCGGCCCTTCCTTGGCGCGGTGCAGATCACCACCACGACCGGCGACCGCGCGCTTATCCGATACCAGTCCGACCCCGATGCCACCGCAACCCGCATCACGGAGCGATCATGACCAGTGTCAGCATTCCCGCCCATGACCAGCACGGACTTCGCGTCTTCACCGCGCGCCTGACCCCGGAAGACCTGCGGCGCGACAAGGCCGCCCTGGTGGCCGATCTTCTGCACGACCCTGACCTCGACCCTGCCTTCGTCGAGATCTTCGATCTGGCCGACCTGTCGGGCGTCGGGCTGGCGGGCTACCTGACCGAAGGCCTGGGCGTGCCCGACGCCGCAGTTGCCGCCGACCGGGCGCGGCTGGACACCTTGCAGGGCCCGGTCCTGATCCTGCTGTCCAAGGCGCTGCACGGACGGGCCGCCACGCTGACCCCCGACCCACGCCTGACCCTTGTCGGCACCTTTGCCGAAGCCAGCCCGCCGGTGCATTTCGAACCGCTGCCGACCGCTGCGGCGAAAGGCACGCTGACCCCCAACCTTCCGCCCGACCGCACCCCGCAACGCCCGACCCGGGCCTTCCTCCTTCTTGGCCTCGCCCTCCTCCTGGTGGCGGGCGTCACGTTCTGGCTGGCCCGGGGCTGAGTTCCAGTGGACAACCCGCCCGCGCCGTCGCATATCGGGCCAGCCCTTCGGACGGACCGGACATGACCACGCTGCACTTCGCCAACGCCCGCCTGATCGACCCCGAGGCCGGGACGGACACCCTGGGCAGCCTGACGGTGAAGGGCGGGCTGATCCTTGCCCGCGACGAAAAGGCGCCGAAGGGCGCGCGGGTCGTCGACTGCGGGGCCAGATGCCTCGCGCCCGGGATCGTCGACTGGGGCGTCAAGATCGGCGAGCCGGGGGAACGGCACCGCGAAAGCTTCGGCTCGGCGGGTCAGGCGGCGGCGGCAGGCGGCGTGACGACGATCATCGCCCGGCCCGACACCTCCCCCGCCATCGACACGCCAGAAACGCTGGAATTCGTCACCCGCCGCGCGGCGGAAGCCCCGGTGCGCATCCGCCACATGGCCGCGCTGACCAAGGCGCGCGAGGGGCGCGAGATGACCGAGATCGGCTTCCTCCGCGATGCCGGGGCGATTGCCTTTTCGGATGTGTTCCGCGTCTCGACCGAGGCCAAGGCGATCACCCGCGCGATGAGCTATGCCCGCTCGCTGGGCGCGCTGGTCGTCGGCCACCCGCAGGATCCCGGCCTGTCGTCAGGCGCCTCGGCAACCTCGGGCAAGTTCGCCTCGCTGCGCGGCATCCCCGCCGTCTCGCCGATGGCGGAACGGATGGGCCTCGAACGCGACCTCGCGCTGGTCGAGATGACCGGCGTCCGCTACCACGCCGACCAGATCACCACCGCCCGCGCCCTGCCCGCGCTGGCCCGGGCCAAGGCCGCCGGGCTGGACGTGACGGCGGGGACCTCGATCCACCACCTCACGCTGAACGAATTTGACGTCGGCGACTACCGGACCTTCTTCAAGTTCACCCCGCCGCTTCGGTCGGAACCGGACCGGCTGGCGATGGTCGCGGCTGTAGCGGACGGCACCATCGACGTGATCTCCTCGCTGCACACCCCCGCCGACGAGGAATCGAAACGGCTTCCCTTCGAGGACGCCGCTGCCGGGGCCGTCGCGCTGGAGACTTTCCTCCCGGCAGCGATGCGGCTTTTCCACGCCGGGCATCTGGACCTGCCCTCGCTCTTCCGCGCGATGGCTCTGAATCCGGCGAACCGGCTGGGGCTGCCGCAGGGGCGGCTGGCCCTTGGGGCACCTGCGGACCTTGTCCTCTTCGACCCCGACGCCCCCTTTCTGATGGACCGCTTCAAGCTGCGGTCGAAGTCGAAGAACACTCCGTTTGACGGCGCACGGATGGAGGGTAAGGTGCTGGCCACCTGGGTCGGCGGGATGCAGGTCTTTGCGGCGGAAGAGTGAGACATGCCTGATTTCGTGACCTCGCAGGGGATGCTGCTCCTGACTGCCGTGCTCGGCTACCTGCTGGGATCGATCCCCTTCGGCATCCTGGTGACGCGGGCGATGGGCCTGGGCGACCTGCGCTCCATCGGGTCGGGGAACATCGGGGCCACCAACGTGCTGCGGACCGGGAACAAGCGGGCGGCCCTGGCGACGCTGCTCCTCGACGGCGGCAAGGGGGCGCTGGCGGTGCTCATGGCCCGCTGGTTGGTGGGCGGCGAGGATGCGGCACAGGTGGCGGGGCTGGCGGCCTTCCTGGGGCACCTCTATCCGGTCTGGCTGGGCTTCAAGGGCGGCAAGGGGGTGGCGACCTTCCTCGGCCTCTTCCTCGCACTCGACTGGCGGGTCGGGGTCTGCCTCTGCCTGACCTGGCTGGTGACGGCGGTAGCGACGCGGTATTCCTCGATCGCGGCGCTGTTCGCGGCGGCTAGCGCGGGGCTGTGGGTCCTGTGGTGGACCGACGGGAGCCTGCTGGTCCTCGCGCTGGTCCTGACCGTGCTGGTCTATGTCCGGCATTCGGCGAACCTCGGCCGGTTGAAGGCGGGGACAGAGCCGCGGATCGGACAGAAGAAGGGCTGACAGTCCGCGCAGGACGTGGCTTCCGAAATCAACGGAATCAACGGGTTATTTGTGGGCGTTTACGGTCCGGCAACGCCTCCGACTTCCGCCCGCCGAAGATTTCGTACCGCCGCACGGCCTTTCCCGACGAAGCAACGAAGGCGAACAGGCCCGCTGGGCAGCCTAGCCGCGCACCTCGACCGCCGCATCGACGATGGCCGCCGCGATATAGTCCAGCTCACCTTCCGTCAGCCGCGTCGGCAGCCGCACGTCGCAGGCCCGCATCAACATGGCCCGGGTCTGCGGCAATTCCGGGGTCTCCCCTAAAAACTGCCAGTTCCAGAACGCCCGCGCATTGCCCTCGCTCAGCCCGAAGACCTGCACCGAGACCCCCCGCGCCTTCGCCGCCGCCTGGAAAGCCACCGCCTCGGCATCCGACCAGTCGCCCAGCAGGTTGAACTGGATCGAATCCGGCGCGCGGCTCTCCGGCCCCAAAGCCTCCGGCACGGCCAGATGCGCCGAACCGTTCAGGACGCCCGCCACCCGGTCATGCCCCGCCCGCCCCTTCGCCACCCGCTCGGCCACCAGCGGCAGTTGCGGCCGGATCACCGCCGCCGACAAGTTCTGCATCCGCAGGTTATAAAGCGGCAGCTTGTTCTGCCAATGTGCGCAGGAATTGGTCAGCCCCGGATGCTTCTTCCAGTTGGTCTCGTAAGCCCCCGACATGATGATCGCCCGCGCCGCCACTTCGGGATCGTCGGTGATCATGATCCCGCCCTCGCCCGCGTTCACCAGCTTGTAGGACTGGAAGCTGAAGCAGCCGACACGACCGATGGTCCCGATGTTCCGCCCGCCCCAGACCGTCCCCAGCGAATGCGCCGCATCCTCGATCACCGGCACCCCGGCGGCGTCACACAAGGCCATGATCGCGTCCATGTCCGAGGTATGCCCCCGCATGTGGCTGATCATCACCGCATCCGCGCCCGGCAGCTTTGCCGCGAAATCCGCCATGTCGACGCGGTAGTTCTCTCCGACCTCGACCAGCACCGGCACGCAGTCGGCATGGACGACCGAGGACGGCACCGCCGCGAAGGTGAAAGCCGGGATCAGCACCTTGGCCCCCGCAGGCAGGTCCAGCGCCTTCAAGGACAGGAACAGCGCCGCCGAACAGGACGACACGGCCAGCGCATAGCGGGCACCCAGAAGCTCGGCGAACTCGGCTTCCAAGAGGGCCACCGGCGCATCCGAGGGCGCGGTATAGCGGAACAGGTCGCCCGAGGAGAGCAGCCGCTCGATCTCGGCCCGCGCGGCTTCGGGGATCGGCTCGGCATCATAGACGTTCGGAGCCAGGGTCTGACCGTCGGGAGCCATCATGCACCTTTTCTTAATCTCGCGTTAAGAAAAGATGTAAACTCCTGTCAGATCACGCGCCAGTGACAAAATCTTCCCCTTGCAGCTTTCCGCCTAGATTTTCGTCCCCGCGCGCGCCGCGACCATAAGCATTGTGGTCTCCAGCTCGTGCCAGGCCGTGCGGGCCATCGACCGGAACCCCAGGATCTCGAAGGCATGATCACCCGTGCGCAGGATCACCACGTTCATGTGGTTCAACTGCGTGCGGATCACCCGACCCACCGGGAGGGCCGCCAACCGCAGGTCGACCGGCACCAGCCGCGCCAGCACGTCGACCGCACCCGCCCCCGAAAGCGCCAGCGCCGCCCAGCCGTCCGACTGGTCCGTCAGCGCCGCCCCCTCCAGCGCGGGCGGTTCGGCCCCCATCAGGAAGGCCTGCTCCCGCCCGGTCCAGACGATCCGCGCGCCCTTCTTCTCGGCGAAGGCATTCGGCTCGGGCATCGCCAGACCCAGGGTCCTCAACCCCTTCGCCACGGCCTTTCCCCCGCCGGGGAACACGGCAATCGAAGAGATCGGCCCGACATCCACCTCGGCCAAGGTCACCGTCCCCAGCGTCAGGCTGCGCCCCTCAAGGGCGGATTTCGCGATGAGTTCAGGCACGCAGCTTCTCCCCCTCCGGGTCGTGGACGACCGGGTTCACCACTTCGCAGATCACGTCGAGGCCCCGCAGGTGGTCGACCAGCCGGATCTTCTCGCCCAGCCGGGCGCGGCCATCCTTGAGGAAGCCAAGCCCCAGGAAGGCCCCCACCGTCGGCGACCAGCACACGCTTGTCACATAGCCCTGATCCGTCTCGCGGTGCACCTCCTGCCCCGGCACGAAGAGATGCGCCCCCGCAGAAATCGGCGCCTGCGCCTTCAGGCCGACCAGCTGCTCGCGCTCTGGCCCCCACATCCCGGGCCGCGTCGCCGCCGCCTTGCCGATGCAGTCCTTCTTCGCGCTGACCATCTTCTCCATGCCGATGTCATAGGCCGTGACCCGGCCATGAATCTCGGCGTGCGTAATAAAGCCCTTCTCGATCCGCAGGACGTTCAGCGCCTCCATCCCGTAGGGACCGCCGCCCATCGTCTCGGCCCGGGCCAGCAGGTCGCGGAACAATGCCTCGCCGAACCGGGTAGGCACGGCCAGCTCATAGCCCTCCTCCCCGCTGAACGAGATGCGGAAGAGCCGCCCGTCGACGCCCCCGATCCGCACCGGGGCCACCCCCATGAAGGGAAGCTCGACCGGCACTTCCAGGAAGGAATTGACCAGCGCCCGCGCCATCGGCCCGGCCACCGCGAACTGCGCCCAGCTTTCGGTCACGCTGATGAACCGCACCTGCCAGTCGGCACAGAAGGCCTGATGCACGAAGTCCAGATGCCGCATCACCAGCCCCGCCGCCGCCGTGGTGGTGGTCATCAGGTAGTGATCTTCGCCCAACCGCGCCGAGGTGCCGTCATCCAGCACCAGCCCGTCCTCGCGCAGCATCAGCCCATAGCGGACCCGGCCCACCGGCAGGGTGGAGAAGGTGTTGGTATAGACGAAATCGAGGAACCGCCCGGCATCCTTGCCCTGAATGTCGATCTTGCCCAGCGTCGAGACATCGGCCACGCCGACCGCCTGCCGCACCATGTTCACTTCGCGGTCGCAGGCCTCGCGCCAGGTGGCCTCCCCCGGCTTCGGGAAATACGACGGGCGATACCAGAGCCCCGCCTCGATCATCGGCGCATGGCGGTCGCGGCTCGCCTGGTCGCTGGTCAGGAAGCGTTGCGGCGCGAAGCCCTCGGCGCGGCCCCCGGCCCCCATCGCCGCAATCGACACCGGCGTATAGGGCGGTCGGAAGGTCGTTGTCCCGGTTTCGGGAATGGCCCGCCCCGTCGCATCCGCCAGCACCGCCAGCGCCCCGACGTTGGAATTCTTGCCCTGGTCCGGCGCCATGCCCTGCGTCGTATAGCGCTTCATATGCTCGACGCTGCGATAGCCTTCCTGCGCCGCCAGCTTCACGTCCTTGGTCGTCACGTCATTGGCAAAGTCGAGCCAGGCCCGCCCCTTGCCCTCGACCGCCCAGAGCGCCTTCAGCCGATAGGGCGCATCCTCCGCCTCGGGCACCGGGACCGACACCTTCCGCCCCAAAGCCTCCACCATCTTCACCGCCGCCGCATGGCCCGTCGCCAGCGCGCCGTGGGTGGACATGGAGCCATTCGCCGCCCCCACCGCGACAAGGCCCGGCACCGCGCCCTCCATCGGCACGAAGGCCGCCAGCTCCTCGCTCCACCGGGGCCGTCCGTTCATGTGGCAGGTCAGGTGGAGCGTCGGGTTCCAGCCGCCCGACATCGCCAGACAGTCGGTCTCGATCTCGATGACCTCCGACCCCTTGCGCACCTGGATGCCGGACAGCCCCAGCCGCCCGCGACTGCCCACCACTTCGGCCCCGACATGCACCGGGCAATCCTCCACCGCACTGGCCTCGGGCCGGGGGTCGATGATCGCCGCCACCGTCACCCCCGCCGCCATCAGCTCCCGCGCCACGCCCCGCGCCTGGTCGGTGTTGGCAAACAGCGTCACCCGCCTGCCCGGTACCACGCCATAGCGGTTGAGATAGGTCCGCACGCCCGAGGCCATCATGATCCCCGGCCGGTCGTTGTTCTCGAAGGCCACGGGCCGTTCCAAGGCCCCCGAGGCAAGCACCGCATGCTGCGCCACGATCCGCCAGAAGCATTCCCGCGGCAGGTTCGGACGCGCGGGCTTGTGCAGCCCCACCCGCTCCAGCGCGCCATAGGTGCCGTTGTCATAGGCCCCCGTCACCGTCGTCCGCGCCATGATCCGCACGTTGGGCAGCGCCTGCAACTCCGCCACCACCTGCGCCACCCAGTCGCCCGCCGCCATCCCGCCAACGGTCTGGTTGTCGGAGAGCAAACGCCCGCCGAGCGCATGGCTCTCCTCGCACAGGATCACATCCGCCCCCGCACGGCCAGCGGTCAAGGCCGCCATCAGCCCCGCCGGACCCGAGCCGATCACCAGCACATCGCAGAAGGCGAAGGCCTTTTCGTAGGTCCCCTCGTCATGCTTGCCCGACAGGCTGCCCAGCCCCGCCGCGCGGCGGATGATCGGCTCGTACAGCCCCTCCCAGAAGGCGCGCGGCCACATGAAGGTCTTGTAGTAGAAGCCCGCCGACAGGAAGGGCGCGAGGTAGTCGTTCACCGCCAGCAGGTCATACTTCAGCGATCCCAGCCGGTTCTGGCTTTGCGTGACCAGCCCCTCGAACACCTCCTGCACCGTCGCCCGCACGTTCGGCGTCTGGTTGGTGGCGCCGATGACCTCGACCAGCGCGTTCGGCTCCTCCGACCCCGCCGTCAGGACGCCGCGCGGGCGGTGATACTTGAACGACCGCCCCATCAGCCGCACGTCGTTCGCCAGCAAAGCCGAGGCCAGCGTATCCCCCTTGTACCCGGCGTAATCCTTGCCGTCGAAGCGGAAGCGGACCGGCTTCGTGCGGTCGATGAGGCCCTTGCCGTCGATCCTCATTTCGCCCTCTCCGCCACCAGTTCGACGCCCGTGCTCTCATGCGTGACCGTGTTCCGCGTGACCAGAAGCCACTGCGCGCAGCCCGCCTCATGATACCAGAGGTCCTTCGTCACTCCCGCCGGATTGTCCCGCAGGTGCAGGTAGTTGTCCCAGTCGGTTAGCGGAGCGCCCTCCGCCGGACGGTGCAGGAAATCCTCCGCCCCGTAGTAATAGAACTCCCGCCGGTCGCGGGTGCCGCACAAGGGACAAGTCAGCCGCATCTCCCGGCCTCCGCTTTCATCTTTGCAATAATATCCCCGCCGGAGGCATCCGACGCTGCGGCAAGGCGCACCGATGCGTTCCTTGCGCGCCGCCGAGGCCAAGCGCCTCCCCTCCCCCTCGTGGGGAGGGGCCGGGGGTGGGGGGCCGCCGTCAGGTCCATGCGCATCGCCATCTCAATGCAAGTTATGCTGGCTGCCGGTGCCTTCTTCATCCAGAAGATGCCCCGTCGCGAACCGGTCCAGCCGGAACTTGCGCGCCACCTCATGCGGCTCGCCGGTCGCCATCAGATGCGCCATGCACCAGCCCGAAGCCGGCACCGCCTTGAACCCGCCGTAGTTCCAGCCGCAGTCGAGGAACAGCCCCTCGACATGCGTCTTGTCGATCACTGGCGAGCCGTCCGGCGACATATCCATGATCCCGCCCCATGACCGCAGCACCTTGGCGCGGCCGATCATCGGCATCAGGGTCATCCCCGCCTCCATCACATGCTCGACCATCGGCAGGTTCCCTCGCGCGGCGTAGCTGGCGTAGAAATCGAGATCACCCCCGAAGACCAGCCCGCCCTTGTCGGACTGGCTGATATAGAAATGCCCCATCCCGAAGCTGACGACATGGTTGATCACCGGCTTCAGCCCCTCGGTCACGAAAGCCTGCAGGATGTGCGATTCGATCGGCAACCGCATCCCCGCCATCGCCGCCACCTGGCTTGACCGCCCCGCCACCACGATCCCGACCTTCTTCGCCCGGATCGCTCCTCGGGTGGTCTGCACGCCGCGAACCACCCCGTTCTCGATGTCGATCCCCGTGACCTCGCAGTTCTGGATCAGGTCCACCCCGCGCTTGTCCGCCCCCCGCGCATAGCCCCAGGCCACCGCGTCGTGCCGGGCCGATCCCCCGCGCGGATGCAGCAAGCCGCCATAGATCGGGAACCGGGTCTGCTCGAAATCCAGATAGGGCAGATGCTCCCGCACCCCGTCCCGGTCCAGCAGGATCGCGTCATCCCCCTGGTTGATCATCGCATTGCCGCGCCGGGCGAAGGCATCCCGCTGCCCGTCCGAATGGAACAGGTTGATCAGCCCCCGCTGCGAATGCATGACGTTGTAGTTGAGGTCGGCTTCCAGCCCCTCCCACAGCTTCAGCGAATGCGAATAGAACTCGCTGTTGCCCGGCAGGAAGTAGTTGGCCCGAACAATTGTGGTGTTCCGCCCCACGTTGCCGCCGCCGAGGTAGCCCTTCTCCAGCACCGCGACATTGGTGATCCCGTGGTTCTTCGCCAGGTAATAGGCCGTCGCCAGCCCGTGCCCGCCGCCGCCGATGATCACCACGTCATAGTCCGCCTTCGGCGCCGGGTCGCGCCAGGCGGGCGTCCAGCCCTTGTTGCCGAACAACCCTTCCGTGATGACCTTGAGGCCGGAATAGCGCATGGATCAACTCCCCTGACCCGGCCATCAAAGCGGGTCAGGAGGAGTTATTCAACCGCCAACCGTTCAAACCTTTGCCAGCCGCGACATAAAGACGTCGCGGAAGGCGGTTCCCGGCCCTCGCCGCTCAATGCCCGCCGCTCAGTGCCGGACGCAGGGTCTCGAACAGGAACCAGACCCGGCGCTCGGCATTGTCGATCCAGACCTCGATCATGCTCGCCGTGGCGACGTCGCCGTGTTCGTCGCACAGGTCATGCACCTCGCGCAGCGCCGCGACATAGGCCTTGTTGTCCTCCATCAGCTCGGCCAGCATGTCGGCGGGCTCGACATAACCGGCTTCGTTCGGCTTCACCCGCGTCATCGCCGCAACCTGGTTGATGGATTTCAGCGTCGCGCCACCGATCTTGCGGGCGCGTTCGGCAATGTCGTCCGTCCCCGCCAGGATCTGCGCCGCCTGTTCGTCCAGCATCAGGTGATAGTCGCGGAAATGCGGGCCCGAGACATGCCAGTGAAAGTTCTTGGTCTTGAAATACAGCGCGAAACTGTCGGCCAGAAGCCCGTTCAGCGCCGCCGAGATGTCCTTGACCGCATTGTCGCCCAGGTCGGACGGGGTCTTCAGCCTGCCCCGCGCGGGCTGGGCTTGCGTCGTGTTCGCCATTGTCGTGCTCCTCGATCTTGCCCCCGGCGGGGGTCGGCAAGGCAACCCGGCACGCAGTCAGGTGGTTCCCGGCGACGATGCCGCGCCCCTTCGCACCCTCAGCCGTTCAGCGCCGCCGCGTCATGCGGTCCGCGGCAATGCGCATGGTCGGCCAGGCTTTCCAGCACCGCGCAGCGTTCCGCCCGCCCGCCCCGACAGGCAGCGAGCATCCGCTCCAGTTCCGACTCCAGCCCCTTCAGCGCGTCGATCCGGCGGCGCACGTCGGTCAGCCGCTCCTCGGCCAGTCGGTCGGCAGCGGCGCAGGGCTGGTCGGGATGCGCCGACAGCTCCAGCAGCCCCCGGATCGCCTCCATCCCGAAGCCCAGGTCGCGGGCATGGCGGATGAAGCGCAGCCGGGCGAGGTCGCGCGCCGCATAGAGCCGCTGGCCCCCCTCGCTGCGCGGCGGCGCGGGCAGCAGGCCCCGCTCCTCGTAGAAGCGGATGGTCGTCACCTTGACCCCGCTTTCCCTCGCGGCCTCGCCGATCGTCACGTCGCGCATCACGCCCACCTTTCCGCTTGCCTCTACAGTCACTGTAGATGCTATCGCCGATTCGACAGATCAAGGATGGAGCAGGAAAATGTCGGCCAGTTGCGGACACAACGTCAGTTTCGATGGCACCTCTGCCGGGTATCGCCGCGCGCTCTGGGCGGTGATCGCGCTGAACGCCGTCATGTTCGCGGTCGAGATCACCGCCGGGGCGCTGGCCGGGTCGCAGGCCCTGCGCGCCGATGCGCTGGATTTCCTCGCTGACGCGCTGACCTATGGCGCAAGCCTCTGGGTCATCGGCCGCGCCGCCCGGCTGCGGGCCAAGGTGGCGCTGGTCAAGGGCCTGTCGCTCCTGACGATGGGGCTCTGGGTCTTCGGCTCCACGCTCTGGCTGGTCTTCGGCCCCGGCCTGCCCCGCGCGGAAGTCATGGGCGTGGTCGGCGCGCTGGCACTGGCGGCCAACCTCGCCAGCGTGCTGATCCTGATGCGCTACCGCGACGGCGACGCCAATGTCCGCTCGGTCTGGCTCTGCTCGCGCAACGACGCGGTGGGCAACGTGGCGGTGATGGGTGCGGCCCTGCTGGTCGGCCTGACCGCGACGCCCTGGCCCGACCTGGCGGTCGCCGCCGCAATGTCGGGGCTGTTCCTGTCCTCGGCCTGGCAGATCCTGGCCCGCGCCCGGGCCGAGTTGCGCCACGTCGCTGCGGGCCACGACCATCCGCAGGACCATGATCACCACCACGGCCACGCCCATTAGCCCTCGCGGTCGGGCCGACCCGGCACCCGGGTCGGCCCTGCGGCCTTACAGTCCCTTTGACCTGTAGGTCTGTGCGACTCGACCGATGGAGACGATGTAGGCGGCCACCCGCAGGTCCTCGACGTCCTGGCGCGAGTGCCAGATCTCGCGCATCGCCTGGTAGGCCGTCCGCATCGTGTCGTCCAGGCCCGAGCGCACCAGCGCCAGCTCGTCCGAGCCG
>NZ_JAYRPN010000140.1:0-17220 GCF_041911175.1 Tabrizicola sp.
CCGAAGACGAGAGACCGCAAAACGGGCGCCTGACGCGCGGATATTCCCGATGCGTCTCTCGTCGCGGATTTCGCCTTTCCAGTTTGGGATTGGGCCGCATCAGGCGGTCCGGAAGAGCGCGGTTTGCGCGACCCACTCGACCGGGATCTCGTGCGTCAGACACCACTCGGTGGTCAGGAAGGACGGCTGAAGCCCCTCGGTCACCTGCCGCACGGTTTCCGGCGACAGGAAGGCGAACTCGAGGATCTGCTGCACGCGCTTGACCGAGATCGCCTGCGCTGCGGCGATCTCCTGGAAACTGCGCCCTTGCGTGAGCTGGTGCAGAAAGACGTGCCCCTTGGCAATGTTGGCGATCAGCGTCTCGTCCCTGGGCAAGGACTGACCCGCCAGCAGCAATCGCGTTTCCACGCCTCGCCGGCGCAGGGTGAATGCAGCCGTGAACTGCAGATCGTCGGCGTTGATGAGGTCCGTCGCAACCGCAAGCTCCGTCGCGACGGCAGGCTGCGAAAGCGTGATGGCGAGCTGGTCGGCCCCGAGTACGACGCGCTCCACCATCGCGAGAACATCGAGGGTCTCAGCAGCCAGGCTGGCCACCGCATCGGCGATCATCTTCGCATGAGCCGACAGGAACAGGCCCCGCATCGCTGCACTGCGCAAATGCCGGCGTACGGCCTCGGCGACGCGCGCCTCGAGAGCCCGCGCCGGCAGTCGCCAGCCGCTGGTCCTGTCGGCCCGAACCGGAGCAGTCTTCAGCGCCCGCGAGATGTAATAGTCGTAACGTTGCCCCCGCTTCTGGGTATGGACCGGCGTCAGCCGCGCACCCTCGGCATCGACGAGCTTGCCCGTGAGCGGCGCGCTGGGGAGGCCGGAGGTCTTTCGCCCGCGCGGGATCGCCGATTGTTCCTGCAGGAGCTGCTGCACACGGTCCCATTGGTCCTCCTTGATGATGGCAGGATGCTGGCCCTCGTGGATCACCCCCTTGTGGCGAATCTTGCCGATGTAGAGCGGGTTGGTGAGGATCTTGTGGATATGGCCCCTGGACATGATCTGGCCACCCGTGTCGCGGCCCGACTGCGTGACGCAGCGCTTTGACCTGAGCCCGCGCCGCGCGGCGTCCCTCGCGACGAGATGCAGGGCGCGATGGGTCTCGTAGAGCGTGAAGAGGGTCCGGACCGTCTCTGCCTCCCCTGCGTTGATGCTCAGCGTCCGGCCTGCGGCATCGTAGCCGAGGGGCACGTAGCCGCCCATCCAGAGCCCCTTCCTTTTCGAGGCAGCGATCTTATCGCGGATCCGCTCGGCGGTCACCTCGCGTTCGAACTGGGCAAAGGAGAGAAGCACATTCAGCGTCAACCGACCCATGCTGGTTGCGGTATTGAAGGACTGTGTCACCGAGACGAAGGAGGCCTTCGCCGCGTCGAGCCTGTCGACGAGCCTGGCGAAGTCGGCGAGCGAGCGTGTCAGGCGGTCGATCTTGTAGACGACGATCTGGTCCACCCTGCCCTCATCGATGTCGCGCAAGAGCCGCTGCAGCGCCGGCCGGTCGAGATGTCCGCCGGAGATGCCACCGTCATCGTAGTGCGCGCGGATCAGTTCCCAGCCCTCGTGCCGCTGGCTGGCGATGTAGGCCTCGCAGGCTTCCCGTTGCGCATCGAGCGAATTGAACTCCTGCTCCAGCCCTTCGTCGGAGGACTTGCGGGTATAGATGGCGCAGCGGATGCGGGTCATGTCATGTCGCCCTCCTCGGCCGGAGCCCGAAGAAGCGCGGCCCGCTCCAATGTGCCCCGGTGATGCGCTTTGCGATGGTCGTCAGCGAGCGATAGGTCTGGCCGTCGATCACGTATCCGTTGGACGTGACCTCCACCCGGTAGATCCGGCCGTTCCACTCCCGCACCAGGTACGAACCCGGTGCCGCGTTGCGCGGGCCGGCTTCGCCACGCCGACTGGCCTCCGCAACCGACCTCAGGTCGCGCCGGATCTGCGCGGGATAGTCGCCGGTGATCCTCATCTGCACGTCGCGCGCCAGAACGCGCTGCATGAAGCGAACCGAGGCGTATCTGGGCGGCGGCGTGCCGAAGGCCTGTTCCCAGCGTTGAACACATCCGGCGCGATCGAGCGCGGCGATCTCCCGGAGCCTGTCCGGGAGATCCCGTTCAGAACTGGCCACGCGCATCAGCTATCCGCCTTCGAGGCGACGATCCGGTAGACCGCGCCATCACTGCCAACCTCCCGCTGCACATCGTGCCCAGCTTTCCGGAGCCCCGAGATCGCGGCCCGGATCGTGTGGGCCTGCCAGCCAAGCGCCTTCTCCAGATCCTTCAGGCGCGCTCCAGTCTTGCGTTCGAGACGCTTGCGAAGTTGATCTCGTTTTGAGGTCGTGACCTTGCGGGTCCCGCCGTCGGTCTTAGCAACGGTACGTACGCACTCAGCCTGTTCAAAGTTCGCCTTCGTTTCGTTTTGTTGTGCCATTTTCGTCTCCGCGTGGTTGACGGACCGGACCGTCCGGTCCCCGTACCACGCAGAGCCCGGTTACCCGGGCGGCCCGCGACGTTAGCTACTGTGTCGGAGCGGTCCAACTACCGCTCTGGCGCGCGTGCAAGTCCAGTTAAGAATTGCAGGTTGCGGCGCAGAATCGCCGATTCCTCAGAACTGGGCCCGCTTGGTAAGTTTGAAGGGAGTTCATCGCGGCGTGAAGATTGCGGAAAAGATTGCCATCCGCACCGGCGTTTCGAATCCCAGACACTCCGCCACTTACCCCCGCGAAAGCGTTCTCCCGATCCGGCTGCGGCCGGATTTTTCCGTTGTTTTCGAGGGTTATGCGGGAGGGGCTGAGCACCGGCGGCGGCGCCAAGCGGCCCGGAAGCGTTCTCTCCGGGTCGATATTCTCCGGACCTGTTGACTGCGCGGATTTGGTAAAGTTCTGCAAGCCATTGGCAGGGATTGTTTATTTCAGGGCCAGGCTGAGCACTTCGACGAGAGGGGCGTTTGCGGGATGGAACCGGGGTCGAACCATAATCGAGGCGGGGCGCCGGGCTCAGGCGGTCGGTCCAAGGCGGAAAGCGGGCTTGGCTAGCATTCTGACGGCGAGGCCGATGGCGAAGATGGCGTCGTGGCGAACGACGTCGGCGGCCTGCTGGCCGGTGTCGAGCGAGCGGCGGTCGAGATTGCCGGCATCATCGACGTGCCGGAAATGGGACAGCGGGTTGCGCAGGCCCATCAGCCTTTGCAGGTCGGTCACGTCCAGATCGGAGATCACGTCCCGCTCGCGGCAGCGGCGCAGGGTTTCACGAAAGGAGATCCGGTTGGGGATGTCGTCAATCAGAAGGCCGCCGTGCAACCAGGCCGCCAGTAGATGCTCGACCAGCCCCTGGCACAGCAGGATTGTGGCGGCGAAGTTGCCGTGGACGAAGGACGAGCGTGCCTCGATCCAGGCAAAGTGGGCGGCCTGGCCGCCGAAGATCATCGTTCCGTTCGGCCCGAGATCGCGGCTGAAATCGGTCAGCATGCGATAGCGCGAGACCTTGCCGTGCAGGTCGTCGTGCATCTCGGCCAGCAGATGGCGGGCGAAGTCCAGATCGGTCAGGTCAGACAGCAGATCGGGCTGGTCACCGCCGCCGGTCATGCGGCCCTGTCCCCGGCGCCGAAGACCTGATGCAGAAGCGCGGGGATCAGGGCGTCGGTGTCGCGGGCCGATGCGGCGCGGATGTCGCGGATTTGGCGAGCCTTGGCCTGAAGGCGGTCGAACCAGCGTTGGGTTTCAAGCGGCGGCAGAGGGACTTCGATGGTTTCAAGTTTCTTCAGACCTAGGGTCCGGTTGCGGCCTGCCCCGCCGGGTGAGGCTTCGCCAAGGCGCTGCAGCCCCTCTGGCGTCTGGAAATAGAACAGCAGAAAGTCTGCGGTTGCTGTCGCGGGTTCGGGCACGCAGGTCAGGAAGCGATGCGAGCCAACGCGGCCAGTATCAGCGGGTTGCGCGATGGCGACGGCACCTTCCCATGCGAACACTATGTTGAACAGCAGATCGCCGGGTGCGATCTCGAACAGCTTCTTTGTGCCAACCTCTGAACCCGGCAGCACCGGCTTGTGGAAGGTGCCGCGGCCGAAGGAGCGGACGCCGAGTTCGGGATAGGCGCCGTCCGGCTCGATCTCGACCGGGCGGCGGATCAGGGGGGCGACTTCGGCCATGGGGCGGCGGGGGGCGGCGTCGATGCAGCGGGCGAAAGCCTTAGCCAGCATCGCCTGCAGGTCGGCCTCCATCGCGGCAGCGGCCTCTGCCCGCACCCTGACCAGCCCCGCTACCCGATCCAGCCGCGCCACGATGCGCTGCTGCTCGGCTAGGGGTGGGAGGGGAATGCGCATATCGAGAAACGCGGGCTCTTTCAGGCGAACCCGGTTTGTGGAACCCTCGCTGGAACGGCGGCACAGGTCGATGAAAGCGTCAGTGCTCGAATACCAAAGGAAATAACCCGGCAGTATTGCTGTCGCGTCAATGTCGAAGCACGGAAAATCGTTGCTCACGAGGGCGCCGTCGAGCTCGGCGGGCACGATGCCATATGCCCCGTGCCGAGCGTCGATCCGCGATAACAGGAACTGCCCCGCCCGCGCCCTGATCTGGCGACTTGCCGCGATCTCTGATCCGAGGGCCTCGCCCCGCAATGTGAGGCCCTTGCCCCAAAGACGGGCGGTGATCTGCTTGTATCGCTCATCCGGTCGGGTTTCGACCCATTCCTCTGATCGGCTAAGAAAGTCCCCAACCCGGATCGTCTGCACCATCACAGCCCCTCCGCCAGTTCAGCACGGATGTCGTCCATGATCGCGATGATCTCACGCTCGCGGGCGGTGATTGCCTCGACGATCTCAAGAGGCTGGCGGTGGTCCTCTGCCTCAAGCGCATGGGGGTTCTTGAGGTCGAGGTTACAGGCGATGACGCGGCCATCGGCGTCGCGCTGGATCAGGGACGGCCCATCCACCTTCCAGGCGCGGTCGCTCTCTTGCCGGTCCTGCCACCAGTCAAGGCAGGGCGCGAACTCCTCCCAAGCCATGGGAGCGGTCTTGGAGTATTTTTTGCGCCCCTCAGGGCGGGGCATCTCGTAATACCAGATGTCGCGGGTGGGGCCGGTGGTATCGAAGAAGATCAGGTTGGCCGGGATGTCGGTATAGGGGGCGAAGACGCCCTCGCAGAGGCGCACGACGGTGTGCAGGTTGAACTGCTGCAACAGGTCAGCCTTGATGCGCGCGCCGATGCCGTCGCCGAACAGCGTGCCGTGGGGCACGACAACGGCGGCGCGGCCGCGTCCTGCGCGCTTCAGGCGCCGCATGATGAGTTGCAGGAACAGCAGCGCGGTTTCGGCGGTACGCCGGTCCTCGGGGAAGTTGGTGAGGATCCCGGCCTCTTCCTCGCCGCCGAAGGGCGGGTTGGTGAGGATGACGTTCACGCGCTCGGCCTCGCCGATTTCATTCAGGCGAAAGCGCAGGGCATTGCCCGGGTCGATCTTGGGCGCGTGCATCCCGTGCAGAAGCAGGTTCAGCTGCGCCAGCAGGAAGGGTAGCGACTTGGCCTCGCCGCCCATGACGCTGCGGTCTTGCAGGATGCGGCGTTTTTCGACGGTGTCAGCCTGCCGTTCGAGATGCAGGAAGGATTCGGTCAGGAAGCCGGCGGTGCCGCAGGCCGGGTCGAGGATGGTCTCGCCAAGCTGCGGATCGGTGACAGCAACCATGAAGCGCACGACGGGGCGCGGAGTGTAGAACTCGCCCGAGTCGCCGGCGGCATCGCGCATTTCGCGCAGCAGGGTCTCGTAAAGGCGGCCGAGGGTGTGAACCTCCTCGGAGGAATCGAAATGGATGCCGTCGATCAGGTTCACCACGTCGCGCAGCAAGTAGCCGCTTTCCATGCGGTTGGTGAAACCCTGAAAGACGGTGGCGATCACGTCGCGGCGTTCTCGGCGGCCGTTGTCTCCGCGCAGCGCGCGCAGATAGGCGAACAGCCCGGCGCCCCTGGTGCCGTCGGGGCGTTCGGCCTTTTCCGCGGTCAGGAAGGCCAGAAGGTCGGGGCCGGTGATGCCGTCCGCCTGGGCCGCCCAGTCGCGCCAGCGGTAAGGGGCTTCGATGATCGGGCGATAATCCGTGCCGGCCAGTTCGGCGCGTTCCTCCTCGATCCGCTCCATGTCGTCGAGGAATTTCAGGAACATGATCCAGGTCAGCATCGGCAGGCGATCGAGATCACCGTTCAGCCCCTTGTCCTTGCGCATGATCTTGCGGGCGGACTTGATGATGCTGTCGAGACGCTGGGCGGTGGTCAGTTGCTTGGGCGCAGCCTTCTTGCGGGCGGGTTTGGCCATTGGGGAAGTCCTTCAAGTCAGGCGGTATAGAGCAATCGCTGCAGCTCGGTGACGGCGCTGCGAAGCTCCTTTCCCCCGCCGAAGCGTCTGGCGATTTCTATGACGTTGCCCCATTCATTGAAAGGCGGGACTTCGAGAATATCGGGCAGCTTGAACTGCGCGCTGCCATGTTCGGCGTATTTTTCAAGAACAGCGTCGAGAACCTTGCGGGCATCCGGGCCGAAACGGGCTAGGAAGGCGTCCTGTTCGCGCAGCAGGCGGTCGGCTCGCTCGCGCCTTGTGCGCAGGGGGGTGTTGTAGGCCAAATGACACAGGAGGTCGAAAGGATCGGCCTCGGGCTTGCCCACGGCCTCGGACAGGGTGTCGAGGTCGATGCCCTTTTCCTCGAGTTGCTCGACGATTTCGGCACGGCGCTCAGGGTCGAGCCAGTCGGAGCGCAGCTCGGAAGCATTGGGATAGAGGGTGCGGACCTTGTCGCCGGTGTAGTCGGTCAGCTGGCGGCAGGCGAGCTTCTTGCCCTCGGCATCGAGTTCATAGACGAGATGACGGACGACAGAGACCTCGCCGCCATCGACATAAAACTTCCGCGGCCCCGGTTCCGGCTCGGGGTCGCCCAGAGGCGCCTCTGGTCCCTCGGGGATGTCGCCCGGCTCGGGCGCCACATCCTCAGCCTCGTGTTCCTCGATGGTTTCGCCGTCTTCGTTGATGACGGATTCGGCCTCGCGGACCGGCTCGCCATCGAAGGCGGGGTCGGCGAACATGCGCGTCGCCGTGCCAGTATAGTCGATGATGTTGAAGGCAAGCTTGCCGTAGTCCGGGCGCAGCCGGGTGCCGCGGCCGATGATCTGCTTAAACTCGGGCATCGAGCCCACGGTGCGCGCCAGAACCACATTCTTGCAGGTAGGCGCATCGACGCCGGTGGTCAGCAGCTGCGATGTGGTCAGGATGACCGGGGTGTCGGTCTCCACATCCTGGAACTTGGAGAGGTGACCCCGGCCGATGTCGCCTTCGTCGGCGGTGACGCGGCAGACATAGTCCGGGTTGTCGCGCACGAGGTCGGCATTCAGTTCCGCCAGCGCCTGACGCATCTCCAGCGCGTGCTCCTGATCCACGCAGAATACGATGGTCTTGGCCATACGGTCGGTCTCGGCCATGAAGTCGGCGAGATGGCGGGCGATGGCGCGGGTCCGGGCGCGCAAGGCGACGACGCGCTCGAAGTCACGGGTCTGGTATTCATTGTCGGGGACTTCTCGGCCGTATCGGTCCAACTCGCCCCGGCTTGGCCGCCAGCCTGCGGCGTCATAGTCCGTGATCACCCGATGCACGCGGTAAGGCGCAAGGAAGCCATCCGCGATCCCCTGCGCCAGGCTGTATTCGTAGAGGGGATCGCCGAAATAGGTGTAGGTATCGACATTCTCCTCGCGCCGGGGCGTCGCGGTCATGCCGATCTGGGTGGCCGGCTCGAACCATTCGAGGATCTCGCGCCAATTGCTGTCGTCGCGCGCGCTGCCGCGGTGGCATTCATCCACGATGATCAGGTCGAAGAAGTCGCGGGGATATTCCCGATACAGTCCGGGCCGGTTCTCGTCGCGCGCAATCGACTGGTAGATCGCGAAATACATGTCGCGGCTCTTGACCGCGATGCCACCGGCGATCTTGTGGCGCGCGTCGCCGAAGGGGCTGAAATCCTTGGCCATCGGATCGTCGACGAGGACATTGCGGTCGGCCAGGAACAGAACTTTTGGTGTGCGGTTCACGCCCTTGCCGTTCCAGCGCGCCGACCACAGCTTCCAGCTGATCTGGAAGGCGACGGCAGTCTTGCCTGCCCCGGTGCAGAGCGTGAGCAGGATCCGTTTCCGCCCCTGCAGTACTGCCTGGACGGCACGATTGACCGCGATTTCCTGATAGTACCGCAACGGCTTCGCGCGATCCGGAAAGCTCGGGGTCAGCAACCGCTCGGCTGTGAGCGGGTCGTTTAGTCCCTCTGCCGCGCGCTGGCGCGCCCACAGCTCATCCGGGCTCGGGAACGCGTCCAGCATACGCTCGATACCGGTCGTGTAGTCGAATTCCACAATCTCGGCGCCATTGGTGGCGTAGGCAAATTTGAGCCCAAGAATCTCGGCATAATCCTTGGCCTGCTGCAAGCCATCTGCGGCATGGCGGTATCTGGCCTTGGCCTCTACCACGGCAATCGGGAAGTCGGGGTTGTAGCGCAGAACATAGTCCGCGCGCTTCTGCTTGCCCCTGCGGGCCCGGCCGCCGACGAAGACGATCCGGCCATCGGTGAACGTCCGCTGCTCATTGATGGCATGCGGCCGGTCGTCCCAGCCTGCTTCCTGCAGCTTCGGGACGACAAGTTTGCGGCAGGTATCGGCCTCGTTCACCGGTGCACCCCGAAACCCACCTATGCCGATTCAGCCACAAGGGGCTGGCCAGTGGTGGCGGAGGCGGCCGGAGAGGCCAACGACCAGACCCTTACGGCGCGGCCGACAAGGTCGATCTGGCGCGAGGCCAGCTGATCCTTCGTCCATTCGTCTGCCGCTAGGATTGGCTTGGTGGTGTCGAACGAGACCTTGTCGTTCTTTCTGGAGAAAACTTCCTTCTTGCGATCGAACGAATAGAACTTTGCCTTGTAATTCTTGATCCCGGCCAGCAGCGCCAAATTGCCAAGGCGATGCAGCCAAAGGCGATGATCGTCATCGGTGAAACGTTCGCGCCAGTAATCATCCTTCAGCGCCTGCGGCAGGACGTGCTCGATGGTGATCTTGCCGCCGAAATCCTTGGTGACCGATTCATCCTGGTCCGCCTCCTCGAGGCGCAGCAGAACCGCCTGAGCGAAGGGCCGACCATAGACCTCCCCGTCAATCAGCGAGCGGAACTCGTCATCGTTCGCGTTGCTGAGGAAAATTGCCCGGATGTCGTCGGCCGACTTGCCGGCCCGGATTGCCGTTATCAGCTGGAAATACACAGTAAGGCGCGCGGTGAACGCAAGGCGCCTGATCCAGTTCTGATAGGTGATCCGCTCGAGCAGGTCGATGAACTCATCCTCGGTCAAGGCAGGCGCCGGGTTCTCGTTCGCGATCAGCGCAGGCTCCGGCCGGTTGAGAAAGGCAAGCAGCGGCGGAATCCATTCCTCGAATGCCACGCGCTGCAATGACCTGACGGCGCGGCGTGCGGCGGGTGTCTCGAAATCATTTCGCAGGATGCGCAGGTAGTTCCGGGCAGAGGTGTTCAGCTCCCCGAGAAGCGAGAACGGGCTCACTGCGGCTTCGACCAGCGGCTCGAATTCCTCGTGGAGCGCCCTGCGGGCCTTGGTGGCGACGATGGAACTGCGGTGATGCGCCATGAACTGATCCAGGCGCTCGATCCCGATCTGCTCTTCCAGCTCAAGCCACGCCTCGTCCAGCTCGCCGCTTCGTGTCGAATTGCCGCCGAGGCGGGCGAAAAGCATGTTCTTGATCAGGTCGGCGTTCGACAACGCCATGCCGCGTGCGTTCAACACGTTAAAGAGACGATACGCAGATTGCCAGGATGCTGTGGTCACGAAGACCACATAGACCTTGCTGAGCAGGAAATTGGCAAAGAGCTTCAGCGTCTTCTGGTCGTGCTGACCGATGAAGGCGTCGATGGCTTCGAGGTTTTCGACAATCCGCTGCTTTGGCGCATCCTGGTCCTTGACGATCTCCTTGCGGATCGCATCTGGGATGGCCTGGCCGGCAAGAACATGACGACGGAAGAAGCTCTGGTCGCGTTGGCGCAACGTCAGGCGCGGAGTTTCTTCCTCGCCGGTATAGGGATTTTTTGGCAGTACGCGCTTTCCAAGATCTGCCCTGACCTCTGGATCCTCGATGTGGTCCCGAAGCCGTGCGAGGATCAGGTTCAGTGTCGTCAGTCGCTGTTGGCCATCCACCACGTCATAAAGTCGGCCCTTTTCGCGCTCGATGGTGATGAGCGACCCAATGAAATACTCTTCATCCTGGGCTTCGTAGGCTTCCCAGATATCGTCGAGCAATTGCTCGACGTTACCCTTCTCCCATGAATATGGGCGTTGGTACGCGGGAATTTCGTAACGAATCTGTTCGGTCAAAATCTGGCTGATCGTGCGCTCGGCCGCTTCCATTGTCGCTCTCTACTATCGGACGGCGGCGACCTTGCCGAGCGCCCCGATATCGAGCTGACATTGCCGCCTTTTACTGCGGCAGACTAAGCCGCGAACTTCACCTGACGCAAGCCGGATGGCGCTATGTCCTTGCAAATGCCAGAGTCTGATCCGCCCACTCTGCCGGGAACGGTTCCATCAGCCGGGCGAGCGTCACCTCCAGCCCCTGCCGCCCATCGAGGATCGCCACGACAAGGTCGGGGGCGAGCAGCGTCATCCTGAGCAAGCGGGTCAGATAGGAAACCGTGATCCCCTCGCGCGCGGCCAACTCGGCGATGGTGGCGAACTCGCCCGACTCCAGCATCCGCTTCCAGCGAAACGCGCGGGCCAGCGCCTTGACGAGGGCGCTGTCGGGCCGGCGCTGGGTGGGCGCGCCCTCGGGCAGCTGCATCTCCTTGCGCCCGCCGCGCTTCACGATGTGGAACGGGACGTGGATGGTGACGGTGTCGGGGATCTGCATGGCGCGGGTCATGCTGCTGCTCCAAGGTCGGTGGTGATTTCGCGTGCCAACGCCGCCAGCCCGTCCATGCGCAGCCGGACGTTCAGCCCGGCGGCGCCGATGTCCACCCGCTCGACCAGCAGGGTCACGATGCGCGCCTGTTCGCCGGGGAAAAGCTCATCCCACAGCGGGTCCAGCCGGGTCAGCGCCTCGCGGGCGTCCGTCTCGGTGATCTCGCCGTCCTGCGCGCGCGCCGCTCTCCACGTCCCCGCGACGATCTCGGGCTGGCGGAACACGGCCCGAAGCTGGTCGATGACGGCGGCCTCGATCTCACCCGCGGGAACGCGGCCGATGGGACAAGACCCGGCGCCATGTTTCAGCACCGTCTGGCTGACATAGTAGCGATAGAGCCTGCCGCCCTTGCGGGTATGGGTTGGCGAGAAGGCCGCGCCGTCGGGGCCGTAGAGCAGCCCTTTCAGCAGCGCGGGCGTGTCGGCGCGGGTTCTGGCGGCGCGCTTGCGCGGGCTTTCCGTCAGGATGGCGTGAACGCGGTCCCATGTGCTGCGGTCAATGATCGCGTCATGCTCGCCGGGGTAGCTCTCACCCTTGTGCACCGCCTCGCCGATATAGGTGCGGTTCGAGAGAAGCCGGTAGAGGTATTTCTTGTCGATCCGGTTGCCGCGCGGCGTGCGGATGCCGCGCGTGCCCACCTCTCGCGCCAGTTCCGTGCAGGAGCCGATTTCGAGGAACCGGGCGAAGATCCAGCGCACATGCGTGGCGGCGGCTTCTTCGACCAGCAGCTTCCGGTTCTCGACGCGGTAGCCGTAGGGCGGTACGCCACCCATCCACATCCCCTTCTTCCGGCTGGCGGCGACCTTGTCGCGAATGCGTTCCGCCGTCACCTCCCGCTCGAACTGAGCGAAGCTGAGCAGGATGTTCAGCGTCAGCCGTCCCATGGATGTCGTGGTGTTGAACGATTGCGTGACCGAAACGAAGGTCACGCCGTTCCGGTCGAACACCTCGACAAGCTTGGCGAAGTCGGCGAGTGATCGCGACAGGCGGTCGATCTTGTAGACCACCACCACGTCGACCAGCCCGTCTTCGATGTCTGCCATGAGCCGCTGCAGGCCAGGGCGTTCCAGCGTGCCACCGGAGATACCGCCATCATCATACTGATCGCGGACCAGTACCCAGCCTTCGCTGCGCTGGCTGGCGATATAGGATTCGCAGGCTTCCCGCTGGGCGTGCAGGCTGTTGAACTCCTGCTCCAACCCTTCCTCGGAAGATTTCCGGGTGTAGACGGCGCAGCGCAGCTTGCGGACGGGTTTCGATTTCTCCGGGGCCTTCGTCATGTCCGGCCCCTGTGGTTCCTGAGGCCGAAGAACACCCAGCCGTTCCAGCGGGTGCCGGTGATGGCGCGGGCGATCGCGGACAGCGACTTGTAAGGTCGACCCTGCCATTCGAAGCCATCGGCGGTGACGGTGACGATCTGTTCGACGCCCTGCCACTCGCGCAGCAGGCGCGTCCCGGTGATCGGGCGGTCGCGGTCGGCGCGGATGCCGCGCTTCCTCTTGTCGCCGCCGTCGAGTTCCTGGCCCAGCCGTTCCAGCCGCCGGATCGTCTCCGGCTTCAGCCCGCCATAGGCCAGTTCCTGGATGCGGTAGGCCAGGCGGGACTCAAGGTAGCGGCGGTTGAACGGCGGCGGGTCGCTGTCGAACAGGTCGCGCCAATGTTTCTTCAGGTCGGGCGTCGGCGTTGTCTTCAGCGCGACCAGGCGCGCGGGGATGGGATCGGGCTTGTTCATGCACTTCTCCGTTGAGTTGGAGTTGCATGACGGCATTGGTCGGGCGGATAGTGTAGGCGACGTTCTCCAGTATGGTCAGATACTTCGCCACCATCCCGCATCCGCAGCCGGATCAGCCCCAGCGCCAGCAGGCCGCACAGCTCGGCGCGACGCTCGGCGGGGGTCATCTGGTCTGGAGGCAGTGGGTTCGAGCCCAGCCGCGGATATGTCGGCGCGTTTCTCATGGGGAAACGCTACCCGCACGCACCCTGAAAACAATTGCTTTCAGATGCTTAGAGGAGTGCTGCGTAACTCTGCGGTGTTCTTGGGATGCGCTATCCTACCCGATGGGCCACGAACAGCTCCTCGAAGAACGACTTCACAAGCTCGTCGACAGATTCCTGCATCGATCCCTTCGGGTGAGAGAATTCCGAGCCCCCGAACCGAAACACCTCGTAGCCGCGGAGGCGAAGGTTTCGATCAGCGGCAACCATTTCGGCGTACAGACCGGGATCGGCACGCTCACCTTTCGCATAGTGGTGCTTGCCGTCAATCTCGAGGACGACCCTCTGTCGGCCAGGCAAGAGCATCAGAAAGTCCATGCGCTGCCGGAACAAAACGCGTTTGTCCGCGAGACGCCTGGCGATCTCCGGATCGTAGTGCAGGTAGACCTGCGGGATGAGCGCCGGCAGCTGGTCTCCAAGTCGCTCAGCGAAATTGCGAAAGTACGCCTTGAAGAATTCCTGCTCAGGACCGTGGTCAAGCGAGGCAAGTAGACGACGCCCGAGGCTGGTGCGTGCCTCAGCGAGGTCGGCGAGTCCCTTTTGCTCCATCCACCAACGGACTAGGTCGAGCCATGACAACCCATTGCCGATGGGGCGCTCGTAAATGAGGCAGCTGTCGACATGTTCGAGCACGACGACTTCGTTGTCGATCGCATCCGAGAACCCGAGCCTCGGCTTTGGTCCGTTGGAAGCGAAGATCAGGTTCTTCGGCCGCCCGTCGACGCCGCGGCGAACGGGGCGTACCGAGAATGTTGCGCGGCCCGAGACCTCTCCTGTCTGAGCAACCTCGTAACCATCGAGCTGCAGGATGCGGGTCAAGTCCGCTGCCAGCGCAGCCTGGTCGTCGGCATCACGAAACCGGGGATCCAGAGCGGTCTCAATCAGCTGCGCAAACCTCCTCGAAGGACATGTTATTGCCCCGATGAATTCGAAGACCTCCTTCGCATTCCACAACGGGGCTGCGCCAGTCGCGTATTGTCTGAGTTCCTCGGTCTTGGTGGGCCCCTCGAAGAAGTCGGCTGGCGAACTCAGATCAAAGAGCCCCTCGATCACGTCCGGACGAATGCCTTGTCCATGGATCCCCACACCAAGACGATCGGCCACTCGGTCGCGAGTGATCGCGGAGATTTCCGGCTGGTCCTTGTCTTGCAGGAGGTACACCCTGTCCTGCAGGCCAATATCCCGCCGCTCTCGCGCAAACTCGAGGGCCAGATCCAGCGCCTTTGCTCGTGGAAGGCTCGCGAGCGTATTCTGGGCGACCGTCTTCTTGCTGGTCCCTTCTGCAAGTGGGACGTCGCGTCTGGAGAAGAACGCCTCGATATCGATGGCCCTCATGGCATCCCGAAAGCAGCAGCCGGCCAGCTCGAGAAGGTCATCCAATTCTTCGTCACCTGCCACAGCTATAACTCCCGCGCGAACCAACGGATGCGGCCGACGATATGAATCTCGTCGGCGGTTCTTTCGTATTCGGGGTAGTGCTTGTTGTCGGAGATGACGCGCACTGCGGGCGGGTCGCTGTTGGGGATATGCTCGAGCCGCTTGGCCACCAGCCCCATCCCGTCGTCCAGCACGAAGATACCGGGTGGGTTGGGCGTGCGGCGGGTCATGTCGACCAGCACTGCGTCGCCGCTCAGGAGCGTCGGCGCCATGCTGTCGCCCTCGACATGCATGATGCGTAGCTGCGACGGGCTGGCCTTGAGGCTGTTCCGGATCCAGGAGCGGCGGAAGTGGTAGACGCGGCCGGGCGTGTCGCCGTCCTCGGTCACGACCGCGCCGCCGCCCATTGCTGGACGCGGGGTGGCGTGGGCGATGGCCACGAATGCGTCGTCAGGATTGTCCAAGAAGGGGGGCTTCCCCTCCACCTCGCCAATGCCGTGGATCAGCCAGTCGCGATCGACCTTCAGCACGCGGGCGACCTCTGCCAGCCGGTCTATGCCGGGGCGGGCTGAACGGCCACGGAGGATGTCGTAGACGAAGGAACGGTTCACGCCGGCCATCTCGGCGACGTGGGCGGGACTGATGCCGAGCTGATTGGCCCGGGCCCTGAGGCGGTCGGAAAGCGTGTGGTGCTCGGTCATATCATCCCCACCCATCTGTGGATGAAATAGGATAAAATCGGATTGATCGAAGCCCGTCAAGCGAATAAGAACAGAAAGTAAACATCTTGCACGGGAATCGGTGTGGAGGGCAGTGAATGCATATCGACAAATCGTACTTCACGCTTCCCGAGATCCTCGAGCGGTGGCAGATCACGGAAGCGGACCTGATCTACCTCGCCGAGAACGACAAGCTGCGTCTGTCGGTGCGCGTCTTCGGCGCGCCCATGGAGTTCGGCGACATCGACGAGGACACGCGAGGCGAGCCCTTCAAGATACCGTGTGAGCAGAGCTACTACAGCGGTCTGCTCGACCTCCATGCCCGCGACGTGTTCCAGCTCTTCCGGTGCGGCGAGGTGCATCTCGAGAGCTTTCGAACGCCGAGGGCCGACTACGCGGAGACTTGGGGCGATGCGAAGCCCGTCCTCGTCATGATCGGCGACCTGCTGCTAAGGCGCGATGAACGCGACCGTTTCGAGATCGAGACCGGGTTCTCGCCGGGCGGGCAGCCGATGGAGGAGGCGACCTTCATCCACTCGGCCGACTATCTCGAGGTTCGCTGCAACGGCTGCCGGTTCAAGCTGGGCCCGATCCAGGCAGAAGTCGTGCGCGCGCTGCACGAGGCCGCGCAGGCTGGAGAGCCCTGGCAGAACGGCAAGGCGATCCTGTCGCGCGCCGGCTCGAAGAGCCTGCGCATGGCCGACGTCTTCAAGTCGCAGAAGGACTGGCGGCATCTGATCCGCTCAGACCGGCGCGGCGGCTACCGTCTGAATCTCGACTGACGGATCCCCCTCCGCCCGGTCCCCTGTGGGATCGGGAGGGGGACGAGTGAGGGATGGTGGGGGATGACGGCGCCCCGCCGGCCGCCAAACGCCAGTCCTGCAAGGGCCGACTGATCCCCCTCCGCATCCCCCGCCGATCCTGACGACATCCCACAGCAGAATTTCGCATGGTCTCCTCGACAACGAGAGGAGACACCGATGCTGCAGAGGCATTGCCTGAACCAGAAAGAGCTGGCCCGGCGCTGGGGGATCTCCCACCGGACGCTTGAGCGTTGGCGCTACGGCGGCCAAGGACCGGCCTTCCTCAAGCTCGGCGGGCGCGTGCTCTACCGGCTCGCCGACATCGAGGCCTTCGAGCAGAGCCAGCTTCAGCTTGCGCTGAAGATCAGCGAGGCCGTCGCGCGCGTCGGTCACACGCCCCGCCGTCTGACCGCGGACCCGGCGCGGGACACCGGTCATGGTGCCACGCACCAGCGGACTGCGCGGCTGTGCTGATGGTCGCCGCAACTCCAATCGGCGCCCGCGTAGCGAGGCCGCGGCTCACTGATGTCGAGCTCTACGCCTGGATCGCGCAGGCCGGGGCTGGCGCCAGGATTGAGTACCACTGCGGCTTTCTCGGGATCGATGTAACGCCGGTGATTTCGACCTTACCCGAGCCCGAACGCCGGCAGCTTGCCGATCTCGGTCAGGCGGCGTTGAGCGCCTTCGAGAAGGGCCTCGTCCACCTCGTGCAGGAGCGCGTGGGTCCCGACCGCTTCGCCTACATCGCCGTCGCCCGGCCCAGGCCGAAGGCCGCCAACACCTCGCTCTCGGCGCTGCTCCTCGAAGAGCGCGCCGCGTGATGGCCCTGCCATTTCCTTCCAACGGAGACCCCGCCATGCCGCATCCCGACAACACCCCGCATTTCAACGATCTCGAAGGTCTCGCCCTCGGCGACATCGCGGCGCTGCCACCCGAGCTGCTGCTGGATCTGCAGACAACGGCGCTCGCCGAGACCGCCCGCGTGAAGCGGCTGCGGGACCGGCTCGAGGCCGGGATCGCGCAGCGCTACGAGGCCGCCGCCGCGGCGGAACGGGCCGCTCAGGGCAAGGCCAGCGGCACCGTGCGCGTCGAGGACGAAAACGTCGTGATCGTCGCCGACCTGCCGAAGAAGGTCACGTGGGATCAGGACCGGCTGGCCACCATGGCAACCCGGATCCGCGAGGCGGGCGACGATCCGACCCAGTATCTCGAGATCGCCTATCGCGTGCCGGAACGCCGCTTCGGGGCCTGGCCCGACGCCATGCGCGAGGGCTTCGCCGCCGCCCGGTCCGAGACCACCGGCAAACCCGTGTTCCGGCTCGAG
>NZ_JAYRPN010000141.1:0-49281 GCF_041911175.1 Tabrizicola sp.
AGCAGCACGAGGTCGGGCCGGGTTGCCCGGATGCGCGGCAGCGCCTCGGACCCGGTGGCCACCCGGTCATGCCCATAGCCCTCGCGCGTGATCAGGAATTCCAGCGCAATGGCGATGTTGTCCTCATCCTCGACCACCAGGACCCGGGGAAAGGCGGCGGTCATGCCGCACCGCCGATCTGGGGGCTTGTGCGCGCGGGCCTGATCGGGAAACTGACGCAAACGAAAGGACCCCCCATGATCGAGCTTATCCAGTCGCAGCTTCTGGACCCGCTCCGCATCGGCCTGATCGTGGGGCTGGTCGTCACCATGTTCCGCACCCGGGGCGCGACCGGCACGCTGGTCCCGCTGGCGGCGGGCGTGATCTTCGTCGCGGTGATCCTGCCGGTGACGCAGGGCGGGGCCAGCCTGACCCAGGCGGTCGCGGCGGGGATCCTGTCGAACCTGATCATCCTTGGCATCGTGCTAGCCCTTGCCATGATCATCCGGCGCCTGCGCAGCTGAGGCGAAAAAGCGGCGGGCCTTCGGAAAGACCCGCCAGTCTGCGCCCGGAGAAGCCCGACGGCTTGTCAGGAAGCAGCGCGGAAGGCCGGGCCGAGGCTTTCGCCCCGGCCCGGTTTCAGGCTCTTACCGATTGTCGTCGGCGAAGATGTCCTTCTTGTGGGTGCCATTCGGGACGAAGATCGTGCCGATGATCACCGTCATGACGGCCACCACGATCGCATACCACAGGCCTGAGTAGATGTTCCCGGCCTGGGCCGAGATCGCCAGCGCGGTCGCGGGCAGAAGGCCCCCGAACCAGCCGTTGCCGATGTGGTAGGGCAGCGACAGGCCCGAGTAGCGGATCCGCGTCGGGAAAAGCTCCACCAGCATCGCCGCGATCGGGCCGTAGACCATCGTCACCAGGATGATCAGGTAGGTCAGGATCAGGATGATGGTGATGTTCTGCCCGGTGAAGATGTCGCCGAACGAGCCGACCTTCGCGATGGTGGCGTTGTCCGCCGCCACGATCGGATAGCCGATGGCGGCCAGGGCGTCGTTCACCTGCTTCTCGAAGGCGCCCTTGACGCCGTTCTCCTTGGCCAGCGCAGCGGTGGCCGCGTCGAACTTGGCCAGGGCGTCGGCCGGAACCGCCGCACGGGCCGCATCCGCCGCCGCCTGGGCCGCCGGGACCGCAGCGTTGGCCGCGTCGAGCGCGGTCTGCGCCGTGGCCTTGGCCGCATCGTCCGCCGCCGCTTTCAGCGCCTTGTCGGCATCGGCCACAGCCGTCTTCGCCGCACCCAGCGCCTTGTCGGCATCGCTCATCGCGGTCATCAGGCCTGCGTCGATCCCGCCCTTGGCTTCCTCCAGCGCGGCTTTCGCGGCGTCGATGGCCGCCGTGTTCGCCGAACCGTCATAGGCGGCGATTTCCGTGTCGCCGATCTTGACCGAGGCCACGGTGCCCGCCGCCGCATCGACGGTCGACGAGTTGACCGAGGACTTGAGCAGGAGCGCCTTCAGGATGTCGCAGCTCTTGGTGAACTTCGCGGTGCCGACCGGGTTGAACTGGAACGAGCAGTCCGCCGGATCGGCCGTCACCACGACTTCATGCTCCTGCGCGGCATGCAGCATCGGGTTCGCGGTCGCGGTCAGGAACTTGAACACCGGGAAGTAGGTGATCGCCGCGATCAGGCAGCCGGCCAGGATGATCGGCTTGCGACCGATGCGGTCCGACAGGCGGCCGAAGAAGATGAACCCGTAGGTGCCGAGGATCAGCGAGGCCGCCACGAAGACGTTCGAGGTGAAGGCGTCGACCTTGATCACCGACTGCAGGAAGAAGAGGGCATAGAACTGGCCCGAGTACCACACCACGGCCTGTCCGGCGGTCAGGCCCAGAAGGGCGATGACGGCGAACTTGGCGTTCTTCCACTGGCCGAAGGCTTCGCGCAGCGGCGCTTTCGAGGCCGAACCCTCTTCCTTCATCTTCTTGAAGGCGGGGGATTCGTTCATCTGCAGCCGGATATACAGCGAGATCGCCAGCAGGAAGATCGAGCCGAGGAACGGAATCCGCCAGCCCCAGGCCTTCCAGGGTTCCAGCATCACGGCCACGCCCTTGGCGTCAAGCTGCGGGGTGCCGTCCAGGTTGAACTGGGCCACCGGCTCGTAGTTGCCGTTCACATAGGCGGTGAAGACCAGGATGATGACCAGCGACAGCAGAAGCCCCAGCGTCGCGGTGGTCTGGATGAAGGCCGTGAAGTAGCCGCGCTGGTTCGCCGGCGCGTGTTCGGCCACATAGACCGCGGCGCCGCCGTATTCCCCGCCAAGCGCCAGGCCCTGCAGCATCCGCAACCCGATCAGGATGACCGGCGCGGCGATGCCCCAGGACTGATAGCCGGGCAGCAGGCCCACGCAGAAGGTGGAAAGGCCCATGATCATGATGGTCATGAGGAAGGTGTATTTCCGACCGATCAGGTCGCCGAGCGAGCCGAAGACCAGCGCGCCGAAGGGACGCACCAGGAAGCCCGCCGCAAAGGCCAGAAGCGCGAAGATGTTGCGCGTGGCTTCCGGGAAGGGCGTGAAGAACTGCGCGCCGATGATCGCCGCGAGCGAGCCGTAAAGGTAGAAGTCGTACCACTCGAAGATGGTCCCTGCCGACGAGGCGAGGATGACTTTCCTCTCCTCCGCCGTCATCGGGCGCGATCTGTCGCGCACGTTGGTTGTGGTCGTAGCCATGCAATACCTCCTTGTGGCCTGACTCGGGTGAATCAGGCAGTCCCCGTCTGTTTCTGGCTTTGGGCCCGCCCGTCCCGGCAGGCCGTTGCTGTTGTCCATCCCTCCGGGGATGGCCTTCCTTGAAGGATCACGCCGTATGCGACCTTCCCCTCCCCTTCCGCTCCCGCCCGCCCCTCCTCATGGCGAGGGCGAGAGCCAATCTCATGCCGCGACGCGCCCGACGATCTCGGCCAGGCGGGCGCGGATGCCGGGGATGGACCCCATCGCCGGAACCCGTTCCAGGACCGAAAGCCGGTCGTAATGCGCGATCAGCGGGGCCGTCTGGGCGTGATAGGCGGCCAGCCTTTCGCGCACCGTCTCGGCATTGTCGTCGGCCCGGCGCTTGAAGCCGGTGCCGCCGCATTTGTCGCAGACCCCCGCCTGGGCGGGCAGCTTGAACGCGTCGTGATAGCCCTCGCCACAGGTGGCGCAGGTATAGCGGCCCGAGACGCGGGCGATCATCGCCTCGTCCTCGACCTCCAGGCTGATCGCCGCCGTCACGGATTGCCCGGCCTCGGCCAGCAGGGCATCCAGCGCCGCCGCCTGCCCCGCCGTGCGGGGAAAGCCGTCGAGGATGATGCCCTTGGCCACATCCGGCGCGGCCATCCGGTCCTTCAGGATCGCCAGCACGATGTCATCGCTGACCAGCTGTCCGGCCTCCATCACCGCCTTGGCGCGCTTTCCGGCCTCGGTCCCCGCAGCCACGGCGGCACGCAACAGGTCGCCGGTCGACAGCTGGACCAGACCGAAGTCTTCCTCCAGCATCCGGGCCTGCGTGCCCTTGCCTGCGCCGGGGGGGCCGAGAAGGATCAGGACGGGGCCCATGCGCCTCAGCCCCGGTTCATGCGGTTGGCGATCAGGTCGTCGACCACCGACGGATCGGCCAGCGTCGAGGTATCGCCCAAGGCGCCGAAGTCGTTCTCGGCGATCTTGCGCAGGATGCGGCGCATGATCTTGCCGGACCGGGTCTTCGGCAGGCCCGGCGCCCACTGGATCAGGTCGGGCTTGGCAATCGGGCCGATCTCGTTCCTGACCCAGCCTTCCAGCTTCTTGCGCAGGTCCTCGGTCGGCTCGACCCCCTTCATCAGGGTGACATAGGCATAGATGCCCTGGCCCTTGATGTCGTGCGGGTAGCCCACCACGGCGGCCTCGGCCACCGCCTCATGCGCGACCAGCGCGGATTCCACTTCCGCCGTACCCATCCGGTGCCCCGAGACGTTGATCACGTCATCCACGCGGCCGGTGATCCAGTAATAGCCGTCCGCATCGCGGCGGCAGCCGTCGCCGGTGAAGTAGTAGCCCTTGTACTGGCTGAAATAGGTCTCCTCGAACCGCTTGTGGTCGCCCCAGACGGTCCGCATCTGCCCCGGCCAGCTGTCGGCGAAGCACAGCACGCCCTCGGTCTCGGTCTCGGTCTGCACCTTGCCGGTCGCGGCATCCAGCACCTCGGGTTTCACCCCGAAGAAGGGCTTCGTCGCCGACCCCGGCTTGGTCGGGATCGCGCCGGGCAGCGGGGTCAGCATGTGGCCGCCGGTCTCGGTCTGCCAGAAGGTGTCGACGATCGGCAGCATGCCCTTGCCGACATGGGTGTCATACCAGGCCCAGGCCTCCGGGTTGATCGGCTCGCCCACCGAGCCCAGCACCTTCAGCGACGACAGGTCGTGCTTTTCCACCCACTCAGGCCCCAGCCCCATCAGCGACCGGATCGCGGTCGGCGCGGTGTAGAACTGCGTGACCTTGTGCTTGGCACAGACTTCCCAGAAACGGCCCGCATCGGGGAAGGTCGGCACGCCCTCGAACATCAGCGTCGTGGCACCATTCGCCAGCGGGCCATAGACGATGTAGCTGTGCCCGGTGACCCAGCCCACATCCGCCGTGCACCAGAAGACATCGCCGTCATGGTAGTCGAAGGTCAGCTGCTGCGTCATCGCGGCAAAGACCAGGTAGCCGCCGGTGGTATGCACCACGCCCTTCGGCTTGCCGGTCGAGCCACTGGTGTAAAGGATGAACATCGGGTCTTCCGCCCCGACCTCGACGTAAGGGCAATAGGGACGGGCCTCGGCCATTTCCGCCGTCAGGTCGAAATCGCGGCCCTGCACCCAGCTGGTCTGGTCGCCGGTGCGCTTGACCACCAGCACCTTCACGTCATCGGAACAGTGCAGCAGCGCCTTGTCTGTGTTGTCCTTGAGCCCCGTCTTCTTGCCCGCCCGCGGCGCCCAGTCGGCGGTGATGACGATCTTCGCATCGCTGTCGTTCACCCGGTTCGCCAGGGCATCGGGCGAGAAGCCGCCGAAGACGATGGAATGGATCGCCCCGATCCGGGTGCAGGCCAGCATCGCATAGGCGGCCTCGGGGATCATCGGCATGTAAAGGACGACCCGGTCGCCCTTCTGCACGCCATGCGCCTTCAGCACGTTGGCCAGGCGACAGGTCTGCTCCAGCAGTTCCCGGTAGGTGATGTGCTTGGCCGGGGTCTTCGGATCGTCCGGCTCCCAGATGATCGCGGTCTGGTCGGCGCGGGTCAGCATGTGGCGGTCGATGCAGTTGGCGGAGACGTTCAGGTGCCCGTCCTCGAACCACTTGATCGAGACATTGCCCATCTGGAACGAGGTGTTCTTCACGCGGGTATAGGGCTTGATCCAGTCCAGTCGCAGCCCTTCCTCGCCCCAGAACGCCTCGGGGTCGGCCACCGAAGCAGCATAGCGCTTGGCATAGCTTTCCGCATCGACATGCGCGGCGGCGGCAAACGCCGCAGAGGGCGGATGGATCGACTTGGCGGCTTCGCTCATTCTCTTCTCCCCTTGGAAGGCGGCAGCCTTCCGCGACTGACGGTGACTGGCCAGGAAACCTCTTCCTGATGGCAGAGTAGCACTTCGTAAAGATTTTCGTAACCCCATATTTTTCATCAATAATTCTGTAAATTTCTTCACTGTCATGAAGTCAATTCTGCAAATATGTGAAAATTGTGGCGCCCAAGTGCTTGCTTTTTCGGCCCGTTACCGCTCACGCCGCCGTGAGCGGCAGGCAGGAAGGGTCGCAGCACGCCCGGAAGACCGGGAAAGGCTGCGCTGCCGGGATCAGCGTGATTCGCCGCCGGGTTGTGCGTCCAGCACCGCATCGACGGCGGCGAGATCAGGCAGGAAGCGCACCTCCGGCTCGTCCAGCCCCTGCGCCTGCAACTGCCGCCTGAGCGCGGGCCTGAGCCCGACAAGGTAGAGCCGCCCGCCCCGCTTGGCCACCCGCGCGGCCATCCGGTGAAACCCGCGCGCGCCGGAGCTGTCGATCAGCGGCACCCCCGACATTTCCAAGACCAGCGCCCGCGGCGCCTCGGCGATCCGGTCCAGCACGCCCCCCAGTTGCGCGGCGGCACCGAAGAAATACGGCCCCTCCAGATGATAGACCATGCGGTCGGCGCGGGGCGTGTCGATATGCTCTTCCCGGGGCCGCATCGCGGCGCTTTCCGACATGCGCTTGATGAAGACGAGGCCCGCCAGCGCGAAGCCCATCACGATGCCTTCGGTCAGGTCGCGGAAGACCACCAGCAGGAAGGTCACGCTGACCACCAGCGCATCTCCACGGGTCGACCGCAGAAGGGCTGCAAACTCCTGCCGTTCCGCCATGCCCCAGGCGACGACGCCCAGTACGCCCGCCAGCGCGGCGAGCGGGATGTAGGCGGCCAGGGGCGCGGCAACCATCAGGAAGGCCAAGAGGAACAGCGCATGCAGCATGCCGGAGACCGGCCCCTTGCTTCCCGCCCGCACATTGGTCGCAGTACGCGCGATGGTGCCGGTCACGCAGAACCCGCCAAAAAGCCCCGAGCCGATGTTCGCCACCCCCTGCGCCACCAGTTCGGCATTCGAGCGATGCCGCGCGCCCGACATCCCGTCGGCGACCACGGCGGACAGCAGGGATTCGATGGCACCAAGGAGCGCGAAACTCCCCGCCCAAGGCAGCGCCTCGCGCCACATCGACAGGTCCGGCAGCGCGGGTGCGGGCAGCAGGTGCGGCAGGTCGCCGAAGCGCGTGCCGATGGTGGCGACCGGCAGTCCCAGCGCCCAGACCACCACCGAGGCCAGCGCGACGGCGATCAGCATCCCCGGCCAGTGCGGCCTTATCCTCCGCAGTCCCAGGATCACCCCCGCCGTCAGAGCCGTCACCCCGACCGCGCCCCAGGTCACACTCCCCCGCGCCGCCCACAAGGCCTGAACCTTGGCGATGAACTCGCCCGGCTCCGCGCCCGGAAGCGTCAGCCCGAACATCTCGCGCAGCTGGCTGGCGAAGATGATCACCGCGATCCCGGCGGTGAAACCCACCGTCACCGGATAGGGGATATAGCGGATGTAGGTCCCAAGGCGCAGCGCCCCCGCCCCGATCAGGATCACCCCCGACAGGATCGTCGCCAGGATCAGCCCCTGCACCCCCGTCGCCGTCACGCAGGCCGCGACCAGCACGATGAAGGCCCCCGCAGGCCCGCCGATCTGGTAGCGCGAGCCCCCCAAAGCGCTGACCAGGAACCCGCCGACGATGGCGGTGAAGAGCCCCCGCTCGGGCCCCACCCCGCTGGCGATGGCGATGGCCATCGACAGGGGCAGGGCCACGATGGCCACGGTCAGCCCCGCCAGCGCATCGGCGCGCACCTGCGAAAGCCCATAGCCCTCGCGCCAGACGGTCCAGAGCTTCGGCAGGAAGTCGGTCGGGCCATTGTGGCCCCGCGCGGTGTCGGTCATGATGGCGTCCAGGCCAGGGGAACGGCCAGTAATCGCTGGCAGGTCGGCAGGAATGCGGCCAGATGACCCCCGAGCCGCCCCCCTGTCAACTGCTTCCGGTATGCCATGTCCGACCGCCCCGCCCGCCCCGATCCCGTCCAGCCCGCCACTGACGACGCGCTGGCAATTGTCCACCAGCTCCTCTCGCTGGGCCACGCCGCCCTCGCCTGGACCGACCCCGACACCGGCACCCCCGGCATCAGCCGCATCGCCTTCGCCCGCGACCCCGAGGCGGGCCTCCTGACCCTAGTCTCCGGCCTCGCCCCCCACTTCCGCGCCCTGCGGACCAATCCCGACTGCGCCCTGATGCTGGGCGAGGCGGGCGAAAAGGGCGACCCGCTGACCCACCCCCGCCTGATGATCCGGGCGCAGGCCAGCTTCATCGCCAAGGACGACCCCGCCCGCCCAGGCATCCGCAGCCGCTGGCTGGAGCGGAACCCCAAGGCCACCGTCTACATCGACCTGCCGGATTTCGCCTTCGTCCGCCTGACCCCCAGCTCCGCCCTCCTGAACGGCGGCTTCGCCCGCGCCTTCCACGTCCAGCCCGGCGACCTGTGAAAAGGGGCGGCCCCGAAGGACCGCCCCCAACCTCACCACTGCATCAGGATCAGGCCGGCACGTCCATCCGCATCGTGACCAGTGCCTTGCCCTTCACCGCCTCGCCCCAGCGGACCTGCGCCTCGTTGCCGCCCGCCCCGCTGCCCGGCAGCGAATAGGGGAACACATAACGCGCCGCATTGGCCGCCGTGCTGATCATCCCCTCCGGCGCCACCGCCTCGACCATGCGGATGCGCCCGCCAAAGGGCACGAACCCGCCCGCGCTGACGTTCCAGGTCTCGGCCGCCGTGTTCTGCGTATGCATCACCTGCACCGGGTTGATGATCCACTGGCTCACGTTGTTGAAGCTGTTGCCCTCGACCCGCACATTGCGCGCCTTGCTGAAATCCAGCGTGGCAAAGCTGGTGTCCACCATGTCCACCCGGTCCACGATGTTGCCAAAACAACGGAAGCTGTTCCCCGTGATCGACAACCCGCTGAAGAAATGCCCCGACCCGTAGGGCTTCACCACGATCCAGCGGAAGGCGGTGGCCGTGTCCGAGGCGATGAACACGTTGCCGACGATGTTCAGCCCCCCGAACGAGAACTCGCCGTTCTCCTGCGGTTCCGAGTCATGCTCGTTGCCCCATTCGATGAAGCAGTTGTCGACATAGTTGCCCGTCACCACGGTCGAGACGTTGGTCTGCGTGAAGACCAGACCCGCGCGCCGCACACCCGCCGTCGTGTTGTCGCCCTGGAAGAAGTGGTTGGCGTGGATCAGGTGGCCGGTCCCGTTCATCACCGCGAAATGCGCGAAGCGCACGATCCGGTTGTTGCGCAGCTTGGTGTCGTTCGCCTGCACGTTCATCGCGATGGTGGTGCGGTCGACCGCCGCGACCGACTGTTCGTTCGACAGGAACTGGCACATGTCGACGAACATGCCCTGGCACCCCGACCCGGCCGAGCTGATCCCCCGGTCCAGCGGCCGGTTGAAGGTGCAGGACATGAAGCGCTGGGTATTGCCCGCCATCGGCAGCAGCACGCCCGACCCGATCCCGAGGCAGTTGAATTCGATATCCTCCAGCTCGAAGCGCGACAGAAGGCCGAAGCCGCTGAAATCCAGCAGGTATTTGAAGCGCCGGAAGGTATAGTTCCGCACCCCCACCGCCGCATACAGCGGCTGGCTGATCGTCACCGTCCCCGCGCCGATGTTGGTCGCGGTGACATAGACCTCGCGCCCGACGCCCGTCCCGATCACCAGCGAGCCGACCTTGATGTTCGCCACATTCGCCACCCCGGTCAGCGTGGTGTTGGCCGAGGCCGAATAGGTCGCGACCGAGGTCACGTCCTCGGTCGTCCAGCCCGGCCCCGCCACCGCGTTCAGCGACCCGTTCCGCACCACCCGGCGGCTGGAGAAACTGGTGATCCCGGCTAGGGCAGCGACATCAATCGGCTCGGGAATGTCGACCCGGCGGCCCGACAGGTCCAGTGTGACATAGTCGGTAAAGAAGAACAGCGCCTGCAAGGCCCGCCTGAACCCCTCCAGCTCCGACCCGAAGGCCTGGCCATAGGTGTCCAGATCGAAGTTCCGCGTCAGGGTCAGCTTGCGGTTCGCGGGCATCGACAAGGTGCCCTCGAACCGGATGCGGCTGTTGATCGTCACGTCGCTCGTCAGCCGGAACACCCCCGACGGCACCAGGATTTCCCGCCCCTGTGCAGCGGCATCGGCGGCGAGGAAGGCCGCCGCATCATTGGTCGACCCGTTGCCCAGGGCGCCAAAGTCGCGCACGTCGACCCAGTCCATCAGCTTGCGGATGAAGATGTTGGTCACATCCTCGACCACGATATCGTCGATCCTGACCACGCCGCCGTTCGCCCCGGTCAGGTCCAGCCCGACATGGGCATAGACGGATTGCAGCGACCAGGGCAGGTCCACCCCGGTCCGGCTGGCGGGCGAGATGATCGCGCTCACCGTCACCACCTGGCCGTAAGCGGTCAGCGTGACCGCTGGCCCGGTCTGCGGCAGGCCCGCCACGTTTGCCCCGCTGACATCCCCCGCCCAGGCCGCGATGCGCACCGAGGGCAGGTTCCCCGACACTGCCTTCACCCGCGCCGTGACGCGCAGGTAAAGCCCCGGCTGCACCGGCGTCTGCGCGAAACTGCGCAGCTTCTGCGTGGCTTCCGTCTTCTGCAGCTCCAGGCAGCCCGCGAAGTCCTGGTCATTCGTGACCAGCGCCGCGTTCGGCTGGCCCTGGTAGGACCCCGACCCCGGCACCCCGTCCTCGCGCGACCAGAGGTTCAGCCCTGCCGAGAACGGCGGCGGCATCAGGACCAGCCCGTCGGTGATAGCCTTGTTCATCTTCGATTTCCCTCGCCTCGCTTCGCGTCCCTGTCCCGGAGAGGTGCGCCGGAAACTCCGACAAACCGCGCCGTCATCGGGCAAAGGGGGTAGCAAGCAAGGTTTAACCGGGGGTCATGCCTCCGCACGGAGCAGGGTCGGCTTGCGCAACGGACGAGCCGCGTGACGGAAACAGGGCAGGGTGGACGCCCACCCACCGTTCGCAGGGACCTGATGGGATTGCACCCACCCTCCGCCCGGCCCTGAAAGCGCTCCTGCCCGTCACGCCCCGACATCCGGCGCAGGCAATATCTGCACCGCATTGATCTGCCAGCCCTCCGCCGTCTCGACCATCATGTAGTCCAGATACCAGCCCGCCCCGGCCTGATCGGTGATCCTGACCCGCTGCCACAGGGCCCCCGCCACCTCGCGCAGCTCCATCATCTGCACCTCCGCCGGCCGGTAGACCATCGGATAGCCCTGCTTCACCATCGCCCCGAAATTCTCGGGCGTGCCGAACATGCCCTTGATCGTCGGGCTGGCAAAGGTGAAGGCCCGGGCGAAATCATCGGCCCGGAAGGCCTCGATCTGGCTCTGGATGGTGTTCCGTATCGGCTCTTCCTGCGCGGCGGCAGGCAGGGACAGGACGGCGGCGAACAGCACGGCGTAAACAGCATTGCGCATGGCAATCGCTCCTTGTGAAGCGTCCCCTCGCGAAACGACCTAGACCGCCCGGGCGGAAGTCAACCGCCCCGCCCCGCAAAGCCGCGTGGGCGCCAGCCTCGCCGCCCCCTGCGTCAGCCCGCCAGCTCGCCCCTCAGCGCCCGCTCCATCAGCGCCACCGTCTCGTCCACCCCATAAAGCGCGATGAACCCGCCGAAGCGCGGGCCATCCGACGCCCCCAGCAGCACCTCGTACAAAGCCTTGAACCAGTCCCTCAGCGGCTCGAACTCATGCTCCTTGCCCACCGCAAAGACCATCGACTGCAAGGCCTCGTCGTCCAGCCCCCCGTCCCACAGCTTCAGCCGTGCGACAAGATCCTCCATCGCCGCCCGCTCCTTCGCGTCCGGCAGACGGAACACCCGCGTCGGCGCGATCCGGTCCGCGAAGTAGCGCACCGCAAACCCCGCCGCCGCATCCAGATCGGGGTTCCCCTCCGGCGACGCCTCCGGAGCATAGCGCCGGATGAACTTCCACAGCGCCTCGGCATCCTTCGCCCCGGCCACCGAGGCCAGGTTCAGCAGCATCCCGAACGACACCACCATCTTCGACTCGGGCGGCTTCCCCCCGTGGATATGCCAGACCGGGTTGTTCACCTGCCCCGCCACGTCCTGCGTCGGATAGGCCTTCAACTGCTGGTGATACTCGTCCACCGCCCGCGGGATCACGTCGAAATGCATCCGCTTCGCCGTCTTCGGCTTCTGGTACATGAAATACGACAGGCTCTCCGTCGCCGCATAGGTCAGCCATTCGTCGATGGTCAGCCCGTTCCCCTTCGACTTGCTGATCTTCTGCCCATGCTCGTCCAGGAACAGCTCATAGCTGAAATGGTTCGGCTTCCGCCCCCCCAGGACCTCACAAATCCCGTCATAGATCGGCGTATTGGTGGAATGGTCCTTCCCGTACATCTCGAAGTCCACATCCAAGGCCGCCCAGCGCGCCCCGAAATCCGGCTTCCACTGCAACTTCACATGCCCGCCCGTGACCGGCAGCGTCCACTCCCGCCCGTCCTCGTCGTCGAAGGTGATCGTCGCATCCTTCGCATTGACCTCCTTCATCGGCACATACAGCACACGGCCACTCTCCGGGTGGATCGGCAGGAAGCAGGAATAGGTCTGCTGCCGCTCCTCCCGCAGCGAAGCCAGCATGATCGCCATGATCGCATCATACCGCTCGGCGCACAGCCGCAGGGTCGCATCGAACCGGCCCGACTTGTAGAACTCCGTCGCCGAGATGAACTCGTACTCGAAGCCGAACGTATCCAGGAACCGCCGCAGCATCGCGTTGTTGTGGTGGCCGAAGCTCTCGTACTCGCCATAGGGGTCCGGCACCGAGGTCAACGGCAGCTGCATATGCCCCCGCAACATCTCCTGCTGCGGCACGTTCTCCGGCACCTTCCGCATCCCGTCCACGTCGTCGGAAAAACAGATCAGCCGCGTCGGGATGTCCGAGATGATCTCGAACGCCCGCCGGATCATCGTCGTCCGCGCCACTTCCCCGAAGGTCCCGATATGCGGCAACCCCGACGGCCCGTAACCCGTCTCGAACAGCACATAGCCCTTGGCCGGGTCCTTCCCGCCATAGCGTTTCAGCACCGCGCGGGCCTCTTCGAATGGCCAGGCCTTCGACGCCATCGCCGCATCGCGCAACGCACTCATCGCTTCTCTCCTGAAACGCCGGGCCCACGCCCCGCGCCCGTCCTCTATTGCCCCCCCTGCCTCCCGTCAATAATCTCCCCCCCAAACCCTTGAAGGACCAGCCATGCCCGAATCCGGAATGTCACCCCAGGACGCCCTCGTCGCCGTCATGGTCGCCTGCTCCGCCTCGGACGAGAACATGCGCACCGCCGAACTGGTGGCGATCACCCGCATGGTCAACCACATGCCCGCCTTCGCCACCTACGACCCCGACCGCATCCGCCGCGTCAGCCGCATCGTCTTCGACCTGTTCGAGGAGGAAGACGGCCTCGACGCCCTCTTCGGCCTGATCCGCAACGCCCTGCCCGAGCGCCTGTACGAGACCGCCTATGCGCTCGCCTGCGACGTGGTCACGGCGGACGGGCGGCACTCCCAGGTCGAGCTGCGGATGCTGGAGGAGGTGCGGGACGAGCTGAAGATCGACCGCCTCCACGCCGCGGCGATCGAGTGGGGGGCGAGGGTGCGGCATATGGGGGTGTGACCGCTTCAAATTCCATTATTTGGCTATCAATGCCGGTAGCACGCTTTGGACTGCGGACCTAAGTCCTACATTCTTTGGGTCCCGCAGCGATCTTGATATCCAATCCTCAAATGCACTCTTTGATAGACCCTTGACCTTCCTAGCTACAACATTCAGAAGCGCCTTGTTGTCGTAATAGCGAAGGAACGTAGTGCTGTCGTCCTTCTGCATTGCGTCAGAGATATTCTCCATCACACCTCGAACAATGGCTTCGACGTCAATCTGTGATACTTCAGAAAGGAAAGCCTCCTTAAGTTGACCTGATGTTTTGAACGATCTCAGATCAATGGATTTAAGGGCTCTGTCAATTCGTCTCTGACAGTGGCGAACAGCTACGCTTTCCAGCGCATCCTGGGCACTCGCCAGCGCAAACATTTCCCTCCTCAACTCATAGTGCTTTGACACTCGCTCATCCGCATCAAAGCTTTCCATTTCAAGCATAGCCTCCACGACTTGCGGAAGCAGAAAAAGATTCTCTATTTCGCAAACCGGGAGAACTGCCACTCCAAGAAAATCAAGAGCGCGTATTTCGTCCTCATTGTGATCATCTGCGTCCACAGCACCAGCACATGTCACTCTCGTGAGAGCGGAGTTCGCCCTCATTGTAGCCACCGAATGGATAACATCAGCGGCATTTCCTCTCGGGATCACAGTCCAACTTGGATAACAGGCGCGATAAACTGCTAGATCGAGACTACTGTCAGTGCCCTCAACGAATAGAATAGGCTTCCGACTTCCGAGAATTAGCGTTGAAACTTCTTCGCTAAAACCCGTGCCGTCTGGCACTTCCTCAACTTCCCAATTGGATGGCGCCATGTACTTTTTAATTACATACTTTCGTCCAGGACGAGAAGCAGCAAACTCGAGATCATGGGTGATCACTAGGAAAGCGCAATCCGGGCGAGCGGCTTCAACCTCATCCCAGAGACTTCCGAGAATTGACCGATGCATGTGCAATTCGGGCTCGTCAAATATCAGAACAACGTTCGGCATGGCAACAAGAACCTGACCAATCAGGTAGAACGCAGATCGCTCTCCATCGCTCATTTCAGAACCATCGAATTGGTTCTGATTTGCGTCAAGACATCTTATTCCATCTCCAGTAACGTATAATTTTCTATGCGGAAATATTCCATCCCAGATCCGACTTAGTTTTTGAAAGTATGTTTCCTCTAGTTCGCTAATTTTATTTGCATGGACTGCGTAGTGGGTTCTTAGGGCAACATTGGATTGGTTGGCAAACAGAAGTTGCAACAGATAGTCGTAGTCATTTAGTAGGTTTGTAGACGATTTTGAACCCCACCTCTGACTCGCACGATAGTTAGTTTCGGCGCCAGGCTTCACCTCCGGGTAACCTGTCAACAGACCCTTCTGCGCCTTCTCTTCAGAGATCTTCGCAACAGCAGGATTTAAGTTGAGGGACCTGTGCGCAGAAATGCGATGGGCATTCAAGCCCAGTCTCTCCTCCGCATACGCTGAAAGGCGTGTCTTTCCGCTACCGTTTGCCCCGACGAGAAAAGTCGTAGTTCCAGCATCAAGACTAATGCTAACCGGAGTCGTATCGAAGTTTGGAACGGAAAGAATGTTGGCCAAATTTGCACTCCGCTTACAGATGAACCAGAACTTGATGGCCTAGCACTGCCTCTTTAGCAAGCAGCTCCAGTACGAATGAGAACAAGGGGCCATTAACCACCCCCTTAACAAACCCTTACCGTCCACACCCCTTCCCCAGCAAAATCAACCCCTTACCCCCATCCGTCCACCGTGGACACTCCCCCGGAGTCCCTCCCGGCCCCCGCCCCGCACAAACCCCCTTCCCTTCCCCGATTTCCCCCGTATAGTCGCGCCCCATGACCAGGGGCCATCATATCCACTCCCCCGGGGCCGCACCGCGCCCCACGACCGCCCGCGGTCTCCTCCTTCTTAGCTGCCTCTGAGCGTGCCCCCGGGCGCGACCGCTCAGAGGTGACCAGCGCCGACCACGCCAGCTAAGGAAACAGGACCGCATCATGACCCAGAACAAAGTCGTCATCTTCGACACCACGCTCCGCGACGGCGAGCAAAGCCCCGGCGCGACCATGACCCATGAGGAGAAGCTGGAGATCGCCTCCCTCCTCGACGAGATGGGGGTCGACATCATCGAGGCCGGCTTCCCCATCGCCAGCGAAGGCGACTTCGCCGCCGTCTCCGAGATCGCGAAGCGGGCGAAGACCTCCACCATCTGCGGCCTCGCCAGGGCCAACCAGAAGGACATCGACCGCTGCTGGGAGGCGGTGAAGCACGCCCGCAGCCCCCGCATCCACACCTTCATCGGCACCTCCCCCCTGCACCGCGCGATCCCGAACCTGGACATGGACCAGATGGCCGACCGCATCCACGAGACGGTGACCCACGCGAGGAACCTCTGCGACAACGTCCAGTGGTCCCCGATGGACGCGACCCGGACGGAACCCGACTACCTCTGCCGCGTGGTGGAGATCGCGATCAAGGCCGGGGCGACGACGATCAACATCCCCGATACCGTCGGCTACACCTACCCGATGGAATCGGCGAAGATCATCCGCATGCTGCTGGAGCGGGTGCCCGGCGCCGACCGGATCATCTTCGCCACCCACTGCCACAACGACCTCGGCATGGCGACCGCCAACGCCCTGGCTGCCGTGGAGGCTGGCGCCCGGCAGATCGAATGCACGATCAACGGCCTGGGTGAGCGCGCGGGCAACACCGCGCTGGAAGAGGTGGTGATGGCGATGCGGGTCAGGAACGACATCCTGCCCTTCCAGACCGGGATCGACACGACCAAGATCATGAACCTCTCCCGCCGCGTCAGCCAGGTCTCCGGCTTCCCGGTCCAGTTCAACAAGGCCATCGTCGGCAAGAACGCCTTCCTGCATGAGAGCGGTATCCACCAGGATGGTGTGTTGAAGAACGTCCAGACCTTCGAGATCATGCGGCCCGAAGATATCGGGCTGACGGCCAAGAACATCGCGATGGGCAAGCATTCGGGGCGCGCAGCACTCCGGGCCAAGCTGAAGGAACTCGGGTTCGAGCTGGCCGACAACCAGCTGAACGATGTCTTCGTCCGCTTCAAGGCGCTGGCCGACCGCAAGAAGGAAGTCTACGACGACGACCTGATCGCGCTGGTCACCGACGAGCAGACCAACGACGCCTACGAATACCTCCAGCTCAAGAAGCTGCGGGTCGTCTGCGGCACCGAAGGCCCGCAGGAGGCCGACATGATCCTCTCCGTCGACGGGGTCGACCACCACATCGACGCCACCGGCGACGGCCCGGTGGATGCAGCGTTCAACTGCGTGAAGATGCTCTTCCCGCACCAGGCGAACCTGCAGGTCTACCAGGTCCATGCCGTGACCGAGGGGACGGACGCGCAGGCCACGGTCAGCGTGCGGCTGGAGGAGGACGGGCGGATCGTGACCGGCTCGTCCGCCGATACCGACACCATCGTCGCCTCGACCCGGGCCTATATCAACGCGCTGAACCGGTTGATCATCCGCCGCCAGAAGACCGCGCCGGGCGAGGATGTGAAGACCGTCTCCTACCACGGCGAGTAAGGCAAGGACCCCGCTGTCCACGCAGGACAGCGGGGGACGACCCTTTGGAATCAAGGGCTTGGTCGTGGACGTTTACTGCGGCTTGACCGTGCCGGGGCGGGGCGACGGCCCCCAGGCTCACGCCCCCTTGATCTCCTGCAGTGTATTGCCGCCGTCCACCACCAGCATCGCCCCGGTGACATAGGACGCTTCGTCCGAGGCGAGGAAGAGGGCGCAGGCGGCTACCTCCTCGGGGCGACCGGGACGGCCCAGAGGCGTGGCCCTGCCCGCGCGCAGCTCACGCGGGCTGGCGCTGTCGGTGGCGATCCAGCCGGGCAGCACCGCGTTGCAGGTCACCCCGCTCGCGCCATATTCCACCGCGACGGTGCGGGTCAGCCCGGTGATCGCGGCCTTGGCGGCGGCATAGGGCGCCCCGCCGGAATAGGTCACGACCGGCCCGGTGACCGAGGCGATGTTGACGATCCGGCCCTGCCCGCGGGCTTCCATGCCGGCCAGGGCGGCGCGGCAGCAGTGGAAGGTGGTGTCCAGGTTGATCGCCATCTGGTGCGCCCAGGAGGCATCCGAAGTCCCGCCCAGCTTGCCGGGCTTCACCTTCCGGCCGCTTTGCACCATGCCCGCATTGTTCACCAGGATTTCGACCGGCCCCAGCGCCGCCTCCACCGCCGCGAAGAGGCCCGCAACCTGCGCCGGGTCGGTCAGGTCGGCGATTTCGGACAGGCAGCCAAGCTCTCGCCCCCGGTCATGGACGCGCGCCGAGGCGGAGGTCACCGCCACCCGCGCACCCCCGGCAACCAGCGCCCGGGCGATGGCAAAACCGATTCCCCCGGGGCTGCCCGCCCCCGTCACCAGCGCCACGCGCCCCGCCACGCCTGCCATCGCCGTTGCCCTCTCCAGATCGCCTTCAGGCTAGCATATCGCAATAGTGCAAGGATGCTGCAAAATCCGGCCAAGAGTCTGCGCCAATAGATCGCATTTCTGCAAGCACGGCGAAGTGAGCGGATACCGGCCAGCGGGGCTTTCGCTCAAATCCCCATGCTTCTATATGGTAGCGCCCCGTCGGAAGCCCCGAGTCGGGGCCAAAACCATTGCTTGCCCCATCGACCACCAAAGGACTGCACATGTCGCTTATCCCCGGCCTCTTCTCGTCGGACATGGCCATCGACCTCGGGACCGCGAACACGCTGGTCTATATCCGGGGCAAGGGCATCGTGCTGAACGAGCCTTCGGTGGTGGCCTATCACAACAAGGACGGCAAGAAGCAGGTCCTTGCGGTGGGCGAGGATGCCAAGCTGATGCTCGGCCGCACCCCCGGCACCATCGAGGCGATCCGCCCGATGCGCGACGGGGTGATCGCCGATTTCGAGGCGGCGGAAGAGATGATCAAGCATTTCATCCGCAAGGTTCACAAACGGTCCACCATCTCGAAGCCCAAGATCATCGTCTGCGTGCCGCATGGCGCGACCCCGGTGGAGAAGCGTGCCATCCGGCAGTCGGTGCTGTCGGCGGGCGCCAAGCGCGCGGGCCTGATCGCGGAACCCATCGCGGCGGCCATCGGGGCGGGGATGCCGATCACCGAACCGACCGGCAACATGGTGGTCGACATCGGCGGCGGCACCACGGAAGTCGCGGTCCTGTCGCTTGGTGACATCGTCTATGCCCGCTCGGTCCGCGTCGGCGGCGACCGGATGGACGAGGCCATCGTCAACTATCTCCGCCGTCACCAGAACCTGCTGATCGGGGAATCCACGGCGGAGCGGATCAAGACCTCGATCGGCACCGCGCGGATGCCCGACGACGGGCGCGGGTCGAGCATGACCATCCGGGGCCGCGACCTTCTGAACGGCGTCCCGAAGGAAACCGAGATCAATCAGGCCCAGGTGGCCGAAGCTTTGGCCGAACCCGTGCAGCAGATCTGCGACGCGGTGATGCAGGCCCTGGAAGCCACCCCGCCCGATCTGGCCGCGGACATCGTCGACCGGGGCGTGATGCTGACCGGGGGCGGCGCGCTTCTGGGCGAGCTGGACCTGTCCTTGCGCGAGCAGACGGGCCTGTCGATCTCGGTGGCCAACGAGTCACTGAATTGTGTTGCCCTCGGCACCGGGAAAGCGCTGGAATACGAGAAGCAGCTTCGGCATGTGATCGACTACGATACCTGAGCCGATCCAGCGGCGATGGAAGGCTGACCCGTGGCCAGGAACCGCACCGCCCCCGAGGAGTATTCCCGCCCGCTGCGCCGACTTCTGGTCTGGCTGGCGGTGCTGGTGCTGTTCGCGATATTCATCCTGTGGCGGATCGACAGCCCCCGCGTCGAACGCTTCCGCGCGGCGCTGATCGACGCGGTGGTGCCGAATTTCGACTGGGCGATGAAGCCGGTGACGATGGTCGCGGGGATGGTGGATGATTTCCAGTCCTATACCCGGATCTACGAGCAGAACCAGGAGCTTAAACGCGAGCTTCAGCAGATGAAGGCCTGGAAAGAGGCCGCGCTGCAGTTGGAACAGAAGAACGCACGGCTTCTGGATTTGAACAAGGTGCGGCTCGACCCGAAGCTGACCCATGTGACGGGCGTGGTGATGGCCGACAGCGGCAGTCCCTTCCGGCAGTCGGTCCTGTTGAACGTCGGCGCGCGGGACGGCATCCGGGACGGCTGGGCGACGATGGACGGGATCGGGCTGGTGGGGCGCATCTCGGGCGTGGGGGAACGCACCAGCCGGGTGATCCTGGTGACGGATTCCAACAGCCGCATCCCGGTGACGATCCAGCCCTCGGGGCAGAAGGCGCTTCTCAGCGGCGACAACTCGCCCCTGCCGCCCTTGGAATTCATCGAGGACAGCGACGAGGTCCGCCCCGGCGACCGGGTGGTCACCTCCGGCGATGGCGGGGTGTTCCCGGCGGGGCTTCTGGTGGGCCAGGTGGCACTGGGGACGGACAAGCGGCTGCGCGTGGTGCTGGCGGCGGACTATCAGCGGCTGGAATTCCTGCGCGTGCTCCGCAGCCACGACCTGCAACCGATCACCGACCCCGGCAGCCTGGTCGCCCCGCCCGCGACCCAGCCCGTCCCCGACACCTCGACCGAGGCCGCCGAGGCCGCCGCCGCCGCCCAGCCCTCGCCGACCGAGGGCGGCAATGTCGAGGAAGCCGGCTCCGGCGCCGCCGAGGGCCCGTCCGGGCCGGAGGTGCCGAATGACTGAGTTCTGGCGCCAGGAGCACTGGATCTTCCGCGCGCTTTTTCTGGCCATCGCGCTGCTTCTCCTCTTCATCCGGCTGCTGCCGCTCGGCAGCGCCCCCGGCGCCCTGCCCGGCCCCGACCTCCTGATCTGCGTGATCATGGCCTGGATCGTGCGCCGTCCCGATTTCCTGCCGATGCCGCTGATCCTGTTCGTCATCCTCGCCGAGGACCTGATCCTGATGCGCCCGCCGGGCCTCTGGACCGACATCGTGATCCTGGCGACCGAATTCCTGCGCGGCCGGGTCACGCTTACGCGAGAGTTGAGCTTCGTGGTCGAATGGCTCTTGGTGTCGGGGCTGATGCTGGGCATGATGCTGATCTACCGCCTGACCCTGGGCCTCGCCTTCGTGCCGCAAGCCCCGTTCGGCTTTGCCATCGTGCAGGTCCTGTGGTCGATCGCGGTCTATCCGGTGGTCGTGGGCCTGTCGCGGCTGGCGCTCGACCTGCGCAAACCCGCCACCGGCGAGGTTGACAGTTTCGGGAGACGGCTGTGAGACGCACCGCCCGCGACAGCGAGGAATCGAACCAGCGCCTCAACCGCCGCACCCTCATGCTGGGCGGCGCGATGGGGGCGATGATCGCTGTCCTTGGCGCAAGGATGCGCTACCTGCAGGTCGACCAGGCCGACGAATTCAAGCTTCTGGCCGAGGAGAACCGGATCAACATCCGCCTGATCCCGCCCGTCAGGGGCCTGATCCAGGACCGCAACGGCAAGGTGATCGCAGGGAACGAACAGAACTACCGCGTCGTCATCACGCGCGAGGCGGCAGGCGATGTCGATCTGGTGATGCGGCGGCTTGCCAGCATCATCCCGATGACCGCCGAAGAGATGCAGCAGTCCATCGACGAGGTGAACTCGCTTTCAGCCTTCGTGCCCGTCACCGTGGCCGAGCGCCTGTCCTGGGCCGACTTCTCCAAGGTCGCGCTGAACGCTCCCGCGCTGCCCGGCGTGGTGCCCGAAGTCGGCCAGTCGCGCCACTATCCGCTGGACACCGATTTCGCCCATGTCGTCGGCTACGTCGGCCCGGTCAGCGAGAAGGACCTGGAGGGACTGGAAAACCCCGACCCCCTGCTCAAGATCCCGAAATTCCAGATCGGCAAGATCGGCGTCGAGAAGTGGATGGAAGACACCCTGCGCGGCGAGGCGGGCACCAAGCGGATCGAGGTCAACTCCGCCGGTCGCGTCATGCGCGAGCTGGAGCGGCAGGAAGGTGTCCCCGGCCTCGACATCCGCCTGACCATCGACGCCGACATCCAGAACTTCGCCCAGGCGCGTCTGGGGGGCGAAAGCGCCGCCGTCGTGGTGATCGACGTGACGAACGGCGACATCGTCTGCATCGCCTCGGCCCCCTCCTTCGACCCGAACCTCTTCGTGCGCGGGATCAGCCACACCGACTACAAGACCCTGACCGAGAACGACCACCGACCGCTGGCCAACAAGACCGTCTCGGGTGCCTACCCGCCGGGGTCGACCTTCAAGCTGGTGACCGCCCTTGCCGCGCTGGAGGCAGGCGTCGTCACGCCCGATACCAAGGTCAGCTGCCCCGGCTACATCGAATTCGGCGGCCGTCGCTTCCACTGCTGGAAGCGCGGCGGCCACGGCACCGTCCGGCTGGAGCGCAGCCTCGCCGAAAGCTGCGACGTCTACTACTACGAGGTCGCGCAGAAGGTCGGCATCGACAAGATCGCCGAGATGGGCCGTAGGATGGGCCTTGGCCACAAGTTCGACCTGCCCATGTCCGCCGTGACGGACGGCATCATGCCGGACAAGGCCTGGATGCTGGAGCGCTACAAGCAGGAATGGCGGATCGGCGACACGATCAACGCCTCGATCGGGCAGGGCTATGTGCTGGCCTCGCCCCTGCAGCTGGCGATGATGACCGCGCGGGTCGCCTCGGGGCGGGCCGTCGTGCCGCGCCTCGTGCGGATGATCAACGACAAGGAACTGCCGGTCGTCGAGGCTCCGCCGCTGGACGTGCCGCCCGAATACCTTGCCGCCGTGCGCGGGGGCATGAACGCGGTGGTGAACGGCGACCACGGCACCGGCAAATCCAGTCGCGTGGTCGACCCGACGATGATCTTCGCAGGAAAGTCCGGCACCAGCCAGGTCCGCAACATCTCCAAGGCCGAACGCGAAGCCGGGGTGATCTCGAACGACGACCTGCCCTGGAACCGGCGCGACCATGCGCTGTTCGTCGGCTTCGCCCCCTACGATGCCCCGCGCTATGCGGTGGCGGTGGTCGTGGAACACGGCGGCGGCGGATCGACCGCCGCCGCCCCCATCGCCCGCGACGTGATCCTGCGCTGCATGTCCGACGGGCTGCCCTCGCTGGAGGCCTATCCCGCCAGCCAGCGCGGCCGGATCGAGACCATGCTGAAGGAACTGCCGCTCCGCGACCCCGTCACCGGGCAGCCGCCCGTCAAGACCGAAACCTGAAGGGGGCGGGTCGATGAGCTTCCTGGAATACCGCGTCAAGTTCGCCCCCACCGGGCTGCGCAAGGTGCTGTACCTCAACTGGCCGCTGGTCCTGCTGGTGACCGCCGTCGCCTCGGTCGGCTTCCTGATGCTCTATTCGATCGCGGGCGGCAACCTGGACACCTGGGCGCGGCCGCAGATGGAACGTTTCGGCGTCGGCATGGTGCTGATGTTCATGGTGGCCCTGACGCCGATCTGGTTCTGGCGGTCGATGTCCGGGGTGGCCTATATCGTCGCCTTCCTGCTCTTGATCGTGGTGGAATTCTTCGGCACCGTCGGCATGGGCGCGCAGCGCTGGATCGACCTTGGGTTCATCCGCCTGCAACCCTCCGAGATGATGAAGTTCACCCTCGTCATGCTGCTGGCGGTCTATTACGACTGGCTCGACCCCAAGCTCGTCTCGCGGCCCTTGTATGTGCTCTTGCCGGTGCTGATGATCGTCACCCCCACCGTGTTGGTGCTGATGCAGCCGAACCTCGGCACATCGCTGATGCTGCTTCTGGCCGGGGCCACGGTGATGTTCGCCGCCGGGGTCAGTCTGTGGTATTTCGGCGCGGTGATCGGCATCGTGGTGGCCGCCGTGGTCGGCGTCTTCACCCTGCGCGGCACGCCCTGGCAGTTCCTGCACGACTACCAGTACAAGCGGATCGACACCTTCCTCGACCCCGCCGCCGACCCGCTGGGCGCGGGCTACAACATCATCCAGGCCAAGATCGCCCTTGGGTCGGGGGGGTGGAGCGGCAAGGGCTTCATGCAGGGCACGCAGTCGCGCCTGAACTTCCTGCCGGAAAAGCACACCGACTTCATCTTCACCACTTTGGCCGAGGAATTCGGCTTCATCGGGGCCTTTTCCCTCCTCGGCCTCTACGCGCTGATCCTGGGTTTCTGCCTGGTCGCAGCCTGGCAGAACCGCGACCGCTTCTCGGCGCTCTTGATCATCGGGGTGGCGGCGAACTTCTTCTTCTACATCGCGGTGAACCTGTCGATGGTGATGGGCATGGCGCCGGTCGTGGGCGTGCCGCTGCCCTTGCTGTCCTACGGCGGGTCGGCGATGATGGTGCTTCTGGTGGGCTTCGGCCTTGTCCAAAGCGCCCATGTCCATAGGCCCAGATGACCTTCGCCCCCCGCCACGGCCGGTTCCTGATCGCCTTCTCGCTGGGGGTTGCGGCGGGCATCGCGGCCTGGTCGCTGTCGATCGCGCGCGACTTCGCCGTGCTCGCGGCGGCGGACGTGTTCTTCGTGATCTACCTTGGGCTTACCGCCCGGATCATCGGCGCGACCGGGTCCGAGGAGTTGCGCCGCCATGCCGCCGAGGATGACGAAGGCGTCGTGCTGATCCTCCTCCTCGCCGCGCTGGCGGCGGCGGTCAGCGTGACGGCGATCTTCCTGGTGCTGAACGCCGATGCCAGCAGCCTTGCCGCCCGGCTGGCCGCGCTGGTCAGCCTGCCCCTTGGCTGGGCGACGATCCACACGCTCGTCGCCTTCCACTATGCCCACCTGCATTACCGGGGCAAGGCGCCGGGCTTCCAGTTCCCCGGCAAGGGCGATCCGGACGCCCTGGATTTCCTGTACGCGAGCTTCACCATCGGGATGACCGCGCAGGTCTCGGATGTCGTGGTCGCGACCCGCCCCCTGCGCCGGGCGGTGCTGGCGCACGGCGTGGCATCGTTCTTCTACAACACCTGCATCCTGGCGCTGGCGGTCAATGCCGCCCTGACGGCGGGGCAGTAGGCACCGATTTCTTCAAAGAAATCGGACCGGAGCCTTTGAAGGCTCCGAGCCGGAATTTTCGCAAGGGTCTACCACAGCTGAGCGGTTCTGAGAGTATGCTAAGGTGCTCTCATGGCTCAGAAAAACCGCTATCTGTTTCGGGGGAGAATATCGGAGCGCAAGTTCCGCGATCTTCTGCGGCTTTTCGCGCTCGACATCACGGCGGATCGCGCGGCGGACCTGACCGGGCTGCACCACAACACCACGCTGGCGCTCTACCGGTTTCTGCGGCTCAGGATGGCCGAGATGGCGCGCGAGGGCTGCCCCTTCCGTGGCCAGGTCGAGATCGACGAGAGCTACTTCGGGCCCGCCCGCGTCCGGGGCCAGCGCGGGCGTGGGGCGGGCAGGAAGACCCCCGTCTTCGGCATCCTCGAACGGGGTGGGCGGGTCCATTGCCAGATCGTGAAAAACTGTTCAAAAGCAACGCTGACGGCGATCCTGCAGGGCAAGGTCACCCCTCAGGCCGAGATCACCTCGGACGGCTTTCCCGCCTATCACGGCCTGGTCGAGGCGGGCTTCTCGCGCCATCACAGGATCGACAAATACGCCGATCCAAACCACCCCGTCTTTGCCGAGAAAGGCGTCCACATCAACGGCATCGAGAGCTTCTGGAGCTACGCCAAACGCCGCCATCAGAAGTTCAACGGCCTGCGCCGCGACGCCTTCCCGATCTTCCTCAAGGAGACCGAATTCCGCTTCAACAATCGCGCAAATGACCTCTACAAGATCCTCCTCAAATCCTGCAGACTAACACCCCTCAGGTCACCTCAGCTGTGGTAGACCCTTTCGCAAATTCCGTCGCCGCGCGGACCTGCAGCGTGCCGGAAAACCTTGACAAATCCCTAACGTCCACGGCCAAGTTGTTGAAATCCCTCACCCCGAAAATCTGTCCACCGTGGACACGTCCCCGAAAGCCCCCATGCCGACCATCCTCTTCGCCGCCCCCTCGCTCTGGCCGGAATACCGCGACGCCCTGCCCGCCGCCCTGGCCGAGGCCGGGATCGACGCCACCCTAGTCACCGAGGCCGCGCCGGAGATGGTCGACTACATCGTCTACGCCCCCTCCTCGCCCCTGCAGGACTTCACCCCCTACACGCGGACCAAGGCCGTCCTGAACCTCTGGGCGGGGGTGGAGCGGATCACCGGCAACCCGACCCTGACCCAGCCCCTGACCCGGATGGTCGACCCCGGCCTGACCGAAGGCATGGTGGAATGGGTGACGGGCCACACCCTGCGCCACCATCTCGGGATGGACCGCCACATCGTGAACCCCGGTCATGTCTGGGACCCGACCTGCCCGCCGCTGGCCCGCGAGCGCCCGGTGACGATCCTCGGGATGGGTGCCCTCGGCTCGGCCTGTGCGACGGCCCTGCGCGCGCTGAACTTCCCGGTGACCGGGTGGAGCCGCACCGCGAAGCCCGGCTGCCTGCACGGGCAGGACGGGCTCGCCCAAGCCCTCGCCACCGCGCAGATCCTGGTCACCCTCCTGCCCAAGACGCCCGAGACCGAGAACCTCATGAACGCCGACCGGCTGGCCCTGCTGCCGCAAGGTGCCGTCATCCTGAACCCCGGCCGTGGCCCGCTGATCGACGACAACGCCCTCCTCGCCGCCCTCGACGCGGGCCACATCGGCCATGCCACGCTCGATGTCTTCCGGGTCGAACCCCTGCCGCAGGGTCATCCGTTCTGGACCCACCCGCGCGTCACCGTCACCCCCCATATCGCCGCCGACACCCGGGCGATCACCGCCTCGCGCGTCATCGCCGAGAACATCCGGCGGGGCGAGGCCGGGGAGCCCTTCCTCCACCTCGTCGACCGCGCGCGGGGGTATTGACGCCGCTACCGCCCCACCTTCGGCGCGCGGAACACGCGGGTGCGGGCGAAGTAGCCCTCCAGCCGGTTTAGCCGGCCCTGCACCTGGTCGGGAAGGTGGCCCTGCACCTGCGCCAGAAGCGCCTCGACCACCACCAGCATGGCGGCGGTGCTGTCCCAGGCCGCAGGCATCTCGATCTGGCAGGGCAGGGTAAAGCGGGCATGGGCGGCGGCGGGGGACAGCCAGCGGTCGGTGATCAGAACCACCTCGGCCCCCTGCTCGGCTGCAAGCTCGGCGAAATGCACCGCATTGCCCTCATACCGGCGGATGTCGAAGATCACCACCACATCGCCCGCGCAGAGGTCGAGAAGCGCCTGCTGCCAGTCGGTCAGGTGGTCCGACAGGAAGGTCACGTCCGGCCGGAGCACGCGCAGAAGCGTGGCCATGTAGTCGGCCATCGCATGGGTCAGCCGCCCGCCGCTGATCGCCACCCGGCGGGCAGGATCGGCCAGAAGCGCCGCGGCGCCGGTGAAATCGGCCGCCGGGATCAGGCCCAGCGTCGCCTCGACATTGGCCACCACCTGCGCGGCAAAGCCCTGCAGCGGATGGGCCTGCGGCTCGCGCGCGCCCTCGGGCAGGCTGAGCGGTGCGACCAGCAGGCGCTCCACCTCGACCTTCAGCGCGGCCTGGTAGTCGGACCAGCCGAGATAGCCCAGCTTCCTGACCAGCCGCATGATCGTGGGCGAGGAGACCTCGGCCGCCTCGGCCAGCGCGGTGATCGATCCCAGCGCCGACATCGGGAAATGCGACAGGATATGCGTGGCGGCACGGCGTTCGGCCGGGGTCAGATCCCCCAGGCTCGCCCGCATCCGGACCGCAATGGTCAGTGACCGATCCATCCACCCCCCTGGCCGCCCGGCGAATCCCTGGAATGTTTGTAACAGTTTTTTCGTCAGCGGAAAATTCTTGACACAATGCGGCAGGTCGGCCGACCCTTCTCCCATAACAGGGGGATGAATCAGCCGATGAAGCTGTCCGTCACAGCAATCGCCGCAGCGGTGCCTTGCCGCGAAAAGGGGGCACCGTCGCCATGCCGCATGTCCTGATCCGCTTCGTCCGCCTCGTCGAGGGCGTGAACTATGCTGTCGGTCGGCTCGCCATGTATCTGTTCTTCGTCCTGGGCGGCGTGCTTCTGTGGTCGATCATCGCCAAGGCTTTCGGCCACCCGCCCTTGTGGACGCAGGAGATGGCGCAGTTCACGATGGTCAGCTACTTCGTCCTGGGCGGCGCCTATTCGCTGCAGCTTGGAAGCAACGTGCGGATGGACCTGCTTTATGGCCGCTGGTCGCCGCGCACCCAGGCCGCTGTCGATGCCGTGACCGTCTTCGCGATGATCTTCTTCCTGGCGGTCATCCTCTGGGGCGGGATCGAGAGCACGATCTATTCCTTCGAGGTGACAGAGCGCTCGCGCTCGGTCTGGCGGCCCTACATGGCGCCGATCAAGATCGTGATCTGCATCGGCGTCGTGCTGATGATCCTGCAATCGCTGGCCTTCCTGATCCGCGATCTCGCGCGGCTGCGCGGAGAGGATATCTGATGGACTACAACTACATCGCCCTGGTCATGTTCGGCGGGATGGTCATCCTGCTGCTGACCGGACAGCGTGTCTTCGCGGTGATCGGCTTCGTCGCTGCGGTGGCGGCCCTCGCGCTCTGGGGCACAGGCGGATCGGCCATCCCCTTCACCAGCACGATCAAGCTGATGAACTGGTATCCGATGCTGACCCTGCCGATGTTCGTCTGGATGGGCTATGTCATGTCGGAAACCCGCATGGCCGACGACCTGTACCGGATGTTCCACGTCTGGTTCGGGCCGATCCCGGGCGGGCTTGCCATCGGCACCATCCTTCTGATGGTGCTGATCTCGGCGATGAACGGGTTGTCGGTGGCCGGGCTGGCGATCGGCGCGACCATTGCGCTGCCCGAGATGCTGAAGCGCGGCTACGACAAGGTGATGGTCACCGGGATCATCCAGGGCGGGTCGAGCCTTGGCATCCTCGTGCCGCCCTCGGTGGTGCTGGTGCTTTACGCCATGATCGCGCGCCAGCCGGTCGGGCAGCTGTGGCTGGCGGGCGTGCTGCCCGGCCTGCTGATGGCCGGCATCTTCATCGTCTATGTCGTCATCCGCTGCGGCCTGAAGCCAAGCCTTGGCCCGCCGCTGGCCAAGGCCGAACGCAACGTGCCCTGGGCCGACAAGATCCGCCTGTTGTCGGCGGGACTTCTGCCCCTGGTGATCTTCGCCGCGATGATGGGGCCGTTCATCTACGGCTACGCCAGCCTGGTCGAGTCCTCGGTCATCGGGGCGGCCATCTCGACCCTCGTCGCGATGGTGCGCGGTCGCATGTCGGCCCGGGTCTTCGAAGTCTGCATCACCAACACCCTGGGCGTCAGCTGCATGTTCATGTGGATCCTGCTGGCGGCGCTGGCCTTCGGCGCCGTGTTCGACGGGCTGGGCGCGGTGAAGGCCATCGAGGACCTTTTCCTGCAGGACCTGGGCCTGTCGCCCTGGACCATCCTGATCCTGATGCAGGTGTCCTTCCTGATCATGGGCATGTTCCTGGACGACACGGCGATGCTGGTGATCGTGGCACCGCTCTACATCCCGCTGGTGGCGAAGCTCGACCTCGGGATGGCGCCGGGCGATGCGCTGATCTGGTATGGCGTGCTGTACACGATCACCTGCCAGATCGCCTATATCACGCCGCCCTTCGGCTATAACCTGTTCCTGATGCGGGCGATGGCGCCGGACCATGTGACGCTGGCCGACATCTATCGGTCCATCGTGCCCATCGTGGCACTGATGATCCTGACGCTGATCATCATCATGGTCTGGCCCGACATCGCGCTCTGGCTGCCACATCAGGTCTACGGCCAATGATCCCGAGGGGCGGCCGAACCGTCCCCCCAACCCAACGGAGGTAAAGATGACGACGACCAGACGGAAGTTTCTTTCGACCGGTGCCCTTGCGGGGGCCGCGGCGCTGGCCGCTCCCGCCGTGCGGGCGCAAGCCGCGCCGATCAAGTGGCGGATGCAGACCTATGCCGGCGCGGCGCTCGGCGAGCATGTCTGCAAGCCGGCGATCGACAGCTTCAACAAGATCGCCGCCGGGCAGATGGAGATCGAGCTCTACTTCGCCGACCAGCTGGTGCCGACGTCCGAACTGTTCCGGGCGATGCAGGCGGGCACCATCGACGCCGTGCAATCCGATGACGATTCGATGCAAAGCCCCACCGACGTGACGGTGTTCGGCGGCTACTTCCCCCTGGCGCTGCGCTACTCGCTCGACGTGCCGGTGCTGTTCAACCAGTACGGCCTCGATGCGATCTGGAAGGAGGAATACGCCAAGGTGGGGGTGCAGCACGTCTCGGCCGGGTCCTGGGACCCCTGCCATTTCGCCACCCGCGACCCGATCAAGTCGCTGGCCGATCTGAACGGCAAGAAGGTCTATACCTTCCCCACTGCCGGCCGGTTCCTGGCGCAGTTCGGCGTGGTGCCGGTGCAATTGCCCTACGAGGACGCGCAGGTGGCATTGCAGACCGGCGAGATCGACGGCGTGGCCTGGTCGGGCATCACCGAGGACTACACGGTGGGCTGGGCCGACGTGACCAAGTATTTCCTGACCAACAACATCTCGGGTGCCTGGATCGGCCATTTCTTCGCCAACCAGGACCGCTGGAACGAGGTCCCGCCGCACCTGCAAGAGCTGATGCGGGTCTGCTTCGAGCAGTCGCACTATTACCGCCAGTGGTGGTATTGGGGCGGCGAGGCCGACCTCAGGGTGAACGGGCCCAAGCTGCAATTGACCTCGATCCCCGATGCCGAATGGGCGACGGTCGAGGCAGCGGCGGTCAAGTTCTGGGACGAAGTGGCCGCCGAATCGGAAACCAAGGCAAAGGTCGTGGAAATCTTCAAGAAATACAACGACCTGATGTCCAAGGCCGGACGGCCCTATCGCTACAGCTGAGGCCGGAGTAAAAGGGGGTGCGCAGAGATTGCGCGCCCCTTCCCTCTGAAATATGATCAAATCATCACAACAACAGGGACAGGTCGGCCATGCCCGGCAATATGACGCTTGAACAACTGAAAGCCGCCGTGAAATCCGGCGAGATCGACACGGTGGTCGCGGCCGGCATCGACATGCAGGGCCGCCTGATGGGCAAGCGCTTCCACGCGCAGTTCTTCGTCGATGGCGGCTGGGAGGAGACGCACTGCTGCAACTACCTTCTGACCGTGGACATGGAGATGAACACGGTGCAGGGCTACAAGTCTTCGTCGTGGGAAACCGGCTATGGCGACTACACGCTGAAGCCCGACCTTCGCACCCTGCGCCGCATCCCCTGGCTGCCGGGCACCGCCTTGGTGCTGGGCGACACGCAGGACCATGCAACGCACGCCGACGTCCCCCACGCCCCGCGCTCGATCCTGAAGCGGCAGGTGGAACGCGCCCGCGCGATGGGCTTCGAGCCGATGATGGCGACCGAGCTGGAGTTCTACCTGTTCGAGAACAGCTACGAAAACCTGCGCGACGGGGGGCTGAACGCGCTCCGCACCGTCGGCGGCTACAACGAGGATTACCACGTCTTCCAGACCACCAAGGAAGAGGACGTGATGCGCGCCGTCCGCAACGGCCTTTATGGCGCGGGCATCCCGGTAGAGAACTCCAAGGGCGAGGCCGAGGCGGGGCAGGAGGAGATCAACTACAAATACTCCGACGCTTTGGACACCGCCGACAACCACGTCATCATCAAGAACGCGATCAAGGAAATCGCCTGGGCCAAGGGCAAGTCGGTGACCTTCATGGCCAAGTATGACCACCGCCGCGCGGGGTCATCCAGCCATATCCACCAGAGCCTGTGGTCGAAGGATGGCAAGGCATCCTTCGCCGACCATGACGACCAGCACGGCATGTCGGACCTGATGAAGCATTACATGGCGGGCCAGCTGCACCACGCCCGCGACATCACCGCTTTCCTCGCGCCCTACGTCAACAGTTACAAGCGCTTCACCGTGGGGATGTTCGCCCCGACCAAGGCGGTGTGGAGCGCCGACAACCGGACAGCGGGCTTCCGGGTCTGCGGCGTCCACAGCAAGGCCGTGCGGGTGGAATGCCGCATTCCGGGCAGCGACGTGAACCCCTATCTTGCCTGCGCGGCGCTTCTGGCGGCAGGGCTGGACGGGATCGAGAAGAAGATGGCGCTGGAGCCGGAACTCAAGGGCGACATGTATGCCGCCAAGGGCATCCGCGAGATTCCGCATACGCTCCGCGAGGCGGCGGAGCTGATGAACGGCTCGAAGATGCTGCGCGAGGCCTTCGGGGATGACGTGATCGACCACTATCACCACGCCGCCCAGTGGGAGATTTCCGAGACCGATCGTGTCGTGACCGACTTCGAACGCGAGCGGCTTCTGGAACGGGCGTGACCGGTGCGAATGTAGGTCGGGGTTCACCCCGACTCTGTTGAATTGTCGGGGTGAACCCCGACCTACGAGGACGACATGAAACCTATCCAACTTATCTCCCCGGTCGATGGCCGGGTTTATGCCGAGCGGATGCCGCTGTCGGCAGATGCCGCCGATGCCGTCGTCGCCCGTGCGAAAGCCGCGCAGAAAGCCTGGGCCGCCCGGTCGCTGGAAGACCGCATCGCGCTGGTCAAGGCCGCGGTCGCCAAGCTGAACACCATGACCGATGTGGTGGTCGAGGAAATCGCCTGGCAGATGGGCCGCCCCACCCGCTATGGCGGCGAATTCGGCGGCGTGAACGCCCGCACCGACTACATGTCCCAGATCGCGGCCAAGACCCTTGCGCCCGAAATGATCGAGGACAGCGACAAGTTCCGCCGCTACCTCGCCCGCGAACCCGTGGGCGTCGTCTTCATCATCGCGCCCTGGAACTACCCCTACCTCACCACGATCAACACCCTCGTCCCCGCCCTGATCGCCGGGAACACGGTGGTCCTGAAGCATGCCAGCCAGACTCTGCTGGTGGGTGAACGCCTCGCCGAGGCCTTCCACGCCGCGGGCATCCCTGAGGATGTGTTCCAGAACGTCGTCCTTGACCATGCCACCACCGAACGCCTGATCGGGCAGCGCAGCTTCGGCTTCGTCAACTTCACCGGCTCGGTCGGCGGCGGGCAGGCCATTGAACGCGCCGCTGCGGGCACCTTCACGCCGCTGGGGCTGGAACTGGGGGGCAAGGATCCCGGCTATGTCCGCGCGGACGCGAACCTGGACCTCGCCGTCGACGTGCTGATGGACGGCGCGATGTACAATGCCGGGCAATGCTGCTGCGGGATCGAACGGATTTATGTCCACGAGAGTCTCTTCGACAGCTTCGTCGAGAAATCCGTCGCCTGGGTCGGCCAGTTGAAACTCGGCAATCCCTTCGACGCCTCCACCACCCTCGGGCCGATGGCGCACAAACGTTTCGCCCAGACCGTGCGCGACCAGACCGCAGAGGCCATCGCCAAGGGCGCGAAGCCGCTGCTCGACCCGAAGCGCTTCGCCGATGACGGCGGTGCCTACCTTGCCCCGCAGATCCTCATCAACGTCGACCATTCGATGCGGGTGATGAAGGAGGAAAGCTTCGGCCCGGTGGTCGGCATCATGCCGGTCAAGAACGACGCGGAAGCCCTGAAGCTGATGAACGACTCGCCCTACGGCCTGACCGCCTCGATCTGGACGCAGGACTACGACACCGCCGCCGCCCTTGGGCAGCGCGTGGAGACCGGGACCGTGTTCATGAACCGGGCCGACTATCTGGACCCGGCGCTGACCTGGACCGGGGTCAAGGACACCGGGCGCGGCACCTCGCTCAGCTACCTCGGGTTCCATTCGGTGACCCGGCCGAAATCCTACCATCTCAAGAAAGCCTGATATCATGACCCATAGCGTTCCCAACCGGAACTGGTCCTACCCCACCGCGATCAAGTTCGGCGTCGGTCGGATCGCGGAACTCGCCGACCATGCCAAATCCATTGGCCTGACCAAGCCCTTGCTTGTCACCGACAAGGCACTGGCCAGCCTGCCGATCACCAAGGCCGCGCTCGACGTGCTGGAGGCCGGGGGCCTTGGCCGCGCGGTCTTCTCGGACGTCGACCCGAACCCGAACGAGATCAACATGGCCGCCGGGATCGAGGTCTACCTTGCGGGGGGCCATGACGGGGTGATCTGCTTCGGCGGGGGCTCGGCGCTGGACCTCGGCAAGATGATCGCGCTGATGGCGCACCAGCCGAAGAAGCTGAAGGTCTGGCAGCTGGAGGATGTGGACGACTGGTGGACACGGGCGGACGCCAGCAAGATCGCTCCGATCATCGCGGTGCCGACCACCGCCGGAACGGGCAGCGAAGTGGGCCGCGCCGGGGTGTTGACCAACTCGGAAACCCACAAGAAGAAGATCATCTTCCACCCGAAGCTGATGCCCGCCGTCACAATCTGCGACCCCGAGCTCACCACGGGCATGCCGAAGTTCATCACCGCCGGCACCGGCATGGACGCGCTGGCGCATTGCCTTGAAGCCTACAGCAGCCCCTTCTACCACCCGATGTCGCAGGGCATCGCGCTGGAAGGCATGCGTCTGGTGTTCGAGAACCTCCCGAAAGTCTATGCCGACCCGAACGACCTTGATGCCCGCGCGCATATGATGTCGGCGGCGGCGATGGGGGCGGTGGCCTTCCAGAAGGGCCTTGGCGCGATCCATGCCCTCAGCCACCCGATCGGCGCGGTCTATAACACCCACCACGGCACCACCAACGCCGTCGTGATGCCGATGGTCCTGGACTTCAACCGCCGTGCGGTGAAGGACCGGCTGACCAGTGCAGCGGCCTATTGCGGGATCAAGGGCGGCTACAAGGGCTTCACCCAGCGCATCCTTGATCTGCGGCAGACCCTGAACATCCCGGAGAACCTGACGAAGCTGGGGGTGAAGGATCCCGACCTCGACATGCTGACCAAGATGGCGCTGGAGGATCCCTCCTGTGGCGGCAACCCGGTCAAGATGACGAAGAAGAACACCCGCGCGCTGTTCGAGGCCTGCCTCTGACGGGGCACGGCCCGCCCGGCATCCGGGCGGGCCACCAGCCATGCTGACGCGAGAGACAACCGATATCGCCGTGATCGGCGCAGGCGTGGTGGGGCTGGCCATCGCGCTGGAATTGGTCGACCAAGGCCATGACGTCACATTGGTCGACCCCGGCCAACCCGGCATGGGCGCAAGCTACGGCAACGCAGGCACCATCGCCGGTTATGCAACCAGCCCGGTCGGCACGCCCGAGGTGCTGCGCTCGCTGCCGTCGCTGATGCTGTCGAAGACCTCGCCGCTTGCGATCCGCCACCGCGCGCTGCCGTCACTCGCCCCCTGGCTCCTCCGCTTCCTCTGGCAATCGCTCCCGGCCCAGGCCGAGCGCAATTCCCGCGCGCTCGCCGCGCTCCTCGCCAATGCCGCCGACCTCTGGGATGACCTTGCCCTGCGGGTCCAGGGTGCGGGCATCCTGCAACGGCGGGGCTGCCTTTACCTCTACGAGACCCCCCAGGCCCTTGCCGCCGCCAAGGCCGAGCTGGACCGCCGCCGCGCGCTGGGGGTGGAGGTCGAGCTGATCGGCCCCGACCGGCTGGCCGAGCTGGAGCCGAACCTGCCGCCGCAGGCCGGGGCGGCCTTCTTCACCGGGGCGACCTTCCTCGACGATCCGGGCCGGATGATGGGGCTGATCGCGGCGCAGGTGCTGCAGAAAGCCCGCCACCTGCAGGCAAAGGCCGAGAAGCTGACCCGCGGTCCCGACGGCGTGGTGATCGAAGGCGGCGGCAAGGACGGGGGCCTGCACCTGCACGCCCGCCGCGTGGTCATTGCCGCCGGGGCGCAGTCCCGCGCGCTGGCCCGGCAGGTCGGCGACCGCATCCCCCTGGACACCGAACGCGGCTACCATGTCGAATGGGACATGGCCGAACCGCGCCTCTCCCGCCCCGCCTGCCCCACCGCGCGCGGCTTCTACTTCTGCCCGATGGCAGGCCGCCTGCGCGTCGCTGGCACGGTGGAGCTTGGCGGGCTGAGCCTGCCCCCCTCGCCCCACCGCATCGCGAAACTGGTCGAGGGCGCACGGGCCTTCTTCCCCGACCTCGGACCCCCGGACCGCGACTGGATGGGCTTCCGCCCCTCGCTCCCTGACAGCTTGCCGGTGATCGGACCCTCAGCCGGGGGGCCGGAAGTGATCCACGCCTTCGGCCACGGCCATATCGGCGTGACGCTGGCGCCGGTCACCGCGCGGATCGTGGCGGGGCTCCTGTCCGGCAAAGGCCCCGGCCTGGACATTTCGGCCTATCGGCCGGATCGATTCTGACGCCTGCGCAAAAGGAAACGCCCGGGGGATATCCCGCCGGGCGTCCTTGCCGTTCAGCCGATCAGGGCGCGCGCTTGCGAACCCCGGATCGATAGCTCAGTTGTCGTCGTTGCCGCAAGCAACGGCGCACAGCACGACCAGGCCCACGACGACCGGAACGATCCAGCCCGAACGCGGGGTTTCAGCGGTGACCGCCGGCTGGCCTTCGTCGACAACCACAACCGGGCCGCCGGCGAGGGCAGCGGTCGAGGTCAGAGCCAGCGAGAGCGCGAGCAGCGGTGCAGCGAACTTTTTCATATCCCAATCCTTCTGAATTCTGGGCCTGTCTTGTGGTCCGGCGGATAGGGCTGATGCAGCGCGAATGCAATCCAGGTTGCCAGAAAACAACAGGAAGCCATCGGAAGGTGGCGAAAAAGCAACGCATCCGGCGCAGGGACGGTTGTGCCCGGGAGCATGAAATGGAATGGCCGGGCGTGTCACGCAGGTCTGTGGACACGCCCGGCCAGTCGGGTACCGGATCAGGCGGCGATCACTCGGCCGGAGGGTCGTCGTTGCCGCAGGCAACAGCGCAGAGCACGATCAGGCCGACCACGACCGGAACGATCCAGCCCGAACGCGGCGAGTCAGCCACGACTTCCGGCTGGCCTTCTTCCTCGACCACGACCGGCCCACCCGCCATTGCGGCGGTCGAGCTGAGCGCGAGGGTTGTCGAGAGCAGCGATGCGATGATTTTCTTCATGGTCCAATCCCTTCGATCGTTGGCCACAGATTGCAATAATCGCATACTGCCATTTCCATCCCGGAAAGCAAGAAGGACAAAACGGGCGCGTTCACGCGTCGCAGGGAGTGTTTCCCCCTTGCCATATCAGGCGTAGAGCCCGGCCCAGCGGTTGATCAGCTGACCCTGCAACCGCCGCGCACGCGCGGTCCAGGATTTCACGCCTTCGGGCTCTTCGCGCAAGGCGACCGGCACCGCATCGCGCCGCTCGGGGTCACCCGAGAAGATCGCGAAGACCAGCTCCCGCCCGGTCGGCGGCACGATATGCCCCGCCAGGCCGGAGACGAAGTTCAGCGTCCCCGACTTCGCCAGCACCTTCACCGGGTGTCCCTTGATGACGCTGCCCTTGTCGTCCTTCATCCCGACCTCGCGCAGGATCGGCTTCAGCCCGCGCTTTTCGCGTTCGGCCTGCACCAGGACCTTCGCCATCCCCGCCGCCGTGACCCTAGACCGTCCGCCCAGGCCGGAATGGTCGTGCATATCGAAATCGACGCCGAAGGTCGTCCGCACCCAGTCCGACTGCACCTTGCCCGAGGCCTCCAGCGAGCCCTGCCCCGAGGCGGTCAACCCCACGCATTCCGCCGTCAGGTTGGTGGAAAACTTCAGCATGTCGCGCAGCACTTCGGGCAAGGGTTCGCTCTCGACCCGCCCGATCTCCGCTCCCGAGGGCACCGCATCCGCCCGCTCGGCCACCGCCAGCTTTATGCCCTGCGCCCGGGCCAGAGTACGGAAGACCTCCGCCACATAGGCGCCGGGGTCGCGCACCGGCAACCAGCGGCTGCCGCCCTTGCCCAGCGCGGCCGAGGCCACGGTCCACTCCTCCACCCGCCCCGGCGCATAGGTGAAAAGCGGCACGTCGCGGCTGGCCACATCCACCCGCACCATGTCGACGCCGGGCAGGAATCGTTCGCCCCGCGCATCAACTGTGGTCCGCCACTGGCCGTCCACCTTCTTCCATTCGAAATAGGCGCGGTTGAAGTTCAGGTTCAGCCCCGAGACGGCGGCGTTGTAGCCGACATGCTCGGGCTGGTCCGCCGCGATCTGGTCCAGCCGGGGCAGCGCACCGTCATAATACAGGAACCGCCCCGTTGCCCCCTTCAGCCCGGCCTTCGCCAGCCGCGCCACCAGGTCGCCCAGCTGGTCGGTCTGCAAGGTCGGGTCGCCCCCGCCCGCCAGCACGATGTCGCCCTGCACCATGCCCTGCGTGACCGACCCGGTCGCGATGACCCGCGTCGCGAAGCGGTATCCCGCCCCCAGCTTCTCCAGCGCGAAAAGCGAGGTCACGGCCTTCGCCACGCTGGCCGGTGGCAGGGCGAGGTCGGGTTCCCGCGCCTCCAGCACCGCGCCGCTCTGCGCATCCAGCAGCACATAGGCGACCGAGGCCGCCCCGAGTTTCGCCGCCGCGATCAGGTCGGACGCATCGAGCGGCCCCGCCGCCGGACGCGCCGCCGCCTTGCCACCCCGCGCCACCGGGCGGGGCGAGCTGTCCATCACCTCGGCCACCGCCGGGAAAGCCGCACCGGCCAAGAGCCCGGCCAGCATCATCCGCCGCGAAATCATCGGTTCCGTCCCTTCGTTTCATCGCGTGATAGCCGCTTCCTCCCCGATTCCACCAGCAGGTCTTGCCGCATCTTCGCGCTTGCACGCAGGATTTATCTGACCTATGTCCGGTAAAATACCTGACCAAGGTCCGACACCATGCTCGACGCCATCGCCCGCCTCCGCCGCTTCAACCGCGCCGTCACGTGCGAGGTGGGGGCGCTCGACACCTCCTTCCTTGGTCGGGGGCGGCCACTGGGCATGGCGCGCGTGCTGCAACTCGTCCAGCCGGAGGGCACCGACGTCGCCATGATCCGCGACCGGCTTGCGCTCGACTCCGGCCTGATGAGCCGCTTCCTGCGCAGCCTGGAGCGTGAGGGGCTGATCACCACCGCCACCGACCCCGCCGACCGCCGCCGCCGCATCGCCCGGCTGACGGAAGCAGGCCGCGAGGAGATGGCCGCCTACGACACCATCGGTCGCGACAGCGCCGCGCGGATCATCGCCCGGGCCGGATCGCGGGCTGCCGAGGTCGTCGCCGCGATGGACCTGATCGCCACGCTCTTGAACCGCGACCAGCTGGCGATCCGCCCCGCCGACCCTGACGCACCCGAGGCCCTGTTCTGCCTGCAGTCCTATTTCGACGAGCTTGTCGCCCGCGTTCCCGCCGCGCAGGCGGGCATGTTCAGCCTGCCCGACCCGCAGTCCGACAGCTACCGCCCGCCGCAGGGCCGCTTCCTGATCGCCTGGTCCGACGACCTGCCGGTCGGTTGCGTTTCCTTACGCCCGCTGGATGCGACGACCGCCGAGGTCAAGCGGCTCTGGGTCCACGACAGCGCCCGCGGCCAGGGCCTCGCCCGCCGGTTGATGACCGCCATCGAGGACGAGGCGCGGGCGATGGGCGTCGGCCTGCTGAAGCTCGACACCAACTCGGCGCTGACCGAAGCGCTGGCGCTGTATCGTGCGACCGGCTGGCGCACGACCGCGCCCTACACCGGCCTGCCCGCCGACACCTGGCTGGAAAAACCGCTCTGACCGGCCCCTCCTCGTTCGCCTTCGGCTTCTCGTCGGTGATCTTGCGACGAGAAGCCGAAGGCGCACGAGGAGCATTCTATCGTCCCGATTTCCACCCGCCCTTCGCCCGGATCGCGGTCGAGGACGCATCGCTCATCGGCAGGTTCACGAAGGCCCAGACCGGAGGCTTCCGCCCGCGCAGATTCTCGCCCCGGTCGACCTGATGCACCCGGAACGCCCTTGCGGCAACCGAGGTCCGCGCCGCCACCCCCGACCCCGGCCGCGCCAGCACCCCCACCGCGACGCTTCGCAAAATGTCCCGCCAGCGCCCCCAACGATGGAACTGCACCAGGTTGTCCGCCCCCATCAGCCAGACGAAGGTGACACCCGGATACAAGGCCTTCAGCCGGGTGATCGTGTCATAGGTCGCCCGCGTCCCCAGCTTCTCCTCCAGCGCCGTGATCTTCACCCTTGGGTCGCGCATGACTTCCCGCGCCCGCGCCAACCGGTCGGTCAGCGGCGCCGGCTGCCGCGCCTTGAGCGGGTTCCCCGGCGTCACCAGCCACCAGACCTGATCCAGCCCCATCCGCTTCAACGCCTCGCGCGTGATAAGCACATGCCCCTCATGCGCCGGATCGAACGACCCGCCGAGAAGGCCGATCACCATGCCCCTCGTCGCTATGGGAAACCCCTGCCGCATCGGCCCTCCATCCCTCGCGGCGCAGTTGACCGCAAAGACCCTTCCATTACAATGCCCTGCAAGACGCGGCTCAAGGTGCTGGGAAACCAGTGGGCCGGGGCTTCCCCGGTCGCAGTGTGCAGTGGTGACATTCGGCGCAGGAGACTGACTGGGCTTCACCCAGGACCTCTCCTGCAGGACGCAGAAAGGTTGGGCCGCGTCTTTTCATGCGACTTCGTGATGTCTTGGTGCCGCTCTCCGCATCCCTGTCGCAATGCGACTGGACCCTGGACGGCATCGAGGCGCACCTCCGCCAGCGGCTGCCCCGCAGTTGGGTTCGCATTCCCGCCCTGATCGCCCGCGACCTCCGCGCCGCCTTCCCCGGCCAATCCTCGCCCGATCCTTCGCGCATTTCCCGTGCCCTGCAGCAGACCCCACATGCTGCCCGTCTTCTGGCCCAGGCCCGCAAAACCCCCAACCTGCCACACCCCTGGCTCGCCCCGCCGACCTTCCGCCCGATCCCCGCGCTGGCCGACCTGCCCCTCCCCCACCTCATCACCCCCGATCAGCTTGCCGACTGGCTTGCGCTGCAGCCCGACCAGCTGATCCGCTTCACCGATCCGCACAGCCTTTCCGCCCGCAATCCCGTCAGCTTCGCCCGCCACTACCACTGCCACCTGATCCCCAAACGCGACGGCACCCTGCGCCTGATCGAGGAACCGAAACCCGTCCTGAAACGCCTGCAGCGCCGCATCCTGCACGGACTTCTCGACCACGTCCCCACGCACCCTTCCGCGCATGGCTTTGTGAGGGGCAGGAACTGCATCGATGCGGCGGCGAAACACGCTGGTGAAGCGGTGGTCCTCTCCTTCGATCTTGCCGACTTCTTCCCCGGCATCCCCTGGACCCGCGTCTACGCCACCTTCCGCGCCCTGGGCTACCCGCAAGCCGTTGCCCGCGCCCTGGCGCAGCTGACCACCGCCCTGACCCCGCACGATATCCTGCAGACCCCCACCCTCGCGGCCCGCGATCCCCTGAAAGGCCGCCACCTGCCGCAAGGCGCGCCGACCTCACCGGCCCTTGCCAACCTCGCCGCCTTCCGCTTCGACGACCGCCTCTCCGCCCTGGCCCGCCGCCTTGGCGCCCGCTACACCCGCTACGCCGACGACCTCACCTTCTCCGGCGACCCGCACATCGCCCCGATCCTCGCCCGCGCCATCCCCGAGATCGCCCAGTCCGAAGGCTTCCGCCTCAACCCCGCCAAGACCCGCCGCGCATCACGCGGCCAGCGCCAGACCGTCACCGGCCTTGTGGTCAACCAACACGTCAACGTCCCGCGCCCGACCTACGACCGTATCAAGACCACGATCCACCACCTCCAAAACCCCGAAGACCCCCGCCGCGCCGACCCCGCCTTCCTCGCCCGCCTCCGGGGCCAGATCGGCTGGGTCGAGGCCGTGAACCCCGCCAAAGGTGTCAAACTCCGCGACCGACTGGCCGACGCCCTGGCCTGACAGCCGTTGCAGCGCGACCCCTTCGACGCTACATACGCGCCAACCCCGATTGGAGCACGTCATGGCCAGCTATCAATACGTCTACCACATGGAGAACGTCTCCAAGACCTACCCGGGCGGCAAGACCTGCTTCGAGAACATCCACCTGAACTTCCTGCCCGGCGTGAAGATCGGCGTCGTCGGCGTCAACGGCGCGGGGAAATCCACGCTGCTGAAGATCATGGCCGGGATGGACAAGGACTTCAAAGGCGAGGCCTGGGCCGCGAAAGGCGCCAAGGTCGGCTACCTTGCGCAGGAGCCCTACCTCGACCCCAAGCTGACGGCCAAGGAAAACGTCATGCTGGGCGTGGCCGAGCAGCAGGCGATCCTCGACCGCTACAACGAACTTGCCATGAACTACTCGGACGAGACGGCGGACGAGATGGCCGCGCTACAGGACCAGATCGACGCGGGCAACCTGTGGGAACTGGAAGCCACCGTCGGCGTCGCGATGGATGCGCTGCGCTGCCCGCCGGACGATGCCGACGTCACCACGCTTTCGGGCGGGGAACGCCGCCGGGTGGCGCTCTGCAAGCTCCTGCTCGAAAAGCCCGACATGCTGCTCTTGGACGAACCGACCAACCACCTTGACGCCGAGTCCATCGCCTGGCTGCAAAAGCACCTGATCGACTACAAGGGCACGATCCTGATCGTCACCCACGACCGCTATTTCCTCGACGACATCACCGGCTGGATCCTGGAGTTGGACCGCGGCCGCGGCATTCCCTACGAGGGCAACTATTCCGCCTGGCTCGACCAGAAGGCCAAGCGCATGGCGCAGGAAGCGCGTGAGGACAAAACCAAGCAGAAGGCCTTGGAAAAGGAACTGGAGTGGATCCGCTCTGGCGCCAAGGCGCGGCAGGCCAAGGGCAAGGCCCGTCTCAACCGCTACAACGAGATGGCCGGCCAGACCGTCACCGAACGCGCCACCACCGCGCAGATCATCATCCCGAACGGCGAGCGCCTGGGGAACAAGGTGATCGAGGTCACCGGCCTGAAGAAGCACATGGGCGACAAGCTTCTGATCGAGGACCTGACCTTCACCGTGCCTCCGGGAGCCATCGTCGGCGTCATCGGCCCGAACGGGGCGGGCAAGTCGACGTTGTTCCGCATGATCACCGGGCAGGAACCGCCGGACGAAGGCACGATCAAGCTGGGCGAGACGGTGAAACTCGCCTATGTCGACCAGTCGCGCGACGCCTTGAACCCCGACAAGAACGTCTGGGAGGAAATCTCCGGCGGGGCGGAGGTGATCCACCTGGGCGACCTGCAGATGAACAGCCGCGTCTATACCGGCGCGTTCAACTTCAAGGGCACCGACCAGCAGAAGAAGGTCGGTTTGCTCTCGGGCGGGGAACGCAACCGCGTCCACATGGCCAAGCTGTTGAAATCCGGCGGCAACGTCCTCCTGCTCGACGAACCGACCAACGACCTCGACGTCGAAACCCTGCAGGCGCTGGAAGCCGCCATCGAAGACTTCGCCGGCTGCGCGATCATCATCAGCCACGACCGCTTCTTCCTCGACCGCCTCTGCACCCATATCCTGGCGTTCGAGGGCGACGCCCATGTCGAATGGTTCGAGGGCAACTTCCAGGCCTATGAGGACGACAAGGTCCGGAGATTGGGACCTGACGCGCTGGAACCGAAGCGGGTAAAGTACAAGCGGTTCGCACGATAAGGAGAACGGCCATGCGGAACTTGCTTGCTGCGCTCATTCTGTTGGGCGCGGCCGCCCCTGCCTTCGCCCAGGATGCCGAGACAGCGCAGCTCCTGCAGGACGAACAGGCCCTCAACTCCCGCTGCCGCGGCGGCTCGGGCGACGATACCGCGACCTGGCAGGCCTGCGGCGCCCGCGACTATGTCGGCTACCTCCTCTTCCAGCGCGGCTGGTGCTTCGGCAAAGAGGACCAGATCGACGCCGAGATGCAATGGCACCAATGCACCACCGGCTCGCTGGACTTCCCCAAGCCGGACTTCGCGCAGCCGTAGCGACCGGGCGGTGGACGCAGGTCGGGACCTGCCCCGACTCCCCTAGAGTGCGCTCCAGCGCACCACTTTCGCCGGGTCCGAGAGCAACCTGTAGGGTGCGTGATTTCACGCGCCAATTGCCCTCGCCACCCATATCCTCGATCATCTCCCCCACCCCCGTCCTGCGTGGACAACCCCTGCCCCCCGCCCCTACACTCCCGCCAAAGGGAGGCCCTCCATGCCCGACTACCAGACCCTCATCGACGCCCCCACCTGGGCGTTCATCGAAAAAACCAACGCCTCCTACCCCGAGAATACCGCGACCCTCTCCATCGCGGACCAGCGGGCGATCTATAACGGCATGTGCGCGGCCTTCGACACCCCCTACCCGCCCGGCGTGACCTCCCACGACCAACCCATCGCCGGGGTTCCCTGCCGCATCTATCCCGGCGCGCAGCCGACCGTCCTCTACCTCCACGGCGGCGGCTATGTGGTGGGCGGCCTCCACTCCCACGACGGGATCTGCGCCGACATCAGGGGGGCCACCGGCCTGACCGTCGTCTCCGCCGACTACCGCCTGTCACCCGAACACAAACACCCCGCCGCCTTCGACGACGCCTGCGCTGTCGCCCGCGCCCTCGCCGCACAAGGCCCGTTGATCCTCGTCGGCGACAGTGCCGGCGGAAACCTCGCCGCCGCCGCCTGCCATGCCCTGCGCCGTGAAAACCTGCCGATCAAGGGCCAGGTCCTGGTCTACCCCGGCCTCGGCGGAGACGTGAACACGGGCAGCGCCCTCACCCACGCGCACGCCCCGATGCTGACCCGGGACGACATCCTCTTCTACAAGGACATCCGCCATTCCGGCCCCGCACCAGAGGGTGACCCGACGGTCAGCCCGCTCCGGGACGATGATTTCACCGGCTTGCCGATGACCCTTGCCATCGCCGCCGAATGCGACCCGCTGGCCGACGATGCCGCCGCCTATGCCGCGAAGATCACCGCCGCCGGGGGCCGCGCGCAGGCGCTTGTCGACGAGGGTCTTGTCCACGGCCATCTCCGCGCCCGGCATTCCGTCCCCCGCGCCGCCGCAAGCTTTGCCCGGATCACCGCCGCGATCACCGCCTTCGCCGAGGGGCGCTGGCCCTACTGAAGCCCACCCCGGGGAACCATCCCGCCGGACAGGCGTTCCTTCGCCAAGAGGGGCCAGCCCGGCCCGCATGCGAAAGGCGCATCCCATGTCTCTCGGCACCATCCTCCTTGTCGTCCTGATCCTGATCCTCATCGGCGCGCTGCCTAACTGGGGCTATTCCAGCGGCTGGGGCTACGGCCCCTCGGGCGGGATCGGGGTGCTTGTCGTCATCCTGCTGATCCTGGTCCTGATGGGCCGGATCTAGCCGATACCCCATCCCGGAAAACCGACGGGCGCGCTTCGCAGGCGCGCCCGTTTCTGCAAATCGGGTCTGCGAGGGCAGAGGTTAACCGCTTCCTAACGCCCACGACTAACCCATTGATTCCAAACACCCGAAAAATCTGTCCACCGTGGACACCCTCCAGGGAACCGCCCCGGCGCCACCTGCGTTGTCAGGGCAACCAACCATCCAAAGGAGTCACCCGATGAAAGGCGCCCTTGCCTGGCTGATCGGCATCCCGATCCCGATCATCATCATCCTTTACCTGCTCGACGTCTTCTGACGTCGCAAGGGGCCGAGGTCAGCCCCGCTCGATCTCGGCCCCAAGGCCCCGCATCAGCCTCTCGAAGACCGGGAAAGAGGTCTGGATCGGCGAGCCGTCATCCACCCCGACCGGAGCTTTCGCCGCCAGCCCGCAGACCAGGAAGGACATGGCGATCCGGTGGTCGATATGGGTGGCGCAGGTGGCCCCACCCGGCACCCCGCCCGCACCGCAGCCGTGGACGATCAGCGTATCCTCGTCCTCCTCGATCCGCACCCCGCAGGCCTCCAGCCCCCGCGCCATCGCGTCGATCCGGTCGCTCTCCTTGACCCGCAGTTCCTTGACCCCGCGCATCACCGTCTTGCCGGAGGCGAAGGCCGCCACCACCGACAGCACCGGATATTCGTCGATCATGGACGGCGCCCGCTCCGGCGGCACCTCGATCCCTTGCATCGCGCCCGAGAACCGCACCCGCAGGTCCGCCACCGGCTCGCCGCCCTCTTCCCGGGGTTGAAGGAACTCGATCTCCGCCCCCATCTCGACGAGCGTCAGATACAGTCCGTTCCGCGTCAGGTTCTGCGAAACGCCGGGCACCAGGATATCCGACCCCTCGACGATCAGCGCAGCACACACGGGAAAAGCCGCCGAGGAGGGATCGCGCGGCACCGCCACCGCCTGCGGGCGCAGCTCGGGCTGGCCGGTCAGGGTGATGACATGGCCCTCGCCGGTCTTCTCGACCGACAGTTGTGCGCCGAAGCCCACCAGCATCCGTTCCGAATGGTCGCGGGTCGGCTCGCGTTCGATCACCACCGTCTCGCCCGGCGCGTTCAGCCCGGCCAGCAGCACCGCCGACTTCACCTGCGCCGAGGCGACCGGAAGGGCATAGCGCACCGGCACCGGGTTCGCCGCGCCGACGATGGTCATCGGCAGACGGCCCCCCTGCCGCCCGTAGGCCCGCGCGCCGAACAGCGACAGCGGATCCGTCACCCGCCCCATCGGGCGCTTGCGAAGCGAGGCATCGCCGGTGAAGGTCGCGGTGATCGGCGTTGTCGCCATCGTGCCCATGATCAGCCGCGCCCCGGTGCCCGAGTTGCCGACGTCCAGCACATCCGCCGGTTCGCGGAAACCCCCGACGCCGACGCCGTTCACCGTCCACGCCCCCTCGCCAACCCTCGTGACCACCGCCCCGAAGGCGCGCATCGCCTTGGCGGTGTCCAGCACGTCCTGACCTTCCAGCAGCCCGGTGATCCGCGTCTCGCCCACTGCCATCGCCCCGAAGATCAAGGAGCGGTGCGAGATCGACTTGTCGCCCGGCACTTCGGCCACGCCCCGCAAGGGCCCCGACTTGCGGGATTTCATCGGTTGCGCTTCGCCGTGGCCGGACATCGTCGTCTCCCCTTCGCATTCGCGATGCCTGATAGCGCAAGCTTGCCGCCCGCGCGACCCCGATTTCCGAAAGAAATCGGTCCGGAATTCTCCTTCAGAATTCCGGCGCCCGGCGACGGAAGGTCAGGTAATGCGGCTGGCGGCCCTCGCGCAGCGCCTTCTGCTCGTAGCGCGTCGAGAGCCAGTCCTCCCAGGCCTCGCCCGGCCCGGCCTCGCGGATCAGGTCGAACCCGGCGGGAGGGACCTCCTCCAGCGTCTGCCGGACATAGTCGGGAATGTCGGTCGCCACCCGGAACTCGGCCCCCGGTGCGGCGATCCGGGCCAGCGGCAGCAGGTAGTCCGGCGTCACGAAGCGGCGGCGGTGGTGGCGCGCCTTCGGCCAGGGGTCGGGGTAGTTCAGGAAGACCTTCGACAGACAGGCATCGGGCAGCACATCGAAGAGGTCGCGCACATCGCCCGGATGCAGCCAGAGGTTTGTCACCCCCGCGCCCCGGATCTTTCCCAAGAGCATGGCGATGCCGTTGACGAAAGGCTCGCCGCCGATGATCGTCACATCGGGGTTCCGCGCCGCCATGTGAACCAGATGCTCGCCGCCGCCGAAGCCGACCTCCAGCCAGAGCGGGCCCTTGACGAAACCCAGGTCCAGCACCGACCGCGCGGGGTTTTCCGCCGCCGTCACCCCGCGCAGGGTCAGCGGCCCAAGGTCCTCGGCCAGATAGTCCTTCTGGCTGGCGCGCAGGGTCTTGCCGTGGATGCGGCCATAGAAGTTGCGGCGTGCGCCCGTGTCGGTCATGCGAAAGGCCCCGGAAATGGTCCGGGGCCTTCAAGCAGAGCAAGGCAACAGGGTCAAGCGCGACCGGAGCCCGGAGTGGCGACGCCGTCCGAGGGGCTCGATGCCCCGAGGACTGCTTCCCCTGTCACACCGCCTTCTTCAGCGCCTCGACCAGATCGGTACGCTCCCAAGAGAACCCGCCGTCCGCGTCCGGGGCACGCCCGAAATGGCCATAGGCGGCAGTGCGCTGGTAGACCGGCCGGTTCAGGTCCAGATGGGTGCGGATGCCGCGCGGGGTCAGGTCCATCACCTCGGCCACCGCCTTCTCGATCCGGGACGCCTCGACCTGGCCGGTGCCGTGGGTGTCGACGTAGATCGACAGGGGCTTGGCCACGCCGATGGCATAGCTGACCTGAAGCGTGCAGCGTTCCGCCAGACCAGCCGCGACCACGTTCTTCGCCAGGTAGCGTGCGGCATAGGCGGCCGAGCGGTCGACCTTGGTCGGGTCCTTGCCCGAGAACGCGCCGCCGCCATGCGGGGCCGCGCCGCCATAGGTGTCGACGATGATCTTGCGCCCCGTCAGGCCCGCATCCCCGTCCGGCCCGCCGATCACGAAGGTCCCGGTCGGGTTCACATGCCATTCGGTCTTGCGGGTGATCCAGCCCTCGGGCAGCACCTCGCGGATATAGGGCTCCACGATCTTGCGGATGACCTTGGAGGTCTGCCGCTTCGACGTGTGCTGGGTGGAGAGCACGATCGAGGTCACTTCCACCGGCTTGCCATTGGCATAGCGCAGCGTCAGCTGGCTTTTCGCGTCCGGGCCGAGGGTCGGTTCGGCGCCGGACTTCCGCGCCTCGGCCAGGCGGCGCAGGATCGCATGGGCATACTGGATCGGCGCCGGCATGTATTCCGGCGTCTCCAGCGTGGCATAGCCGAACATGATCCCCTGGTCGCCCGCGCCGTCGCGGTCGACGCCCTGCGCGATATGGGCCGACTGTTCGTGCAGGTAGTTGTGGACCTTGATCTTGTCCCAGTGGAACTTCTTCTGCTCGTAGCCGATGTCCTTGACGCAATCGCGGACGATGCCGTCGATCCGGCCCATCATCGCCTTGGTCGCCTCGTTCGAGGACAGGCCGACCTCACCGCCCACGACCACTCGGTTGGTGGTGGCAAAGGTCTCGCAGGCGACGCGGGCGTTCGGCTCCTCCTTCAGGAAGGCATCGAGGACGGCATCCGAGATGCGGTCGCAAACCTTGTCGGGGTGGCCCTCGGAAACGGATTCCGAAGTGAAGACATAGTCCTTGCGGCTCATGGAAAGTGCTCCGTTGGGTGAATTCCCGCCACGCCAGGAAGCCGTTGTGGCGGTCAAAGATGCGCCTGCCTAAACGCGCGGCGCGGCCCCGTCAATGGGCAGCGTCCCGCCTGCGGTTGAACGCCACGGCGGCGAGGCCTGCCAGCAACAGCGCCAGCGGCCCGTCGCCCCAGCGGGCATAGGGCGTCGGCGGAAGCGCGCCGGGGACCTGGGTGTCCAGCGCCGCCATCGTGCCGAAGGGCAGCGCCTCGACCACCCGGCCACGCGCATCGACCACCGCCGTCACCCCGGTATTCGCCACCCGGATCAGCGGCAGGCCCTGTTCGATGGCGCGCAGGCGGGCCTGGGCGAAATGCTGGAACGGGCCGGTGCGGATGCCGAACCAGGCGTCGTTGGTGATCTGCAGCATCCAGTCCGCGCGCTCGGGCATGGCGTTCACGTCGCGCGGGAAGATCGCCTCGTAGCAGATCAGCGGCAGCACCTTGCCGAACGGCCCGAGGTCCAGCACCTGCGGCCCCGGCCCGGCGGAATAGCTGTTTCCCGCCTGCGCGGCAAAGGCCTTCAACCCGAACCAGGCATAGGCCAGGTCGCCGAAGGGGATGTATTCGCCGAAGGGCACCAGATGCGCCTTGTCATAGCGCACGGTTTCCTGCCCCTCGCCTGCCAGTACGCGCAGGCTGTTGTAGAAACGGTCCCCCTCAGCGCGCTGGATGCCGACGGCGACCGGGCGCCCGCCCGAGGCCGCGGTGACCATACCGGCCACCTCCGGCGCATATTCCAGCATGTAGGGCACCGCCGTCTCCGGCCAGATCGTCAGGTCGGCCGGGCCATCCTGCGCGGTCAGCCTCAGCAGGCGGTCGAGGAATTCCTGCGCCCGGTCGGCATCCCATTTCATCGACTGTTCGGCATTGGGCTGCACCAGGCGCAAGGTGCCCGGGCGCGAATCCGGCAAGGGCTGGCCCAGCCGCCAGAGGCCGAAGCCAAGCGCCGCCGCCAGCAGCAGCGCCGACCCCGCCGCGCCCTTCCAGCGGA
>NZ_JAYRPN010000142.1:0-3675 GCF_041911175.1 Tabrizicola sp.
CCAGCCCGCCAGCGGATAGGTCACCAACCAGCAGGCATGCGACAGAGCAAACTGCGCCGCAAAGACCGCGCCCCGGTCTGCCTCGCGCGCGGATCGGTTGATGATCCGACCGATCGGAGTCTGGGTCAGCGAAAAGCCGAAACCGATCAGCGCCCAGAGCATGATGAGCGCGGAAAGGCTGCCCACCAGCGGCACCAACGCCACGCCCGCGACCATCAGCGCAGCGCCGCCGATCATCACCGGGCGGTCCGCCAGGCGCGACAGGATGCGCGGCAAGAGGAACGCCGCCAGCATCGAGCCGCCGCCAAAGCCCGCGAAGGCCAGCGCCACCGATTCTTCGCCCAGCCCCAGCCGCGCCTGCACCAGCACCACGGTGTTGACATAGACCATCGCCCCGGCGGCGGCGACGGCGGCCTCCATGACCATCAGCCCGCGCAGGCGCGGTGTGCGGGTGTAGATGCGGATGCCCTTGGTGACATCGGCCCAGAAATGCCCGGCCTCGTCCTTTGCCCGCTGCGGCAGCCGAGCGGTCACGACAAGGGCCGCGGAGCCGAGGAAACCCGCAACAGTGCCCACAAAGAGCACCGGAAAGCTCACCACCGTCAGCAGCGCGGCCGCCAGCATGGGAGAGAAGAGCTGTTCCAGATCCTCGGCCAGTCGCAGAAGCGACAGGGCATTGGTGTAGTCGTCCTCGTCCTTCAGCACATCGGGGATCACCGCCTGGAAGGCCGGGGTGAACCCGGCCGAGGCGGCCTGCAAGAGGAAGATCAGAACATAGACCTGCCAGACCTCGGTCACGAAGGGCAGGAAGGCGATCACGCCCGCCCGTATCAGGTCGAGCGCCACAAGGAAGGCTCGGCGCGGCAGGCGCTCGGCCACAGCCGCAGCGACCGGCGCCAGCGTGACATAGGCCACCATCTTGATCGCCAGAGCCGTGCCCAGCACTGCGCCCGCATCGTCGCCCGCCAGTTTCCAGGCCAGCAGGCCAAGCGCGACGGTGGCAAGGCCGGTGCCGACCAGTGCCACGATCTGCGCGGCAAAGAGGTGACGGAAGGTCGGGTTACGCAGGGTGTTCAGCATCAGAGCAACTTCGTCAGGGACTTGATCTCGGCCAGGTCGTGTTCGGCGGCGCCAGTCACGCAATGGTCGATATGGTCATGGATCAGGGCACGTTTCGCCTCGGCCACGGCGCGCTCGACGGCCTGCAACTGGGTCGCCAGTTCAAGGCAGGGTCGGCCCTCGCCGATCATGGCGATGACCCGGCGCAGATGGCCCTCTGCGCGTCTCAGACGGGTGGCGACGGCCGTGTGGCTGGCATGGGCGTGGGCTTCGGACATGAGCTTTACATATCCCCCCAGGGGGGTTAATGCAACATCCCGCCGGCGGACATGGGTTGATCTTGGCTTGACCAGGTTGGGGCTGTATGCAGGGGCAAGGGCAGCAAAGCAGTAAAGGGCGGATGATGGACAGTGGCAGGGCGATCCTGCGCGGGCAGTGTGTGGCGGAACGGCTGGGCGCCGTCTGCGTCACGCTGTTGCTTTGCCTGATGATCGTCATCGTCCCCCTCCTGCTGACCAAGTCGCACGGCCCCGGCGCCTTTGCCGAGGCCGCGCGGGCAGAAATCAGCATTACGATGCATGGCCACTCCCACGATTGGGACGGCGCCGGTCAGGCCGGGCACAATGCAGCCGACCACGATCACGGCAATCTTGCCTTTTTCTCGACCGATCACCGGTCCTTCGCCATGATGCCGCGAAAGCTGAACCTGCGGCTGTCCGACCTGCGGGCCGACGGGATAGAGGGCGGGGGCCTTCGAAGGCCGCCCCGCGCGGCGGTTCTCTGACGGGCGACCTGCCCGCAAGACCGAACCGCAACCAACAAGGAAAAATCATGAAACTCAAGGTATCTGCCGCATGGCAGGGCCTTGGTTGGCGCAGCCCCTATGCGGCGGCGCTGGCCATTGTCCTGTTGCTCTGGGCGGGCCCTGTTCTAGCCCACGCCGTGACGCTGGGTGACAAGGGCTACATCCAGGAAATCACCGGGGTGAAGCTCATCCCCTTCCTCTATCTCGGGGCCAAGCACATGGTCACGGGCTATGACCACCTGCTGTTCCTCTTCGGCGTGATCTTCTTCCTCTACGGGATGAAGCAGATCGGCACCTATGTGTCGCTCTTCGCGCTCGGCCATTCGACCACGATGCTGGTCGGGGTCTATTTCAACTTCGGGATCAACAGCTACATCATCGACGCCATCATCGGCTTTTCGGTGGTCTACAAGGCGATGGACAATCTCGGCGCTTTCCCGCGCTGGTTCGGGGTGCAGCCCTCGACCAAGGCGGCAACGCTGATCTTCGGCTTCCTGCACGGCTTTGGCCTGGCCTCGAAGATCATCGACTACAACATTTCGCCCGACGGGCTGGTGCCGAACCTCCTGGCCTTCAACGTCGGCGTCGAGATCGGGCAACTCATCGCTCTGGCGCTGATCCTGATCTTCATGAACCGCTGGCGGGCGACGCCGGCCTTCGCGCGGCAGGCCTATGCCGCGAATGTGGTGATGATGGCCATGGGCTTTTACCTGATGGGCTTCCAGCTCATCGGTCTGGCCATGGCGTGAGATTGCGGAGAGAAAAGATGCAACAGAACCGTTTTGACATTCACAGCGCCCCGCAGATTCCGCTTCGGGCCGAACCCCGCAATCCACGGCAGCACGCCCAGGCGTCCGGGCATATCCACCACGTCGAGGCCACGTCGGGTGGTTTGCTGCGCTCCAGCCTGAAGGCTGCGGGCGTGGCCGTGGCCTTGCTGACCGTGTTCTATCTTCCCTCGGAATACGGGGTGGACCCGACCGGTCTTGGCGGCGTGCTGGGCCTGACCGAGATGGGCCAGATCAAGCAGCAGCTCTATGCCGAGGCCGAGGCCGAAACCGCGGCACCAGTCGGCGCGGCGCCGGCCGCCGCCGACCCCGCTCTGATTGGCCGGCTGGACCGGATCGAGGCGCAGGTTGCCGTGATCGCCGCAGTCGTGGGGGCGGCAGGCTTGGCCGCACCTGATCCCGCGCCCGAAGCGGCGGCCGCCGTGCCCGAGGCTCCGGCGGCGGAGCCCGTTGCGGAACCTGTGGCCGAGGCTGCGCCGGAACCGGCCATCGAGGCCGCAGTGGCCGAGGCGGCGGTCGCCACCCCCGTCTGGCGCGACGAGGTCAACTACACGCTGGCCCCCGGTGAAGGGATCGAGGTCAAGCTGGCGATGCAGGAGGGACAGGTGGCGACCTTCGAGTGGACAGCGAATGGCGGGGTGCTGAACCACGCCACACACGGTGACGGCGGTGGCGAGGAGATCAGCTACGAGGACGGCCGCGGCGTGCCGGAGCAGGCTGGCAAACTCACCGCCGCCTTCACCGGCAATCATGGCTGGTTCTGGCGCAACCGGACGGAGGAGCCAGTAAAAGTGACGCTGCGGACGGCGGGTGACTATGCCGAGATGAAGGCCCCCTGAACCGGACGCGCTGTTCAGGCGGGGAAACCCGCCTGAACAGCATCAGCCCTGCGGCCCGAACCGCGCGGTGAGATCGAAGGCATCGCCCCGGAACCACTGCCGGACGATGGTCACTGTCTCGCCCCCGCGCCAGGTGCGCCGCTCGATCAGGAGGCAGGGCGTGCCGGCTGAGACGGCCAGCAAG
>NZ_JAYRPN010000143.1:0-19382 GCF_041911175.1 Tabrizicola sp.
ACGGCCAGCTCAGCACGTTGGTCGGCTGCGGCTTGCCGCGGAAATCCGCGTTCAGAACGGCGATCCGGGCGTCGTCGCAGCCCATCAGGCTGATCGCGAAGCCCTCACCCGGCAGACCCAGCCCCGCCAGCACCGCCCGGCCCGCGCGCTCGGCCAGGGCCTCAAGCCCAAAGCCCTCCCACCGTGCGTCCTCGATGACTGTCTCGACCAGTTCCATTCGCGCGGCCTAGCCGGAAGACGCGCGCCCGTCAAACCGGATGCCTCCGGCGGGAGTATTTTCGCCAAGAGGAAGTCCCATGTTCCTCTTGGGCGAAATACTCTGGCGGGTGCCAATGGTTTCGCCACGGGTTCGAGAAACCGTTGGCACGGGTGAAACCCCCAACGACCCGAGGAGGAGGCGAAGCCCGACGACGAGACAAGGAGTCTTCGCGCGCCAGCGCTCCGCCTGAAAACCGCCCCTCACCCCTTGGCTTCGTCCGCCTCATAGGCCTCGATGATCCGGCCGACCAGCGGGTGACGCACCACGTCCTTCGAGGTGAAGTAATTGAAGCTCACCCCCTTCACCCCCTTCAGGATCCGCTCCGCATCCGAAAGCCCGCTGGCCGTGCCGCGCGGCAGGTCGACCTGGGTCCGGTCGCCGGTGATCACCATCCGGCTGCCCTCGCCCAGACGGGTCAGGAACATCTTCATCTGCATGGTCGTGGCGTTCTGCGCCTCGTCCAGCACGATGAAGGCGTTCGACAGCGTCCGGCCGCGCATGAAGGCCAGGGGCGCGATCTCGATCCGCTTTTCCTGCATCAGCTTTTCCACCTGCTTCGCCGGCAGGAAATCATTCAGCGCATCATAGAGCGGCTGCATGTAGGGATCGACCTTCTCCTTCGCGTCGCCGGGAAGGAAGCCGAGCCGTTCCCCCGCCTCCACCGCCGGGCGCGACAGGATGATCTTCTCCACCGCTCCGCTGATGAACATGGTCACGCCCACCGCCACGGCCAGATAGGTCTTCCCCGTCCCCGCCGGGCCGATGCCGAAGCCCAATTCGTTCTGGAAGAGGTTCGCCACATAGGCCTTCTGCGCCTCGGTCCGCGGCTCGATCGGTTTCTTGCGGGTGCGCAGCTCCATCCCGGTCGAGAACAGTTCGATCTGTTCGGCACTGTCGGCATCCACCGGACGGCCCATCCGCATCGCCCCGTCGATATCGCCCGCCGCCACGTTGCGCCCCGATTCCAGCCGGGCGTAAAGCGACCGCAGCACCGCCGCCGCCTGTTCCCGCGCCGCCTTGTCGCCGATCACCGCCAGCCGGTTGCCGCGCCGCAGGATGTGCACCCCCATCTGATGCTCGATCTGCGCAAGGTTGCGGTCGAATTCGCCGCACAGGTCGATCAGCAATCGGTTGTCGGGAAATTCGAGGACGGTTTCGACGATGTCCTCGGCGGACGGGGGGGTCAGCGCGCTGATGCCCAATGGAAGCTCCTTCTGTCAGGGCCACGTCCAAAGTGTGCAGCCGGATACGTCATCTGGCAAGGAAAACCCGCTGCTGACACTAAGTCTTGTTCACAATCATGCCAATTCGATGACCAACCGGGCCTGGCCGAAAAAGAAAAAGCCCCGGTCCGACCGGGGCTTTCCGAAAGTCCTGCGCGGTGGCCTACTTCTTCCTTGCCGGGCCGGACACCCGGTCGGGGCCGGGGGCGCTGTCGGTCTCATAGGGGCCAAGCACCGTGCCCGGCGGATATTTCCCGTCGCAGACCGGCAGGCCGTTCTTCGGGTTGAAGCGCGGGCTGGAATATCCCTCGACGCCATCGTCGATGATCCAGACCTGGCAGCCGTCCGGGTCATAGGCGATCGCGGCCTGGCCGTCGACCAGGCCCGCGTCATCCTCGCCGTAGTCCTCGGCGGTGGCGATCACCGAATCCGGGCCCGAATAGCGCTCCGTGCCCTCGAACACCTCATAGAACGACCGACCGCAGCCGGAGACGCCCGTCGCGACCAGAAGCGCCAGCCCCAGGCGGGCGAGCCGCGCGCCGGTACCGGTCCGACCCATGTCCATGTTGTCTGCAAGCATCATCGCGGTCAGCCTTTCTTGCAGAGCACTTCGACACGGCGGTTCTTCGCCATGCCTTTGGCCGTCGCATTGGAAGCGGCGGGCTGGCTTTCACCATAGCCCGTCACGCTGTCGACCACCGCGCCCACCGAGCGCGCCACATCGGCCACCGCCGCCGCGCGGGCTTCCGAGAGGCCCTGGTTGTAGCCATCCGAGCCGCGGCTGTCGGTGTGCCCGGCGATGGAATAGGAGAAGGCCCCGGTCTGGCGGAAATACTGCTCCAGCTTCGACCGACCGCTTGCCGTCAGAGTCGCGCTGGCGGTGGCGAAATAGGTGTCGGTGCTTTCGGTCATGCAGCTGACCTGCTTCAGGCAGACGGGCTTGCCGGTCTTCGGGTCGCGGCGCGGCACCATGTAGCCTTCGGTCCCGCCATCGGCCCACCAGTGCTGGCAGCCGTCGCGGTCGATCCAGAGGCCCCATTCGATCTTGCCCGAGACAGCGGGCTCGTTGTCCTCGGCCTGCGCCATCGGCGCCATGACCAGGCAACCGCTGGCCACACAGACAGCCAGGGCGTGCCGAAGCATGCTCCTCAGATTCATCAATGCCCCACTCCTCGATCTTGACCCGGCCGAGTCAGCCTTGGTGTTGAAGGCAATAAAGCAGATCAATTCGGTCAGCGAGAAGGAATTCTTCTGGCAGGATCGGCTTTCTTACCCCGAATCTTCGCATTTATCCGGCAATCTTGCGCATGTGCAACAGACCGCAGTGCCTATAGCCCCCCGCCGACCGGCACGGCGGCCAGCGAATTCGAGGCCGAGGCGGTCACGCGCACAAGCTGCAGTTGTCCTACTCGCCCCTCGGGATGCTCGACATGCACGGCATGCAGGTGATCGGACTTGCCGACCATCTGTCCGGGCTTGCGACCCGCCTTTTCATACAGCACCTGCACCTCGCGCCCGACCATCGCCTCCTGCGCCGCGTGCTGCTGGGCGGTGATCAGCGCCTGCAACGCTTGCAGCCTTGCATCGGCCACGTCGGCGGGCACAGGGGTCTTCTCTGCCGCCGGGGTGCCGGGCCGCGCGGAATACTTGAAGCTGAAGGCCGCCCCGAAGCCGACCGCGCGGATCAGGTCCATCGTTGCCCGGAAATCGGCCTCGGTCTCGCCGGGGAAGCCCACGATGAAATCCGACGACAGCAGGATGTCGGGTCGTGCGGCGCGGATGCGCTCGACCAGCCGCAGATAGGCCTCGGCGGTGTGCTTGCGGTTCATCGCTTTCAGGATGCGGTCCGAGCCCGATTGCACCGGCAGATGCAGGTAGGGCATCAAGGCGGCCAGATCGCCATGCGCGGCGATCAGGTCATCATCCATGTCGTTCGGGTGGCTGGTGGTATAACGGAGACGCTTGAGCCCCTCGACCTGCGCCAGTTCCCGCACCAGCCGCGCCAGGCCCCATGTGCCCCCCGATCCCTCGCCGTGATAGGCGTTGACGTTCTGGCCCAGGAGCGTGATCTCGCGCACCCCCTGCGCCACCAGCCCCCGCGCCTCGTCCAGCAGGCGGGCGACCGGGCGGCTGACCTCGGCCCCGCGGGTATAGGGCACCACGCAGAAGGCGCAGAACTTGTCGCAGCCCTCCTGCACCGTCAGGAAGGCCGTGGGGCCGCGCAGGGCCTTGCGCTCGGGCAGCAGGGTGAACTTGTCCTCGACCGGAAAGTCGGTATCGACCTGCCGCCCCCCGCCTTCCACCATCGCGGGCAGCCGGTGATAGGCCTGTGGGCCGACGACCAGATCCACCACCGGCGACCGGCGCAGGATCTCCTCGCCCTCGGCCTGCGCCACGCAGCCCGCGACGCCGACCTTCATCCCGGGTTTCGCGGCCTTCAGTCCCCGCAGTCGGCCAAGGTCGGAATACAGCTTCTCCGACGCCTTCTCGCGGATGTGGCAGGTGTTCAGAAGCACCATGTCCGCCTCTTCCACCACATCGGTCGTGACATAGCCCTTCGCGCCCAGGGCCTCGGCCATGCGCTCGCTGTCATAGACGTTCATCTGGCAACCGTAGGTCTTGACGAAAAGCTTCTTCACATCGGTCATGCGGGTCGCACCATCGGGGAATAGACCGGGCATCTACACCCATCCGTCCCGACCGGCAACGCTTCACCCCGCCGCCGTCACTACATCCGGCCCATCTCCATTGTACTGAGGCAACCCGTCGTCGATCCGGTAGAACTCTGGCCGTCCCGCAGTGCAGATGTGATAGCCCGGATGCAGGCAGTCCGGTCGGTCGAAGGCCCCGGCAAGCACGGCATAGCGCGCCTCGCCGTTCGGCTTCCAGAACAGGATCGTCCCGCAGGTGGCGCAGAAGCCTCGCTTCGCGAAGTCGGATGCCGCGAACCAGGTGATGTGCTCGGCGCCCGACAGGTCCAGCGCCTCCGCCGCCACGCTGGTCGCCGCGAAATACAGCCCCGACTGCCTCCGGCACTGGGAGCAGTGGCAGAAGATCACCTCGCGTAGCGGCCCCGTCGTGCTGAAGCGCACCTTCCCGCAGAGGCACCCGCCCGTCTCGACCCCGCCCATCGCATCCTCCATCAACCCCCGCCCAGTCTCACCCCGCTGCGCCACCCGAAGCCATCCGCTCCCGACCGATCCCGCCCCCTTCGCGACACCTTGCATCGCCCGCCCGGATCGCCGACCCTGCCGCGCGACCCTTGCCGGACCCCATGATGCGCTACCCCAGCCTTGCCGACCTTCTCGACCGAAAGCGCGCCGACCTGGGCCGCGGCCCGCTGTCGCTGGTCCTGGCCGAGGACGACGTGGCGCTCAACGAAACCCTCGCCCACCAGCAGGCCAGCGGCTTTCGCGACGTGGTGCTGCTTGCCCCCGACAGCGTGACCATCGCACCCGGACTGGACGACCGCATCCACGTCGTCACCCATGACGTCTTCGCCGAGGGCGCACTGGTCCAGGCCGTCAACGCCACCATCGCCCGGTTTCCCGGCACCTGGCTGCACTACTGCCACAACGCCGAATTCCTGGTCTTCCCCTTCATGGAGACCCGCCGCGTCCGCGAGATGCTGACCTTCCACGCCGAGGAACGACGCGAGGCGATGCTGACCACGGTGGTCGACCTTTACGCAGGCGACCTCGGCCGCAACCCGGACGGGGTGGCGCTGGACGATGCCTGGCTTGACCGGAAAGGCTACTACGCACTGGCCCGCAAGGACGCGGCCAGCGACTGGCAACCCAGGGACCGCCAGCTCGATTTCTTCGGCGGCCTGCGCTGGCGGTTCGAGGAGCATATCCCCTACGCAAAGCGCCGGATCGACCGTATCTCGTTGTTCCGCGCCAGGCCGGGGCTGAAGCTGTTGCACGACTTCACGCTCAATGACGACGAGATGAACACCTATTCCTGCCGCTGGCACCACAACCTGACGGCGGCGGTCTGTTCCTTCCGCACCGCCAAGGCCTTGCGCACCAACCCCGGCTCGCGCCACGCGATCCCGACCTTCCGCTGGCCCAACTCGGTGCGGTTCGACTGGACCAGCCAGCAGCTGATGGATTTGGGCCTTATGGAACCCGGCCAGTGGTTCTGAGGCTTCAGGCCTTGCGCAGCCGGATCACCACGTCCACGCGGCTGACCGCCATGCCTGCCGGGACCTGCGGCAGGGCGGCGATCTCCAGCTCTTCCGCCGGGGCGTCGGTCAGCATGTGGCTGTCCTCCCAGTAGAAATGCGGGTGGTCGTCGGTGCGGGTGTCGAAATAGCTTTTCGAGCCGTCGACCACGACCTCGTTCATCAGCCCCGCCTCGCAGAAGGCGCGCAACGTGTTGTAGACCGTCGCCAGGCTGACCCGCTCATCCGTGCCGAGCGACAGGGCATAAAGGCTTTCCGCCGTGACATGCCGGTCCATCCCGTCGCCGACCAGAAGCTCGGCCAGCGCAAGCCGCTGCCGCGTGGGGCGCAGGCCCCCCGCCTTCAACCAGTCTGCGCTGCGGTCCGGTCCGGTCAACTGCGGCCTCTCGGGATGTCTACCCCGATATAGGGCCGCGAAGCCGACCCTTTCAATGCGGAATCGTGGGTTTCAGCGGGAAATCCCCGCGAATCCGCGCGCAATCGCGGCCCAGACCAGCGCCGCGACCAGCACCGAGCCCAGACCGGCGACCCAGAAGGGCAGCACAAGAGCCGTCCCCCGGCTCATGAAAGCCTCACCCAGCGACACCACAAGCCCCGACAGGACCAACCCCACCGGCATCATGCCCCAGGCCAGCAGCCGGTACAGGCTGTTCACCCGGCCCAGCAGCGCATCCGGGATCAACCGCTGCCGCGTGCTGACCGAGACCACGTTCCAGACGAAGCCGGTGAACTCCATCACCGCAAGGCACAGGCCCAGCGTCCAGGCCCCCGGCGCCACCGCCATCGCCAGGAAACAGGGGCCAGAGGCCGCCAGCATCCATTGCATCGTCCGCGCCGCGCCCAGCCTGCGCGCGATCCCTTCACCGGCAAGGCTTCCGGCGATCCCGCCCACCGCGCCGCCCGCGAGGGTCAACCCATAGACCTGCGCCGAAAGTCCCAGGTTCTCCTGCGCGTGCAGCACCATGCCGATCACGATCATCTGGTGGAACAGGTTCCAGAACCCCGTCGTCAGTGCCAGCACCTGCAACAGCGGCACCCCGCGCAGGAAGGCGATCCCCTCGCCCAACTCGGCCTTCCAGCCCCGCCGGTCCGTCCGCACCGCGCGGAACTGCCCGGCCAGCCCCGCCACCATCAGCATCGCGAGCCCGTAGGCCGCCGCGTTCAGCCCGAAGGCCAAGGGCAGCCAAATCCCGATCAGGAACGCCCCCAGCGCCGGGCCGACCAGCGCGTTGGTCAGAAGCTCGGCGCTCCACAACTGGCCATTCGCCCGCTCCAGCCGGTCCTTCGATACCAGGGCGGGCAGCATGGTCTGCGCCGCATTGTCGCGAAACACCTCGGCGCCGCCCACCACGAAGGCCGCCAGCAGCAGCGACCAGTAGAGGACCGGCGCCGACACTCCCTTCTCCGGGGCCACCCCCAAGGGCAGCGCCGCCCACAGCGCGAAAGCAGCGCCCAGAAAGGCCAGCGCCCGCAGCGCGTCCATCGCCAGGATCAGCCGCCGCCGGTCGACCCGGTCGGTCACCAGCCCGGCAGGCAGCGCCAGCAGGAACCAGGGCAGCCGCAGCGCCACCGGCACCAGCGCGACCAGAAGCGCATCCCGCGTCAGAAGCGAGGCGATCCAGCCCCAGGCGACCACCGCGATCCCGTCCGCCAGGTTGGTCATCCCGCTTGCCGTGATGAACCGCTGCAACGCCGTCATGCTTCGCCTCCCGCGCCTGGCCGCCAGACTTGCCAGTCTTCGCCCGCGAATGCTAGGGAGGGTGAAGGGGCAAATGGGGGACCACAAGGGATGGCGTCGTATCCGACCTTCTTCGACAAGGAAGCACTTCTGGCCTGTTCGCGGGGCGAGCTTTTCGGCCCCGGCAATGCCCAGCTTCCCGCGCCGCCCATGCTGATGATGGACCGGATCACCGACATTTCCGAAGACCGGGGCGAACATGGCAAGGGCCATGTCGTCGCCGAATTCGACATCACACCGGATCTCTGGTTCTTCGAATGCCACTTCCCCGGCAACCCGATCATGCCCGGCTGCCTCGGCCTCGACGGCCTCTGGCAGCTCACCGGCTTCAACCTCGGCTGGCGCGGCTGGCAGGGCCGCGGCTATGCGCTTGGCGTGGGCGAGGTCAAGCTGACCGGCATGGTCCGCCCCGACCGCAAGCGGCTCACCTACAAGGTGGATTTCACCAAGGCCTTGCAGACCCGCCGCCTGACGATGGGCGTCGCCGACGGCATCGTCGAGGCCGACGGCGAGGTGATCTACATCGTCAAGGACATGAAGGTCGCGCTGAGCGAGGCGTGAGGCCAGAAATCGCAGCCACAAGGTGTTTCGCTCGTGCTAGCGTGCCCCCACGATGGTTGATTATTTCAGGAAGCTCCCAAGGCAGAAATGGCTTGTCTGAATCGCCATCCTGGCCGCCGTCTCGGTCTACATCATGCTGGATAACCAGCCATCGCGGGGCATTGGGTTGCTGGTCTTCCTGTCCAGTCTCTATGTCGGCATTCTGTTGGGCAGCCTAGCGGGGCACTTCCTTGGCTTGGCACTTCGACTCTCTGCCCCGGTTTGCGCACGATTGTCTGCGTCATTATCCGCGTTTGGCTTTCTTTTCCTCCCATCACTTGTGGGTACATGGACGAATGCGCACCTGAACACGGGCATCGAAATACCGCCTCTGGCCCTGGTCTTCCTTTGGGCTTGCATCGGCGGGGGAGTCTTTTTCCTTGTCGGGGCGCGGGAAGCCAAAAAGTAACCTCATGAGCATCGGCCACCGCCTCCCCAACCTCCTTGCCCCCTCCCCCCCTCTCCCGTAAACAGGCCTTAACTGACCAAGGGAGGCCCCATGCGCCGCGTCGTCATCACCGGGATCGGGATCGTCTCGTCCATCGGCAACAATGCCGCCGAGGTGGAGGCCAGCCTCCGCGCCGGGAAATCCGGCATCGTCTTCGCCCCCGACTATGCCGAACATGGCTTCCGCTGCCGGGTCCATGGCCAGCCGAACATCGTGCTGGAAGACCATATCGACAAGCGCGACCTGCGCTTCATGGGCGACGGGGCGGCCTACACCTTCATCGCCATGGACCAGGCGGTGAAGGACAGCGGCCTCTCCGAGACCGACATCTCCAACGACCGCACCGGGATCATCGTCGGCTCCGGCGGCCCCTCGACCAAATCCTTCTTCAAGGCCCACAACATCGTCCGCGAGACCGGCAGCCCGAAGCGCATCGGCCCCTTCGGCGTGACCAAGGGCATGTCCTCCACCGTCTCGGCCTGCCTCGCCACCCCGTTCAAGATCCGGGGCGTCAACTACTCGATCACCTCCGCCTGCTCCACCTCGGCCCACTGCATCGGCAACGGCACCGAGCTGATCCAGATGGGCAAGCAGGACATCGTCTTCGCCGGTGGCGGGGAAGAACTGGACTGGACGCTCTCCTGCCTCTTCGACGCGATGGGCGCGATGAGCAGCAAGTACAACGACGCGCCGGAAACCGCGTCCCGCACCTATGACGCCAACCGCGACGGCTTCGTCATCGCCGGCGGCGGCGGGGTCGTGGTGCTGGAGGAACTGGAACACGCCCTCGCCCGCGGCGCCAGGATCTATGGCGAAGTCACCGGCTACGGCGCCACCTCCGACGGCTACGACATGGTGGCCCCCAGTGGCGAAGGCGGCGAGCGGGCGATGCGGCTGGCGCTCTCCACCCTGCCAAAGGGTCGGAAGATCGACTACATCAACAGCCACGGCACCAGCACGGTTGTCGGCGACATCACCGAAGTCGACGCGATCCGCCGTGTCTTCGGGCGCGGCACGACGCCCGCCATCGCCTCGACCAAATCGCTCACCGGCCATTGCCTCGGCGGCGCGGGCGTATGGGAGGCGATCTATTCGCTGATCATGATGAACGGCAACTTCATCGCCGCTTCCGCCAACGTCATCACCCCCGACCCGGCGCTTGACCCCGGCGAGATCGTGACCACGCTGCGCGAGAACGTGCAGCTGGACAGCGTGCTCTCGAACAGCTTCGGCTTCGGCGGCACCAACGCCACCCTCGTCATGTCGAAATTCCAGCGCTAGGAGCCATCATGGCCAATCTGATGCAGGGCAAGCGCGGGCTTGTCATGGGCGTGGCGAACGACCGTTCCATCGCCTGGGGCATCGCCTCGGCCCTGGCGACAGAGGGCGCAGAGCTGGCTTTCTCCTACCAGGGCGACGCCTTCGGCAAGCGGGTGCAGCCCCTGGCGGCCTCGGTCGGGTCGGACTTCCTGATCGACGTCGACGTGACCAACGAAGACAGTCTCGACGCCTGCTTCGGCGAGGTCGGCCGCCGCTGGGGGTCGCTGGACTTCGTGATCCACGCCATCGCCTTTTCCGACAAGAACGAACTCACGGGCCGGTTCGTGAACACCACGCGCGGCAACTTCCTGAATTCGCTGAATATCTCCTGCTTCAGCTTCATCGACGTCGCCCGCCGCGCCGAGCCCCTGATGCCGAACGGCGGTACGCTCCTGACGCTCACCTTCCAGGGCTCGAACCGCGTCTCGCCGAACTACAACGTGATGGGCGTGGCCAAGGCCGCGCTGGAATCGGCCACCCGTTACCTGGCGAACGACCTCGGGCCGCAGAAGATCCGCGTCAACGCCATCTCGCCCGGCCCGATGAAGACGCTGGCCGGTTCCGCCATCGGCGGCGCCCGCGCCACCTTCCGCCACACCGAGGAAAACGCCCCCCTCCGCGCCAACGCCACGCTGGAGGCGATCGGCGGGACGGCGGTCTGGCTCTGCTCCGACTACGGTGCCTGCACGACGGGCGAGATCATCCACGTCGACGGAGGCTATCACGCGCTGGGCTTCCCGCAGGCGGAGAACCTCTGACCCGATACCTCCTCGTTCGACTTCGTCTCCTCGTCGGACGTGCCTCCCGCGAGGAGTGACGACGTCATCGACGAGCAATCCCGGTCACACCACGACTCCCACCCGCCCGGTGGCTCGATACCCCTCCGCGGGATTCCCCTCCAACCCCAGCATCTGCGCCGCCAGCTCCTGCTCTGACGCATCCCGAAAAATCCCGTCCCGCGACAGGCTGACCCGCTCCAGATTCCCCACGCTCGCCGCATAAAGCGGCTCTGCGCCATAGACCGCCCGGCACTCGGCCTCCGGCAGCGCGAATTGCGAGGTCAGCAGCGCGGCCTTGCCCGAGACCGCCATCTCGGCGCTTGAAAACACCTCGAAATGGATATGCGGCCAGCGCCCGTCATAGCAGGCCGGAAAGACCGTGGTGAAGCGCACCCGGCCCTGATCGTCGGTGATCCCGACCCCGCGCAGGTAGTTGCGGTCCTCGGCGGCATAGATCGAGTAGATGCCCTCGGCGTCGCAGTGCCAGACATAGACGGCCATCCCGCCCAGGGGCGCACAGGCCCGGCCCACATCGACCAGCGTGATCTCCAGCACCACCGGCACGCCCTCGGCCACCGGGGTCAGCCCGCCGATGCTGGTGCGGATATCCTCGCGGATGACGCCTTCCTCGGTCAGGATGTTGACCGTCTGCCCCTCGCGGACATTGGTGCCATCCGCCGGGAACGGCCCCTCGGTCTCGGCCGGGTTCGCCACGCAGACCGACCCGTCCGCCGCCGTGCCCGTCACCGTCGCCGCCCCGCCCCGCGCGGCCCAAAGCGACAGCGCCGCCCCGCCCATCGCCAGCCCCGTCACCAGAATCCGCCGCCGCGTCAGATGCGGCAGGTCCGCGGCAAGCCCCTCGGGCCCGTGGTCGTGGTCATCGATCATGCGCAGGTCTCCTTCGCCTTTGCGCCATGATACGGGGGAGGCATGACATTCCGTCGACGGTCAGGCCAATCCTTTCCAAAATCCTAACGTCCGCGGCCAACCCGTTGTAATCATGGGGACCGATCCGCATGTCCACAGTGGACATCGGAAGAGCGTCGAAAGGAAGAGGATGGAGCGGGCGGCGGGAATCGAACCCGCGTCTCCTGCTTGGAAGGCAGGGGTCTTACCATTACACAACGCCCGCGTTGCAGGTGGTAGGTATTCGGAGCCGAACGGCTCGTCAAGGCAGGACCATCATGACTGCCGCGACGAAGGCCCGCCGCGGGTGTCACTGGCGACCGTTGGGGACGGGACGAGGGCGTCCAGCCCGGGACCTTGGCGAGCTTCAAATGCAACGACCTTGCGTTGCGTGTATCGATCAGCCTGACAACAGGCCCAGCATCAGCCCGGCAAGCAGACCACCAATATCCGCGCGTCTTCTTCTCCTGCGGAAGCCGCTGCACGCGCCGCGCTTTCCGACCTGCCCGAAAGACACGGCGTTCCCGCCTGTCATCCGGTCCGGTTTGGCGTCACGGAGATCGTCGACCAGTTGGCGAAGTCAGAACAACGTGTCGTCGGCTGAATGGCGCGTGCCTCTGCGCGATAGCGCTACGCCCTGCACATTGCTCGCGGATTGGACGAAAAGCCTGACCCGACTTGCGCCGGGCGCGATGGCGAGACATTTTGGGAATGTCAGTCAGCGGAAAGACTTGGGGGAGGCGAGAAGGCCTTCGAACTCGATCACCGTGTCGTCGAAAGCGACGCAGCCTTCCAATTCTGCCACCGTCGCGCAAGGCCGCCGCGCGCCACGCCGACGTGTCGGAAACCGCGGCAATTCCGGAAGGTCCGCGGCGGCATCGCAAAGGATGCACTGGACTGATCCGGGCGCAGGGGCGGTACACGCCGTCTTGGCGTGCAGGCCGATCGACCAGATCAAACCACCCGGCCATCCGCGTCGAACCACTTCGCGCGGGACCAGTCGACCGTGATCGCGATGGGCGCGCCGGGGCGATGGTCGGTCTCTCCGGGCAGGCGCAGGGTCAGGTCCGCTGGTTGCCCCGGCACGCGCACATGGGCATAGGTCTCGGCCCCAAGCCGTTCGACCAGTTCCACCTCGCCACGGATGTCGGCCTCTGGCCCGGAGGCGACGGCAAGGTGCTCGGGACGCAGGCCAAGCTCCACCGCCGACGCCTTGCCGGGGAGCGCTGCGACAGGGGCGAGTCCGGGGCTGTCGACACGCCCGCCGCCAAGGCGGACCGGAAGGAAATTCATCGCCGGTGCCCCGATGAAGCCCGCCACGAAGCGGTTGGCCGGGTTTTCGTACAACTCCATCGGCTTGCCGACCTGTTCGATCCGGCCATCGTTGAACACCACGATCCGGTCGGCCAGGGTCATCGCCTCGACCTGGTCATGCGTCACATAGACCATTGTCGCGCGCAGCCGCTGGTGCAGGCGGGCGATCTCCAGCCGCATCTGGACACGCAGGGCGGCATCCAGGTTGGACAGCGGCTCGTCGAACAGGAACACCTTCGGATTGCGGATGATGGCGCGGCCGATGGCGACGCGCTGGCGCTGGCCGCCCGACAATTCGCGGGGATAGCGTGCCAGAAGGGGTGTCAGGTGCAGCGTCTCGGCCACCTCGGCGACGCGCGCGGCAACTACCGTCCGGTCCAGGCGCTGCAGCTGCAGGCCGAAGCCGATGTTGTCGGCCACCGTCATGTGCGGAAACAGCGCGTAGGACTGGAACACCATCGCGATGCCCCGGTCCGCAGGGCGGGCGCGGGTCACATCGCGCCCGTCCAGCGCGATGGTGCCCGAGGTCGCATCCTCCAGCCCCGCGATAATCCGCAGCGTGGTGGACTTGCCGCACCCCGATGGTCCGACGAAGACCACGAACTCGCCATCGGCGATGCCTAGGTCCAGCCCCTTGATGACCTGCACCGGGCCGAAGGATTTGCGGAGGTTCGAAAGTTGAAGCTGTGCCACGGGTTATCCTTTGACCGCGCCCATTGTCATGCCCTTGATGAAGAAGCGCTGGAAGAAGAGGAAGACGAGGAGCGTCGGCAGGCTGGCGACCAGCGACAGCGCGCCCTGCACCCCCCAGGCGACGGAATACTGGCCCTTCAGGTTCACGATGCCGATCATGATCGTGCGCTTGTCGTCGGACTGGGTGAAGATCAGCGGCCAGAGGAAATCGTTCCAGATCCAGGTGAACTGCAGCGTGGCCAGAACCGCCAGTGCGGGCAGCGACAAGGGCAGGACCACGCGGGTCAGCACCTGCCATTCGGACGCCCCCTCCATGATCGCGGCTTCGCGCAGGGCATTCGGGACGGTTGCGAAGAAGTTGCGCATCATCAGGACGCAGATCGGGATGCCCAGGGCGGAATGGACGATGATGACCGGCCAGAGCGTGTCGATCAGCCCCAGCCCGTTGAAGAGGCGAAAGAGCGGCACCAGGATGACCTGCGGCGGAAAGAACATCCCGGCCACGATGGCCAGGAACAGCGCGTTCGATCCGCGGAAGGGCAGCTTGGCAAAGACATAGCCCGCAAGTGCGCCAAGGGTGATCGACACGGCGGTGGCAGGCAGCGTCACCAGAAGCGTGTTCAGGAAATAGCGATGGACGGCCGGGTTGCCCATCACCTCGGCGAAGTTGCCGAGGTAGAGGCCATGCGGCAGCGACCACAGATCCCCCATCGAGATGTCCCGCGTGGTCTTGATCGACGACAGGAGCACTCCGACAGTGGGCAACAGGAACAGCACCGCCAACACCAGCAGGATCGCGAAGATGGTGGCGGGCCAGGGGTTGAAGCGGCCCTTCGCGGCAAGATCAGCCATAGATGCGGTCCACCTTGCGCAATTGCCGGAAGTAGAGGCCGATGATCGCCATCGCGATCAGGAACAGCACCACCGATATCGCCGAGCCGTAGCCCATGAGGTATTTCTTGAAGCTCTCGTTGTACATGTGCATCGCCAGCGTGTCAGAGCTGTTGAACGGCCCGCCGCCGGTCATGATGTAGAGAATGTCGAAACCTTTCAGCGAGTTGATCACCGACAGCGCCACCACCACCACTGTCGACGGCGCCAGAAGCGGCAGGACGACGCGACGGAACCGCTGCCAGGGCGTCGCGCCCTCGATCTCGCAAACCTCCAGCAGGTCGCCGGGAATGGCCGTCAGTCCCGCCAGGTAGATCACCATCGACAGGCCGGTCTGCTGCCAGGACCAGGCGATGATCACCGACCAGAGCGCGCTGCCGGGCTTGGCCAGCCAGGCATAGGCGAACTTCTCGCCCGTGACCTGGCCGATGACCGTGTTCAGAAGGCCCCAGTCGGGCTGGTAGATCCAGGTCCAGATCTGCCCGACGATGACGGCGGACAGGCAGATCGGCAGGTAGAAGATGCTCTTGAACACGCGCGCGCCCAGCACCCGGGAATCGAGGAGCAGCGCCAGCACCAGCCCAAGGGCCGTCGGCAGGACGATGGCGGCGGCCATCCAGATCGCGGTGTTGAGCGCCGCGTGCAGGAAAAGCCGGTCGGTCGTGATCTTCGCGAAATTGGCAAAGCCGACGAAGCTGTAGTCGGGGTTGAAGCCGTTCCAGTCGGTGAAGCTGTAGTAGAACGAGCTGAAGAGCGGCCAGACGACGAACAGGCCGAAGACGGCCAGCGGCAGCGCCAGAAGCGCCACGCGCCAGAAGCGGTTGTGCTGTTCCATGCCGTCCTTGCCCTTCGGGTCGCGCAGGCCGCCCGCAAGGGGCGGCCCGCCGGTTCACTGCTGCCTGCGCTACTGTTTGAACGCGGCTTCGGCGTCGGTTGCAACCTGCGCCAGGATGGCGTCGGCCTGCGAGGGGTCGTCGATGAAGCGGGTGAACATCGACAGACCCACTTCCGCCACCGGCGGCGGGGTGGCGAGGTCGTAGTTGAAGGCGAAGGCCTCGGCGGCGGCTACGGTCGCGGCGGCCTTCTGCATCACCGCGTTGTAGCTCTTCGGGTCGACGTTCACATTGGCCGACAGCGCGCCCTGGGCATTGGCCCAGTCCGCCTGCACCCCGGCGTCCGAGACCATGAAGGCCAGGAACTTTTCGGCTCCTTCCACATTCTTCGCATTGGCCGCGATCACCAGTCCGTCGACCGGGCCGACCGCAGCATGGGCCACGCCGTCCTTGACCTTCGGGAATTCGAAGAAGTCGTAGTCCTGCCCCGGCACCAGCCCGTTGCCGTTCCAGTAGCCGGTGATCCAGGTACCCATCAGCGTCATCGCCGCATCGCCCCGCGCCACCTTGTCCGAAGCGTCGGTCCAGTCGTCGGCATTGGCATTGGCGACGAAATAGCCCTTGTCGAACAGCTCCTTCCACATCGCCAGCGCGGCGGCGACCTCGGGGTCGGAATACTTCGCCCCGCCCGACATCAGCTTCGCCCGATAATCCGGCCCGGCGGTGCGCAAGAGCAGGTAGTCGAACCAGAACTGCGCCGGCCAGCGGTTCTTCGACCCCAGCGCAATCGGCGCGACACCCTTGCCCTTCAGCGCCTCGCAGAGGGCAAGGAACTCCTCCCAGGTCGCGGGCGGCGCGGTCATCCCGGCGTCAGCCAGCACCTTCACGTTGTAGAACATGCCCGCATAGTGGTAGTTCATCGGCACCAGATAGCGCTTGCCGTTGTAGAGCGTCGCACTGTCGGCCACGGGCTTCGCGATCACCGCGTCAAGTCCGTTCGCCGCCCACATCTCGTCAATCGGGTGAAGCGCGTTCGAATCGACGATGAACTGCACGCGCGCCCCGGCCCAGTAGCTGAACACGTCGGGAAGGCTGTTGCCCGCCGCCCGCACCAGGATGTCGGTCTTGAAATCCTCGTGCCCGACCGGGCTGTCGACCATCTTGATCCCGGTCGCCTCGGTGAACTTGGCGATCTGCGCGTTGAAGGCCTTCAGGCCCAGCTCGCCGGTGAAATAGTGGCTGATAGTCACTTCGCCCGACTGCGCCCAGGCCATGCGGCCGATGGACAGCACGGGAATGGCAAGCGAGCCGAGAAGCATTCCGCGCCGACTGATCTGGTTCATGTCTTCCTCCCAAGAAGTTTACATATGCGGCACTTTATTCGGCCGTCTTGCCTTTCATCGCCAGAAATTGCCACCATGTCAACAAAACTATTGCATACGGCGCCAAGATGGGCAACTTATCGGTAGAAATGGTGGAGAGGCGGTAGAAAGTTGCGCTATGTCAAACAACTGGTTTAACATAGCGCAAACTATGCCCCTCTCCCCCGGAGTTCCCAAGATGCGACTGCTGCAATCCCTGTCCCGTGGTCTTGAAACCCTGACCTACATGACTGGCCAGCCGGGCCCGGTGCGCCTGACCGATGTGGCCGAGGCGCTGGACATTGACAAGTCCAACGCCGCACATCTGCTGAAGACGCTGGTGGCGATGGACTACGCGGTCCAGGACGACAGCCGCCGCTACAGCCCCAGCGCGCGCCTGGCGGGGGCCGCGCGGTCGGAGCACACGCTGGAAGAAATCGTCGCGGTCAAGGAAGCCTGGCGCGGCGCGCTGGAGGCTCTGGTCGCCGAGACCGGCGAATGCGCCCACATGGCGGTGCTGGTCGGCACGCGGGTCTGGTACATCGACAAGGTCGATTCGCCCTTGCCCTTGAAGGTGGATCACCCGATCGGCGCGTTGTCGCCCCTGCATTGCACCGCGCTTGGCAAGGCTTTCCTGGCCTTTGGCGCGGCGCGGCTGCCCGATGACCTGCCCGCCTTCACCCCGCGCACGATGACGACGCGGCGGGCGCTGTCCGACGAGATGGAGCGCACACGGGCGCGCGGCTATGCCGTCGACGACGAGGAATTCGCCCCCGGCATCCGCTGCGTGGCGCGGCCGATCTACGACGATGCCGGGGCGATGGTCGCGGCCATCGGCGTCTCCGGCCCCTCGGTCCGCGTGACCGACGCCCGCCTGCACGAACTGGGCCGCACCGTGGCCGCCGCCGGAACCGGCGCGTTGACAAGGAAAGATGCATCATGACCAAGGCGCCGCTGCGTGTCGGACTGATCGGCACGGGCCGGATTTCGGACCTGCACGCCATCGAATACCTGCAGAATCCCGATGCCCGGATCGTGGCGCTCTGCGACCGCGACACGGGCCAGGCGCGGGCGAAGGCCGCAGCCTGGGGTATTCCCGCTGTCGCGGTTGACGACGACATCGACGCCTTCCTTGCCCGCCCCGAGGTCGACCTGGTGGAAATCCTTCTGCCGCATCACCTGCACCTGCCCGTGGCGCTGAAGGCGATGGCGGCGGGCAAGATCGTCAGCCTGCAAAAGCCGATGTGCCTGAACATGGACGAGGCCGACCAGCTGGTCGCCGCAGCCGAGGCGCATGACCGCCCGGTGAAGATCTTCGAGAACTTCATCTTCTACCCGCCGGTGATGCAGGCCCGCGCGCTGGTCGACTCTGGCGCCATCGGCACGCCGCTCTCGATCCGCATCAAGTCGAACCCCGCCCGCAGCGCGACTGCCTGGGAGGTGCCCGCCGCCGCGAATGCCTGGCGTCAGGAAAAGGGCCATGCCGGGGGCGGGCCGCTGGTCTTTGACGACGGCCACCACAAATTCGCGCTGGCCTGGCATTTCATGGGCAACCCGCAAGAGGTCCATGCCTTCATCGGCGATTGTGACGGTCCGGGCGGCATCCGCTTCGACGCGCAGTCGATGGTGTCCTTCCGCTTCCCCGGCAACCGGGTCGGCAATCTGGAAATCGTCTATTCGCCCGAGATGGAGCTGATGACGCAACACTATGCCCAGGACGACCGGGTGGAAATCACCGGAACCGCCGGGGTGATCTTCATCAACGGCGGGCATGGGCGGCTGGGGGCGACGCCTCCGGTCACGCTCTACCGCGAGGGTGCGCTGACCAGCTATGACGTGCCAAGCGGATGGGAACACAGCTTCATCCAGTCGACCCGCCACTACATCAACGCCCTGAAGACCGGCGCGCCTCCGGTCCTGACCGCCGCCGAGGGGCGTCAGGTCCTGCGCTTTGCACTCGCCGCCGAGCAATCGGCGCGCGAGGGCCGGACGATCCGGCTGGACTGACAGGGAATGGTCATGACCAGGATGCCGCCCCGCCTTGCCGACGTCGCCTCACCCGAGGCGCGCGCGCGCCTGATCGCCGGTGCAGGTGGATTGCAGGCGTTTCTCGGCACCGAAGACGCCGGGTCGGTGGTGTCCCTGCCCCTGGTCGAGGCGCTGGTCCTTGGGCTGATGCGGCAGGGCGTGACCAAGTATCTGGCGATCTTCGGCCACGGGTCCACCGCGCTCGCCGAAGTGCTGCGTGTCTACGAAGCCGCCGGTCTTTTGCGGTGCTGGCAGTATCGCAACGAGGTCGAGATGGCCCATGCCGCGACCGCGCTCTCCTGGGTCTATCGCGAGGTTCCGGCGGTCGTCACCTCGATCGGGCCGGGCGCGTTGCAGGCGATGGCGGCCTCGCTCGCGGCAAGTTCCAACGGCGTCGGCGTCTATCACCTTTACGGCGACGAGACGACGCATGGCGAAGGCTACAACATGCAGCAGGTGCCAAAGCCGGCACAGGGGGTCTTTTCCCAGATTACCTCCCTGATGGGGGCCTCCTACACGCTGCATAGCCCGGGCAGCCTGCGCGATGGATTGCGGAAGGGTGCGTCCTCCGTTTTCCATCCCTGGCGGCCCGGGCCCTTCTATCTGAACCTGCCGCTGAACACGCAGGAAGCGCCGGTGACGCTGCGGCTGGACGCGCTGCCCGACCGCCCCCGCTTCCCGGCGCTGGTCCCCGCCGACGACACGGCGCTGGTCGAGGCGGCGCAGGCGATTGCCGGTGCCGCGAAAGTGGCGATCAAGGCCGGGGGCGGCTCGCGCCTTGCGGCGCCGGCCGACCGGCGACT
>NZ_JAYRPN010000144.1:0-11721 GCF_041911175.1 Tabrizicola sp.
ACTCGCGCAATCGTATCCACCCGCTTCAACTCCCCCTCCGTCCGCTGCCTCGCAACGGACGGTCAGATGAACCATCAGGGGGGTCAATTTTGGATGCCGATCACCCCGCCAACGGGGTCAAAATTGCACGCCGAAACACACATGGCGGGCGGAACGTCCTGCGGGCCATACATCGCATGGTAGGGTGCAGGCACGATGTAGGGCCAGTGCGGCTTGATGTAGGAGAGATGCGCGCACCAGTTCTGCCCCCGCGCCTCCGCTTCCGCGATGAAGTCCATCGCCCGGCGGGTCTGTAGGGAGTTTCGGAGTGTTCGCCGGCGACCCGCGCCGGCTTGTCGGCATGGGAAAGAAGCCAGCCATTCAGCAGCGCACCCTTTTCGCCTTCGGCCGAGTTGGCCCAGTCCTGCCAGGGATTGTCCACCGCATACCCCTCGGCGCGAAGATAGCCGTCATAGGCCGGGTCGGGGTCATAGGACCCGTCGGGGTGCAGGCCGTCGTCCCGTTCCCACGGATCGAAGCCGCATTCCGCCGTCCGCTTTCCGATGATCGAGGCGGGGTCGATTCCCAGTCGCGCCATCCCCTCGCGGTCCGCCACCATATGCGTCTTACCGATCACCACTGGCCGCACACCAAGGCCGCGCAGATGGTCCCCCAGGGTCGGTTCGCCGACCCGCAGCGGCACGCCGTTCTGCATCGAGCCGTGCGAGCGCACATAGCGCCCGGTATAGGCAGACATCCGCGACGGCCCGCAGACCGGCGACTGCACATAGGCATTGGTGAACCGCACGCCTTGCGCGGCCAGCCGGTCGATGCTCGGGGTCTTCAGCGCCGGATACCCCGCACAGCCCAGATAGTCGAACCGAAGCTGGTCGCACATGATTCACAGGATGTTCCGGCGCCCGGTCATTGTGGCAAACCTAGCGCTCGCGGCGCGGTGTCAGCGGAAAGGTGGCGAAACGGGTCTCGGTATAGAATTCGCGGCTGTAGTTGCCGCCCTCCCGGCCCTGGCCGCTGGACTTCACCCCGCCGAGGGGCTGGCGCAGGTCGCGCGCAAAACCCGAATTCATCCAGATCATCCCGGTTTGCAGCCGTTGCGCGACGTAGTGGGCACGTTCGAACGACCCGGTCCAGACATATCCCGCCAGCCCATAGTCGCTATCATCGGCGATCTCCAGCGCATGATCGGCATCGCGGAAGGGCAGGATGACCGCGACGGGGCCAAAGATCTCTTCCCGGCAGACGCGTGTCGAGTTGGGAGCCTCGACCACCGCCGTCGGCTCGATGAAGAAGCCTTTCTCCATCCCTGGGGGACGGCCGCCGCCAAAGAGGATGCGCCCCTCACTGCGCGCAAGGTCGATGTAGCCCATCACCCGGTCATACTGCCCCTTCGATACCAATGGCCCCAGCATCGTTTCGGAGTCCAGCGGATTGCCGATCTTCCAGCGTCGCGATTCCGCCTCGAACCGCGTCAGGAAGTCGTCATAGATGCTTTTCTCGACCAGGATGCGTGAACCTGCGACGCAGGACTGGCCCGTGGTGCTGTAGATCGCAACCGCTGCTTCCGTCACCGCGCGGTCCAGCTCGGCGTCGGCAAAGATGATGGTCGCCGACTTGCCGCCCAGTTCGAACGAGGTGCGCTTGATCGACCCGGCCACTCGTGCCGAGATGTCGCGCGCCGTCGGGCGCGAGCCCGTGAACGACACCCCGGCCACGCGCGTGTCTGTCACCAGCGGCGGACCGACCTCGGACCCATAGCCGATGATGGTATTGTAGAGGCCGTCCGGCAGCCCGGCCTCCTGGAAGATTTCGCACAGGACATGGATCGACACGGGCGACAGTTCCGACGGCTTGTGCACGGCAGAATTGCCATAGGCCAGGCAAGGCGCCATCTTCCAGGTCGACAGCATGAAGGGGCCGTTCCATGGCGTGATCAGCGCAAAGACCCCGACCGGATCGGTCATCGTATAGGTCATCAGCCTATCTTCGTGGTTGAAGGCATGTTCGCCAGCCAGTTCCTGCTCCTCGGCGAAGAAGCGGAAGTTCTGGGCCGATCGGGCCACCCAGAAGTTGATCGCACCCGACCATTGCCCCACCGGATCGCCCATCTCCCGCGCTTGCAGATAGGCGATTTCGTCCGAACGTTTTTCAATCAGCACGGCCACGCGGAACAGCACCTGCCGCCGGAACGAGGGCCTGGCCCGCGACCACACCCCGCTGGCGAACGCGTCCGCCGCCGCTTTGGCCGCACGCGCCACGTCTGACGCATTGCCACGCTGGGCCTTGGCGATCACCTCCTCGGTCGTGGGGTCCACCACATCGAAGGTGGGGCCGCCTGCTGTCGTGTCGAACCGGCCGTTGATGAAGTGGCGGGATGACGGAATCGGGAACGCGGGAAATTCTGGCATCTTCACCTCTGCTGGATCGGTCCCCGCCGCACGCGCACCCCCGGGGCGGAATGCATCAGGAATAGCACAGTGTTTGTCGCGTGATCCGCCCATGTCTGTCGAACCAGAGCTGCTTTTCAACGCGGGGCGGGCAGTCGTATCCCGAGATATTGCCGGAGCTGTCCGGCGCCTCGTTCCAGCCGCCGCCCCTTTGCAGGAGCACACATGAACATCCGTCACAAGAGCAGCACGCCCCTGACCGCCACGGTGGCCGGGATGCTCGCCAAGGTCTCGACTGCCACCATTGCCAGCCAGTTGCAGATGCGCGGCTATCAGAACTGCTTTCTGAACGGGCTCAAGCCGCTTGATCCCGCGAAACGCCTTCTCGGCATCGCCCGGACCCTGCGCTATCTGCCCATGCGGCCCGACCTGCACGACCTGGCTGGCGACGTCCAGCGCGACACGGTTGAAAGGATCCAGCCCGGCGAAGTGCTGGTGATCGACGCCCGGGGCGAACCCGATGCTGGCACGATCGGCGACATCTACGCGCTGCGGGTCAAGATGCGGGGCGGTCAGGGGGTCATCACCGATGGCGCCCTGCGCGATACCCCCGCCATCCGCCGGATCGGCCTGCCAGTCTACCACCAGACATCGAACGCGGCGACCCTGTCGCGCCGCCATGTCTCGGTCGACTGTCAGGTTCCCGTCGCCTGCGGCGGTGCCACCGTCCTGCCCGGCGACGTGCTGGTGGGCGATGGCGAAGGCGTTGTCGTCATCCCCGCGCATATCATGGAAGAGATCGCCGAAGCCTCGCTGGCGATGGAGATCGAAGAAGAATTCGTGCTGGAACGGATTGCGGAGGGCGCATCGACGCTCGACTACTTCCCGCTTCAGGACGAAGCGAAACAGGAATATGCCGTCTGGCGCGCAGCGCGTGAGGACTGACCGCAGGGTTTCCACCCGGGCTTCCGGGGCTCAGCTGATGTAACTGCCCCCCGACGCACTTCAATGTGCTGAAATGCGCCGACAAGAATTCACAAAGGAGGGCGCTTACATCATCAAGGCCCCGGCACGATGAACAGAAGCTGGGCCACATTCAGGTTTCCGCAGAGTCTCGCGACGGAAGGCACAGCCGGAATCGCAGGGTCATCTGCTACGCTAACAGTATTTCTGTTCATCAAGTTCCACCGTTGCGGTCATACTGATGGTGGGTACGGCACTCGCCGAGCCCACCAGATCAAATCGCAGACTTTCGCCAGTCACGAGACTGCGGTTGACGGGCATTCTCACCATCATGTGCCTCGACCGTTGGCTGCCTGCGCCGTCAACGATAATTGAACCGCCGCCTGTCATCCGTCGCAGGATGGCAATGCCTCTCTGCGGGCGCATCGCATGAGCGTATCGCAAAGTATCTGCGCCCGACGCCGTCATCTTCGAGAGCGGCAACAGCCCGACCCATATCGCGCAATCCAACCACGATCTATGTCCGTTGGTCTGCAGGTCGCCTCTTTGGTCTGGGAGATGCCAGACACATTGCCTTTCCTGTTTTGAGGATGGGCGCGCTTCACGCATCCTTTGCCCGGGCCGCTGATCCCGCGACCGACGAGGTAACCCGAGACGGGGTCGTCCTGGCTTCGAGCGGAGGAGGCGGTGGACGTCCGGGTGGCATTGGAGCGCTTCGCGCCCCAGGAGTCGGCATCGGCAAAGCGGCTGACGGCTGGGGCGAGGCGCGGGCCGGTCTCGCGTTCGGTCGGTCCGTGGAGGAGCTGTCGAAGCCGGGCAGATTGCCTGAATCGCCGTCAGGCCGCGCCCGCCCCGCAGTCCTCACAAATCTGGTAGCGGGCGAACCCCTTGGTTAGATCCGCCCCTGCCGCCATCAGCAGGGCAAGAAGGATACGTGCCTTTCTGCCTTGCAGCCGCCCTGCCAGAACGGCACCCGCGTTCCGGAGGTCCAGCCCGCCCCCCTCGGCATAGATGGCGCGGGTTTCGCCTCTGAGACATCGCGTCGTGACGACGGTCGGCACGCCACGATCACGCGCCCGGGCCACCGCCGCCACGACCGCTGGTGTCGCGTTGCCGCAGCCGAACCCTTCAATGATGATCCCGGCCGCCCCGGCCGCGACCAGTCCGTCGATGAAACGCCCGCCCATGCCCATCGCCATCGGAACCAGCGCGACATCGGTGACGATCGCCGCCGCGTCGATCGCTTCGCGGCGGGGGACTTGTGCGGTCACCTGGACGCTGTCCGACCCGATGCGCGCGACCGACCCCCAGTGCGGCCCGTCGAAGGCGGCGCGCCCCTGCGCGTCGATCTTGGTCGCATCCTCGGCCGCGTAGGCGTGCCCGTCGAACACGATCACGGGGCCAAGGCCGCGCGCCTCGGGCGCGGCGACGTAAAGCAGGGCCGACGCGAGATTCGCTGGCCCGTCGGGCGCGGCGCTATCGGCCGCGAACTGCGCACCGGTGAAGGCGACGGGCTTGTCCGACCCGACAACGAGGCTGGCCAGGAACGCGCTTTCCTCCATCGTGTCGGTGCCGTGGGTAACGACGCAGCCCGAGACATCCGGATCGGCCAGAAGCGCCGCGATGCGCCGCGACAGCCGCAAAGCGAGCGGCAAGTCGATCAGGTTGCTGCCGAGGTTGCAGAACTCCTCGACCCGCAGCGCGACATCGGGCAGGCCGGCCATGCCGCGCAGCACGTCGGCGCCATCGGTGCTGAGCAGCCCGCCGTGTTCGCCACTGAAGCGCGAGGCGATGGTGCCACCGGTGGCGACAAGCGCCATGGCTGACGACATAGAGACCGCCCCCCTAGTGCAAGATCTGGCTGAGGAAGCGGCGCGTCCGTTCGTGCGCCGGCGCGTCGAAGAACCGCGCGGGCGGGGCCTCCTCGACGATCCGGCCCCGGTCCATGAAGACGACACGGTCGGCAACCTGCCGGGCAAAGCCCATTTCGTGGGTGACGATCAGCATGGTCATTCCTTCGTCCGCGAGCCTGCGCATGGTTTCCAGAACCTCGCTCACCATTTCGGGATCGAGGGCAGAGGTCGGCTCGTCGAACAGCATGATCCGCGGCTCCATGCACAGCGCCCTGGCAATCGCGGCGCGCTGCTGCTGGCCACCGGACAGTTGCGAAGGATACTTGTGCGCATGGGTCTCCATCCTAACGCGGCGCAGGTAGTGCATCGCGGCGGCCCGGGCCTCGTTCCGTGACTGGCCGCGCACGCTCACCGGCGCCAGCATGCAATTCTGCACCAGATCGAGATGCGGGAACAGGTTGAAATGCTGGAACACCATCCCGACCTCGGTGCGCACCTTCCGGGCGGCAGCTTCGCTCCGGCCGAGTTCGATCCCGTCCACCACGATCTGTCCGGCCTGATGCTGCTCGAGCTGGTTCAGGCAGCGGATCAGCGTCGACTTGCCCGAACCGGAAGGGCCGCAGATGATGATCCTTTCGCCCCGTGCGACCGAAAGGGTGACATCGGTCAGAACCTGGAATGCCCCGTACCACTTGCCAAGCGAGCGAACCGAGACGACCGCCTCAGCGGTATCGGGGTTCGGAGCGGGTGTGGACATTCGGGTCCTCCGGTACTGCGGTCGGGCGAGAGACTCGGGCCGGGCCGGCGCCGCGCAGGCTTCGCCGGGTCCGCCCCTGTTCATGCTGCCGCCGCGTTCTTGCGGCCGCAGATGCGTTCGTCGAAGTAACCCGCGCGGACGGCCGCGCCGATCAGGTTCACGAAGAAGCGCCCGGCGGCAATAGCGGTCAACTGGTTCACGTCCTTCGAGGGCGTGATCTCGACGATGTCCATCCCCACGACGCGCCCCTTGGCCACAAGCCCGTGCAGCAGTTCGCGCATCTGGCAGTAGGTGACGCCACCGAAGGCCGGCCCCGCGACGCCGGGCATGACCGAGGGGTCCACGCCATCGGCATCGACGGTCAGGTAATAGCGCCCGCCATCAGGGATACGGTCGAGGATCGCCCTCATGCCCTTCTCGTGCAACTCGTAGGCGGTGATGATGTTCGCGCCATAGGCCTGCGCCGCGGCATATTCCTCGGGGCGGGCGGTGCCCTGGGCACGGATGCCGATCTGGAAGATTTCCTTCACATGCGCCATCTCGGACGCCCGGCGGATCGGGCTCGACAGCCCGTCCTCGACCCCGTTGATCTGGTCGCGCCAGTCGATATGCGCGTCGATCTGGATCAGCGTGATCGGGCCCTGGTCGTCATAGGCCCGCAGCACCGGGATGGGGATGCCGTGGTCGCCGCCGATGATCAGGGGCAGCGCGCCGGCGGCGAGGATCTTGCGCACCGCGGCCTCGGCATTGCGGGAATGGGCCCTGGGGTCCGAGGGATGGCCCGTCACGTCGCCGCAATCCGCCGCGCGCACGTCGCGGCCGTCATAGAGCGTGCCGCCGATGTCGAAGTCGTGGCGGTCAAGCAGCCGGACGGCGCGGTCGGTCGCCTGCCGCACCGCCGTCGGCGCCCGGGACTGGTCGTTTGTCACCTCGGCCAGCGTGTAGGCCGACCCGTAGGGAATTCCGAGAAACGCGATGTCTGCGTCCAGCGTGTCCAGATCGGTGTGGACCGTGGAATAGAGCATGCTCATGTGGCCGTGCTTTGGCGCGGTGGTGAGGTCTCGGGTCATGGGCGGGTCTCCGGTGTCAACTGGTTGCGGCGGATGCGGCGGAGGGGGGTGCCACATAGTTGATCTGGGCGAGGAATTCCCTCAGCCTGGGATTGCTGGGTTCGGAAAGGACTTGCCGGGCTGGCCCCTGCTCGGCGAGATGGCCGCCATCGAGGAAGATGACGCGGTCTGCCACGTGACGGGCAAAGCCGATCTCGTGGGTGACAATCAGCATGGTCATGCCGCTGTCGGCCAGTTCGCGCAGGAACAGCAGCACGTCCTTGACGATTTCGGGGTCCAGCGCCGAGGTCGGCTCGTCGAAGAGCATCAGCTTCGGTTCCATGGCGAGCGCCCGGGCGATGGCGACACGCTGTTTCTGGCCGCCCGAAAGCGCCGACGGATAGGCCCCTGCCTTGTCGGCCAGGCCGAAACGGGCAAGCAGCACACGGGCGCGGGCCTCCGCCTCGGGTCGCGGGCAGCGCTGAACCTTGATGGGGCCGCGGGTGATGTTGTCCAGCACCGTCAGGTGCGGCCACAGATTGAACTGCTGGAAGACGAAGCCCATCCGCGGGCGAAGCCGGTCGATCCTGCTGCGGGGCTGCATCCTGGTCTTGCCGTCGGACCCGGGTTCGCGCCCGATGAAGGCGCCATCCACCTCGACCAGACCGCCGTCGGGAAAGGTGAGGTAGTTGATGCAGCGCAGAAGCGTGCTCTTGCCGCAGCCCGAAGGACCGATGATGCAGACCACCTCGCCCGCCGCAACCTCGAAGCTGATGTCTTTCAGTGTCGCCACGCTGCCGAAGGACTTCGACAGGTGCCTGACCCGCAGAAGGGGATGGCTCATTCGTACCTCCGCGTGCCGATCTGAAGATAGCGGTCGGCAAGGCTTTGCCTGGCCTGCTGGCCGCCCTGTGCCACACCGGCGGCGCGCTCGATCCGGTGCATCCCGAAGGCGAAGGCCGAGGTGATCAGCCAGTAGAGCGCGGCCGTGGTGATGAACACCTCGAACGGGGCAAAGGTCGCACCCTGGACGACGAGCCCCTGATAGGTGATCTCGGCCACGGTGATCGTCGAGAGCACCGAGGTTTCCTTGATCATGGAAATGGCGGTGTTGGTCGACGGCGGCAGGAAGATTTTCAGCGTCTGGGGCGCGACGATCTCGCGCATGCCCATGAAGTAGGACATGCCGATCGCACGCGCCGCCTCAAGCTGCCCCTTCGGAATCGCCAGCACTGCGCCGCGGATGACTTCGGAGAAATAGGTGCCGGCGTAGAAAGCCAGCGCCACGCAACCGACCGCAACCTCGGGCAGGCGCAGGCAGGCGAAGGGCAGGCCGTAGAAGAAGATATAGAGGACGACGATGAACGGGATGTTGCGGAACCACTCCACATAGGCGCTGGCCAGCATCCGCAGCCACCGGCGGTGCGAGAGCGCCATCAGCGCGACCGGGATGGCGATGACGAAGCCCGCGGCGACGGCAATCACGGAAACGACGAGGGTGACGACAAGGCCCGAGGCGAAGAGTTGCCAGTTATCGAGGATGATCGAGAAATCGAGCGTCATCGGCCTATCCCCTTCGTGCCGCAAAGCGCGCCTCGAGCCCGCGACCCACCTGGCTGATGGCAAGGTTGAGCGCGAACAGCACCACCGCCGCCGCCAGCAGTGCCTCCAGCGGCCGAAAGCTGGCGTTGGCAACCTGCTGGGCGGTGCGCAGCACCTCGACCACGGTGATGACCGACAGAAGCGCGGTGCCCTTCACGATGATCGTCAGTTCGTTCACCAGGGGCGGCAGCACACGGATATAGAGTTGCGGCAGGATCACCCGCCCCCAGATCGTCCGCGCACCGACGCCGAGCGCGATGGCCGCCTCGACCGGCCCCGGGTCCATGCTCGACAGCCCGCCGCGCATGATCTCGGTGATGAAGATCGCGCTGTTCAGCGCAATCGCCAGAACCCCCGCCTGCACCGGCGAAAGATCCAGCCCGAGCGCGGGAAGGCCATAGTAGAACAGGAAGATCTGCACGAGGATCGGCGTGCCGCGGATGAAGCTGATCAGCGCGCCGATCACACGGTTGAGCGGGCCGATTCCAAAGGTCCGCAGGATCGTCAGAACCGTGCCGCCGACCAGCGCCGACCCCATTGCCACGAACGCGATGGCAAGGTTCGTCATCGCTGCGGGAAGCAGCTTGGGAAAGGCATCGACGAAGGCCGAAAGCGAGAAGTCCACGCGCGTGCTCCTGTCTGGGGCGATGCTGGGACGCGACCCGGGACGGTGCCGGGCCGCGTGCCGAGGTCAGAGGGCGCCGTCGGGAAGATAACCCTCTTCGGGCAGATCGTAGGTCATGCCCAGCCATTTCTGCTGGATTTCGGCGAAACGTCCGCTCTTCTTCAGATCGAGGATGACTTTGTTGATCGCGTCGCGCAGATCCTGATCCTCGGGGCGGGCCACCCAGGCGTTCAGGCTCTGCTGATCGGTGGCGCGTCCGACCAGTTCGAAGACACCGGGACGCTCGTTCATCAGGTTCTGCAGGACAGGCAGGCCGGCCATCGCCGCATCCGCCGTTCCATTCGCGACCGCCAGGAACGAGTCGTTGAACGTCGGGAAGAGCTTCAGTTCCGAAAAACCCTCGCCCTTTGCCTTCAACTGCTCGTCCAGCGTCTTGGCCACCGGATCGACCGCCGAGGCGAGCTGCGTGGCCACGACCTTGCCGGCCAGATCGTCGATCGACGCGATGTCGGCATTGCCCGCCTTCTTGATCGCATAGGCGGTGCTGTCGGCGATGGGCAGCGTGTAGGCGTAGCGTGCCGCGCGTTCGGCGTTGATGCCGACGGACGTCGCGACAAAGTCGAATTTCCCCGCCAGAAGCCCCGGCAGAATGCCCTGGAAGGGCAGGTCGAGCTGTTCGACCTCGACGCCCCAGGCCTTGGCGATCTCGTCCAGAAGGTCGCGGCCGAACCCGACGATCTGGCCATCCTGGATGAACTCGAATGGCGGATAGGCGGCTTCGGTGCCGACGACCATCTTTCCGGTCGCCTTGATCCTTTCGAAGGTCGTTTCGGCCAGGGCGGGCGTCGTCGCGGCGACCACCACCGCGAATGCCGCTGACAGACCGACGAAAACTCGGCGCGTGATCATGTTTGGACTCCTCCCGTACCAGATGACCTTCGCGCTGATTACCGACATTGCCCGCAGCATCACAACAGAAATTCATTCTTCACACGGCGCAGGCCACCTTGCCACAAACCCCGCCGGGCCCAGTATCCCGGGCAGGGCTGTTTCCGCACATGATTGATATACATAAATTATAAGTCGACGAAAGCAATAAAGCGTGCGTTCCCAACACTCTGTCTGCACCGCAAGTAATCCGAAAATTCCTATTGATAATTCCATGAAATCATGATTCAGGGGGAACATGCCGACCGATATCTTTCCTAGTCCCGCGCGCCGCCCCGACGTCGACCTTCATTCGCTCGAGGTCTTCCTTCGTGTCCATGCCTCCGGCAGCATGACCACGGCGGCGGAAGAGACTGGCCTTACGCAGTCGGCGGTTTCGCGCCTCGTCCTGCGACTCGAAGCGGAGCTGGGCGCATCGCTGTTCGAGCGCAGTTCGCGTCCGCTGGCGCCGACGGCCGAAGGGCGCCGTCTGGCCCAGATCGCCGAACGGCTCCTGGCACAGGCGTCGTCGCTGCGGCAGGATCTGGCCGGCGCCGGCGTGGGACTGACCCAGTTGCGACTGGGGGTGATCGACTCGCTTTCGGATCCGCTGGTTCCGGACCTCATCAAGTCGCTGCGGCACTCCGTCCATGCCGTGTCGATCTTCAGCGGCTTCGTCGAGCCTCTCCGGCAGAAACTGATCAAGGGTGACCTCGACGCGGTCCTGTCGTCCGATCCCTTCGACGATCTCGACGGTTTCGACCGCCACGAGATCTTTTCGGAACGTTTCGTGGCGCTGCTGCCCAAGGACGCGCCGCCGTTCCCTGACGACGACGGGTTCCGGCGCTTCGCCACCACTTCGCCGATGATCCGTTCCGGCGCCGCGACCGGCATCGCCCGGCGCGTGGAACAGCAGTTTCGCCGGATCCGGCTTGAGGTGCCGCAGGCATTCGCCTGCGACACGATCGATTCGATGATCAGCTTCGTCGCCGCCGGCCTGGGCTGGACGATCCTGACGCCAAGCTGCGTGCGCAAGTGCATCGGCTACGCGCCGTTCCTGCAGGTTATCGAGCTTCCGGCACCGGGCTTTTCGCGCCGCGTCTTCCTCGTGACCCGCAGCGCCGACCTGAATGCCCTGAAACCGACGCTGGTCGATACCTGCCGGTCCATCGTGGCAACACGCTATATCTCCGCGCTCAGCGCCATCGCGCCCTGGCTCGGGCGAGCGATTGAGGTACCCGCCTGAACCGACCTATCGCGCCGGGGCGTCTGCGTCGACGCTCCATTCGACCGGCACTGTCAGCGTCTCGGGGCGCAGGACGGCGTCGAGCCGGTCCTTCGCCATCAGCCCGCGTTCCAGCACGATCTCGTAGACCCCCCGCCCCGTCCGGTGCGCCTCCATCGCCACCTCGGTGGCGGCGCGATAGCCGATATGGGGATTGAGCGCGGTGACGATGCCGATGGAATTCTCGACCGCCCTGCGCAACTGGTCGCGGTTGGCGGTGATGCCGCGGATGCAGTTCGCCTCCAGCGTCAGGCAGCCGGCGGCGAGATGGGCGAG
>NZ_JAYRPN010000145.1:0-39305 GCF_041911175.1 Tabrizicola sp.
GTGCCATGCTGCGCGTGATCTGATCGAAGGCTGAGAGCAGCGCAGGATGCACGACGGCCCCCGCCCCGGTCAGCACAACACCCTCACGACTGCGCGTGAACAAGGGCTGCCCGATGCGATCTCCCAGAAGACGAATCTGCTTTCTTAACCTGTTTCAGCCATGCAGAACCTAGCTTGAAAAGATTGCCGATAGGACCAAGATCAATTTTCAGTAGACTCAAGGTGCGAGTAAGGAAGTGATCGGTAATGTCCGAACGGAAGGCAATCGCTGTGTTGCTTGAACAGCTCGATCGGCTGGCCCCCATGGGCTACACCGTCGGGTTGCACATTCGCTTTGCGACCCCGCTCATCTACAAAAGCTCGTATCCCGCCTCCTGGGTCGATCATTACAACAGCCATTCCTACTACCTTCGTGACCCGCTGGTCTTCTGGGGCGTCGGCGTCGAGGGGACGACGCGGTGGAGCGCGATCCCGCTGCCCGATCCGTTCGGTGTCATGAAGAAAGCAGCAAGCCACGGGCTGAAATACGGTGCCGTGTCCTCCTACGGGCCGATCACATCGCGGTCGATTGTCGGCATCAGCCGGGCGGACCGGGAATTCTCTGATGAGGAAATGGGTCAACTCAAGGAAGTGACTATCCAGCTGCACATTGAGGCAAAGCCACCTTCGGACCTGACGAAAGCGCAGATCGAAGCGTTGCAATGTCTTGCCAACGGGGACCGGCATGCTGCGGCGGCGGAAAAACTTGGCATCACGGAAAGCGCCTTCAAGGCGCGCGTCCAGTCGGCGCGAATCCGACTGGAGGCGCGGACTGCCTCGGAAGCGATCCGGAAGGCCCGGGAATATCGGCTGCTTTGATTCAGGCTGTCCCCTTCGACGGTTTTGACGGACCAGAAGAAGGAGAGTGAAGAATGGAAGCTACCACGTTGTCGTATGACAACCTCCACAATCATGGCGAGCTGTTCGCGAACATGTTCCGGGCCCGGCACCGGACGTTCATTCAGAATGCCAAGTGGGATCTTCCAGAAGCCAACGGCATGGAGTTCGACCAGTACGACACTCCCGCCAGCCGCTGGGTCTGCGTCCACCGCGACGGCGACGTGATGGCTGGGGTGCGTCTGACCCCGACGACGCATCGCTGCGGCATCTACACCTACATGATCCGAGACGCACAGCGCGGCCTCCTGGAAACCATTCCGCGCAACCTGCTGAATTTCGAGGCTCCCGTCGATCCGAACATCTGGGAATCCAGCCGTGTCTTCGTGGCGAACGAAGTTCCGGCCGCCGACCGGCTGCGGGTCCAGATGCAGCTGATCCACGAGATGGTGGTCTCGGCGCGCAACCTTGGTGCCACGACTCTCCTCGGCATCATCCCCGAACACTCGCCGCGTCTGGCCCGGCGTGTCGGGCTGGACTGCGTTCCCTCGGGCCCGGTGATGGATACCGGCGGCAGCCGCTCGGTCTGCGTCACGATCAGCATGGCGACCAAGCTGCATTGACCGGGTGTCATCGCAGCCAGGTCTTGCCGCACCTGCGGCGAATTGGGATTGGAAACCCGTTGCCGACACCCTAGGGTTGTGGGGTGTGTTGTCTGATGTCGAGTGATGATGAGTATTCGCGCGCGTATTGATGTCGAGCTTAAAAACCTGGCACGGATTGCCACCGCGGGATATTTCGTCGGCCTCCATATCCGTTTCACGTCTCCGCTTTTCACTTTCCAGACCTACGACCAGCGCTGGATCGACCATTACACCGAGAACGGTTTTGTGCTTCGCGATCCGATGACGGCCTGGGGGTTTTCCCGGACCGGCTGGATCCGGTGGAGCGATCCCGCGCTGTTGGACCCGTTCGGCCTTTTCGTGGAAGCGGCGCGGCATGGACTGACGCATGGCGTGACGATCGCCTGCGGTCCGATCAAATCGCGCACCATTGCCAGTTTCGCCCGGTCCGACCGGGAGCTTCGGGACGAGGAAATCACCAAGATCGAACGCACGGTCCTGCGCCTGCACGATCTGAGTGAGCCGCCCGAGGCCTTGACCGAGGCTCAGATCGAGGCCTTGAGATGCATTGCAGGGGGCGACAGGTTTGCCGCGGCGGCGGAGAAGCTTGGCATTTCGGAAAGCGCGCTGAAGGCCCGGATCACCACGGCCCGCAACCGGCTGATGGCGCGGACCACCGCCGAGGCGATCCAGCGCGCAAAGGACAATCGCCTGATCTGACGTCCGTCCCTGCAAGGTTACGACTTACCCAGCCTGCAGGAGGACCCTATGCAGACCACGACGCTTTCCTTTGCCAACATGCACAACCACGGCGAGCTTTTTGCCAACATGCTGCGCGCGCGCCGCGAGCTGTTCATCGTTCACAACAAGTGGAAGCTGCCCGAGGCCCTGGGCATGGAGTACGACCAGTATGACACTCCGGCGAGCCGCTGGGTGGTGGTGCATGACGAGACCGGCAAGGTGCTGGCCGGAAACCGGCTGACCCCCACGACGCATGCCTGCGGGATCTACAGCTACATGATCCGCGATGCGCAGCGCCGCCTGTTGGAGACGATTCCGGCCGATCTTCTGTACGAGGAGGCGCCGGCGGCAGGGCACATCTGGGAAAGCTCGCGGCTGTTTGTCAGCCATAACGTTCCGGCGGCGATCCGGCGGCGGGTGCATACCCAGTTGATCATGCAACTCGGCGACACGGTCCGCAGCCTCGGGGCTACGCATTGCCTGACGCTTCTGTCGGCGACCTGGCCCCGTTGGGCGGATCGGGTTGGGGTGAAGATGAAGGCGATGGGGCCGGTGCTGATCATCGACGGGATCGAGAACCAGGTGGTCGAGATGGATTTCTCGGGCCCGAAGCACTGAGGGTTGTATGCCGCGCCCCTCTCGCGGCGAGAGGGGCGGGCCTGCCGCGTCTTCCGCTTGCGGTGAAGGCCGCCTAAGATGGCGGCATGGCCGATCTTTTCGACATGCCCAGCCAACCCGACAGTGGTCCGCGCCCGCTGGCCGACCGGCTGCGGCCGAAGTCCTTGTCCGAGGTGATCGGGCAGGAGAAGGTGCTGTCGCGCGACGGCCCTTTAGGGGCGATGCTGGCGGCGGGATCCTTGTCGTCGCTGATCCTCTGGGGGCCGCCGGGGGTGGGGAAGACCACCATCGCGCGGCTTCTGGCGGATGAGACCGACCTGCATTTCGTGCAGATTTCCGCGATCTTTACCGGGGTGCCGGAGCTGCGGAAGGTGTTCGAGGCGGCGAAGCTGCGGCGGACGAATGGCAGGGGGACGCTGCTCTTCGTCGACGAGATCCACCGTTTCAACAAGGCGCAGCAGGACGGGTTCCTGCCGCATATGGAGGATGGGACGATCCTTCTGGTGGGCGCCACCACGGAGAACCCGTCGTTCGAATTGAACGCGGCGCTGTTGTCCAGAAGCCAAATCATTGTTCTTGAAAGACTTTCCTTGGGCGATCTGGAGCGCCTCGCGCAAAGGGCCGAGAAAGAGCTGGGCCGGGCCTTGCCTTTGAAGGGCGAGGCGCGGGAGGCGATGCTGGAGATGGCGGATGGGGATGGGCGGGCGCTGCTGAACCTGATCGAGCAGGTGGCGGCCTGGAAGGTCGAGGGAAACCTTAGCCGCGACCAGCTTTCGCAAAGGTTGATGCGGCGGGCGGCGAAATACGACAAGTCGGGGGATGAGCACTACAACCTGATCAGCGCCCTGCACAAATCGGTGCGGGGGTCGGACCCGGATGCCGCGCTCTACTGGTTCGCGCGGATGCTGGAGGGGGGCGAGGACCCCCGCTTCCTGGCGCGGCGGATCACCCGGATGGCGGTGGAGGATATCGGCCTCGCCGACCCGCAGGCCGAGGCGGTTTGCCTGGACGGCTGGCAGACCTACGAGCGGCTGGGGTCGCCCGAGGGAGAGCTGGCACTGGCGCAAGCCGTTGTTTATCTTGCACTTGCTCCGAAATCCAACGCTGTCTACACGGCCTACAAGGCGGCGCGGGCGGCGGCGCGGGAGACGGGGAGCCTGATGCCGCCGAAGCATATCTTGAATGCTCCGACGAAGATGATGAAGGAGCAGGGTTATGGGTCGGGCTATGCCTATGACCACGATGCCGAGGACGGGTTTTCCGGGCAGAACTACTTCCCCGAAGGCATGAAGCGGCCCGTGTGGTACCTGCCCCCGGAACGCGGGTTCGAGCGCGAGCTGAAGAAGCGGGTCGAGTATTTCGCCAAGCTGCGGGGCAAGCGGCAGGACGGGTGATCCCCTGGTTAGCGAATGGTGAAGGCCATTGGCGCAACGGGGGACGCAACACCCCTGGGGACGGGTCGGGAAACCCCTTGAATCGTTGGGTTAATCCTTGCAGATTTCGAACATCGGCACCGTCTTCCTTCGGTATGGAAACCGTCTGCCTTCCGTCAATACGCGCGTATGGTCGCAAGGCCGTTAACCTTGTGCCGCGAATCGGCTCCCTGCATTGACATTCCACCCCACCCGCCGCAAAGGACGCCCATGTCCCTGACCCTTCCCCTGATCGCGCTTGGCGGCGCCGTGGGCTCGATCCTGCGCTATCTGATGGTTTCCGCCATCGGCGCGCCCTTGGGCACGGCGGCGGTCAACGTGCTGGGAAGCTTTGCCATCGGCGTCCTGTTCATCCTGCTTGGCAGTCGGGAAAGCTGGCAATTCCTGCTGATGACCGGGCTTCTGGGCGGGTTCACCACTTTCTCGGCCTTCTCGCTGGACACGCTGAGGCTGGTCGAGGCGGGGCAATCCCTGCAGGCCGCCGCCTATGTGCTGGGCTCGGTCACCCTGTCCCTGATCGCGGTCGCGCTTGGCGTGGCCCTTGCCCGGAGCCTGACATGAGCGTCCAGATGCTGACCGTGACCGAAGACGAAGGCGAACAGCGGCTGGACAAGTGGCTGCGCCGCCGGTTTCCGCAACTGAATCAGGTCGCGGTGGAGAAGCTGTGCCGGACCGGGCAGATCCGGGTGGATTCGGGCCGCGTCAAGGCGTCGGACCGGGTGCTGCCGGGCCAGACCGTGCGGGTGCCGCCGCTGCCCGATGCGGCACCGAGGACCGAGGCGCGGGTGCAGGGCGTGTCGGCGGCGGATGCGCGGATGATCCAGGCGGCGGTGTTGTGGAAGGACGAGCACATGATCGTCCTGAACAAGCCTGCGGGCCTGCCCTCGCAGGGCGGGTCGGGGCAGGGCGACCGGCATGTGGACGGGCTGAGTGAGGCGCTGAAGTTCGGCTACAAGGAAAAGCCGAAGCTGGTGCATCGGCTGGACAAGGATACCTCTGGCGTGTTGATGCTGGCCCGCACCGACCGGGTGGCGCGGGCCCTGTCCGAGGCGCTGCGGCACCGGGCGGCGCGGAAGATCTACTGGGCCGTCGTGGCCGGCGTGCCGCACCCCAAGCAGGGCTCGATCAAGTTCGCGCTGGAGAAGGCCCCCGGACGGGGCAGGGGGGGCGAGGGCGAGAAGATGCTCTGCGTCCATCCGGCGAAGATGGCGGACCACCCGGACGCCAAGCGCGCGCATACCGACTATTTCACCCTGTGGTTCCTTGGGACGCGCCTCAGCTGGATGGCGCTGGAGCCGGTGACGGGCCGCACCCACCAGCTGCGCGCGCATATGGCCGAGATCGGGCATCCGATCCTGGGCGACGGCAAGTATGGCGGGGGCGAGACGGAGAACCTTGGCGACGGCTGGGGCGCTGGGGCGGGGGGCGACCTGTCGAAGAAGCTGCACCTGCATGCGCGGAGCCTGACCATCGAGCATCCGATCCTGAAGACCCAGCTGACCTTTACCGCGCCCTTGCCCGAGCACATGGCGCGGACCTGGAAGCTTCTGGACTGGAAGGAAGACGACGTGCCCGCCGACCCGTTCGAGGTGATCCGGTGAGCGCCTGGTCGGCCCGCCGCTTCTGGACCGATGCCTCTGCAGTTCCGGTCGAGGGTGGATTCACCGTGCATCTGGATGCGCGACCGGTGCGCACGCCGTTGAAGGCGCCCCTGGTCCTGCCGACGCGGGCGCTGGCCGAGGCGGTGGCGGCGGAATGGCAGGCGCAGGAGCGCAAGGTCGATCCCCAGACGATGCCCTTCACCCGCACGGCGAATTCGGCCATCGACAAGGTGGCGCCGCAACAAGAGGCGGTGGCGGAGATGCTGGCCTCTTACGGGGGAAGCGACCTTCTGTGCTACCGTGCGGAAGGGCCTGACGATCTTGTGACCCGGCAGGCCGAGGCCTGGGACCCGATCCTGGACTGGGCCGCGAAAACACTTGGTGCGCGCCTGCTTGTCACCACCGGGGTGATGCATGTCGACCAGTCCGACGCGAGTCTTGCGCGGCTGGCGGAACGGGTAGATGTCCTGACCGCGTTCCAGCTTTCCGCCTTCCACGACCTTGTCGCCATGTCCGGCTCGCTGGTGCTGGCGCTGGCGGTGACCCACGGTCGGCTGACCGCCGAGGAAGCCTGGACGCTGTCGCGGATCGACGAGGACTGGCAGATTTCGCTCTGGGGCGAGGACGAGGAAGCGGCGGAAGTCGCAGCGCTGAAACGCGCCGCTTTCCTGCAGGCCGACCGATTCTATGGATTGTGTGGGTAACATTTCCGTCCGCCCGGACTGCAGATGGCGGAGTTGAAGGCTGATCGCCTGAAATTGCCGGTGGAAACCCGGTGTTTTTCCCGAAAGCCGCCAATCTGCTTGACCTGCAAAAGCCCTTTCGCCGAAAGTGGGAACAGTAGAGGGGCGACCCTCTGCAAAACCCTGAAGTGCGATTCCGTCGCACACACAAAAACATGGCCCGTAGAAGGGCCGCATACTCAGGAAGAGGTAAGAATGAAAAAATCCGTATTCTTCGGCGCACTCGCGGCCACGACGCTGGTCTCGGGGATGGCGCTGGCCGGCACGCTTGCCGACGTCAAGGCGCGCGGCGAGCTGCTGTGCGGGTCGAACACCGGCCTGACCGGCTTCGGCAACCCGGACGCCAGCGGCAACTGGTCGGGCTTCGACGTCGACCTGTGCCGTGCCGTGGCGGCTGCGGTGCTGGGCGACCCGACCAAGGTCAAGTTCATCCCGACCACCGGCGAAACCCGCTTCACCGCGCTGCAATCGGGCGAGGTCGACATGCTCGCCCGCAACTCGACCTGGACCGCCTCGCGCGACAGCGAGCTGGCCTTGGATTTCGTCGCGGTGAACTACTACGACGGCCAGGGCTTCATGGTGAAGAAGGACCTGGGCGTTTCCTCGGCGAAAGAGCTTGATGGGGCGACCGTCTGCATCCAGACCGGCACCACGACCGAGCTGAACCTCGCCGACTTCTTCAAGCAGAACAACATCACCTACCAGCCGGTCACGGTTGCGGACGACTCGGAAGCGCAGCGGCAGTATCTGGCCGGCGCCTGCGACGCCTACACCACCGACGCCTCGGGCCTGGCCGCCAGCCGCGCGACCATGCCGGATGCCGACAACCACATCATCCTGCCCGAGATCATCTCGAAGGAACCGCTGGGCCCGGTCGTCCGTCATGGCGACAACCAGTGGGGTGACGTGGTGCGCTGGACCTACTACGCGCTGCTGATCGCCGAAGAGAAGGGGATCACCAAGGACAACGTCGAGGAAGTCATGGCCTCGTCGACCGACGAAGAGGTCAAGCGTCTGCTGGGCGTCTCGGGCGACATGGGCGCCAAGTTCGGGCTGGACAACGCGGCCTTCAAGAACGCCATCGCCGCCGTCGGCAACTATGGCGAGGTCTTCTCGCGCAACATCGGCGAAGGCACCACCATCAACCTGGCCCGCGGCCTGAACGCGCTGTGGACCCAGGGCGGCCTGCAATACGCTCCGCCCTTCCGTTGATCGGTCTTCGGGGGTGCCTTCGGGCGCCCCCGTTCTCTTTCAAACTATGGCCTGAAAGTCTGAGGCTCGACCTCGTTGCCACCGGAAACTCGGGGCTGACTGCGGGAAACAGGGGGTAGCCATGACAATGGCGACGGACGTGCCGAAAGATGGCTTTCGGCTCTCGATGCTCATCTACGATACGCGCTATCGGTCCTACACGATCCAGCTGGTCGTGCTGGTGCTGTTCGCGCTTGCCGTGGCATGGCTTCTGAACAACACGGTGCAGAACCTGGCAGCGCGCGGGAAGGAATTCAACTACGCGTTTCTCTGGCAGCGCGCGGGCTATGACATCGGTCAGCACCTGATCCCCTACACCAACGACAGCACGCATTTCCGCGCGCTGCTGGTCGGACTGATCAACACGCTGGTGGTTGCCTTCTTCGGCTGCATCTTCGCGACGATCCTGGGTGTTGTCGTCGGCGTGCTGCGGCTGTCGAACAACTGGCTCGTCAGCCGGTTGATGACGGTCTATGTCGAGACCTTCCGCAACGTGCCGCTGCTGCTGTGGATCCTTCTGTCCTACGTCATCCTGTCGGAAGTGACCCCGCTGCCGAAGGACTTCAAGGTCACCGACGAGATGATCGCGGCGGGCGAGGCGCCGAAAGCCTCGATGATGCTGTTCGACACGATGGCGGTCACCAACCGGGGCACCAACATCCCCGCGCCGCTGTTCGAGCGCGGGCTCGGCACGCTCGACCTGGGCTTCATGACGCTGAACCTGACCTTCTGGGCCGTGATCGCGGTGATCGCGGGTTCGATCTTCGTGAACCGCCGCATCCTTGCCTCGGCGCGCGCGGTGCAGGAGACTTCGGGGGTGCGGCCGGTGACCTGGTGGAAATCGCTGCTGGTGCTGTTCGCGCCGGTGATCGTGCTGCTGCTTGCGCTGGGATTCCACCTGGAAATTCCGGTGCTGAAGGGCTTCAACTTCCAGGGCGGCATCCTTGTCGCGCACAGCTTCACCGCGCTGCTGATCGCGCTGACCCTCTATACCGCTGCCTTCATCGCCGAGATCGTGCGGGCGGGCATCATGGCGATCAGCCGGGGGCAATCGGAGGCGGCCTTCGCGCTGGGCCTGCGTCCGAACCGGACGATGAGCCTGATCATCCTGCCGCAGGCGCTGCGGGTGATCATCCCGCCGCTGATCAGCCAGTATCTGAACCTGACCAAGAACACCTCGCTGGGGATCGCGGTCAGCTATCTGGACCTGCGCGGCACGCTGGGCGGCATCACGCTGAACCAGACCGGGCGCGAGCTGGAATGCATGCTGCTGATGATGCTGATCTACCTGACGATCAGCCTGGCGATCTCGACGGTGATGAACCTCTACAACAAGTCCGTCCAGCTGAAGGCGCGCTGACATGGCCGAAAGCTTTACCCGCAACGATATGCTTCCCGCCCTGCCGCCCCCCGTGACCCACAGCGGGGTGGTGAAATGGCTGCGCGATAACCTGTTCTCGACGCCGCTGAACATCGCGCTGACCGTGGTCGGCCTTGGGGCGATCTACTGGCTGGTGTCGTCCTCGCTGCCCTGGTGGCTGCATTCGGTCTGGAACGCCTCGTCGCTGGGCGAGTGCCGCCAGATCGTCGAGGCCGAGGCCGGACCGGGGGCGACCGGGGCCTGTTGGGCAATGATCCACGAGCGCTGGCACCAGTTCCTGTTCGGCTTCTATCCGCCGGCGGAATGGTGGCGGCCGGTGCTGTCCTTCGGCCTGCTGTTCGCGGCTCTCGCGCCGGTGCTGTTCGCCGGTCAGAAGCGGAGCCTGACGATCCTGCTGGGCGCGGTGCTGGTCTACCTGCTGGTGACGCTCTCCCTCGCCAGCACGCCCGGCGTCCCGTTTGCGCTGGGGATCGCCCTTGTGATCGGGTTCCTCGCGCTGGCGCAGGTGCAGCCGGGCAAGCTGCTCTGGTTCACGCTGATCTATCCGGCGCTGTGCTTCTGGCTGCTCTGGGGCGGGTCCATCTGGGGGCCCATCGTTGCGATGGCGGGGTTCGGCGTGCTTTACGCCGTGTTCCGACTGGCCTCGCCGTTGATCGGCCTGGCACCTGCGGCCGGGCTTGGCATCGTCGTGGCGGTGCTCTGGTGGCTTTACGCGGACAAGGCTGTCGCCGGGTTCCTGCATGACCTGGTGCCGCTGGGGCTGCAATCCATCAACTCCGACCAGTTCGGCGGCTTCCTTCTGGCCATCGTGATCGGGGTGACGGGGATCACCTTCTCGCTTCCCATCGGCATCCTGCTGGCGCTGGGCCGCCAGTCGGACATGCTGATCGTCAAGTCGCTGTCGGTGGGGTTCATCGAGTTCGTGCGGGGCGTGCCTCTGATCACGCTCCTCTTCACCGCGTCGCTTCTGTTGCAGTACTTCCTGCCGCCGGGGACCAACTTCGACATCATCCTGCGGGTGATCATCCTGGTGACGTTCTTCGCCGCCGCCTATCTGGCCGAGGTGATCCGGGGCGGGCTTGCCGCCTTGCCGAGGGGCCAGTACGAGGCGGCGGATGCGCTGGGGCTGGATTACTGGCGGGCGCAGCGGCTGATCATCCTGCCGCAGGCGCTGAAAGTGTCGATCCCGGCGATCGTGTCCACCTTCATCGGCCTCTTCAAGGACACCACGCTGGTGGCCTTCGTCGGCCTGATGGACCCACTGAAGGGCGTGACCCAGATCGTCCGCGCCGACATCGCCTGGAAGGGCATCTACTGGGAGCCCTACATCTTCGTGGGCGTCATCTTCTTCGTCATCTGCTTCGGCATGTCGCGGTACTCCATGTACCTCGAACGCAAGCTGAAGACCGATCATCGCTAAGGACTACACACATGGCAGAAGCAGCTAAAATGCAGGTCTCGGACGAGGTTGCGATCCAGATCGCCAACATGAACAAGTGGTACGGACAGTTCCATGTCCTGCGGGACATCAACATGACGGTGCAGCGCGGCGAGCGGATCGTCATTTGCGGGCCCTCGGGGTCGGGCAAGTCGACGCTGATCCGCTGCATCAACCGGCTGGAGGAACACCAGCAGGGGAAGATCGTGGTGGACGGGACGGAACTGACCAACGACCTGAAGAACATCGACAAGGTGCGGTCGGAAGTGGGGATGGTGTTCCAGCACTTCAACCTGTTCCCGCATCTGACGATCCTGGAGAACCTGACTCTGGCACCGATCTGGGTGCGGAAGGTGCCGAAGAAGGAAGCCGAGGAGACGGCGATGTATTTCCTGCAGAAGGTGAAGATCCCGGAGCAGGCGAACAAGTATCCCGGCCAGTTGTCGGGCGGCCAGCAGCAGCGGGTGGCCATCGCGCGGTCCTTGTGCATGAAGCCGCGGATCATGCTCTTCGACGAGCCGACCAGCGCCCTTGACCCCGAGATGATCAAGGAGGTGCTCGACACGATGATCGAGCTGGCCAAGGAAGGCATGACCATGCTCTGCGTCACGCATGAGATGGGCTTCGCGCAGGCGGTGGCGAACCGGGTGATCTTCATGGACCAGGGCCAGATCGTCGAGCAGAACGAGCCGAAGGAGTTCTTCAACAATCCGAAGAGCGAGCGGACCAAGCTGTTCCTGAGCCAGATCCTGGGGCACTAGGCCCTTAGAGGGGTTTCACGAACAGGATCCATTCCGACGCATCGACCTGCCAGTCGCCCTTGAACAGGGGGCGGCGGGCGATTTCCCGGAAACCTTTCGCGCGGTAGAGCCGCAGCGCGTCCTGATGGCTGTCCTCGGCGATCAGGCTGATGGTCTGGTGACCGGCGGCGCGGGCGACGGCCTCGGCCTTGGCCAGCAGCAGAGAGCCGAGGCCCTTGCCACGATGTTGCGCATAGGTCGCCAGCACGTTCAGATACCAGGAGCCAGGGGCGAGGGCTTCAAGCTCCAGCAGCGGCACGAAGATCGGCGGGGTGTCGGGGTCGATGGGGCCGGGCTCGTCGGCGGGGTAGCCGAGGAGGCAGGCGGCAACGTGGCCATCGGCCTCGGCCAGCCAGGCGTTGCGGTAGGAGAAGTTGCCGGTCGCGCGCGCGGCGCGTTCGCGGCCATAGGCCCAGGGGTCGCCATCCGGCCCGACGGAACGCTTCCAGAAATGCAGCGGCAGGTCGTCCGCCGCCATGTTGATGAAGCGGGTCAGATGCTCGGCGTCAGAGGCCTGTGCGGGGCGGATCGACATGCTGGGTCCTTGGCTGATTCCGGTTGGGCAGGGACATAGCCGATCTGCCTTGGCTTGGGCAGGCTTTCCCGGCAGAGAAAACCCTTTCCCTGCAAGGTCCATAGCCCTACCAATCTGGAAAGACACCAACACCAGGATGATCCGACATGAGCGACATGGTTTTCCGCTTCCCCGCCCCCGGCCCCGAGCCGATGCTGACCGACCTGGAAGGCTGGACCAAGATCGAGGGCACGCCCACGATGAAGACCTGGGTGCAGCACACTTCGATCGACGGCAGCGTGATCAGCGGCACCTGGGAGGCGACCCTTGGCACCTGGCACGCGGTCTACAAGTTCTACGAATTCGTCCACCTGATCGAGGGCCAGATCACCATCACCGCCGAAGGCGCCGCCCCGGTGACGCTGCGGCCGGGCGATGCCTTCGTGGTGGAGCCGGGGTTCAAGGGGACCTGGAAGATCGAAAAGCCCGTGCGCAAGCATTTCTGCATCAAGCTGAAATAACCAGCCAGCGCCGAGGTTGATCCGGAAGGGGGAGGGGTGGCGGACCCGGAGCGATTCGAACGCCCGACCCTCAGATTCGTAGTCTGATGCTCTATCCAGCTGAGCTACGGGTCCGCAATGCCCGGCGATGTAGCCTTGCGCGCCGGGCAATGCAAGGGCGAAATCACCCCGTTGTGTCGGTTGTGCCCTTCGGCAGGTGGATGGCGAATTCGGTGCCCTCGGCGTCGCTGCGGGCAAGCTCCAGCCGCCCGCCGTGGCCGCGCACCAGTTCCGCAGCGATGGCGAGGCCAAGCCCGGTGCCGCCCTTGCGCGCGCCGCCCTGGAAGGCGGCGAACAGGTGCTCGCGGGCCTTCTGCGGCAGGCCGGGGCCGGTGTCTCCGACGCGGATCCACCATTCCTGCTCGTCCTCGCCGCCCGAGACTTCGATGGTGCCGGGCTGGCCGGTCGCCTCGATCGCCTGGCGGGCGTTGCGGATCAGGTTCGACAGCACCCGGTAGAGCTGCTCGCCATCCGCCCGGATCATCAGGCCGGGGGGTATGTCGATCAGGCAGGTGATCGTCGTTTCCACCCCCAGCCCCTCGCCTTCGGCCACCTCGCCGACCAGATGGGCGAGGTTCACGCGGCGGAGCTGCGGGGGCGGTTCCTCGGCCTTGCCGAAGGCCAGGGTCGATTCGCACAAGGAAACCGCCCGGCTGATCGAGCCGATGAGCTTTGGTGCGGCGCGCGCCACCGCCGGGTCGGCGCTGCTCTCCAGCCGGTCGGCGAAAAGCTGGGCCGTGGTCAGGATGTTGCGCAGGTCGTGGCTGATCTTCGCCACCGCGCTGCCGAGCTGGGCCAGCCGTTCCTTCTGCCGCAGGTTGCCGGTCAGCTGGGTCTGCATCGACTGCAAGGCCTCTTCGGCGATGCGCAACTCCTCGACATCTGCTGTCGGTTCGATCACCCGCCGCGCATCCTCGGGCGCCTCGGCATAGGTCTGCATGTGGCGCACCACCCGGCGGATCGGCAGCACGATGAGCCGCCGCACCGCGAGGAAGAGAAGGAAGGCGGTCACGACCGAGATCAGCGCCGACAGGGCGAGGATGCGCAACCCGTAGTCGAGCATCGCCTCGCGCATCGGCCGGGTGTCCATCGTCACCTCGATCAGCGTGCCGGCATCCTGCACCGGATAGCCGATCACGCGGATCACCCGGTCGACTGGATCGAACAGGCAGGCGAAGGCGTCGCGGATCAGCTCCCACGGGCCTGCCATGCGCAGGTCGTAGGTGTCGTGGATGTCGCCGGGGACGGGCGAGGACAGCACCAGCTGCCGCACCTCGTTCCGGCGCAGGACGACGTTGTAGACCTCGGCGTTGGCCAGAAGCTCCTTTTCCAGGTCGGGCGAGACCATGTCTTCGGCCGCAAGCTGGGTCAGCGCGGCGATCTGCGCCTGCTTCAGCCGGGTCAGCATGAAATCGGCGCGGAAACGGGCGATGGAGGGCACGAAGATCAGCACTTCGGCCAGCATGACGAAGATCACGGTCAGGATCAGGAAGCGCCCCGAAAGCGTCTTGAGGAAGCTCTTGCGTCTTTCGGCCACCCGAACCTTCCTTGTCCGGCTTCAGGGAACCCAGCGTTGCACGAAGCGCACCAGATGCTTCAACGTCGGATTGTCAAACAACTTCGGGCTAAAATAGGCTGATGCGGCGCGTTTGGAAACCTCTCCCAGCGTGGGATAGGGCGCGACCATCGCGGCGATGGCCGACATCTTCAGCCGGGACGAGATCGCCAGCGCCCAAAGCCCGATCAACTCGCCCGCCTGGGGGCCTGCGATGCTGGCGCCGACGGGGCGGCCGCGGACCACCATGACCTTGATCAGGCCGCTGGCCTTGCCCTCGGCCTGGGCGCGGTCATTGTGGGCGAAGTCGGCGCGGACGACGGTAAGGGCCTCGCCATGCGCGGCGCGGGCCTCGGCCTCGGTCAGGCCCGCCTGGGCGAGTTCCGGGTCGGTGTAGGTGGCGCGGGGCAGAGCGCGGGGGTCGGCTTTCGCGGGCAGGCCCAACACGCACTGACGCACGACGATCCCGGCATGCCAGCCGGCGACATGGGTAAATTGCAGGCCGCCCGCAGCGTCGCCGACGGCATAGACCCGGCGGTTGGAGCTTCGGAGCCGCTTGTCGACCGTCACGCCTTTGGCCGTATGGGCGACCCCGGCGGCGTCGAGGTTCAGGCCCTCCAGCGCCACCTTGCGCCCGACGGCCAGCAGGAGGTGCGAGCCTTTGATCTGCCGCCCGTCGCCCAGCGTGACCTCCACCGCCCCGGCCTCGCCCGCAAGGCGCACGACGGGCTGGCCCTCGACCAGGGCGATCCCTTCGGCGCGCATCGCGTCCAGAACGACGGAAGCACAGTCCGGGTCCTCGCGGCCGAGGGCTTTGGCGCTTTCGACTACCGTGACGTCGCAGCCAAGCCGCCGGTGCGCCTGAGCCATCTCGATCCCGATGGGACCGCCGCCGATGACGATCAGGTGCATCGGCCTTTCGCGAAGCGTGAAGATCGTCTCGTTGGTGAAATAGGGGACGCTGTCGACACCCTGGATCTGCGGCACCAAGGGGCGCGAGCCGGTGGCGATCACGAAGCGCCGGGCGCGGATCGTGGTGTCGCCGACCTGAACCTCGCGCGGGCCGGTAAAGCGGGCGAAGGCGCGGATGACGGTGCAGCCGAGGCCTTCGAACCGCGCCTGGCTGTCGGTGGGGGCGATCCGGGCGATGACGGCGGCGACGTGATCCTTGACGGCGGCGAAGTCGACCTGCGGCGCGGCGGGGCTTACCCCCCGGAACCCGCGCCGCTGCGCCTCGGCGGCCTTCGCGGCGGCGATCAGCGCCTTCGATGGCACGCAGCCTGCGTTCAGGCAATCGCCGCCCATCTCTGCGGCCTCGATCAGCACGACGCGCGCGCCCATCTGCACTGCCCCCGCTGCGACCGAAAGCCCGCCGGAGCCTGCGCCGATCACGCAGAGGTCGGTCTCGATCCGGTTCACCGATGGCCTCCCCTGACGACGGTCCGCATCAGCATGGGCAGCGCCGCCAGCGCGGCAAGGCCGAGAAGCGGGAAGAGGACGGGCGGGGTGAAGATCACCCCGAAGTCGGGTGCCGCGCCCTTGGCGAAGACCTCGCCCAGCCCGGAGCCGACCGAGGTGAAGACCAGCGCGCCGGGGATGATGCCGAGATAGGTCGAGACGGCGAAGCGGAAAAGGCTGGTGCCGACGAAGGCCGGGATCAGATTGGCGATGAAGAAGGGAACCAGCGGCACGAGGCGCATCAGGAACAGGACCGACCATTCGTTCTCTTGCAGCCCCGCCCGCAGCCGCGCCGCCTTGCCGCCCGCCGCCTCCAGCTTCCGCGCAAGGCTGGCGCCGAAGCCCCAGCGGGCGGCGAGGAAGACGAGGATCGCCCCGGTGCCCGCGGCGGCCACGTTGTAGACGGCGCCCGGGAAGAGACCGAAGAGGAACCCGCCGGTCAGGGTGGCGACGGTGCCGCCCGGCAGGCTGAGCGCGACGATGGTGACATATCCCGCCAGGAAGGCCAGCACCGCCCAGAGGTAGTGCGCATCGCGGAAGGCCAGAAGCGTCTCGCGGTGGCGGGCGAGGCTGTCGAAGTCCAACTCGTCGCGGAGCGTCAGCGCGCCGAGAAGGGCCGCGCCCAGAATCGCCAGGAGCGGCAGGCGGCGCAGCCAGACCCGGGTCTTGGAGGGCGGGGGCATCGAGGACAGTTGCATGGGGGCCGAGGATGGCGCAGGACGGGGCGTCGCGACAGGGGTTTCACGCGACCTTGATCGTTCCCCGCCGGGCTGCGGCATCGCCCGCCCCCTCCGTCGGAAATGTTGCAGGAAATCCGCGTCTCCGCCGGTTGACTTGCGCCGAAACCGCCCGTAAAGGACGGGCTTCAAGTTACGGGCCTTCGAATCCATCCGGGGTTCGGGTCATGTCTAATGGAGAGCCGCGATGAAGCGCACCTTTCAACCGTCGAACCTGGTTCGCAAGCGCCGCCACGGCTTCCGGGCCCGCATGGCCACCAAGAACGGCCGTCTGGTCCTGGCCGCCCGCCGCGCCAAGGGCCGTCACAAGCTGACCGCCTGATCTTTCGCCCGTCAGGGCGTCAGGGTTCGCGAATGACACCGCCGGAGACCCAGGGCCAAGGCATTGCCGCCGAAGCGCCCGCTGGCTCTCCGGCGGTTTCGCTTTGCGTACTGCAGAAGCGCGCCGATTTCCTGAAGGCCGCTTCGGCGCGGCGGCAGGGGACGGGCGGCTTCCTTCTGCAGGCGCGGGACCGGGCGGATGGCGACCCGGCCGTGCGGGTGGGGTTCACCGCCTCGAAGAAGATCGGCAATGCGGTGCTGCGGAACCGCGCCAAGCGGCGCATGCGGGCCTTGGCGCGGGACGTGCTGACCCTCTGTGCGGTACCCGGTTGGGACTATGTCCTGGTCGCCCGGCCCGAGGCCACCGTCTCCCGCCCCTATGCCGACCTCTGTACCGATATGGAACAGGCACTGGCATCGGTCCACCGGGGCCGCGCGTGACTCCGCTTGCGCATCTGGTCGCGCTGCCGGTCCGGGCCTATCGGTTGCTCTTGTCGCCCTGGGTCGGCCACGGCTGCCGCTACCAGCCCACCTGTTCGGCCTACGCGCTGGAGGCGCTGGAACGGCATGGCGCGCTGAAGGGCGGCTATCTTGCGGCTCACCGCATCTGCCGCTGCCATCCCTGGGGTGGGCATGGCTACGATCCGGTGCCGGGAGCGGACCCGGAGCATGACGCAGGACGGTAGGGCGGGGAAAATTTCTTGAGGAAGAAATTTGTCAAAATTCTTACTTAAGAATTTTGGGCCTACTCCATCGTCGCGATCAGCGCGCGGAGGGTTTCGATCCCCTCGCCCTTCTCGGAGCTGGTGACGACGATCTCCGGGTAGGCCGCCGGGTGTTTCGCCAGCGCGCCCTTGACCTGCTCGATCACCGCCGTGCGCTCGGTGCGGTTGATCTTGTCGACCTTGGTCAGGACGGCCTGGAAAGTCACGGCGCTGCGGTCGAGGAGCTTCAGGATCTCTTCATCCACCGCCTTGACCCCATGCCGGGCATCGACCAGCACGAAGGCGCGGCGCAGGGTGGCGCGGCCCGAGAGGTATTGCTTCAAGAGCGCCTGCCACTTCGCCACGACCGCGACCGGCGCCTCGGCATAGCCGTAGCCGGGAAGGTCGACCAGGTAGCGGTCCTCGCCCAGGGCGAAGTAGTTGATCTCCTGCGTCCGGCCGGGCGTGTTCGAAGCCCGGGCGAGGGTCTTGCGGCCGGTCAGCGCGTTGATCAGGCTGGATTTCCCGACGTTCGAGCGACCCGCGAAGCAGACCTCCAGCCGGTCGGCGGGGGGCAGGCCGGACATCGCCACCACGCCTTTCACGAAGGTCACGGGCCCCGCAAAGAGAAGCCGCCCGGCCTCGCGCGCCTCGTCCTCGGGCTCGGGAGCCAGGGTGAAAGTCATGGTCATGCCGCTCTCCAGTCCTGTCCGAGCGCGATCTCGCCGCCCTCGATTACCCTGGCGTAGACGCCGAAATCCTGGTGGCCGTAGCCGGTTTCCAGCGCGGCCAACGTGTTGCCGACAACCACGCCCGTCTCGGGGTCGACCGTGGTGGCGGTGCAGCGGGTGATCCGCTCGACCACCTCCAGCACCGCGTCGCCCAGGCGGAAGCGCTGGCCGATCCAGCCCCATTCGGCCCAGGGGGCAGCACCCTCGAGCCAGAGGTTCGCCCGCCAGCGGTGGATCGACAGGTCCAGGCCCATCCGCGCGGACAGATCGGCAAGGGATGCAAGCGACAGCACCGAGACCGAGGGAAAATCACTGTCGGTCATCGCCACCCCGCCCCGGACGACGGCGGCGGGGCGCGCGCGTCCGGCGGGGATCAGCGGGTCGGCCCAGGCGACAAGCCGCGCCTGGTCGGCCGGCTTGTCGGGGGCCACGGTGATTTCGCCTGCCGTGGGATGGGCAAGCGTCACCTGCCGGGCCGGTTCGTCCAGCCGGGCCGTCACTGCCATCAGGGCGGGGGCCTTCGCCCCGCGGGTGAAGTTCATGCAGGGGTTCCAGCCGGGGGTCAGCCGGGCCGCCTCGTGCGCTATGGCCCATTCCCGGTCGAAGGGCAGGCCCTCACCGGCAGAAAGACGAACGGACGCGAGCATCTCGCGTCCGTAGGCCTTGATCGGGTGCCGGCAGATATGGGCCAGCCGGACCGTCATTTCTTGCCGGTCTTCTTCACCGGCGGGGTGGGCGAGTTTGCCGGGGTGGCCTTTGTCTTCGCCTCCACCCGCGCCGTCTTGGCCGAGCGGATGTTGCCGAAGATGTCGGGGCGTTTGCCGTGGCTCCACATGATCAGGTACTGCTGCACGAAGGTGATCGTGTTGTTGGTGATCCAGTAGACGACCAGGCCGCTGGCGAAGCCGCCCAGCATGAACATGAAGACCCAGGGCATCCAGGCGAAGATCGAGGCCTGGACCGGATCGGTCGGCGCAGGGTTCAGCTTCTGCTGCAGCCACATGGTGATGCCGAGAAGGATCGGCAGCACGCCGATGAAGATCAGGTGCAGGAGCGTGCCCTGCACCGGCGCATCCCAGGGCAGGAGGCCGAAGAAGTTGTACAGCGACGACGGATCGGGCGCCGACAGGTCCTTGAGCCAGCCGAAGAACGGGGCGTGGCGCAGTTCGATGGTGACGAAGATCACCTTGTAGAGGCTGAAGAAGATCGGGATCTGGATCAGGATCGGCAGGCAGCCCGCGGCGGGGTTCACCTTCTTGTCCTTGTAAAGCTGCATCATCTCGCGCTGCAGCTTCTGCTTGTCCTCGCCCGCGCGTTCCTTCAGCGCCTCCATCTCGGGCTGCAGTTCCTTCATCCGCGCCATCGAGACGTAGGACTTGTAGGCCAGCGGCAGGACCAGGAACTTCAGGAAGAAGGTCAGCGCGATGATCGACAGGCCCATGTTGCCGATGAAGCCGTGCAGCCAGTGCAGGACGGCGAAGATCGGCTTCGTGAGGAAGAAGAACCAGCCCCAGTCGATCGAGTTGATGAAACCGGGGATCGCGCCGCTGTTGTCATAGGCGCGGATCGTGGCCCATTCCTTCGCACCGGCGAAAAGCTGGATGCGGTTGGTGATCTCGGCCCCCGGGGCGACGGTCTGCACCGGCTGGCGGATCTCGGTCTGGTAGATGTCGGCCGAGGCGACGTGCTTGGTCACCTCGGTGAAGGGCTTGCCCTGTTCGGGAACCAGCGCGGTCATCCAGTAGTGGTCGGTAAAGCCGATCCAGCCCGCGCTCTCGGCGGAGACCAGCTCGGCGGCGGCCTGTTCGGCGGGGATCTCGTCCAGCTTGACGATATCCTTGTAGCGGGTCTCTTCCAGCTTGCCATCGGCGCTGCGGACCATGCCTTCGTGCACGACGAAGATGCTTTTCATCACCGGCAGGCCGTGGCGGGCGATCACGCCGTAGGGGTAAAGCGTGGCGGCGGCGGTGCCGTCGTTCTTGACGCTGTCGGTGACGGTGAAGAGGAACTTCTCGTCGACCGAGATTTCGCGCCGGAAGGTCAAGCCCTTGCCGTTGGCCCAGGTCAGGACGACGGGCTTGCCGGGGGCAAGCTGGTCACCGCTGGCGATGGTCCATTCCGTGCGGGCATCCGGCAGGTCGGCAGCGGCGGTCCCGGCGCCGGGGGCCCAGCCCATCAGGGCGTAGTAGGGATGCTCCTGGCCGACCGGCGACAGCAGGCGCACTTCGGGCGAGGTCGGGTCCAGCGTCTCGCGGTAGGTCTTGAGCGACAGGTCGTCGATACGCGCGCCAGCCAGCGAAATGGTGCCGGAAAGCGTCGGCGTGTCGATGGTCAGGCGCGGCGCCTCGGCCACTTCAGTGCTGGTGGCGGGCGCGGTGGCGCCGTCGGTCGTCGTGGCAGCGGGGGTCGTCGCCGCCGGGGCGCTGACCTCTGCGGTCGGGGCGGGCGTGGCCTGGTCGGCGGGCGGTTCCGGCGGTGGGAAGAAGATGAACCAGACGATCATCACCACGGCGCTGAGGACCATCGCCAGGATCAGGTTCTTGTTGTTCTGCTCTTCCATGCGCAAACCACCATGCGGGCCATCGGATCAGCGGTGCTTCAACGACAGGGCCGGGCAAAGGTCAAGCGGTTTCGCCCCGGCAGGCCCCGCGCGGTCGATCAAATCGCGGCCAGCGCCGGTGCCCGGCAGAGACCAACGGGCGGGGCCGCCGGGAGGCCGGGACCACGCCGCCTACCGCGCCTTCAGGCCGATCCGCAGCGCCTGCGCCTGCCGGTCGCGATGGGTGGCCAGCCAGGAGGCCAGTTCCTCGACCGGCATCGGTCGCGCGATGACGTAGCCCTGCACATGGCCGCAGCCAAGTTGCGCCAGGAGCGCGTGTTCGCCCTGTGTCTCCACGCCTTCGGCCAGAGTCTCCAGCCCCAGCCGTTCGGCCAGCGACAGGATCGCGGCGACCAGTTTCTGCTGCTCGCGGTTCTGGTCGACCTCGCGGACGAAGCTGCGGTCGATCTTCAGCCGGTTCAGGGCAAAGCGGCGGATCGCGGTGATCGAGGCATTGCCGGTGCCGAAATCGTCGAGATCCACACAGCAGCCCATCCCGGCGATTCGGCTGATGTTCGAGGCGATCACCTCGTCGCCGTCGCCCGCGACCACGGATTCCAGCACCTCGACCGTCAGCCGCGATGTGGAAAGGCGGAAGCGGTCGAGCGTCCAGCGCAGGCGCTCGGGCAGGTCCGGGTCCTGCAGTTCCTGCGCGGAGAAATTCACCGCCACCGTCGGTATCCGCAGGCCGCGACGGTCGAATTCGGCAAGGGCCGCAAGCGATTGCGTCAGCATGGTCTGGCCGAGAAGTTCCATCAGATCGGTGCCTTCAAGGGCCGGCAGGAAGGCGCCCGGCGCCAGCATGCCGCGATCAGGGTGATGCCAGCGCACCAGGGCCTCGATCCCAGATACCTCGCCGCTGTCGGTGGACAGTTGCGGCTGGAACCAGGCGCGAATCTCGCCCCGTTCGACCGCGCTGGCGAATCCGGCGCGAAGGGCGTCGCGGTCGGCCCGGGCGCGGGCAAGCTCGGCCGAATGGCCGCGGATCGCGCCGGGGCGATACTGCGCGGCCTCGTCCCCGGCGACTTGCGCCGCATCGAGAAGCGCGCGTCCCGTCGGGCGGGCCAGTTGCTGCGAATGGCAGAAACCGATGGAGCAGGTCACCTGCAGCGGACCCTGCGCCAGTGTCATGGGCTGCTGCACCACCAGATGCAGCCGGGCGGCGATACGCACCATGATTTCCAGGTCCAGCCGCGGGGTCTGTGCCAGGGTGACGGTGAGACTGCCATCCTCCAGCGTGTAAAGCATGTCGCCAGGTCGCAGCGCCGCCCGCAGTCGGCCGATGCAGGCGGCCAGGAGTTCGGACTGCCGGGTGCGGCCCAGCCGGTCACAGAGGAGTGCGGGATCGTCGAACTGGATCACGAAGCATCCGGTTGCACCGCCGGTCGCCGCGATTTCTGACAAGGTGGCATCCAGCCGCGCGGTCACCTGGTCGGACATCGCCTCTGGCAAGCGGGGCCGGGGGATGAGGCCGAGGGCGAGGACGCCGAGGGGGATCGCCGCCGCCAGCACCGCTAAGCCGGTTTCGCCCCCCGCCCAGTAGGCCAGCACCCCGGCCACCGGCACCATCGCCGCGATCTGCCGGGAGTGATCCAGCAAGCGTGGAAGCGCGAAGGTCATGGCGGCCGTCCCCCTGTCGGCGGGCATTGGGCCCGCGTTTCAGGGGTCAGGCTAGGCGGATGTTCCTGATCAGTTCCTTAATGCTCGCCCGAAAGTTGCATAGAATTTTCGGCGTTGACCAAGGCGGCAGCGAGCCCCGCGAAGTCGAAGAGCGTCGGGTCAGCCAGATGCGAGGGGCGCACGTTCATCAGGGACCGGAACATCACCTGCCGCCGACCGGGTGTCCGTGCCTCCCATTCGTCCAGAAGCTTCTTCACCTGCGCCCGCTGCAGACCTTCCTGGCTGCCGCAGAGGTCGCAGGGGATGATCGGATAGCCCATCCCGTGCGCGAACTTGCCGCAGTCTTCCTCGGACACGAAGGCCAGCGGGCGGGCGAGGTAGAGATCGCCCTCCTCGTTCAACAGGCGCGGCGGCATCGAGGCCAGCCGCCCGCCGTGGAACAGGTTCATGAAGAAGGTTTCCAGAATGTCGTCGCGGTGATGGCCGAGGATCACGGTCGAACACCCCTCCTCGCGCGCGATGCGGTAAAGGTTGCCGCGCCGGAGCCGCGAGCAGAGGCTGCACATCGTGCCGCCCGGTTTGATCTTGTCGATGACGACGGAATAGGTGTCCTGGTATTCGATCCGGTGCGGGACGCCCATTTTCGTCAGGAACTCCGGCAGGACGGTCGCCGGAAAGCCCGGCTGGCCCTGGTCGAGGTTGCAGGCCAGAAGCTCCACCGGCAGAAGGCCGCGCCACTTCAATTCGTGCAGGATGGCCAGCAGGGTATAGCTGTCCTTGCCGCCCGAGAGGCAGACCAGCCAGCGGTCGCCGGGTTTCGCCATGCCGTAGGTGTCGATCGCCTCGCGCACCTGTTGCACCAGGCGCTTGCGCAGCTTGCGGAACTCCAGCCCCTTCGGCGCGCCGTGGAAGAGCGGGTGGATATCGTCGGTGTCGTCGAGCATGGGCTTGTCCTCGGGAATGCCAAGCCGATTGCCATAACGGGCGGGCTTTGTCATCGTCTATCCCGTGGGACGGGCCGGGGAACCGGCGGGGAAGGGCGATGACGGTGCCGGAAAGCCAGCCGGAGCCTGCGAAGGGCGGATCGCGGTTGCGTGGGAAAATCGTCCCCGGCGGCATGGGCCTGCTGTTCTTCGGCTTCGGTCTTTCCGCCGGTATCCTTGGCGCCTACACCGCCACCGGGTTTCTGGAAGACAGCGCCGGGCTGATCCTGTCGGTCTTCCTCTCGGCGCTGCTGGTCGTGCTGATCCTCGGCATCCTGATCTTCGCTCTGCGCAAGACGATCCTCAGCCGGCTCTTCGGCCATGCCGAGGTGGCGCTGGAGCAGATCGCCGACCCGCTGGCCCGGATCGCCGACCGCGCCATCGACCGTGACCCCGGCGGGGCGACCACGGCGGCGCGCGACCTGGTGGCGATGGTGCTGGCGCGCTATGCCTGGATCACCACGCGGCGCTGGATCATCGCCAGCCTGACCGCGCTGATCGCGGCGATGGCGGCGCTGGCGGGGACGGCGCTGCTCTTCAAGCAGAACCAGCTGATCGCCACCCAGACCGACCTGCTGCGCGAACAGAACACCCGCATCCAGGAGCAGACCCAGCTGATCCAGACCGACGTGCAGCTGGCCGAAGCCGCGCGCAATGCCGCGCTGGCGGTGGAGATCACTGACATCGCGGCCGAGCTGGGCAAGGTGGTCGACCGGGTGCATGGCAAGGATTTAAGCAATCCGTTCAACGTGCTGGACCCGGCGACCGACATCGACCGCAGTCTGTTCCTGCGCATCGTCTCAATCTCGCGCGCGCTGATGCCTTACCGTTTCCTCGACACCGGGTTGCATGAGGAGGACGCGACCGACGGCCTCCGCCAGGCGCTGCAACGGCGGCGGGGCGACCTGGGCGACGGCTACCCGAAGCTGGAGGCCTATTTCGGCTGGGCGGACCGGCCCGAGGGCACCTGGCTGGTCGACCGCCCCGCCAGCCCGGAGCGGGGGCAGTTGCTGCGGGTGATGGTCTCCAGCGGCTTGCGGAACCTGGAACTGTTCACCTTCGCGGGCCTCACGCTCGACCATGCGATGCTGAAAGCCACCGACCTGTCGCTGATCACGGCGCAGCAGGCGCGGCTGTCCTATGCCGATTTCTCGGGCAGCTACCTGGTGGAATGCGACTTCGGCTCGGCGATCCTGGAGAACGCCCGCTTTCGCCGTGCCCATATCAGCCGCAGCCGCTTTGCCGCGCTGACGGCGGATCAGGTCCTGCCGCCCTTGCCGCCACAGGCCGGGTTGGCGACCACGCGCCTGTCGGGGGCCGACTTCAGCCGCGCGACGATCCAGGCCAGCGATTTCTCCGGTGCGGCGCTGACGGCGGCCAGTTTCGACGGGGCGCTCTTGGACGGCGTGACCTTCGCCAATGCCGACCTTTCCGCCGCTACCTTCGTGGGGACCGTAATCCTTGACGCCGACTTCACCGGCGTTTCCCTGAAGCGGACCGATTTCGACGGGGCGGTGGTCTTCGGCGCGGATTTCCTGATCCAGCTGGCAGCTGAGGCCGCACCGGAAACCTTCCGCCCCGAGCTGTTCCGGCTGGACCCGCTGGACCCCGCCGATCTGAGCGCGATCATGGTGGTGCAGGATGCCTTCACGCCGGAGGACCTTGCCACCCGCACCAAGGGCGCCGCGCCCTTCCGCATCACACGGATCGCGGAGTTCGGACCCTAGACGTGCTGGGCGCCGTTGACCTCGATCTCGGCGCCCGAGATGTAACTGGACTGGTCGGAGCACAGGAACCAGATCACGTCGGCCACTTCCTTCGGCTGGCCCAGACGCTGCATCGGCAGCTTTTCCACGATCTTGTCGGTTCCGGGCGACAGGATCGAAGTTTCCACCTCTCCCGGCGCGATGGCGTTGACGCGAACCCCCAAGGGTCCGAAATCATGCGCCATTTCCCGCGTCAGCGCAGCGAGCGCCGCCTTCGACGTGGCATAGGCCGCCCCGGCAAAGGGGTGGACCCGCGATCCGGCGATGGAGGTGACGTTGACGATGCTGCCCTTGGCGGCGGTCAACTCCTCGCGCAGGCCCCGGGCCAGGATCACGCTGGAAAAGAAGTTGACGTGGAACACATGGCCCCAGGTGCGCAGGTCGGTGTCCAACGTATTCAATCGCGCACCGCCCGCACCCTTGGGGCTGATTCCAGCATTGTTCACAAGGGCATGGACGCGCCCGCCGACCTTTTCCTTGACCGTGTCGATGGCGGCGATGGTCTTGTTCGGATCGGCAAGGTCGATCTCGATATGGTTCGCCTCGCCCCCCGGCCAGGGGCAGCGCGGGTCGAACGGCTGGCGCGAGCAGGTCAGCACCCGCCAGCCTTCGGCCGAGAACCGCTTGACGGTGGCATGGCCGATCCCGCGACTGGCGCCGGTCAGGACAAGGGTTTTCTGCTCGGACATCTGGGTCTCCTTTGGGCGACAAGCTACCCTTGCCGACGGGGAAGGCAAGGCTTGGCAGGGGGCCGGAAAAGCCTTATGCGGCCCGAGTGACGGAGGCCGCAATGAAACAGCAGACCCTGACCATGCAAGACGCCATAACCACCGCGAAGATGCTGTCCGAGGCGCTGCCTTACCTACAGCGTTTCGAAGGCGCGGTGGTGGTGGTGAAGTTCGGCGGCAATGCGATGGGCGACGATGCGGCGATGGCGGAATTCGCCCGCGACATCGTGCTGATGAAGCAGGTCGGCGTGCATCCGGTCGTGGTCCACGGCGGCGGGCCGATGATCAACGAGATGCTGCAAAAGCTTGGAATCAAGTCGGAATTCGTGCGCGGCAAGCGGGTGACCGACAAGGCGACCGTGCAGGTCGTGGAGATGATCCTCTCGGGCCTGGTGAACAAGCGGATCGTGCAGGCGATCATGGATGCGGGTGGCCGGGCGGTGGGGATTTCCGGCAAGGACGACGACCTGATGGTCTGCGAGGCGGACGACCCCGAGCTTGGCTATGTCGGCCGTCCGGTGGAGATGAACGTGCAGGTGCTGCGCGACCTCTACAACGCCGGGATCATCCCGGTGGTGGCGCCGGTCGCGACGGGGATGAAGGACAACGAGACCTTCAACGTGAACGGCGACACGGCGGCGGGGGCGATTGCCGGGGCCTTGAAGGCGGACCGGCTGCTGCTTCTGACCGATGTGCCGGGGGTGAAGGATGCCAACGGCCAGGTGATGACCCAGATCACGCCGGAGGAAATTCGCCGGATGACGGCGGATGGCGTGATCTCGGGCGGGATGATCCCGAAGACCGAAACCGCGCTGATGGCGATCGACCAGGGCACGCGGGCGGTGACGATCCTGGACGGCAAGGTGCCGAACGCCTGCCTGCTGGAGCTGTTCACCGACCACGGCGCCGGGAGCCAGATCCGATCCACCGAACCGCGGGTCAGGCCGCATGTCCGGCGCTGAGGCGAAGATTCCCCGGCAACCCTGATCCGACCGACGCGCTAGACTGATCCGGCGAATCGGATGGGGATTGCGGGCATGACCTCCGAACTTATCTGGCGCTTCGGGGTGTTCCTGACGCTCTTCGCCCTGTTCGCGGGGCTGGAGGCGCTGGTGCCGCGCCGGGCACGGAACCTGCCGCGCGGGCGGCGCTGGCCGACCAACCTGGCGATGACGGTCCTGAACTCCGTCGCGCTGCGGGGGCTGGCCGTCGTGGCGCCGCTGCTGGCCATCGGGGCGGCGCTGGACGCTCAGGCGCAGGGCTGGGGGCTGTTGAACCGGGTCGGCTGGCCCGACTGGCTGGAGCTGGTGCTGGCTATCCTGATCCTGGACCTGGCGATCTGGGCGCAGCATCTGGTGACGCACAAGGTGCCGCTCTTCTGGCGTTTTCACCGGGTCCACCATGCCGACCGCGATATGGACGTCACCACCGGCTTCCGCTTTCATCCGGTGGAGATATTGGCTTCGATGGGGCTGAAGATCGGGATGGTCTATGCGTGGGGGCCTTCGGCGCTGGCGGTGCTGGTGTTCGAGATCCTGCTCAGCGGAACGGCCCTCTTCAACCACGCGAACCTCGCGCTGCCGGGCTGGTTGGACCGGGCACTGCGGCTGGTGCTGGTGACGCCGGACATGCACCGGGTCCACCATTCCGTCCAGCGGGCCGAGCATGACAGCAACTATGGCTTTGCCTTGTCGCTTTGGGACCGGCTTTTCCGCACCTATGTGCCAGAACCGAAGGCAGGGCATGAGACGATGATCGTGGGGTTGGAATGGCAGGACGAAAGACCGGCGAGGCTGGGCTGGGCGCTGTGGCTTCCCTTCCGGCGCTAGCCGGGCGGCTGGCCGGGGAGCGGCTGGAGGTTCTGGGCGGCTTCGCGGTGGCTGAGGGTGAGGCGGGCTTCCCGCCGGGGACCCGGACCTTGCTTATGCTCGGGCCACGCGAGCCGGGGTTCTGGGCGCACCTCACCTCGCAGCCGGAATGGGACGGCGCGCCCGACCCGGTCGACCGCTGGTCGCGCCGGGTGATCGGGCGGATCGCCTGCGACTTCGGGGGCAAGGCCCTGTTTCCCTTCGGCGGGCCGCCGTATCACCCCTATTACCAGTGGGCGCTGCGGACCGGGCGGGTCTGGGACAGCCCGGTCCGGCTGCTGGTCCATGCCGGGCAGGGGCTGATGGTCAGTTTCCGGGGGGCATTGGCCTTGAAGGAGGCGGTCGATGTGCCGCCCCCGGCGACGAAACCCTGCGAGACCTGCGCCGCCCCCTGCCTGACCGCCTGCCCGGCGGGGGCGATCACGGCGGCGGGCTATGACGTGCCCGTCTGCCATGCCTTCCTGAACCGGCCGGAGGGGACGGAGTGCCTGACCGGTGGCTGCCTTGTGCGCCGCGCTTGCCCGGTGTCGCAAAGCTATGCAAGACTGCCGGAACAGTCGGCCTACCACATGGGGCAGTTCCACAGATGAAGCGGTTGATCCTGACGCGGCACGCGAAATCCTCCTGGGACGATCCGATGACCCCCGACCACGACCGCCCGCTGAACGACCGCGGCAAGGCGGCGGCGGCGGATCTGGGGCAGTGGCTGGCCAGCCGGGACTACATTCCGGGCGAGGTGCTGTGTTCCGACGCGCTGCGGACCAGGAAGACCTTCTCCGGGATCGCCCCCGCCCTGCCGGGGGCGCCGGTGCTGGAGCTGAAGCCGGCGCTCTACCATGCCGGGCCGGATGTGATGATGGCGGTCCTTCGCCATGCGACGGCGGAGGTGGTGATGATGATCGGGCACAATCCCGGCATCAGCGAGTTCGCGGCGCGTCTGGTCGCCCACCCGCCCGCGAACCCGGAGTTCCACCGCTATCCGACCGGGGCGACCCTGGTCGCGGATTTCGACATCGGGGACTGGGGGCAGGTTGCCTTTGGCCAGGGGGTCGCGATGGATTTCATCGTCCCGCGCGAGATCGTCGCCTGAGCCTGTCCACGGTGGACAGATTTTTCGGATCAATGATTTCAATGGGTTGGCTGCGGACATTCAGAATTTCTTAACGTCTTGCGCTTGACGGAGCTTGCCGGATCGTGCGCATTCCACCGACCCCGACCCCGACCCCGACCCCCGCCTGCACCAAGGGCGGCGCGTGGCAAGAATGGATTCAGCCCGCTGCGCAGTGATCGGCCATGCGACCGCGCAATGCGGCGACCTCGGTTTCGGCACCCTGCGGCATCACGCCAAAGACCGCGTTGAAATCGCTGACATAGCCGCGAATCTGCTGGCGGATGCAGCTTTTGTATCGGTCCGGAATCAGGCCCACCTTGCGGAACTCGGTCTCGGTCACATCGCGCCGACGCGGATAGGTGAAGAGGTTTTCAAGGATCATCCCGGCGCTGTGGGTAGGCTTGCCGCTGTCGCCTTGCCGGTATGAGCGGACGACGACGGCGGCTTTCAGTGCGGCACCAAAACCGTGACGCGCCAGCCGGTCGGCGATGATGCAATTCTCTGCAGCGCGCTCCAGGACCGGCTTGTCTATCGAGGAAGCCCATTCTGCAGCGGTGTAGCGGCGGAACTTCTGATCGGCGGGCGCGGCGCGAACTGTGGCCGGATCTGGGGCGAGCGGATGTTCATAGGCGCAGTTGCCATCCGCCGCACGCAGGATCTTCATCTCCAACTCGGGCACATAGAGCGCCCAGGTTCCGGCTTTGATCGCATAGGACTTGCCATCGATGACCACGCTGTCCTTGGCGACGATGACTTCGTCAATGGTGACAACGGGCAACTCTCCGGTTGGCTTGGCCGTCACGAATGTGACGCGCTTCTTGTGATTTTCCTCAATCACCGCCTCTTCGATCACGGTCAGCCCTACGCGGCGGAACATGGCGCGGACGTCCTGTTCTTCGTGCAGGTGGTAGATGCCCTTTTCGCGAATACCAAGCCGAGTGCGCAAATTCTTCCAGGAGATACGCAGTCTGGCACGCAGGCGCCGGGTCGCGGACCAGTTCTGCGGGATGTAGGCGATCATCAGCAGATAGGTCCCGGCGCCGGTTTGTCGCATCTTGCGGAGGCAGGTTTCGACGTCCGCCAGCGAGATCCAGTTGAGGAAGTTCGTGGTCACGACCGTTTCGGCCTGAGGGAAAGGGGCATCGTCGATGGCGCTGATCTGCTCCACGCGGGCACTGACGCCCAACGACTTCGCCTTTTCGGCGGCGAGGGCAAGCATGTCGGCCGAAGCGTCGGTAAGCGTGACCTTGAGCCCGAGTTCCTTGTAGACGGGAAGCCAGCGCGCTGTGCCCGCAGCGACGTCAAGCACGCTGGACCCGGGCGGAATTCTGCGCAGGACAGGCTCGATCACCCCGGCTTCGCGTGTCCAGCGCGGCAGGCGGTTGCGAACCTCGTCATACTTCGAGGCGACGGAGCCGGTATAGACGTCGTCGATCTTCTTGGCCATCGGCTCTCTCCAGCGTCAGAATGCGCGCTCCTCATATCAGGACGGGAGTTTGGATGTCCACTGGACCGCCCGGGCGAGCGAGAGGTTGGGCGGAAAGCAGGCGCGCCAGGGGCTTCAGTCGATCGGATGGTTCAGCAGCAGACCAACTCCGGCCAGCATCACCGCCATGCCGGCCAGCTGCCGAGGGGTCGCCTTTTGGCCAAGCGCGAGGCGGGCGAGGGCGAGGGCGAAGATCACCTCCACGAGGGCCAGGGTGCGGACATTCGCGGCAGTGGTGAGTGCGAAGCCGGTGAACCAGCCGGCGGAAGCAAGCGCGCCGAGGAAGCCTGCGGCGAGCGAGGGGAGGAAGGCCTTTGCGCTGCCGGTGAGGGCGGGGCGGTCTCTGAGCGCGAGGTAGAGGCCGAGGGCGAGAGTCTGGAGTGCGAGGGTCAGGGCGAGGATGGTCAGCGCCCGGACCAGGAAGCTGCCCTCGGGCAATGCGGTGATCGCGCCGCGGAAGCCGATGGCGGAGAGGCCGAAGCACAGGCCCGCCGCGAGGCCGAGGGCGGCGGGGGCGAGGCCGGAGAGCATGGCGCGGCCCTGGCCCGGTTTCAGGGTCATCACCAGCACCCCCGCGATGGCGACGGCGATGGCGACGAGCATGGGGAGGGTCAGCGCCTCACCCAGCACGGCCCAGCCGGTGAGGGCGACGAGGACGGGTTCGATCTTCAACCACGCGGTGACGATGCCGAAGCCCTGCGTCCGCATGGCTTGCAGCATGAGGGCAGTGGCGGCGATCTGGGCTGCGGCGCCGAGCGCGGTGAAGGTGAGGGCGCGGGGCGTGAGCTGGGGCAGGGTCGCGCCGGTGAGCCAGAGCGCGAGGGCGAGGAAGGCGCAGGCGAAGGGCAGCCCGAACAGGAAGCGGACATTGGTCGCGCCGAGGGTGCCGAGCCGTTCGGTCAGCCCGCGCTGGGCGGCATTGCGCCCGGTCTGGGCGAGGGCGGCGGCGAGGGTGACGGGGATCCAGAGATGGTCCATGAGCGGCCTGGTCGGGGTGGGGAGTGGTGGGGGCGAAGTCCCGTTCTTGCCGGGACTCGGTGGGCCGATCATAGAGTCGGGGTGAACCCCGACCTACGGGCGGTCACGTCCCCCGGATGGTGTCGATCATCAGCTGCACGTTGTCGGGATGCGCCTCGGGCGTGATGCCGTGGCCGAGGTTGAAGATATGCGGGCCGCCCGAGAAGGCCTTCACCACATGGCGGGTGGCGGCGATCAGAGCCTGGCCGCCGGTGACCATGTGCTCGGGGGCAAGGTTGCCCTGCACGCAGCCGTCGACCTGGACATTGGCGGCGGCCCATTCCGGGCTGACGGAATTGTCGATGGCCACGCAATCGGCGCCGGTGCGGTGGGCGAAGCCGATGTAGCCCTGGCCCGCTTCGCGCGGGAAGGCGATGACGGGGATGCCGGGGTGGCGGGCTTTCAGGGCGGCGATGATCTTGGCGGTGGGGGCCTCGGCGAAGTCCTTGAAGTCCTGGCCTTTCAGGGACCCGGCCCAGCTGTCGAAGAGCTTGATCACCTCGGCCCCGGCCTCGACCTGCGCGGAGAGGTATTCGACGGTCGCCTCGGTGATGCGGTCGATCAGGGCCTGGAAGGTGGGGCGGTCCTGGGCTTTCAGCGCATGGGCGGCGGCCTGGTCCTTCGAGCCCTTGCCGCCGATCATGTAGGTAGCGACGGTCCAGGGGGCTCCGGCAAAGCCGATGAGCGTGGTCTCGCGCGGGAGTTCGCGGGAGAGGATGCGGAGGGTTTCGTAGACGGGGGCGAGGGTGTCGTGGATCGCCTCGGTGGGTTTCAGGTTGGCGACCTGGCCGGGGGTGTCGGTGGTCTCCATCCGGGGGCCTTCGCCGGTTTCGAACCAGAGCTTGGGGCCGAGGGCCTGGGGTAGCAGGAGGATGTCGGCGAAGAGGATCGCTGCGTCGAAGCCGTAGCGGCGGATCGGTTGCAGGGTGACTTCGGCGGCAAGGTCGGGAGTGTAGCAGAGCGTCAGGAAATCGCCCGCCTTCGCGCGCGTTTCGCGGTACTCAGGCAGGTAGCGGCCGGCCTGGCGCATCATCCAGATCGGCGGGGTGGGCAGGACCTCGCCCTTCAGGGCGCGTAGGATGGTCTTGGTCATGGGGCTTCCTTCGGTGCTGTCCTTGGGTCGGCTGGCGGGCGGGGGATGTCAAGAGTTGTAAGCGCCGCGCGGCGGGGGTAAGCCATGCCCATGCGCGATGACCTGCCCACCCCCGCCCGACCCCTGAAGATTGGCACCCGTGGCTCGCCCCTGGCCCTGTGGCAGGCGCATGAGGTGCGGCGCTGCCTGATGGAGGCGTTTGCGCTGCCGGAGGCGGCCTTCGAGGTGGTGGTGATCAAGGTCCTGGGCGACCAGGTGCAGGACAAGGCGCTGCGCGAGATTGGGGGGAAGGGACTTTTCACCCGCGAGATCGAGGAGGCTCTGCTGTCCGGGGCGGTGGATATTGCCGTCCATTCGATGAAGGACATGCCGACGCTGCAGCCGGAGGGGCTGGTGCTGGACTGCTACCTGAAACGGGCGGATGTGCGGGATGCGTTTGTCTCGCCGCGCTACGGGTCGATTGCGGAGCTGCCGGTGGGGGCGGTGGTCGGGTCGTCCAGTTTGCGGCGGCGGGCACAGCTGGCGCTGCGGCGACCGGACCTGAAGCTGGTGGAGTTCCGGGGCAACGTGCAGACGCGGATGCGCAAGCTGGAGGAGGGGGTGGCGGAGGCCACCTTCCTGGCGATGGCGGGGCTGACGCGGCTGGGGATGCTGTCGGTGGCGCGTGGACCCATCGCGCCGGAGGAGATGCTGCCTGCGGTGGCGCAGGGGGCGATCGGGGTGGAGCGGCGGACGGACGATGCGCGGGTCGCGGCGATGCTGGCGGCGGTGCATGACCGCGAGACGGGGCTGCGGCTGGCGGCGGAGCGGGCGTTCCTCTTGCGGCTGGACGGGTCCTGCCAGACGCCGATCGCGGGGCTTGCCGTGGTCGAGGGCGACCAGCTCTGGCTGCGGGGGGAGATCCTGCGGCCGGATGGGTCGGAAGCGGTTGCGGGCGAGCGGCGCGGGCCGGTGAGCGAGGGCGCGGCGATTGGTCGCGCGCTGGCGGAGGAGCTGCTGGAGCGGGCCGGGCCGGGGTTCTTCGGCTGAGGCGGCGCAATGACCCGGCGCCTGTGTGGGCGGAGAGGGCGGATGCCTCCGGCGGGAGTATTTGGGCCAAGAGGAAGCTGCGGACGCGGGAAGGTGCCTCGCGGGCCGGGTTTTGCAAATGAACTGGCCCGGCGCTAGATGGGGCGAGAAGTCTGGAGCGCGTCTTGTCCGACCCTGATCTTGATCGCGCCCTGACGGAGGCGCTGGCCGAGCCGCCGCAGCGGGTGCGGGCCGTCGTGCTGCCAGACGGGCGACGGTTCTGGCTGAAGCGGGTGGAGCGGCTGTCGGGGCGCTTGCGGCTGCAGAAGGGCGACCCGGGGAAGGCCTTCGCGGTCGAGCGCGAGGGGCTGCGGATGCTCGCGGCGGCGGGGCTGCCGGTGGCGGAGGTGGTCGCCGAGGGGCCGGGTTGGATGCTGATGCCGGATGCGGGGCCGGTTTTGTCGCAGATCGTCGCGGATGCTGGGCGCAATGAGGCCGAAAAACTGCGCGCCTGTGCCGAGGCCGGGCGGGCGCTGGCCCGGCTGCACGGGGCCGGGGTGGCGCATGGGCGCCCGGCGGTGCGGGATGTCTGCTGGGATGGGCAGGTGGCGCGGTTCATCGACCTGGAGCGGTTCCGCCGGGCCAGCCGTGCGGGGTTCTGGCAGGCGGCGGATGTGGTGATGTTCGCGCAGACCGCGTTCACGTCCTGGCCGGAGGATGCGCGCTGGCTGGAGGCGGCGCTGGGGGCCTATGCGGTCTCGGCGCCGGAGGGGGCGGTGGTGGCGGTGCGGCGGCTGGCATGGGGACTGGCGCCGGTGGGCTGGCTCGCCGCGGGGCTGTCCGCGCTGCGGCCGGGAAGCCGGGAGTTGCGGGCGGTGGGGCTGACTTTGGGGCGGTTGCGGACGTAAGATTGCGCCTGGCAGGACGGAGCCTGCGCCTTGGGGAAGGTTGAGGCCCCGGCTCGGAGGCCGGGGCGGGGTGGCCGATCAGGCGTGGATCGCGCCGTCACCGCAGGCGAGGGCGGCTTCGCGGACCGCTTCCGAATAGGTCGGGTGGGCGTGGCAGGTGAGGGCGAGGTCTTGCGCGCTGGCGCCGAATTCCATCGCGACGCAGACCTCGTGGATCAGGTCGCCCGCGCCCGGGCCGATGATGTGGCAGCCGAGGATGCGGTCGGTCGTGGCGTCGGCGAGGAGTTTCACGAAGCCCTCGGCCTGGAAGACGGCCTTGGCGCGGGCGTTGCCCATGAAGGGGAACTTGCCCACCTTGTAGGCGCGGCCTTCGGCTTTCAGCTGCTCTTCGGTCTGGCCGACCGAGGCCACCTCGGGCGTGGTGTAGATCACGCCGGGGATCACGCCGTAGTTCACATGGCCATGCTTGCCCGACAGGATCTCGGCCACGGCCATGCCCTCGTCTTCCGCCTTGTGGGCGAGCATCGGGCCGGCGATGGCGTCGCCGATGGCGTAGAGGCCGGGGATGTTGGTCTGGAAATGATCGTCGGTCTTGATCGTCCCGCGCGGGCCCATTTCCACCCCCAGCACCTCAAGCCCAAGACCGGCGGTGTAGGGCTTGCGGCCGGTGGCGACGAGGACGATGTCGGCGTCGAGGGAGGCCTCGCTGTCGTTCTTCTTCAGCTTGTAGGTGACGGTCGCGCCGGTCTTGGTTTTCGTCACCGACTGCACGGCGGCGCCCAGCACGAATTTCAGGCCCTGCTTTTTCAGGATGCGCTCAAAGCTCTTGGCGACCTCGGCATCCATGCCGGGGGTGATGGCGTCGAGATATTCGACCACGGTGACCTGCGCGCCGAGCCGGGCGTAGACCGAGCCCATTTCCAGCCCGATCACGCCCGCGCCGATGACGACCATACTCTTCGGCGGGTTCGCCAGGGTGAGCGCGCCGGTGGAGGTGACGAGGGTTTCCTCGTCGATCTCGACGCCGGGGAGGGTAGAGGCTTCGGAGCCGGTGGCGATGACGATGTTCTTCGCGCTGTGGGTGTCGTCGCCGACCTTGACCTGGCCGGGGGCGGGAATGCTGGCCCAGCCTTTCAGCCAGGTGACCTTGTTCTTCTTGAACAGGAACTCGATCCCCTTGGTGTTGCCCTGGACGACATCGGCCTTGTAGGCCTGCATCTTCGCCCAGTCGACGGTGGGGGCGCCGCCGATCAGGCCCATCTTCTCGAAGTTCTCATGCGTCTCGTGCAGGAGATGGGTCGCGTGGAGGAGCGCCTTGGACGGGATGCAGCCGACGTTGAGGCAGGTGCCGCCGAGGGTGTCGCGTCCCTCGACCACGGCGACCTTCTGGCCAAGCTGCGCGGCGCGGATCGCGGCGACATAGCCGCCGGGGCCGGCGCCGATGATGATGGTGTCGAAATCTGCCATTTGGTCGGTCCTTTGGTCTGGCCGGGAAGCGGGGGTTTCACACCCCCGCGCCCCCGTGGGATATTTGAGCAAAGATGAAAGGGTCAGAGAAGGGCGGCCACGATCATCGTCAGGGTTGCGAAGAAGCCTACCGCCCAGATCGCCGAGCGCCAAGGGCTGAGGCCTGCGGCATAGGCGGGGATGTAGAGGAGGCGGGCGGCAAGGTAGGTCCAGGCGGCGTATTGCGTGACCGGGCTGGACTGGTTGCCGAGGGTGACGACGGTGACGGCGAGGGTGAAGAGGATCAGCGCCTCGAAATGATTGTTCATCGCGCGCTGCATCCGCCCGGTCAGGAGGGAGAGCGGGCGCGGCGGCGGGGTGTCGCGCGGGCCGGAGGTATAGGCGGTGCCCAGCTCGACATTCGCGGGGATGGCGAAGAGGTGGAATTGCACGGCTTGCAGCAGGCCGGCGAGGGCGAGGGCGGTAAGTTCGGGGGTCATGCGGCGGCTCCCTTGGTCCCCGGGGTCGGGGGGATGCGGCTGGCGCGCGCTTCGGCGAACCAGGCGCGACAGGCGGTTTCGGCCTGCGCCACGCCGGGGAGGGCGCGGAGGCGGGCGAGTTCGGCGGCGACTTCGGGCCAGCGGCGGAGGATCGAGCGGTCCTGCACCTCGTTACGGTTGGTGAGGCGGTGCCATTTCGAGCCGGAGCGGTATTTGTCGAACGGTGGACCCATGCCGCGACCGCGGTCGGCCTTCAGGAGGAAGACATCGGTGGAGCGGGTGGCATAGTGGTTGATCACCGCTCCGCCCCGGAGCGCGGTTTCGACCGGATGATAGCGGGCGCGGGGCGGGCCGTGCAGGGGGGCGGAGGAGAGCGGTTCCCCGGCGGCATTCACCGCAAGCGGGGTCTCGACCCGGGGGGCGGTGGGCATGTGGTCGGAAGCCCCGGCAAAGGCGCGGTGGCGGAAGAGCGACTTGAACTTGACGGTGGCCGGGTCGGGGGCGGCTTCGCAGGCGGTGAAGGCGGGAAGCGTTTCGCCGGGCCAGGTGGCGTGACCGTTGTCGCCGAAGAAGCGCCAGGGAAGGGCGATGGTATGGGCGTCACCGGCGCGGGCGATCAGGTCCTGTACGGGGGTGGCTCCGGGGGCGATGTTCAGGAATTCGTCGCTGTCGAGATGGGCGAGCCAGTCGGCGGGGCTGTCCTTGAGGTGATGGAGCGCACGGGCGATGCCGCTGGCTTGTGGTGGCGTGCCGGAGGTGAGCGGGTTCGGGAGGTGGTCGATCTCGCCTTGGGCAGCGAGGAGGTCGAGCAGGTGGTCGGAGCCGTCCTGGCAGTCGTTCGAGCAGATGATCACGGGGCCGAAGCCGATGACCCGATGGTAGGCCAGCCATTCCAGGATATGGATGCCCTCGTTCTTCATGCAGGACATGAGGGCGATGGCGGTCACTGGAAGGCCCCGGGCAGTTTCAGATCGAGGATCGTCAGGTTAAATTCATAGTAGGTCTTCTGCCAGTCGGGGTGGGTGTCGCAGAGGCCCTTGACCTCGGACCAGGGGGTGTCCTCGGCGGGCATCAGGGCGGCGGGGTCGGCGGCCCGGGTGAAGGCGGTGATCGCGTCTTGCGGGACGGTGTGGGCGGTGAGGATCGCCACGGCTGCGGCGGCGTCGCGTTGCCAGTTGGTGAGGATTTGCTGGTGCGTAAGCGGATCGAGGGCGGAGCAGGTGAGAAAGACGCGATGCTCGGCGATGGCCTGGGAGAGCAGGATGTCGGCGGCGGGGGAGCCGGTGGGGACGACCTGGGCTGTTGCCGGGGAGGTGAGCGTCGCGATAAGGAATGGTGCGCTGTAGCGCACCCTACGGAGGTGACGCGTTGGCAGCGGGCGGCCCCCCACCCCCGGCCCCTCCCCACGAGGGGGAGGGGAGGCGCTTGTCGCGGCGGTGGGGGCAGGGTGGGTCATGCCGTTTCCAGGAACTGCGCCTGGTAGCCGCGGCCGAAGGCGGATTGCTTGTCGAGCCAGGCCTGGGCGTTCTTGCGGTTGGCGACTTCGAAGAGGACGAGGATGGCGTTGGCGTCGCCCTTCCATATCTGCAGGGTGTTGAGGCTGGCGGCTGCGATGTTCTCGGCCTCGGCGTCGAAGGCGGCTTTCCAAGCGGCGTAGTCGGGGGCGGTGGTCTGGATCAGGAGTTGGGTCATTTGGGGTCTCCTTTTGCGACTCGGGTACCCCCCACCCCCGGCCCCTCCCCACGAGGGGGAGGGGAGGCGCGGGTGGCGGCGATGGACTAAATTGCCAATCTCACTTCTTTGCGCGAGGGAGTAGAGCTTCGCGCAGTTCCTCGATTTCATACTTAAGCATTTCCAGCGTCACCTCGTCCTCCTCTTCGGAGAACTGGTAATACTCTCTGGTGTCTTGCCCCCACTTTGGTCCTTGCTTGTTCAAACGAGGTTCGAGGACTTGAATAAGGATAGCCTCAATTTCGTCGAGCGCAGCAACGTGTGAGCCCTTGACCGCGGTGTCCGGGTCTTTGGCTTCAACCAGCTTCTTTGTCTTGGGGTCAACTTCGAGAAAGCCGAACCAACTAAAGTTGGTCCAACGATCCCGCATCTGACCGTGCGCATGCTGCCGAAGTCGTGTGAAGAGGCGTTGGTTGCCCTTTCCGGTCTGTCCTAGGTACACGACTTCGCGGTTCGCATTGAAGAGCAAGTAAATTCCTATTTGCTCTCTGAAGTCCGCAGCAAAGTCTGCGGACTCAGCCTTAAGCGACCCTCTCAAAGTGCCTTGGTTGCCTTTGCCTCTCCATCCCCAGTCAATTAGCTCACGAGACCAATAGTGACCAAAATTCTTAATCGTTAGCACTGCTTACCTCCAGCGACCATTGCTAAACTCACGTCCGCTTGTGCAGAAACCCCTGCCTCACAAATCCATCAGCAGCCGACGCGGGTCTTCCAGCGCTTCCTTGACCCGCACCAGGAAGGTCACCGCCCCTTTCCCGTCCACGATCCGGTGGTCATAGCTGAGTGCGAGATACATCATCGGGCGGATGACGATCTGGCCGCCGACCACCACCGGGCGGTCCTGAATCTTGTGCATTCCCAAAATCCCGGACTGCGGCGGGTTGAGGATGGGCGAGGACATCAGCGAGCCGTAGACGCCGCCGTTCGAGATGGTGAAGCTGCCGCCCTGCATCTCGGCCATCGACAGTTTCCCGTCGCGGGCGCGGAGGCCCAGTTCGGCGATCTTCTTCTCGATGGCGGCGAAGCTCATCTGGTCGGCGTCGCGGACGACCGGAACCACCAGACCGGAGGGGGTGCCGACGGCGACGCCCATGTGGACGTAGTTCTTGTAGACCACATCGCCGCCGTCGATCTCGGCGTTGACCTCGGGGACTTCCTTCAGCGCGTGGCAGCAGGCCTTCACGAAGAAGGACATGAAGCCGAGCTTGACGCCGTGCTTCTTCTCGAACGCGTCCTTGTATTCGTTGCGGAGGGACATGATGCCGGACATGTCGACCTCGTTGTAGGTCGTCAGCATCGCGGCGGTGTTCTGCGCGTCCTTCAGGCGGCGGGCGATGGTGGCGCGGAGGCGGGTCA
>NZ_JAYRPN010000146.1:0-11149 GCF_041911175.1 Tabrizicola sp.
CGGGGTTCGGCTGAAACTGCAGCCGCTGTCGCTGACTTTCCGCCCGGAACGCCGCACGCCGAGGCCGCTGATGTCGGGGCCGCAGACGGCGGTGGTGGTGGGACCCTCGGGTGAGGAGATCTTCACCGACGAATACTCCCGGGTGAAGGTGCAGTTCCACTGGGACCGGCTGGGCGGCAAGGACGAGAACTCCAGCTGCTTCGTCCGGGTCAGCTCGGTCTGGGCGGGGTCGGGCTGGGGCTTCATCCAGATCCCCCGCATCGGGCAGGAGGTGATCGTCGACTTCCTGGAGGGCGACCCGGACATGCCGATCATCACCGGTCGGGTCTACAACGCCGCGCAGATGCCGCCCTACGGTCTGCCCGGAAGCGCGACGCAATCGGGCTGGAAGTCCAATTCCTCGCCCGGCGGCGGCGGCTGGAACGAAATGCGCTTCGAGGACAAGAAAGGGTCGGAAGAGGTCTATTTCCAGGCCGAGAAGGACCACAACGAGCTGGTCAAGAACAACGAAACCCGCACCATCGGCAACGACTTCGCCGAGGATGTGGGCCACGACGCCAAGCAGGACATCGGCCACGACCGGACCGAGACGGTGGGCCACGACAAGTCGGTGACGGTGGGCCATGACCAGACCACCAGCATCGGCAACAACGACACCGAAAGCGTGGGGGTCGACCGCGCGCTGACGGTGGGGTCGAACGAGACGATCAGCATTGGCTCGAACTCGACCGAAACCATCGGCTCGAACCACACCCAGACGGTGGCGATCATGCAGACGATCACCGTGGGGGCCGCGCGGGTGGATACGGTCGGCGCGACCGAGACGCGGACGGTGGGTGCGGCGCAGACGATGACCATCGGCGCCAGCCGCGACGTGACGGTCGGAGCGTCGGAGACGCATTCGGTCGGGTCGGACGACAGCTGGACCATCGGCGGCAAGCGCACGGTATCTGTCGGCGGCGACGAGTCGATGACGGTTGGCGGCAACCAGACCGAGAACGTCTCTGGCGATGTGGCGCTGAAGGTCGCGAAGGGGCGGGCGACCGACATCACCAATGCCGAAATGGTCAATGTCGGCAAGGACATGGGGGTGAAGGTCGGCAAGAAGTTCATTCTGGACGTGACCGACGAGATCACCCTGAAATGCGGCGACGCGCAGGTGACGATGAAGAAGGACGGCACGATCACCATCAAGGGCAAGGACATCAGCCTTACCGCCTCGGGCAAGATAAACGCCAAGGCGGACGGGAACATCACGATGAAGGGCGCGAAGATCAACCAGAACTGAGCGGGTCGGGGCGGTTTTCGAATCGAGCGCGTTCCGCGCGTACCTTTTGTCTCGCGGTTTCTCGTGAAGGACGAGAAACCGCTCGGACGTGCCTCCGGCGGGGATATTTGGGCAAATGTGAAAGGCTGGATCGGGCGCGCTCAGGCTGGAGGGAGGAGCGCGCGAAGGGCGATGTCCGGGTTTGCGGGATCGGCGGTGAACGCGTGCTCCGGGGTCCAGAGATCCATCGGGCCGCTGGCCTTGCCCTGCGGACTGGGCGCGGGAAGCGCGTCGAGGGCGAGCCAGAGCGGGTCGGGAGCAAGGGTTGCCGGGTCGAGGGCGAGGGCGGCATCGCACCAGGGATCGATCTGGTCAGGGGTCAGGTCGCCTTCGGCGATGAGGAGAAGCGACAGGGGAAACTGACGCCCCGCGCTGTCCTCGCTGGGGGTGATCACTCCGGCGGCGAGGCGACCGCCCGAGGGCAGGCGGAAGCGCAGGCCCCCTTCGGGGAAGCTTGCGCCTTCGCGTTGCAGGGGGGCGATGTGGCGGGTCAGCCAGGCATCCCAGGGCTTGCGGAAGGCAGCGGGCAGGCCGCGCCAGACGAAATCTCCGGTGGCAGGCAGCTTGCCGTAGAACCCGGCCAGCGGACGACGTTCGTCCTCTTCCGGCGTCAGAACTTCGTCGGGCATTTGAAGTTGCCGAACATCTTCAGATCGAGGGGGTTGTTGACCGAGTCGGCGCGCATCTCGAAGCTGGCGGAATAGCCCGAAAGTCCGAGGCGAAGGTTGAAGACCTCGGGCAGATCGGTGGCCGAAAGGTTGCCCTTGCGGATCAGGCGCAGCCAGGCCCAGGCACCGGTTTCCGCCGCGAGCATGTCGCCGGTCCCATCCGTCGGCCTGAACGTAAGCGTGACCTGATTCGTGCCGTCCGGGCCCGGCCAGGTCATGTGCATCGGCAGGGCACCCGCATTGGTGTAGGTCAGGACCTGGTTGTCCACGCTCAAGGTGACGCTTGTCGCGTTCGGCGCAAGATCCTTGGGCAGGAGCGTGAAGCCGATCACCGGACCAGCGCCCCCGGCAAAGAGGCCGTCACGGATCGACCGGGCCCGTTCGAATGGGGCGAGCAGCGCATTGTCGAGGCCGAAGTCGGCACGCCAGGCCCAGGGTTGGGCCGTGGTGTCGATGTAGGGCAGCAGGTTGTCGGTGACGAACTTGTCGATCCGCGCTCCGGGGGCGAACAGCTCGCGGAAGTCGGCGACGTTCACGTCGATGGCCGAGGCCGGGTCGAAGGGATAGCGGCCCTCGGTCGCCTTGACGCAGAAGTCGTAGACATCGGCGCGCCAGCGGTCGTTGAGCTGGCTGACGACGGCCTCGCGGTTGATGGCGATGGTCTGGCCGGCAATGCCTGCGACCCAGTCATCCAGCGGATCGGGCAGGGATTTGGCGGCATTGGCGACGGCGCCGGTCAGTTCCGGCAGGCCGCCACGCTCGAACAACGTCTTGTCCCCGGTTCCCGAATTGTTGGCCGTCGCGATCTCGTTCGCCAGCCCGGCGAGTTGCAGACCGACGTCATCCAGTAGCGGTGGCACGCCGTCGACCTCCTCGATGGCGGCTTTCAGCGGCGCGAAATGCAGGGCCACGTCGCTGCCGGGGGGCGGGCCATCGGCGACCCCGCCGGTCGAGGTGGCAAGCTTGCTGCCCGCCTTCAGAAGCTTGCCGACCTTGCCCAGCTTTGCGACGGCCTTCTTGGCCAGCCCGTCGGTCGCCGCGCTGCCCTCTTCCTCGGGGATCACGCGGGTCAGGTCGACCTCGTCCCCCACGGCGCGGACAAGGCGGCGAAGCGTGCTGTCGGGGCTGGCGAGATCCTTCAGGTTGACGGCTGCGACCTGAAGGTCGGTGATCGGCGCCAGATGGATGTCGCGCAGGATGCCGTCCCATTGGGCGATGAAGTCATCCTGGTAAAGCTTCAGGATATCGGCCTCCAGCGTGGCGACCGGTGCATCGGAGCTTTCGGCGCAGCCGCCCGCGAAGACCTGCTGGTCGAGCGCGGCGGTGGCGGCGACCTCGGGGATCAGCGGCAGGACCGTGTTGTGGAAGCCGTCATAGGTGAAGGCGCCGGGCAAGCCGACGCGCAGGGTCTTGTCCGAGGTTCGGGCGAGGATGCGGGTGGCGTTGGGGCCCGCCTTTTCCGCCGGGATCCATTCGGGCAGGGCGGTGACTGCGGGGTCAGTGATCAGCGCGCTGTAGGCGCGAGCGGCCAGCGGGATGGTGCAGATCGATTGCAGCGCCTGCTGGACGAGGGCGTCGTCCGGGGCGATCTTCTTTTCCTCCGAGCCCATGCGGTCGATGGCGGCCAGCTGATGCTCCAGCGCGGCATCGGTCGGGAAAGGGTCGATCGGGGCGTTCACCGGAAGCTGCTCCTGCCACCATCGGGCCGCGAAATCGCGGTCGTAGGGGGCAAGGCCGGTCATCATGTAATAGACCTTGAGCGCGCCGAGCAGGTATTCCGGGTCCCTGATCTGCCGCCACATCGTCGCTTCGAGGAGTGCGACCATCCGGGGCTCCAGGATGTTGCGCAGGCCACGGTCATAGGCGATGCGCTGCGCCTCGGCCAGTTCGGACCGGGCGGTGGGGCCGATGAAGGTGAGCGGCGATGCGGTGACTTCGGTCGCGGCGGCCTTGATCTCGGTGACGCCGTCCAGCGCCAGTTCCAGGTCGAGCGGATCCGTCGGGGCCTGGCGGGCGGCGACATTGGCCAGGCGGCCGGAAAGATCGGCCAGGAGGCGTTCCTGGTCGTCGATGCCGCCGGAATAGCGCAGGAAGCTGAACAGGAACAGGAGCCCGGCGAGGAGGGTGAGCAGCGACGCCCCCGCCAGCGAGCCGCGCCAGAGCCATTTGCGGCGTTCTTCGGCGGCGGCGTCGAAGGTGCCGAGACCAGCCTCGGGAAAGATGAGGTCGGTCAGCATGTTGCGCAGGAAGTAGGAGCGCTTCTCGCCGAACGGGCGGCGGCTGGGGCTGTCGGCATTCAGGCCGAACGACCCTGCCAGTTCGCCCACCAGCCGGTCGATGGGCGAGCCTTCCTGGGTGGCGGAGGTCAGGTAGAAGCCGCGCAGCCAGGGGCTTTCTTCGTAGCGGCTTTCGCCGAAGACGGTGTCGATCAGTAGCTTCAAGGGCGCTTCCAGCCGTTCGACCTGGGCGGGGAAGCGGAAGACCTCGGCCCGCTGGTCGAGGGGCACATCCTCGGCCATGCGGGTGGTGAGGCGGGTTTCGAGGTTGGCGAGCAGCGCCTTGACCTCGCGTTCGATGGTGGTCCGGTCGATGCGGGCATCGGTCGGCAGCGTGGCGCCCCAGACCTGCTCGCGGTCCTTGGTGGGCAGGCTGCCGAAGAAGGATTCGAAGCCGGGGACGAGGTCGACCTTGGTCAGCATCAGGTAGACCGGCAGCTGGATCTGCAGCCGTTCCCGCAGTTCCGCCAGGCGCTTCCTGATCTCGCGGCCATGCTCGCGAACGGCGGTCTCGCCCGCCAGCAACTCCTTGAGCGACAGGGTCAGGATCACCCCGTTCAGCGCGCGCTTGCCGCGGTGCTTCTTCAGCATGTCGAGGAAGCCCAGCCATTCGGCCGAGTCGATTTCCGGGTCGCTCTGTTGCTGGACGTAGCGGCCTGCGGTGTCGACGAGGACGGCGTCCTCGGTGAAGAACCAGTCGCAGTTGCGGGTGCCGCCGACGCCTTTCAGGTCATCCGACAGGTCGATGGGAAAGTGCAGGCCGGACTGGCGCAAGGCGGTGGTCTTGCCACTGCCGGGCGGGCCGATGATGACATACCAGGGCATGTCGCGCAGGAACTTCCTGCCGCCGAGTTTCGACCGTTTCATCTCGGTCAGGACCTGGGCGAACTTGGTGTTGATCTCGGCGACGTTGGCCTCACCGGGCAGCGCGGCCTTGGGCTTTTCGGGCGTCGCGAGTTCGGTCACGAACAGCTGGTTCTTCTTGGCAGCCCGCAGTTGCGCGAGGAGGAGGGAGAAGAGCCAGAGGACGAGGATGACCGCGATGACGATCATCCGCACCAGATCGTCGGCCAAGGGCACCATGTCGCCGACCGAGACGAGGGGGCCGAAGAGCCAGATCAAGGCGCAGAGAAGGACGATGCCGATGAAGGTCCACAACCGGCGGGAAAAGAGGAAGCGGAAGATGGCCTTGATCACTTTCATCTAGAGCTTCTTCTCGATCTTGATCTCGATGCGGCGGTTTTCGGCCCGGCCCTGCTTGGTCTTGTTGTCGCCCACGGGTTCGCTGTCGGCGCGGCCCTCGGCTGCCAGCAACTCGGGTGGCACTCCGTCAGCGATGAGCAGGTCGGCGATGGTCTTGGCGCGGGCCTCGGACAGGCCCTGGTTCGAGGCGAAGGGGTTCGAGGCCTGGACGGGAACGCTGTCGGTGTGGCCGATGATGGTGACCTTGCCGATGACGTCGATGTTTTCCTTGATGCAGTCGGCAAGGGCGTTCACCAGCGGCGAATACACATCGTTGATGTCGGCCTTGGCGCTGCGGAAGACCTCGGGGTTCGAGCCACGCAGGGTGAAGAAGGCAAGGGCGACGTCGTCCTTGCCGGTCAGGGCGGCGGCGGTGTCGGCGGGGGCCTTGGCCAGGCAGGCGGGGACCAGTTCCAGCACCACGGGCTCGATCTTGATCTCGGGCGCGGCGGGCTCGGCGTTGGTGCGGACCGGGCGGAAGATCTCGGCCCGGTCGGGGGGCGGGAGCAGGCGGGCAAGCGCGTAAAGCTGGGTCGCCTTGTTGGAAAGCTGGATGCCAAGTCCGACATAGATGGCGGTGATGACCGCGAGGGCGGCAAGGCCGATGGTCCACAAGGGCACGGCGAAACGGGGCTTTTCGTCGGGAGCGACGACGCCCTGCCAGTGCGGGGAAAGCTCTGCCGCCTCGGCTTCCGGGTTGCGGATGGCGCGGGCGATGGAAGAGCGCAGCGCGAGAAGCGCCGAGTCGCCGGTCCGGCCCTGCACCCGGTGCTTGCCGCGGAAGCCGAGGTTCAGGCAGTGGAAGCCAAGCTCCAGCATCTCGGGGTCGCGGTTGGGATAGCGCAGCAGCTCCTCCAGCCGGTCGAAGAACTTGGTCCCGGCGTCCACCTCGCCCGACAGGCCCACGACCAGCGGCTGGCGCGGCCAGCCGGAATGCCCGCCCCAGGGGGTGTTCAGCGCGATGTCGTCGATCAGCGCGGCGACGAACCAGGCGGCCTGGTTGGCCCGCGTCATCGGGACGCCCATGCCGACCGCAGAGTCGCGGGCGTCGATCAGGTTATCCTGCAGGCGCAGGCGCAGCGCCTCGGCATTGGCGGGGGGAAGCGCGCGTTCCAGTTCGGGCGCAACTTCCAGAAGCGAGGCGAAGGCGACGATCAGCGGGTTCGGATTGGCGCGGGTCAGGCGGGCTTTCGGCCCGCGACCGGCCTGGCCATAATCCTGCGGCGGGGCGTTGAAGGGCTGCCCCCCGTAGCCCTGACCCCCAAAGCCTTGCCCCCCGGATTGCCCGCCATAGCCCTGCGTCGGCGGAGGGCCGCCGCCGAAGGTCGGCTGCACCGGGGTGGTGGCGGGCGTGTTCGACTTCACCGGTCGGATGCGGGTGCGCCCGGCGTCGTTCGACAGGCCGAAGGGATCGTCTTCGTTGCTCATCGGTTCACGGCATAGCAGTCGATTTCCGGCTCCCGCTCCAGCGCGCCCGAGACGCCGATGACGAAGCCGGGCGCGTCGGACAGTTGGGCGAAATGTTCGGACTTCTGGTCAAGCTCCAGGCACAGCCTCTCGCCGTCGTAAGGGATCTCACGCGGCTGGGAGTGGAGGGGTTTCAGCGGAATGCCCGGCAGGCGGGATTTCCACAGCTTCTCGAAGGCATCCGCGGCCCCAACCGTTGCCTGGCTGACGAAGATCCGCCGCAGCATCTCGTCCGACATGTCCGACCCCACCCGCAGGACGATGCGGCTGGACTTCAGGATGTCGGGGTTGTCGATCCGGACCTTCCAGATGTTCTGGGCGTGTCGGGCGACCTGCAGCGCGCGCGACTTCGGCTCGACATGCCGCAGGGACAGCATCAGCGACCGCAGGGTATCGGCCAGCGCGGCGAAGGCGGGTTGCGGGTCTAGGTGGTCATAGGCGGGCAGGTCGGACAGCCTGCGCGAGGACGAGCCATAGGTCGCCATCCGCCCTGCCAGCCCTGCCAGTTCCATGAACAGCTCGGACGGGTGGTGCAGGTTCTGCGCCTGCATGTGGGCCACGCGGGGCCGCGCGGTGTTGGCGAGTTCCAGGAGAAGCAGGTTCTCGATCGACCGCCCGGCCCCGCCGAGGACCAGCTTGCCATGCGCCTCGGCGATGCGGTCAAGGCCGGTGACGACCTCTTGCGCCAGCCCCGCGTACCACGCCACAGCAGAAAGGCAAAGCGCGGGGGCGAGGTAGCCCTCGGAGACGGCGGCCGACCCATCGGCGCGCAATCCCTCGACGCGCGCCACGGGCAGGGCGACGTAGCCCGCCGCGTCCTCGCCCGGCAGGATGAGACGGGCGGCAAGGCGGGCGACCTCCACATCCTCCGGTTCCGCCCCGCCGCGGATGGCGTCGCGGACGGTCTGGATCACGCCCCGATAGCGCGAGCCCGCGGGTTCGGCATGGGCGGGGTCGATGGTGGCGCTGCCCGCGCGTTCGATGGGGATCGCCAGCGCGACAAGGCCCGCCATGTCCGCCTTGATCGGCACCGGCGCGGGGGCGGACATGGTGTCGGGGATCGCGAAGAGGGTGCCGTCCGGGAAGATGCCGCTCGCCTCAGCGATGGCGACGCGGCCGGCATCCAGCGCCGGTTTGTCCAGCACCAGCGACCGGAACCCCCAGGCCTGCATCGGCACGGCCTGGAGCGCGCCGCGCACCAGGCCTTCGGTATAGCGGTCCTGCTGCTGCAGGTGCTGGGTGCGCAGGAACAGCCCCTCGGACCAGACGACCTTGTTCTTGTCACTCATTCTTCAGTCCTGTTCCTGCACGCGCGGCGGAAGTCACATCGGGGTCAGCTTGATCCCGCTGGCGGTCACGTCAAGCGCGAAGGTCACCGTGTCGGTGGGCGAGACCGCAGACTTCGCGCGGAACTGCTTGCCCGCCGGGTCACGGTAGCCCGCAACGACGGCGATCAGCGCCGTGGTCGGGTCGAGCCCAAGGGTCTTCGTCGCCTTGCCGCCGGGGGCCAGCGCGATGGTGTCGGCCTTGACCAGATCGCCGCCCAGCGTGGCCGAAGCGTTCTGGAGCCCGTAGAAATCGGCCCCGTCGAAAGCCCCCGCGCCCCGCAGCTGCAGGATTTGCAGGGTCAGCGGGCGGTCGGCGCCATCCGGGCCGGGGTTCATGCCCGCCGCCCCCTGCGCGACGATGGTCACCGCGCCTGGACCGGCGGGCGCGCAGGCAACCAGCAGAAGCGCGCTGCCACCGACCAGAAAGGCACGGCGTGGAATTCCAGTCTCAATCGTCATGGCTTTTCTCCCTGTTGCCTTCGTATGCGTCCCTGAAATCGGCACCCACTTCGCCCAGGAAACGATCCTCGGCGGCGCGGGCGATGTCCTTGTAGCGGTCGGTATAGGCCTTCCACAGCTTCGCATTCCGCCCGCCCGAAAGCAGGCTTCCCAGCATCCCGAGCTGCTCCAGGTCCTTCTCCACCTCGGCCGGATCGAAGCGGTCGATCATCCGGCGCAGTGCCGACTGGATCGCCACCCAGGACCGGACCTGATGGTCGGCAAGGTCGCGGAAGGCGCCATTGATCGCGGTGTCGGGGTCAAGGTAGCCGGGTCCCTTCGGAGCGACCAGCGATGCGATGACCTCGTTGGTGGAAGCCAGGAATTTCAACGGGTTCACGTCGGTATTGCTGATCACCGTCTGCGCGACGCGGGCGTTCTGCTTTTCCTTGGCGCGGGTGCGCAGCATCAGCATCAGCCCCTCGACCAAGAGGCGGAAGCGCTGGCCCATCGCCTCCATCTCGGCCACAGGGTCGGCGGTGGCGCTGGCATCGAGGCCAAGGCCCCGGAAGAAGGCCTCGCGCAGGCCCGTATCTGCCGCAGCCACCGGGGCAGCGGCGGGCACGGGCTTCGGCGGTTCCGGCGCAGGCATTGCCGGTTCGCCGCGTTGCCGGGTGCGGTTCTCCTCGTCGGTGACGGGCGCGGCGGCCCCCTCGGGGACCAGCCGGAGAGGTTCCGGTGGGGCGGGAGGGGGTGGGGAAGGTTCGACCGCCGGAGGTGGTGGCGCAGGTTCCGGCGCGGCGACCGGGGGCGGCATCGCCCACCAGTCACTGCCTGCGGGCGCGGCGGCGGGTTGCACGGATGGCGGTTCCGCCGCGCGCGGCTTCGTCGGTTCGTCGAAGAAGGCGCCGAAGCCGAAATCGTCCTTCCGGGGCGCGATGGGCTCCGGCACGCTGCCGGTGGGCCGGGCGGCGACGGAACGGTCGAGTGTGAAGGGATCGTCGAAGAGCGGCGGCGGTGGCGCGCGGTCCGGGGTGGTATCGTAGCGGCGGGCGTCGGTCGCGCCGGTGTCGAAGGGCTGCGGCAAGCCCTGCGGACGCTGGACCGGCGCGGGCGGTGTCACCGGCTGCGAGAAGAAGTCGTCATGCGTCATCTGCCGCTGCACCGGGGCCTGCGTCCGGGGCGTCGCCACGGGGGCAGCGGCCTCGATCTCCACCCGGATCACCGTATCGCCCAGTCGCAGGCGCATCCCCGGTTCCAGCCGGGCGGCGTTCCCCGGCCCCAAAGGCTGGTCCTTGCCGTCGATGAAAAGCCCGCCCCGGCTGGCATCGGTGACGATGAACTGCCCCGCCTCGCCGGTGATCACGCAATGCTTGCGCGAGACATACATGTCGGGGTCGTTCAGCTGCCAAGAACATTCCGCCCCCCGACCGATGGAGAATTCGCCCCCCGGATGGCGCATCTCGCGCCGGTCCTGGGGGTGGGGGCTGTGCTCGATGGTCAGGCGCAGGGTCATGCGGCCTCCACTGCGGCGACGTGGTAGAGGCGGAGATCGTCAGCATCCCGCTGACGTTTGGGCGACAGCCAGGTGGTGCGACCAAGCTGGCATTGGCCAAGACGGGCGTCGGGGATTTCCTCGCGCGAAAGGACAAGCCGCAGGTTGAACTCCATCTCGCGGCCCATCGCGTGCCGGATCGCGTGGCGCAGGCGGGCGGTGAGCGCCGGGTCGGCAAGGAACTGGGCGAAGCGCGACAGCGGCAGGGGGCCGACCCGCAGCTCGACCAGCGTCTGCCGCTGGAAGCTGCGCGCGCCGACGACGGCAGAGCGGCCAAGCTGGGCGTGCTGCTTGCCAAGGCGCGATTGCAGGCGGGGCGGGATCTCCGTCCAGGTGCCGAGGAACTCCACCAGTGTGACCGGGGCCTCCAGCACGTCGCCCAGATAGGCGGTCAGCCGCTCGACGCTGTAGACCTGCCGACCCAGCGCTGTCGCATGGCGCAGCTTCAGCCGGGTCTGCGCATCCGGCCCCGTCGGCTTGGTTCCCGGCAGCGCGACCCCCGCCAGCGCCTCGACCAGCGCGCGGACCCGCCCGGCGGCTTCGTGTTCGATCTGCACCTCGGGGCGGGCATCGGCCCAGGCCCGCCAGTACAGCGCCATCATCCGGTGCTGGAGGAGGTTGCAGAAATCGAGGAACGTGGTGTCCGAGGCCGCATCGCTGCCCTCGGTGAACCAGCGGTCGGACATCCGGCCCATGACCCAGCGGGTGATGTGCAGCGGCAGCGCGCCCTCGGGGCCGAGGAGGCCCAGCACCTCGACATCCACCTTGGGCGGCATGCCTGGGTGGAAGCCCGCGACGTCGCGGGGGCCAAAGGTAAGCCGCGCGCGCTGGGCGAGGCGCGCCGGTTC
>NZ_JAYRPN010000147.1:0-46401 GCF_041911175.1 Tabrizicola sp.
CGAAAGCCGTCCTCTCCACGTCTGAAGCCAGCGGCTCAGCCACCACTGGATGCCCGACGAAATCGCAACTCATCCCCGCCGCCGTCATGTAGGGCGGCTCGAAGGGCAGCAGCGCGAGCACATGGTCGATCACCCGTGCCATCTTCGCCGCCCGCCCCGGCCGCCAGGCCCAGACCGAGGGCGCGACATAGTGGATGGTGCGAAAGCCGGGCCGCGACGCCTTGACCAGCGCCGCGACGCGCAGAGAGAAGTCCGGGCTGTCAATCGTCACCAGCGCCTCGGCACCGCTGGCCAGCACCGCCTTGGCCGCCTCGCGGATGCGCCGCTTGAGGGGGAAATACTTCGGCAGCACCTCGGCGATGCCCATCACCGACAGCTCCTCCATCGGGAAGATGCTTTCCAGCCCTTCCGCCTGCATCAGCGGCCCGCCCACGCCGGTGAATTCCACCTGCGTCAGAGACTTGAGCCCCGCCATCAGCGCCGCCCCCAGCCGGTCGCCGGAAGGTTCGCCCGCGATGAGGAAAAGCTTCAGAGACCCGCTCATCGTGGGTCTTCGACCCCTCTTCGCTGCGTCAGACCCAGCGAAGAGCGTCGCGAAGCAAGCAATGAGTATCCCCGGCTCATGTGCGAGCCCAAAGGAAAAGCCCCAGCTCCCCGGCCAGGCGCCGCATCTCCGCCAGGTCCAGGCAGATCACCGACCCGGCCTGAACCGCCACCCCGCCCAGACCCGCCACCGCGACACCGCGCAAGGTTTCCGGGCCGATGGTCGGCAGGTCGATCCGACGGTCCTGTCCCGGTTTCGCGGCCTTGTAGAACACCCCCCGTCCCCGCGCCGGATCGGGCCGGAGCCCGCCGATCCCCGCCACCTGCGCCAGCAGCGCATCGGTCCCCGGCAGCGCCTCGACCCCAAGGCACAGGCCCTGCGCCACGACCGCGCCCTGCCCCACGTCCACCGCGCCGAGCGCCGCGACGATGGCCGCCGCGCGCGCCGCATCCGCCTCGTCGCGGGGGCCGACCGAGCCCGCCAGCACGCCCGCGCCGGGCAAGAGAGCCGGGGCCACCTGATCCACGCCCACGACCGAAAAGCCGAACTCTTCGAACAGCTCGATCACCACCCGCAGCGTCGCATCGTCGCCCTGCGCCATCGCCGCCATCAGCCGGGGCAGCAGGCTTGCGGTGGCTTCGTCCAGCAGCGCCGGGTCGAGTCGCGGCCGCGTCACGGCACCGGCGAAGATCACCTGGTCCACCCCGTCCCGCTCCAGCGCGCGCAGGAAGGGGACCAGCCGCTCCACCCGGAAACGCAGGTCGACCGTCAATCCCTCGGGCGCGAACCCGTCCAGCGCGGCGACCAGGGGCGGCTCGGCCATCCCCGCGGCCAGAGCGGCAGGCAGGCGGCCTTCACCGGCGATGATGGCGGTTCTCACCGCCCGCCCTTCGGGGTCAGGAAGCTGCGGTCGGATTTCGACAGGATGAAATCGGCGATCTCGCGCACCAGCGCGTTGTCGCTTTCCTCGGCCAGCTTGCGCGCGCGGTCGAGGAAACTGCCGTCCTCCTGCGCCAGCGTCTGATAGGCGGCGCGCAAGGCGGTGATCCCGGCCCGGTCCACCCCCCGCCGCTTCAACCCGACCAGGTTCAGCCCGTCCAGCTCGCCCCGCGGCGCCTGCACCAGCCCATAGGGGATCACGTCGTTCGTCACCATCGTGACCGCGCCGATGATCGCGCCCTGCCCGATCCGCACCCATTGATGCACGCCCGACAGGCCCCCGACGATCACGTCATCGCCCAGCACGCAATGGCCCGCGATGGCGACGTTGTTGACCAGGATCACCCGGTTGCCGATCTGCGCATCATGGCCGACATGGGCCCCGGTCATGATCAGGCAGTCGTCACCGACCCGCGTCACCCCGCCGCCACCTTCCGTCCCGGTGTTCAGCGTCGCGCCCTCGCGGATGCGGCAGCGCGCGCCGACGATCAGCCGGGTATGTTCGCCGTGATACTTCAGGTCCTGCGGCACCTCGCCGACACAGGCGAAGGGCCAGACCGTGCAATCCTCGCCCAGCTCGGTCCAGCCGGTGATCACCGCATGCGATTTCACCGTGACGCGCGCGCCCAGCACCACTTCGGGGCCGATCACCGCGAAAGGCCCGATGTAGCAGCCTTCGCCGACGACCGCGCCTTCCTCGACAAAGGCCGAAGGATGGACGACCGCCGTGCCGTGAACTGCCATCGCTCAGGCCTTCGCCACGTCGAACATCGCCATGAAGGTCGCCTCGCAGGCAAGCTCCCCCTCGACCATCGCCCGGCCCTCGAACTTCCAGACCCGGCCCCCGCCACGGACAGCCTTGACATGCAATTCCAGCACGTCGCCCGGCACCACCTTGCGGCGGAACTTGACCCCGTCGACGCCCATGAAGAAGACCTTGGCATTCTTGTCGACCAGGTCCATCGACAGCCCGACCAGCACGCCCGAAGTCTGCGCCATCGCCTCGATGATCATCACGCCGGGGAAGATCGGCATCCCCGGGAAATGCCCCTGGAACTGCGGCTCGTTCAGCGTGATGCACTTGATCCCGACGCAGGACTGGTCGACGACGATGTCGCGCACCTTGTCGATCAGCAGGAACGGATAGCGGTGCGGGATGATCCGCTGGATGAGGTCCAGATCGGCGGTTGTGACTGCGGTTTCATCCATCTTCGTTCCCCTGAAAGTCCCGGGCTCTCCAGCCCTTTGCTGTAGCTAGCAAGTCGCGCCGGACGAGACAAGTTGACGCGCACCCGTCAGGGCGTCGGCGCGGGTTTCGCCGCCAGGGCCTTGTTCACCGCGGCAATCGCCTCGTCGGTCACGTCGATCGCGGACAGCGACACGATGACCAGGTTCTTGTCCAGGATCGCGGCGGCCTGCTTCTGTCCCAGAAGCTCGCCCAGGACCGGCACGGCGGCCTGCAGGAAGGCCTTGCGATCCTTGTCGCGCCCTTCGGTCAACGCACGCGCCTTGGCATCCTGCTCGTCGCGGATGCGCTCGACCTTCTGGTCGAAGGCCTCGGCCTTGGCCGAAAAATCCTTCGCCGGAAGGGTCTTCCGCTCTTCCGTCAGGGCCTGTTCCTCGGCGATCAGCTCGGCTTCGATCCGCTTGTTTTCCTGCTCCAGCGCGGCAGTGGCCGTCCGCTCGCGCTCGACCACCGCCTTGCCGAAATCCGACTGCAGGAAGAAGCGGTCCTGGTCGAGCGTCAGGAGCGGCACCGGCGTCTCCTGCGCCTGCACCTGCGTCGCCAGGACCAGCGCCGCCAGGATCAGCCGAAGCCCGGACCACCGGCGGGCCGCGTTGCGCCGCCCCGTCATGATCAGAACTTCGTCGAGATCGTCAGGTCGAAGGTCTGTTCCTTGTCGTAGTCTTCCTTCTTCACCGCATGGCTGAAGTTGAAGCGCAAGGGACCGATCGGCGTGGTCCAGAAGATCGACACGCCGACCGTGGCGCGCGGGATGAAGCTGTCGTCGACGGCCCCGCCATTGGTGTTGTCGAGACTCCAGACCGAGCCCACATCCATGAAGGCGCCGCCGGTGATGCCGTATTCCTCGGGCAGTCCCAGCGGGAAGTCGGCCTCGAACCGCGCCACCGCGAACATGTTGCCGCCAAGCGCGTCATCGTTCGTCGCCGTCAGGTCGCGCGGGCCGATCCCGTTCGGCTCGAAGCCGCGGATCTTGCCGTTGCCGAAGAAGCGGTCGGTCACACGCGTCACGGTGCCGCCGGTCGGCGTGATCGCGCCGCCCTCGAAGATCGCGCGGAGGGTGACTTCCTCGTTCATGACCTTGGTTTCCGCCATCGCCAGCGCGGTCGTCTCGACATACTTGGAATCGCCGCCGACGAAATCCTGGCCAAAGCGCAGGAGAACCCCGCCCTTCGGATTCAGCCCGGTGATCCGGTTGTCGTATTCGTAGCTGTAGCCCAGCGAGAAGGTCGTCAGCGCATCCTGGGCCTCTTCAGCCAGAAGGATCGCCGAGTCGCCGGTATAGTTGTACATCCTGTCCTCGGCGACGCCGACCCGCAGGTCGAGCGAGGACTGCTCGCCAAGCGGGAAGCCGATCCCGGTCTTGAAGCCGATGTTGCGGGTGTCGTAGTAGGAATAGTCCGAGTTGGACGTCTTGTAGTAGCCGCTGATGTTGAACTTCAGATCCCGGCCCAGAAGCGCCGGTTCGGTGAAGCTGAAGCTGGAGTTCTGGTTCTTCGACGCCGTCGAGATGTTCAACGACAGCGCCTGGCCGCGGCCCAGGAAGTTGGTTTCCGAGAAGCCGATGTTGAAGCCGACGCCGCTGGACACCGAATAGCTCATGCCGAAGCTGAGCGAGCCGGTCGGCTGCTCCTCGACGTCGACGTTCACCACCACCTGGTCCGGGTCGCTGCCCTGGTCGGTGCTGACCTTGGCATCGGAGAAGAAGCCGAGCGCGCGGATGCGTTCGGCGGACTGGCGGATTTCGCGCGGGTTGAAGGGGTCGCCTTCGACCGTGCGGAACTGGCGCCGGACCACCTGGTCCAGCGTCGTGGTGTTGCCCTCGATGTCGATGCGTTCGACGAAGATCTTCTCGCCACGCATGATGGCGAATTCCACGTCGACGACCTGGCCGCGCTGGTTCTTGGTCAGGCGCGGCTCGATGCGGATGAAGTTCAGCCCCTTCTTGAGGGCCAGAGTCTCCATCCGGGTGATGTTGTTGTCGATCAGGAGCGGGCTGTAGGTCTGGCCCGGCTTGATCTTCTGCACCGCCTCGAACTCGGCCGCATCCAGGCCCTCGACCTCCGACACCGTGGTCACCTTGCCGATATCATAGGACAGGCCCTCGCGCACCGTGAAGGTGACGAAGGTCGCGTCCCGCTCGCGGCTCACCTCGGCGCTGGCGTCCAGCACCTGAAAGTCGATGTAGCCACGCGACAGGTAGAAGTCGGTCAGAAGCTTCTTGTCGATGTCCAGCCGTTCGGGAACGTAGGTATCGCGCTGGATCAGGTTGCGCAGGAAGCCGGCCTGCTTGGTCTGCAGGATCTGACGCAGCCGCCGGTCGGAGAAATCCTTGTTGCCGACGAAGGAAATCCGCTCGTTCTCGACGACCTTGCCCTCGGTGATCTCGAACACCAGGTCGACGCGGTTGTCGTTGCGACGGATGATCTTCGGCGTCACAGATGCCGCCAACCGCCCGGCCACGCGATAGGCCTCGGCAATCGCCGCCGCATCGGCTTCGGCCTGGCTCGGCGAATAGATCCGGCGGGGTTGCGACTTGATCAGCTCGGACAGCTTCTCGTCCTTCAGCCGCTTGTTGCCCTCGATGCTGATGACGTTGACGATGGGGTATTCCACCACCTTGACCACCAGGGTCGACCCCTGCGGCACCAGCTCCACCTTCTCGAACAGGTTCGAGTTCATGATCCGCTGATAGGCATCGTTCAACTGCGCGGCCGAGACCTCCTCCCCGCGCCTGATTCCGGCGTAGCTGAGGATCGTCGCGGCATCGACCCGCTCGTTGCCCTGGATCTCGACGTTCGAAAACGAAAAGGACTGCGCATAGGCCGGGGCGAGGAAGGGAGCGGAAGCCGTTGCGGCGCCGAGGAAAACCGCCGTGGCGAGAAGACGCGCCCTAGAACTGGCCCTGAACGACCGGCCTTTGGCCGCGCTTTGGGTCATCCGCATGTTGCATCCTCGCCGTATTATCTGTTTCCCGGATAGCTAGCCGGAAAGCCAAGCTTTGTCAAAAGCCTGCGGTCGCTGTGGATAACTTTGCAAGATGTTGTGGCGTCAGGGCAAAGCGCGCGGGGTCGGGTTTTCCTGCCCCACGCGCCTCCGAAAGGGCTACTGGCAGAGAAGATCGCGGCTGAGCCCGAAAATCATGATCGACAGGACCAGCGTCAGCCCGACCGACATCAGCACTCGCAGCGCCCGTTCCGACGGTTGCCGACGCACCACCGCCTCGTAGGCGTAGAACACCAGATGGCCGCCATCCAGCACCGGAATCGGGAAGAGATTCAGCAGCCCGACGCCGAAAGACAGAATGGCTAGCATGCCGATGAAACTCTCCACCCCGTTGCGTGCGGCATCGCCTGCGGTTTCGGCCATGCCGATTGCCCCCGACAGGTTACAGCTGGAAATCGCCCCCTGGATCATGTGCGAGAGGCCCGAAAAGGTGGTGGTCGTCATCAGCCACATGCTTTGCGCGGCATTGGATGCGGCTTCCAGCGGGCCGACGCTGCGGGTGGCCGGTTCAAAGAACAGGCCCGAGTAGAGCCCGAGGAGGTAGCGTTCCGTGAAGCCGCCCTGGCCGTCGTCGACGGTGCGGATGCGCGGGGTCAGCGACAGCTCGAACGTCTTGCCCGCGCGCCAGACCGTCAGCGTCACCGGCTGGCCCTTGCTGGCCGCCACGATCTCGGGCAGCTCGTCGAAATAGCGCACGTCCTTGCCGTCCGCCTTCAGGATGACGTCGCCCTCCTGAATTCCGGCATCCATCGCGGCAGAGCGGATCTGAACCTCGCCCACCACCGGGGCCAGCGGATGCGGGCCTTCGACCACCAGCTCGTCCGTCCCCCGCCCGACCGTATAAGCCAGCGTCGCCTTGCCTTTCAGCCCGTCGGTCACTGTCCCGAACGTCTCCCAGTCCGGGGTCGCCTGGCCTTCGACGGCGCGGATCACGTCGCCTTCCTGCAGGGACGGACCCTCGAAGGGAAAGGCGCGCATCGCGCCGACGGTCGGCTCGTCGCGCGGGGCGCCCAGCACCAGCGCAAGCCCGGTCAAGAGCGCGAAGGTCAGGATGAAATTGAACACCGGCCCTGCCGCCACCGTCGCCGTCCGCGCCCAGAGCGGCGCCCCGGCCATCGTGTGCCGCCGCTCGTCCGCCGAAAGGCCCGAAACATCGCCCGGCCGGACCGAGGAGGCATCGGCATCGCCCAGAAACTTCACATAGCCGCCGAAGGGGATCGCCGCGACCTGCCAGCGGGTGCCGCGCTTGTCGGTGCGGCTGAACAGCACCGGGCCGAAGCCGATGGAGAAGACTTCCGAATGGATGCCCGACCAGCGCCCGACGATGTAGTGGCCATATTCATGGACGAAGACGATCACCGACAGGGCAAGGACGAAGAACAGAACCGTCCAGACCGTGCCGCCAAGGGCCGCCACTATCGTATCCATCATGCTGCTCCTGCCGTCGTCCTGCGCGCGATTTCGCCTGCGCGTCTCCGTGCCAGATGGTCCACCGCCTGCACATCCTCAAGGGTGGGCATGGCATTTTCGCGGCCCAGATCCGGGTCCATCGCCTCCAGCACCGCCTCGACGACGCTGCCCATGTCCATGAAACCGATCCGCCCGTCCAGGAAAAGGTCCAGCGCCACTTCCTTCGCCGCATTGAAGGCAGCCCCGGCCAGCCCGCGCCGCGCCATCACCTCGCGCGCCAGCCGCAAGGCGGGATAGCGCGCAAGGTCGGGTGCGCGGAAGGTCAGCGTGGCGATCTGCGCCAGGTCAAGCCGTGCCACCGGCAGGTGCGACCGCTCCGGCCAGTTCAGCGCATAGCCGATGGAATGGCGCATGTCCGGCGCCCCAAGATGCGCCATGATCGCCCCGTCGCGGTAGCCGACCATCGAATGGATCAGGCTTTCGGCGTGGATGATCACCTCGATCTGGTCAGGAGAGACTCCGAAGAATTCCCGCGTCTCGATGACTTCCAGCGCCTTGTTGAACATGCTGGCCGAATCGATGGTGATCCGCTGCCCCATCGCCCAGTTCGGATGCGCCAGCGCGTCCTTGACCGTCGCCCGCGCCAAGGCATCCAGCGGCCAGTCCCGCAGGGCGCCCCCGCTTGCGGTCAGGATGATCCGCTCGACCGAGGCGATGTCTTCGCCGACCAGCGCCTGGAAGATCGCCGAATGCTCGCTGTCGACCGGCAGGATGCGCGCGCCGTGCCGCCTGGCCTCCGCCATCAGCAAGGGCCCCGCCGTCACCAGGCTTTCCTTGTTCGCCAGCGCCAGCACCGCGCCATGCCGCAGCGCCCGGATTCCCGGCACCAGTCCCGCCGCGCCGACGATAGCGCTCATCACCCAATCCGCAGGCCGGTCCGCCGCCTCGGCAATCGCCTCCGGCCCCGCCGCCGCCGCGACGCCCGATCCCGCCAGCCGCTCGCGCAGCTCCGACAGCCCCGAGGGATCGGCACAGACCGCCACCTCGGCCCGCAAGTCCCGCGCCATCTCGGCCAGCCGGGCGATGTTCCGGCCCCCGGTCAGCGCGACCACACGGAAAGCCTCCGCCCCGCCCGCACGGCGCAGCAAATCCACCGTCTGCTCGCCGACAGACCCGGTCGCGCCGAAGATCGACAGGCTGCGCAATTCAGCCCCCGAACAGCCCGGCAACCGGCAGGACCAGCCGCAACACCATCACCACGACCACCGCCCCGATCAGCGCATCGAAGCGGTCCAACACCCCGCCATGCCCGGGGATGAGGCTGGAGGCATCCTTCACCCCCGCCCGCCGCTTGACCCAGCTTTCCGCGATGTCGCCCATCTGCCCGGCAAACGCCACCAGCGCCGAGAAGGGCACCAGCGCCCAGCTTGCCCCGGTCGCCAGCACCACGGCCAGCCCGACCAGCGCCGCGCCGATCCAGCCCGCCACCGTGCCCGACCAGGTCTTCTTCGGGCTGATCGCGGGCCAGAACTTCGGCCCCCCCAGCATCCGCCCGGCGAAATAGCCCAGCACGTCGGACGCCACGACCACCGCCACCAGCCAGAGGATCACCTGCGTGCCGCCGACCGCGCGCAGTTCGACCAGCCCGTAGCCCGCCAGCATGATCGCCAGCGCGTAGCCTCCCGCAAGCCGCTGGTCCCGCCGTGGCGTCAGCAACAGCGCCACCGAGGGCACGGTCAGGAACAGGACGGCAATTTCCGTCTTCAGCACCAGCGCCGCGACCAGCGCCACGCCCGCCACCCCCGCCACGACCAGCGCCGACCGCCGCTCAAGCGGGGCGGTCATCGTGGCCAGTTCCCAGATCATCACCCCGGTCAGCGCCACGACCAGCACCGCGAAGGCCAGACCGCCCAGCCAGATCTCCACCGCGCCGACCGCGACCATCACGATGGCCGACAGGATGCGGGTGCGCAGGTCGGACCATTTGCCGGACGGAACCGGCGCCGGGTCCATCATCGGGACACCCCGCCGAAGCGCCGCTCGCGGTTGGAAAAGCGCCGGACGATGGCCGCCAGCTCCTCCGGCCCGAAATCCGGCCAGAGCGTCTCGGTGAATTCGTATTCGGAATAGGCCGCCTGCCAGGGCAGGAAATTGCTGGTCCGCGTCTCGCCACTGGTGCGGACCACCAGGTCCGGGTCCGGCAGCCCGCCGGTATCCAGCCGCTCGGCGAAGGCCGCTTCCGTCACATGGCGCGGATCAAGGATGCCCTGCGCCGCAGCTTCCGCGATCTTCCTGACCGCACGGACGATCTCGTCCCGCCCGCCATAGTTGATCGCCACCGTCAGGTTCAGCCGGTCAAGGCCAGCCGTCCGCGCCTCGATCCCCGCCATCATCCGCTGCAGTTTCGGGTCCAGACGGCTGCGGTCGCCGATGAAGCGCATCCGCACCCCGGCTTTGGCCAGACGATCCGCCTCGCGCTCGATATAGCGGGCGAAGATCGCCATCAGGCCCAGCACTTCCTCGGTCGACCGCTTCCAGTTCTCGGTCGAGAAGGCGTAAAGCGTCAGCCATTTGATGCCAAGATCCGGGGCGGCCTTGACGATCTCGCGCACCCGCTCGGCGCCCTTGCGGTGACCCACCAGCCGCGCCCAGCCCCGGTTCGTGGCCCAACGGCCGTTGCCATCCATGATGATCGCCAGATGGTTCACCGGCCGCGCCGCAACACCCACCTGCAAGTCCTTGGACAAATCCGTTCTCCTGCCGCCGGTCAGACGTGCATGATCTCAGCCTGCTTGGCCTCCAGCGCCCGGTCGACCGCGGCAATCGCCTTGTCGGTCAGCTCCTGCACTTCGTCGGACCAGAACTTCTGGTCGTCCTCGCCCATGCCCTGCGCCTTGGCCTTCTTGATCTGGTCCATGCCGTCGCGCCGCACGTTGCGAATCGCAACCTTGGCGCTTTCGGCATACTGGGCCGCAACTTTGGTCAATTCGCGGCGGCGTTCCTCGTTGAGTTCCGGGATCGGCAGACGGATCAGCGGGCCGTCCGTCACCGGGTTGATGCCGATGCCGCTTTCGCGGATCGCCTTCTCCACCTTCGAGATCATGCCCTTGTCCCAGACGTTGATCACCACCATCCGGGGTTCCGGCACGTTCACCGTGCCCAGCTGGTTGACCGGGGTCATCTGGCCATAGGCATCGACCATGATCGGCTCGACGATGGATGCGCTGGCCCGGCCCGTCCGCAGGCTGGCGAATTCCGTCTTCAACGCCGCCATCGCCCCGTCCATCCGGCGCTGGATTGCATCGGTGTCGATCTCGATCTCTTCATGTGCCATAGGACTGGTCCTTCACTTCCCTGCAGGCCGATACCCGCGATTTCGCGCTCTATAGCAGAGCGGCAGGGAGCGGGTATAGGCCAAAGCGCCTGACCTGTCAGGCCGGGACCCTCAGTCCTGGACCCGCGTATAGGTTCCCTGCCCGGCCAGGATGCCCCGGAACCCGCCCGGCTCGTCCAGAGAGAAGACGATGATCGGCAGCGCATTGTCGCGGGCCAGCGCGATGGCGGTCGCGTCCATCACGCCGAGATGCTTCTCCAGCACCTCGTCATAGGTGACATGGTCATAGCGTTTGGCATCGGCGTGCTTCTTCGGGTCCTTGTCATAGACCCCGTCGACCTTGGTCCCCTTGAAGATCGCCTGACAGGCCATTTCGCTGGCCCTGAGCGTCGCCGCCGTGTCGGTGGTGAAATAGGGGTTCCCGGTTCCGGCGGCAAAGATGCAGACCCGCTTCTTCTCCAGATGCCGCACGGCGCGGCGGCGGATATAGGGTTCGCAGACCTGATCCATCGGGATCGCGCTGATGACCCGGGTGAAGACGCCCAGGCTTTCCAGCGCCGACTGCATGGCCAGCGCGTTCATCACGGTGGCGAGCATGCCCATGTAGTCCGCCGTCGTCCGCTCCATCCCCTGCGCGCTGCCCTGCAGCCCCCGGAAGATGTTGCCGCCGCCGATCACCATGCAGATCTCGACGCCCAGGTCGCGGACCGACTTCACCTCCTCGGCGATGCGCTGCACGGTCGGCGGGTGCAACCCATAGCCCTGGTCGCCCATCAGCGCCTCGCCCGAGATCTTCAGCATCACGCGGCTGTACTTGGTGGCCGTTGCGGACATGGCACCCCCCTGCATTTCGTTTTGTGTTTGGACTGCGCCGCAAAATGTCGCAAAACGGCGGCGGGTTCAACTGGGGTTTCGGGTGCAGATCGACAGCATTTCGCGCGAGGCCCCCGTGCTTGTCGCAGGGCCGACCGCCAGCGGGAAGTCGACGCTGGCGATGGCGCTGGCGGCCCGCGATGGCCGGCTGATCGTCAATGCCGATGCGCTGCAAGTCTATGAAAACTGGCGCATCCTGACCGCCCGCCCCAGTGCGGCGGACGAGGCCGCCCTGCCCCATGCGCTCTATGGCCATGTGCCCCGCGACGCTGCCTATTCCGTCGGCCACTGGCTGCGCGATCTGGCGCCGCTGCTGTCGCGGCCGGTGGTGATCGTCGGGGGAACCGGGCTGAATTTCAACGCCTTGACCCGCGGCCTCGCCGAGGTGCCCGACACGCCCCCGGCCATCCGTGCCGAGGCCGACGCCCGGATGGCAGCCGAGGGGCCTGCCGCGCTTCTCGCCGACCTCGACCCCGCAACCGCCGCCCGGATCGACCGCATGAACCCCGTCCGCATCCAGCGGGCGTGGGAGGTGCTGCGCGTGACCGGGCGCGGGCTGGCAAGCTGGCAGGACGACACGCCTGCCCCGCTTTTGCCGCTTGCGCAGGCCGAAGCGCTGGTCCTGCTGCCCGAAGTCGCCTGGCTGAACTCCCGCATCGACCGGCGCTTTCGGCAGATGCTGACCGAAGGCGCGCTGGACGAAGCGCGGGCGAACCTGCCCGGCTGGGACGCGAAACTCCCTTCGTCCAGGGCCATCGGCGGGCCGGAGCTGATCGCGCATCTGCGCGGCGAAATCGGCCTGGATGAAGCCACCGAAGCCGCCATCCTGGCCAGCCGCCAATATGCCAAGCGGCAGCGCACCTGGTTCAGATCGAACATGAAGGCCTGGCGGCAGCTTTCCCTTCCCTGACCGGGGCTTGCGCGGCAAAGTTGCAGCGGTTTTCCGCTTATCCACAGGCTTGTGCACAGAATAATGCAACATCGGTGGGTAACTCGCCCGCCCTTGTGCGAAATTCCCTTGGGTTGGCTTTCGCGCCCTGCTTTACTTCGCCAAACAGCGCCTCTGCCACAGGATCTGCCCCGAAATGCTGAAATCCGCCCCCGCCTCCACCCTGCGTCTCGTCGCCATTCCCCGCCTCGCCGCAGGCGGTCGCTGGCGGGTCGAGGCGATGCGCTCGCTCTCCGAACCCTGCCTGCTCTGGTTCACCAAGGGCCAGGGCCGCATCACGATCTCGGGGGTGACGCGCGGCTACACCGCACATAATGCGGTCTTCATCCCCGCAGGCGTCATGCACGGGTTCGAGGCCGGGTCCCAGGTCTTCGGCACCGCGGTCTTTTTCGGGCGCGATCCGAAGGTCACCCTGCCCAAATCGCCGCACCATCTGCGCATCCGCGAGGTCCATGCCCAGCAGGAGGTGAACGTCCTGCTTGATTCGATTCTGCGCGAACTGGAAAGCGACACCCCCGCCCATGACCGCGCGACCGAGGCCTATGTCGGCCTGCTCGGCGTCTGGCTGGAACGGCAGGCGCGCAAGGCCGATCCGCTGGAAAGCCCGCGCCAGGATGCGACCCGTCGGCTGGTGGCCCGCTACACCGCCCTCTTGGAACGGAACTTCCGCACCGGGATGAACGTCGCCGATTTCGCGGCGGCCCTGGGTGTGACGCCGACCCACCTCACCCGCTGCTGCAACACTGCCTGCGGCCGCCCGGCTTCGGCCCTTCTGCAGGACCGCCGCATCTTCGAGGCCCGGAAGCTCCTGGCCGAAACCCGCATCCCCGTCGGCAAGATCGCGGAACAGCTGGGCTTCAATTCCCCCGCCTATTTCACCCGCGCCTTCCAGCATCTGACCGGGAAATCCCCCACGGCCTTCCGCCGCGCCGGATAGGGCTTTTGTCCGGACGGTAAAGGAATCGACACTTCGATGTCGTTTTTGTCTCTCAACCGTCGAAACCAGCCGTTGACGCAACGTCGAAAAAGGTGCGCAATAGCGACGGGGGTGCGCAGTTGCGCAGGCTGTCGGAGTGTCCTGGCAGAAGCCGGGTTTCTTCGGTGGCATGATGGTCTGTGTCGCCCGAACGAACAGAAAAAAGACCTGACAGGGAGACCAGAATGAACGACATGACCGTGAAGACCGGCCTGCATTCCGCAGCCCGGATGTATGCGTCGGAATATGCCGAAGGCAAACTCAGCCGTCGCGAATTCCTGACCCGCACCACCGCGCTCGGCGTTTCGGCCGCCGCGGCCTATGGCCTGATCGGCCTGCCCACCCCGGCGATGGCGCAAGAGGCCAAGACCGGCGGGATGATCCGCGTCGCGATGGAAGTGAAGGGCACCAAGGACCCGCGCCTGGCCGACTGGCCGCAGATCGCGAACGTCTATCGCGGCTGGCTGGAATTCCTGGTCCAGTACAACAACGACGGCAGCTTCGAGGGCCGCCTGCTGGAAAGCTGGGAAGCCAACGAGGACGCGACCCAGTACACCCTGAAAATCCGTCCCGGCGTGACCTGGAACAACGGCGAGCCCTTCACCGCCGATGACGTGGTGCGCAACTTCGGTCGCTGGACCGATGGCAACGTCGAGGGCAACGCGATGGCCTCGCGCTTCCCCGGCCTCGTCGACGAAGCGACCAAGACGCTCCGCGAAGGGGCTGTGGTCAAGGTCGACGATTCGACCGTGCAGCTGAACCTGACGATCTCGGACATCGCCATCGTCGCGAACCTGTCGGACTATCCGGCCGCCGTGGTGCATTCCACGTTCAAGGACGGCGAAGACCCGGCGACGAACCCGATCGGCACCGGCCCCTATGTCCCGCAGGAAGTCTCGGTCGGCCAGAAGGCGATCCTGGTCCGCGCGCCGAACCACACCTGGTGGGGTGGCACCGCGCCGCTGGACGAGATCCACTACATCGACTTCGGCACCGACCCGGCGGCGATGGTTGCGCTGTTCTCCTCGGACGAAGTCGACAAGAACTATGAATCGGTCGGCGAATTCATCGACATCCTCGACGGCATGGGCCTGGTGAAGGAAGAGCTTGTCACCGCCTCGACCATCGTGGTGCGGATGAACTCCTCGTCCGACCTCTACAAGGACAAGGCCGTGCGCTCGGCGGTCCAGCTGGCGGTCGATCCGAAGGTGGTGCTGGAGCTTGGCTACAACAACCTCGGCAAGACCGGCGAGAACCACCACATGTTCCCGATCCACCCGGAATATCCGACCCTGCCGCCGCAGGTGATCAACCCGGCGGGTCTGATGCCGGCGCTGGAAGCGGCGGGCCTGAAGGATACCGAGTTCGAAGTCATCTCGCTTGATGACGGCTGGGAGGCAGCGACCACCGCTGCGGTGCAGGCCCAGCTCAAGGATGCGGGCATGAACATCAAGCACACGGTCATGCCGGGCTCGACGTTCTGGAACGACTGGCAGAAGTATCCCTTCTCCTCGACGACCTGGAACCACCGCCCGCTCGCGGTGCAGAACATGAGCCTCGCCTACACCTCGACCGGTTCGTGGAACGAGACCTCGATGTCCAACCCCGAGTTCGACGAGCTGATGGGCAAGGCGCTGGCGATCGCCGATGCCGACAAGCGGCGCGAGCTGGCGGCGCGGATGGGGACGATCCTGCAAGAGGAAGGCTACATCATCAACCCGTTCTCGCGGTCGCTGTTCAGCCACCACAAGGAAGGGTTCCTGGGGCTGGAACAGCACCCGGCCTTCGAACACCATCACTACAAGTGGTCGGTCGCCTGACCAGCCTGACCGGCTGACGAAACCGACAGGGGCGCCACGCGCGCCCCTGACCTGGTGGCTATTCTCAACAGACGAGGACCGGCATGGGACTGTTCGTGCTGCGGCGGCTGGGAGTCATGCTCCTGACAGCCATTGCCCTGACCTTCGTGGTCTTCTACCTGACGAACCTGCCACCGAACCTGGAGAAGCTGGCCCGCACCGAGGGCTCGGTCCGCATGAGCGAGGCTGCGGTGCTGGACTGGATCAAGCAGAACGGCCATTCCGGGTCGATCTTCGGGCGCTACGGCCAGTGGCTTGGCGTCGTGCCGGGCTGGACCTACACCGACGAGAAGGGCGACACCCGCGGTCGCTGCTTCAAGATCGGCGAGGACGCGGCAACCGCGCCGCGCTACTGCGGTCTGTTGCAGGGCGACTGGGGCTATTCGACCTTCTTCAAGAAACCCGTGATCGACTCCCTGGGCGAGAAACTGGCCGCGACCGGCTGGCTGATGCTGGCGGTGATGCTGGTGATGGTGCCAACCTCGCTGTTCCTCGGCGTGCTGTCGGGCATGCGTGAGGGTTCGGTGACCGACCGGACGCTCTCCACCTTCTCCATCGCCTCGACCGCGACGCCGGAGTACGTCTCGGGCGTCATCCTTGTCGCGCTCCTCGCCACCGCCTCGACCGGGCTTTCCCCGATCCTCGCCCAATACGGGCTGATCGAGCCGAAGAAGACCCTGTTCCTCGCCTCGGCCACGTCGGCGATGGACGACATCACCTTCTGGAACTTCGCCCTTCCGGTGATGACCATCGCGCTTTACGGCATCGGCTACATCGCCCGGATGACCCGCGCCTCGATGACCGAGGTGATGACCCAGCAATACATCCGCACCGCAAGGCTCAAGGGCGTGCCGTTCCGCACCGTCGTGATGAAACACGCGCTCCGGAACGCGCTGATCGCCCCCTTCACGGTGATCATGCTGCAGTTCCCCTGGCTTCTGAACGGCGTGGTGATCGTGGAAAGCCTGTTCAACTACAAGGGCTTCGGCTGGACGCTGGTGCAGGCGGCTTCGAACAACGACATCCCGCTCCTGCTCGCCTGTTCGTGTGTAGCAGTGGTCGTCGTCCTGCTGACGCAGCTGATCTCGGACATCGGCTATGTCTTCCTGAACCCCCGTATCCGGCTGGCCTGAGGGAGGGCGCGCGATGGATTTCCTGACCTGGACCGGAACTGCGGGCCACACGCTTCTTCCCATCCTGCAACTGGCCGTCGTCCTGCTGGCGCTGGCGCTGGTGGCGAAGCTGCTCTTCGCCCTGGCCGGGCTTGACGGTCCTCGCCTGCCCGCCCCCGACGGCACCACGACCGGCCGCTCGCCCGGGATGCTCGCCGGCATGGGCGTTCGCTACAGCTTCTTCGCCGCCATCGCTGCCTTCCTCTGCATCCTCGCCGCCGGGGCCGTCATGCCCTCGCCGGTCGAGGCCGGGATCCTTGGCGCGATGGCTGTCCGTTTCTGGCCGGTCTGGCTGGCGCTGGTCGCGACCTTCGTCCTGTCGATCCGCTTCCGCCGCAAGCTCGGCCTTTACGGCAAGCTCTTCGATTCCACCGTCGGCATGATCGGCTTCGCCATCGTGATGTTCTGGATCTTCACCGCGATCTTCGCCGGGATGATCGCCACCTATGACCCGTTCAGCCAGATCGCCGGGCTGAAGAACGACGCGCCGGGCGTCGTGGTGCCGGACGGCGCGGGCTACGGCTGGTATCTCCTCGGCGGCGATCATCTGGGCCGTGACGTCTTCTCCCGCATGGTGATGGGCGCACGCGAGGTGCTGAAAATCGCCCCCGCCGCCACGATGTTCGCCTTCATGGTCGGCATCACCCTCGGTCTGCCCGCCGGCTATTTCGGAGGACGGCTCGACACCTTCATCTCCTTCCTCGCGAACCTCGTCCTCGCCTTCCCGGTGATCCTGCTCTTCTACCTGCTCGTCACACCCGAAATCCGCGAGACCGGCATCCCGATCATCCTCGCCGCGCTGCTGTTCATCTTCCCCATCGTCTTCCTCTGCACGCTCTGGAACAGCCGCTACTACACCAACCCGCCGCGCCGGAACCTTTACGTCGGGATCACGCTCCTGATCGGCCTCTGGGCCTATTCCGGCCTTGCCTTCAACATGGACCCGCTCGGCGTCTGGTCGATGGAGCCGAACATGCTGAACGTCTTCGTCTCGGTAGTGTTCGTGAACTCGCCCGGCGTGTTCCGCATCGTCCGGGGGCTGGTGATGGACATCAAGGCGCGCGACTACGTGGCCGCCGGCCAGACCCGCGGCGAAGGCCCCTGGTACATCATGCTCTGGGAGATCCTGCCCAATGCCCGTGGCCCGCTGATCGTCGATTTCTGTCTGCGGATCGGCTATACCACCATCCTGCTCGGCACGCTCGGCTTCTTCGGCCTCGGCGTCTCGCCCGACAGCCCGGACTGGGGCTCGACCATCGACGATGGCCGCAAACTCCTGAACCTCTATCCCCATCCCGCCCTTGCGCCAGCCCTTGCCCTCATGAGCCTCGTCCTCGGCCTGAACCTTCTTGCCGACGGCCTGCGCGAAGAAAGCCTGAAGGATTGATGCCATGACCGCTTCCGACACCTGGGACCCCTCGCAACCGATCCTGGAAATCGAGCATCTCTCGATCAGCTTCTTCACCCGCCTCCGCGAAATCCCCGCCGTGATGGATTTCTCCTGCACCGTCATGGCCGGTGAGGCGATGGGCCTTGTCGGCGAATCCGGCTGCGGCAAGTCGACCGTCGCGCTGGCGGTGATGCGCGAGCTGGGCAAGACCGGCCGCATCGTCGCGGGCTCGATCAAGTTCAAGGGCCGCGACCTGACGCAGATGGACGACGAGGAGCTGCGCCATATCCGCGGCTCGGAAATCGCGATGATCTATCAGGAGCCGATGGCCAGCCTGAATCCGGCGATGAAGGTCGGCGCCCAACTGGCCGAAGTGCCGATGCTGCACTCCGGCATGTCCAAGGCCGAGGCCTGGAAGCTGGCCCGCCAGATCGTCGCCGACGTGCGCCTGCCCGACCCCGACCGCATCATCAACTCCTATCCCCACCAGCTGTCCGGCGGCCAGCAGCAGCGCATCGTCATCGCGATGGCGCTGATGGCCAAGCCCGCGCTCCTCATTCTCGACGAACCCACCACGGCGCTCGACGTGACGGTCGAGGCCGGGATCGTCGATCTGGTGAAGGAACTGGGCCAGAAATACGGCACCTCGATGCTGTTCATCAGCCACAACCTCGGGCTGGTGATGGATGTCTGCGACCGCATCTGCGTGATGTATTCCGGCGAGGCGGTCGAAACCGGCAATGTCACCGAAGTCTTCGACAAGATGCGCCACCCCTATACCCAGGCGCTCTTCCGCTCGATCCCGCTGCCCGGTGCCGACAAGAACGCGCGCCCGCTGATTTCGATCCCCGGCAACTTTCCCCTGCCCCACGAACGCCCCAAGGGCTGCAACTTCGGCCCGCGCTGCGACTATTTCCAGCATGGCCGCTGCGATGAAGCCGAGGTGCCGATGTTCCCGGTCCCCGACAGTGACCGGCATGAAACCCGCTGCTTCCGCTGGGACGAGATCGACTGGACCGCGCCGCCTGCCGCACGCGAGGTGAAGGAAAAGGCCGAGATCGGCCGCGTCGTCCTGAAGATGGAGGACCTGCGGAAATACTACAACGTCTCGACCGGCGCCTTCGGGGGCGGTGCGTCGAAGGTGGTGAAGGCGAACGAGACCCTGTCCTTCGAGGCCCGCGAGGGCGAGACGCTGGCCATTGTCGGCGAATCCGGCTGCGGCAAGTCGACCTTCGCCAAGGTGCTGATGGGGCTGGAAACCGCGACCTCCGGCTCGATCATGCTGTTTGACGAAAACGTGCAGTCGACCCCGATCCAGAAGCGCAACACCGACACCGTCAGCCAGGTGCAGATGGTGTTCCAGAACCCGTTTGACACCCTCAATCCGTCGATGAACGTGGGCCGCCAGATCATCCGCGCGCTGGAAATCTTCAACTACGGCAAATCCGACGAAGACCGGCACCAGCGGATGCTGGAACTTCTCGACCTGGTGAAATTGCCCCGCGCCTTCGCCGACCGGATGCCGCGCCAGCTTTCCGGCGGGCAGAAGCAGCGCGTCGGCATTGCGCGCGCCTTCGCGGGCGGGGCCAAGGTCGTCGTGGCGGACGAACCCGTCTCGGCGCTGGACGTCAGCGTGCAGGCCGCCGTCACCGATCTGTTGATGGATATCCAGCGCGAGAACCGGACCACGCTTCTCTTCATCAGCCACGACCTCTCCATCGTGCGCTACCTGAGCGACCGGGTGATGGTGATGTATCTCGGCCATGTGGTCGAGATGGGCACCACCGACCAGGTCTTCGCGCCCCCCTACCATCCCTATACCGAGGCGCTTCTGTCCGCCGTGCCGATCGCCGACACCAAGGTCGAACGCAAGCGCATCGTGCTGGAAGGTGACATCCCCTCGGCAGTGAACCCGCCGCCCGGTTGCCCGTTCCAGACCCGCTGCCGCTGGAAATCACAGGTGACACCCGCAGGTCTTTGCGAGCGCGAGGTGCCGCCGGTGCAGATGCTGGAGGGCGGCCACCAGATCAAGTGCCACCTCTCCCGCGAGGTGCTGGCGAAGATGGAGCCGGTGATCAAGATCGCGGCGGAATAGGTCCGTCGCTTTTTTCCTGCACGGTCGGATTTTTCGGCGGCATTGGTTGACGATTTCTGCGTCCGCCGCGCGTATGGATGGATGCCAGACGGAAGGAAGACGCGAAACCGATGCCATCCGGGCAGCTTTCGACCGCTCTTCGCCGACAGGTTGACGCAGCGCGCGACCGCTTCACTCCGGGGTCCGTTATCCGCCCGGGTTAAGACAGCGCGCGGTGCCCGCCTTACCCCAGGATCGCCTTCACATAGCTTTCCGTCTCGGCGAAGGGCGGGATGCCGTCATGCTCTTCCACCGCCGCCGGGCCCGCGTTGTAGGCCGCCAGCGCCAGCTCCCAGGTGCCGAACTTGTCGTACATCATCCGCAGGTAGCGCGCGCCACCTTCCAGGTTTTCCTCGGCATCGTTGATGTCGACCCCCAGATGCTCCGCCGTTTCCGGCATCAGCTGCGCCAGCCCCGTCGCGCCCTTGACCGAGACAGCGACCGGGTTCCAGCCGCTTTCCCGCTGCACCAGCCGCAGGTACAGATCCTCCGGCACGCCATGCTTGCGCGCCGCCGCCTTCGCGACCTCCAGGTATTCGCCCTTGTAGTTGCCACGATAGGCGGGAATGCCCTCGACCGCCGCCGTTTCCTCGCCCTTCTTGTATTTGGGAGTCAGCTTGACCGAGCCGGAATATTGCTTCTTCAGCTTCTTGTCGATCAGGTCGGCCTGCGATTTGAAGATCGCGGTGCGCGACTTGGTCGAGCCGGTCAGGTTCAGACCCTCTGCCAGCGCGCCGACCGGCGCACTCGCCAGCAGCACCGCCACCGCAACCTGGCCGATGATCCGCATGTCCACGTCCACACTGTCCCTGCGCACCCGCCGGTGCGACCCGGCAGGACTATAGCGGTTTCGCCCGGAAATTCCAGACGGCTCGTGGCGGGTATTCCAGACCCCGCCGAAGCCCGGTTGCGGCGGGCGCATTTGGCGCTATAGGGTTCCTTAACCATCCGGGGGCCAAGCTGCGCCCCGGACATCTGCAAGGGAGATTCGCATGGCGGGGTCGGTCAACAAGGTCATTCTCATCGGCAACCTCGGCCGCGACCCCGAGGTGCGCAGCTTCGGCAATGGCGGCAAGGTGGTCAACCTGCGCATCGCCACCTCGGAAACCTGGCGCGACCGCAACTCGGGCGAGAAGAAAGAGCGCACCGAATGGCACTCGGTCGCGATCTACAACGAAGCGCTTGGAAAGATTGCCGAGCAATATCTTAAGAAGGGTAGCACCGTTTACCTTGAAGGCGCGCTCGAAACCCGCAAATGGCAGGACCAGTCCGGGCAGGATCGCTATTCGACCGAGGTCGTCCTGCGCCAGTTCCGCGGCGAACTCACCCTGCTCGGCGGCCGCGGCGACGGCGGATCGGGTGGCGATCGCGACTATGGCGGTGACCGCGGCGGGCAGGACGACGGCGGCTACGGCGGCGGGTCCTCCGGCAGCGGGCGCGGCGGCTTCGGCGGCGGCTCTTCGGGTGGCAGCGGCGGTCGCTCCGACATGGACGACGAGATTCCCTTCTGAGGATCGGTCGGATCGTCGCAGGGCCGCAGGTCCCGGCCCGGCGGCTCTGGACCTTCCCGGACACATTCCCTATATAATCGGTCAACATCCCAGGACCGAGACGAAGCCATGCAGGACCAGACCGTGGGCCAGACCGAGGGGCAGCCGCTCATCAAGCCCTCCACCACCGACCATCCGCTTTATCCGCAGATCGTCGAGGCCTGCCGCACGGTCTTCGACCCGGAGATTCCGGTGAACATCTACGACCTCGGCCTCGTCTACACGATCGAGATCGGCCAGGAGAACGAGGTCGAGATCACCATGACCCTGACCGCCCCCGGCTGCCCCGTCGCGGGCGAGATGCCGGGCTGGGTCGCGAACGCGGTGGAACCGCTGCCCGGCGTGAAGCAGGTCGATGTCCTGATGACCTTCGACCCGCCCTGGGGCATGGACATGATGTCCGACGAGGCCCGGCTGGAACTGGGGTTCATGTAGGGCAAGCTATAAGGCTTTCATTGTCAAAATAAAAAGCTTGCTTTTAGAAAAGAAAGCCATATAGCCTTCTCTGGAAGCCATCAAAGGTTGCTCCTTCCGATGCAAGGCGCGGTTCTTCTTGGGGATCTGGTCCGGTCGCGGCGATTTCCCGCCGCCGAGACCGCCGCCGCGCTGGACAGCCTGCGCAATATGGCGGCCGAGCTTCAGCCGATCACCGGGCCTGCGCATTTCACCCGCTTCCGGGGCGATGGATGGCAGCTTGTCACCTCCCGGCCCGAGATGGCCCTGCGGCTCGCCATTGCGCTCATCGCCCGTCTTGCCACCACGACCGGGCCGGGGACGCGCCTCGTCATCGGGCTGGGCGAGATCGACGATCTGGCCGAAGGAGAGCTTGGCGCGGCCTCCGGCAGTGCCTTCCTCCGCTCCGGGCAGGCGCTGGATGACCTGTCCAGCCGACGACGCCTTGGCCAGCTCGGCGCGCCCGCACCGGTTGCCCCCTGGCTGGACGGCGCCCTTCACCTGATCGAGTTCGTCTCGGAGCGCTGGTCGCCGCCGCAGGCCGAGGCCGTGGCGCTGGCGCTGGTGCCCGGCTGGCAGACGCAGGCCGACCTTGCCGACCGTCTGGGCATCACGCGGCAGGCGATCCATGCCCGTCTGGCAGGGGCGGGCTTCCCCGCCCTGATGTCGGCGCTCGCGGCCTTCGAGGGTCATTCCTGGGGCGACATATGACCGAAACCTTCATCGCCCTCCTTTTCGCCCATACCCTCGCCGATTTCGCCTTTCAGTCCAACTGGATGGCCCTGAACAAGCGCAATCCGCTGGCGCTGGGCCTGCACATGGCCATCGTCTACGCCACCGCCGTCGCCGCGACCGGATCGGTCCACCCTGCCCTGCTGGCTCTGGCGCTGATCCACATCGGCATCGACACCGGCAAGCTGGTGCTGCGGGCGGCCTGGAAGACTGCGGGCGGACTCACCCTGTTCCTGATCGACCAGGGGCTGCACCTCGTCAGCCTTCTCGCCCTCACCCTCTGGCTCCCCGACCTCTGGGCGCAAGGGTTCTGGGCGCCCGGAGCCATCGTCACCGGCGACGACAGCGGCATCCTCGGCACTGGCCTGTGGTCCAGCGAGGCCGCGCTGCCCGTCACCCAGCTGCCCGCGCTGATGGTGCTTCTCACCGGCCTGATCCTTGCCACTCGCGCCGGGGGCTTCGCGGTCGGCCTCCTGATGGAGCCCTTCGCCCCGCATCTCGGCAAGGGCGACGCCGGGAAAAGCCTGCCCGGCGCGGGCCGCGTGATCGGCCACCTGGAACGCGGGCTGATCTTCGCCCTGGTCCTTTTCGGCCAGGCGCAGGGCGTGGGCCTGCTGATCGCCGCCAAATCCATCCTGCGCTTCGGCGCGGTCAAGGACGACCGCAGGCTCTCGGAATACGTCATCATTGGCACGCTCGCCTCGTTCGGCTGGGCGCTGATCGTGGCCTATGCGGTGCTTGCGGTCCTGACGCTGCTGCCCCCGCTTGGAATTCCGCCCGCGACGCCCTAGATTGGGGACAAAGGAGCATCCCCCATGTTCGGCATTCCCGGCAAAGCCGCCGTCACCCTGACCCCCGCCGCCACGCGCCAGATCACCCGGCTGATGCAGCGCGAGGGGTCGCAAGGCTTGCGCATCGGCGTCAAGAAGGGCGGCTGTGCGGGCATGGAATACACGATGGAATATGTCGCCGCGGTCAATCCGCTGGACGAGGTGGTGGAACAGGACGGTGCCCGGGTGCTGATCGCGCCGATGGCCCAGATGTTCCTGATCGGGACCGAGATCGACTATGAGACGGGCCTTGTCGAAAGCGGCTTCAAGTTCCGCAACCCGAACGTGGCCGAGGCCTGCGGTTGCGGCGAGTCGATCAAGTTCCGCGATACGCCCGCCGCCTGAACGCCCGCCGGGACGGATTGTTCGCGATCTGCCGTCTTTTCCTTCGGGCGCCAACACGCTAGGCGTGTGCCACGCGCAGAAGGAATTGCACCATGAAGAAACTCGCCGCCGGGAACTGGAAGATGAATGGCACCAAGGCCTCGCTGGCCGAGGTCACGGCGCTTCTTGCCGCCCACCCTGCCCCGGCCTGCGAGATGCTGCTCTGCCCGCCCGCCACGCTGATCGCCCGGATGGCCGAGACCGCAAAGGGCACCGCCCTGCAGGTCGGCGCGCAGGATTGCCACGCCAGGCCGCAGGGGGCGCATACCGGCGACATCTCTGCGGCGATGCTCAAGGACGCGGGCGCGACCCATGTGATCCTCGGCCACTCCGAGCGCCGCACCGATCACGGCGAGACGGATGCCCAGGTTCGCGCCAAGTCGGAAGCCGTGGTGGATGCGGGCCTGATCGCCATCGTCTGCATCGGCGAGACCGAGGCCGAGCGCGATGCGGGCAAGACCCTGGCGGTGATCGGGGCCCAGATCGACGGCTCGATCCCGATGGGCGCGACCGCCGCGAACCTGGTCGTCGCCTATGAGCCCGTCTGGGCCATCGGCACCGGCCGCACCCCCACGCTCTCCGAGATCGCCGAGGTGCACAGCTTCCTGCGCGGCCGGTTGCGCGGCCTGATCGGGGATGAGGCCGAAGGCGTGCGCATCCTCTACGGCGGCTCGGTCAAGCCCTCGAACGCGACCGAGATCTTCGCCGTTCCGCATGTCGACGGGGCGCTCGTCGGCGGGGCCAGCCTGAAGGCTGCCGATTTCGGCGCCATCGTCGACGCGCTTTCCGCCGCCTGACTGTCGCGGACGGGCCAGCCCGGCCCGCCGCCCCGGACTAGGTTCAGCCGATGACCACCTTCGACACCGCGCCGCGCAGCACCCTGGTTGCGTCAAACCTGATCTGCCTGGCCTCGATGGTGATCTGGGCCGCAGGCCTTCCGGCCGCCGACCTGATCATCCCGCACATGCCGCCCGTGGCCCTGACCGCCGCCCGCGCCCTGCTGGCGGCAGCGGTCCTGTTGCCGGTCTGGTGGTTTGTCGAGGGCAAGGCTGCGGTCCTTGGCGCGAACTGGCTCAAGGGCGCCTGGGTGGGCTTCGTCACCCTCGGCCTCGCCTCGTTCTTCGTGATCATCGCGCTGCGCTACAACGACCCGGTGACCGTCGCCATCGTCAGCGCGATCATGCCGGTGATCGGCATCCTCTTGGAATGCGTGGCCGACCACCGCCCCTTCACCCGTGCGCTGGCCATCGGGCTGGTGCTGTCGGTCGCAGGTGGGTTGATCGCCGTCAACGGGGCCGAGGGCGAGGTCCGGTTCGGCATCGGCGTCCTTGCCGCGCTGGCCTCGGTCGCGCTCTACACCTGGGGCTCGCGCGAGACGGTGAAGGCCTTCCCCGACCTTACCCCGCTTGGCCGCAGCACGATCACCATCGCGGGCGGGGCCATCGTCGCCACCCTCGCCGCCCTGGCCGATGGCGTGCTGCGCGGACAATGGCCGGACTGGGCCGCGATCGGCTGGCCGGAGTTCGGCGGCCTTGCCGTCTTCGGGATCGGCTCGATGGCCGTCTCCCAGCTCCTCTGGATCGTCTCGGTCGGGCGGATCGGCATCGGCGCGGCCTCGATGCACATGAACGCGGTGCCGTTCTACGTCATGCTGATGGTCTTCCTGGCGGGCGGCCCGTGGAACTGGGGGCAGACGCTGGGGGCGGCCATCGTGGTGACCGGCGCGGCCATCGCGCAGGGGCTTCTGGGGGGCACGCGGCAATGATCGAGCTTTCGCAATCACCCACTGACCCGGCCTTCGTCCAGGACCCCTACCCGTTCTACGAACGCGCCCGCGCCGCAGGCCCCTTCTTCCGCTGGGCGGATTACAACCTGACCTGCACCGGCAATGCCGCTGCGGTGAATGCCATATTCCGCGACCGCCGCTTCGGCCGCGAGCCGGTGGTGCCCCCGGCCATCCCGCCGCATCTCGCCCCGTTCTACGCGGTCGAGGCGCATTCCATGCTGGAGCTGGAGCCGCCCCGCCATACCCGCCTGCGCAACCTTGTCCTGCGCGCCTTCACCTCGCGCCGGATTGCCGGGCTTGCCCCCGACATCACCGCACTCGCAACCGAACTTGCCGGGTCCGCCCCGCAAGGCGAATTCGATCTTCTGAAAACCTTCGCCCAGCCCCTGCCCGTCCGCATCATCGCCCGCCTCCTCGGCGTGCCCGAGGAGATGGCGCCGGACCTCCTGCACTGGTCGAACGCGATGGTCGGCATGTACATGGCCGGTCGCACCCGCGCGATGGAGGACAAGGCGGTTGCCGCGACCGAGGCTTTCGTCGCCTTCCTGCGCGCCTATGTCGAGGACCGCCGCGCCCGGCCCGCCGACGACCTGATCACCCAGCTCATCGCCGCGGAAAGCGAGGGCGAGAAGCTCTCCACCGACGAGCTGATCACCACCTGCATCCTCCTGCTGAACGCGGGCCACGAAGCCACCGTCCACACCATCGGCAACGGGGTGAAGACGCTGCTCGAAACCCGGACGCCCCTCGCCGCCCTCGCCCCCGACAGCGTGGAGGCAACGGTCGAGGAAATCCTCCGCTACGATCCCGCGCTGCACATGTTCACCCGCTGGGCCTACGAGGACATCGAGGTGATGGGCCACACCTTCCGCCGTGGCGACCAGGTCGGCCTTCTCCTCGCCGCGGCCAACCGCGACCCCGGCGTCTGGGATCAGCCCGCCCGCTTCGACCCCTCGCGCCCGCCAAAACCGCTCGCGACCTTCGGCGCCGGCCTGCATTTCTGCGTCGGCGCTCCGCTCGCGCGCCTCGAACTCCAGATCGCCCTGCCAATCCTGTTCCAGCGCCACCCCAAGCTCGCCTTGGCCGCGAAGCCCGAATACGGCGACGTCTACCACTTCCACGGCCTCAGCGAGTTGCGCGTCACCGCCTGACCGTTCATCTTTGCCCAAATATCCCCGCCGGAGGCTCCTGCCCTCACAGCGGCAGGACGGTCGTCGACTTGATCTCTTCCATGCTCAGAAGGGCTGTCACGTTATAGATCCGCACCTCGGAAATCAGCGCCTGGTAGAAGGTGTCATAGGCCCGCGCGTTCTTCACCCGCACCTTCAGGATATAGTCGATGTCCCCCGCCAGCCGATGCGCCTCCAGGACTTCGGGCCGCTCGCGCAGCGCCTTGAGAAAACGACGCTGCCACTCCGCCTCATGCTCCGAGGTGCGGATCAGCACGAAGAAACAGGCCTCCAGCCCCAAGGCCTCGGCATCCAGGATCGCGGTCGTCCGGGTGATCACCCCCTGCTCGCGCATCCGGCGGATCCGGTTCCAGACCGGGGTCTTCGACGACCCCACCTTCCGCGCGATTTCGTCCAGCGATTGCTCGGCATCCTGTTGCAGTTCGGACAGGATTTTCCGGTCCAGATCGTCCAGCGCGGCGGTCATTCCTGATTTTCCCCATATCCCGGAACAGCGGTTCCCATCCCTGTCACTATCGGAACACACATCCTTATCTGCAAGGGCCACTGGTCCCCAACCGGGAAAATATTCTATATTGATGGCATCATTCCTTGGCCGAGGACCCCGAAGATGAGCCGCCGCTTCACGCCGAAGATCGTGACCGCCAACCGCCTGCGCGAAGGCGACGTGGTCTACCTGACCACCGATGACCGCTGGTCCGCCTTCCATCACGAGGCCGAGCTGATCGAGGACGAGGCCCATGCCCAGATGCGGCTTCTGCATGCCGCCGCGCAGAAACTGCTTGTCGTCGGCCCCTATCTGGCCGATGCAAAGCCGGGCGCGAAAGGCCCCGAGCCCACCCATTTCCGCGAGGAATTCCGCACCCGCGGCCCCTCGAACTACAACCACGGCAAGCAAGCCGACCTCGCGAGCTGACCTGATGTATTCCTACTCCGACTTCGACGAAGCCTTCGTCCGCACCCGCGTCGCGCAGTTCACCAATCAGGTCGAACGGCGGCTGGACGGCAGCCTCACCGAGGATGAATTCCGCCCGCTGCGCCTGATGAACGGGCTCTACTTGCAACTGCACGCCTACATGCTGCGGATCGCGATCCCCTACGGCTCGCTGAACCCCGGCCAGATGCGCCAGCTGGCCCATATCGCCGACACCTGGGACAAGGGCTATGGCCATTTCACCACCCGGCAGAACATCCAGTTCAACTGGCCGAAACTGCCCGAAGTGCCCGCGATCCTCTCCGCGCTGGCCGATGTGGAAATGCACTCGATCCAGACCTCTGGCAACTGCGTACGGAACGTCACCGCCGACCACTTCGCCGGGGCCGCCGCGGACGAGATCGCCGACCCCCGTCCATACGCCGAGTTGCTGCGCCAGTGGTCGATGGACCACCCGGAATTCCAGTTCCTGCCGCGCAAGTTCAAGATCGCCATCACCGGCGCGCCGCATGACCGCGCCGTGACCAAGGCCCATGACATCGGCCTGCGCATGGTCCGCAATGCCGCCGGTGAGCCCGGGTTCGAGGTCATCGTCGGTGGCGGCCTCGGACGGACTCCGATGGTCGGGATGACCGTCCGCGACTTCCTGCCGGAAGCCGACCTGCTTCCTTACGTCGAGGCTGTCCTCAGCGTCTACAACACGCTTGGCCGACGCGACAACAAGTTCAAGGCGCGGATCAAGATCACCCTGCACGAGACCGGCAAGGACGAGATCACCCGCATGATCGAGGCCGAATTCGCCCGGCTGCGCCCGCTTTTCGGCGGCAACGACCAGAAGCTTCTCGCCGACATCCGCGAGGCCTTCGCCCCCCCCGCTTTCCGCGACGCGCCGACCGACGCCTATGACGCCTTCCACAAGGCCGACCCGGTGTTCCGCGCCTGGGCCGACACCAACCTGACCCGGCACCACAACGACCAGTATGCCATCGTCACCGTCAGCCTGAAGGCTCCCGGCCTGACGCCCGGCGACGCGACCTCCGACCAGATGCGCCTGCTGGCGGACCTGGCGGAACGTTACGGTCACAGCGACCTCAGGATCAGCCACGAGCAGAACGTGATCCTGCCGCATGTCCACAAGTCCGACCTGCCCGCGCTACATGCCATGCTGATGAAAGCCGGTCTCGGCACCGCCAATGTCGGGCTCCTGTCCGACATCATCGCCTGCCCCGGCATGGATTATTGCGCGCTGGCCACCGCCCGCTCGATCCCCGTCGCGCAGGAACTTGCGACGCATTTCGAGGCGCTGAAGCTGGAACATGAGATCGGCCCGCTGAAGATCAAGATTTCCGGCTGCATCAACGCCTGCGGGCACCACCACGTCGGCCATATCGGCATCCTCGGCCTCGACCGCGCCGGGGTCGAGAACTACCAGATCACCCTCGGCGGCGACGGCACCGAAGACGCGGTGATCGGCGAGAAGACCGGGCCGGGCTTCGCCTATGACGAGATCGTGCCCGCCATCGAACGCATCCTGCGCGCCTATCTCGGGCTGCGGCAGGAACCGGCAGAGACCTTCCTGCAAGCCTTCAAGCGGGTGGGCATGGAGCCGTTCAAATCCGCGCTCTACGATACGGAAGACGCTCAAGATGCCGCGTGACGGGCGTCACGAAGGCCCGGTTGCCGACCGGGTCGCCACGCTGAATGCGCGCTACAAGCACCATTCGGCGACGGCGGTGCTGGAACATGCGCTGAAGGACGACGACCTGGGCCGGGTGGCGCTGGTCTCCTCCTTCGGGGCGGAATCGGTGGTGCTGCTGCACCTCGTCAGCGTCATCGCGCCCGAGACGCCGGTCCTGTTCATCGACACCCGGATGCTGTTCCAGGAAACGCTCGACTACCAGCGCGATCTGGCCGAGAAGCTGCATCTCTGCGACATCCGCACCATCCGGGCCAACCCCGCGCGGGTGAATTTCGAAGACCCTGACGGCACGCTGCACCAGTTCTCGACCGACGCCTGCTGCAACGTCCGCAAGGTGGAACCGCTGGAGCGCGCCCTTGCGCCGTTCGATGGCTGGATCACCGGCCGCAAGCGGTTCCAGAACGCCGACCGTGGCACCATCGACTTCTTCGAAAACGAAGGCGACTTCCGCATCAAGGTCAACCCGCTGGCGCATTGGGGCCGCGAGGACCTTGAGGAATACATGGTCGAAAACCGCCTGCCCCGGCATCCTCTGGTAGCCAAGGGCTACCCTTCGATCGGCTGCGCGCCCTGCACCAGCCCGGTGAAGCCCGGCGAGGACCCCCGCGCGGGGCGCTGGCGCGGGCAGGCCAAGACCGAATGCGGCATCCATTTCATCGACGGCAAGGCCGTGAAAGTTCCGAAGGAGAACGCGGCATGAGCGCTTCCCAGACCGTCCTCGTGACCGACGCGGGCTTCGCCCCCGCCCCCGTGCGCGAGATCGTCGCCTTGGCAGACCTGACCGACCAGACCTCGGTCGACCTGTCGAACACCGACGATCCCGAGGCGCTGGTCGGGCGGCTGGACCAGCTGACCCTGATCCGCGTGGCCTTCCCCGCCTTCAACGACGGCCGCGCCTTCACCGTCGCGCGAAAGCTGCGGATGCTGGGCTATACCGGGCAGCTGCTGGCCTTCGGGCCGGTGATCGCCGACCAGTACGCGATGCTGCGCCGGGTGGGCTTCGACGGGGCCGAAATCCCGGCCGAGATCGCCGCCCGCCAGCCCGCCGAGCAGTGGCAGTTCCGCGCCGCCGACTGGCAGGCGAACCACTACCAGGCCAGGCTCCGCGCCTGATTTCCTGTCCCCGAGATTTCGCCGCAGGGGGAAGGCTTCCCTTGCCGCGTCCGCTCGCCTATGGAGGGCGAAACGATGAACGAGACCGTGAAGATGGACACCCCCCAGGCGAAACCCCACCTGCCCGACGCGCAGACCGTGACCGCTGTCACCCACTGGACCGACCGGCTGTTCTCGTTCCGCGTGACGCGGCCTGCCAGCCTGCGGTTCCGCTCGGGCGAATTCGTGATGATCGGGCTTCTGGGCGACACCGGGAAGCCGCTTCTGCGGGCCTATTCCATCGCCTCGCCCAGCTGGGACGAAGAGCTGGAGTTCTACTCGATCAAGGTGCCGGACGGGCCGCTGACCTCGAAGCTCCAGCATATCAAGGTGGGGGACGAGATCATCCTGCGCCCGAAGCCGGTGGGAACGCTGGTCCATGATGCCCTGCTGCCGGGAAGCCGGATCTGGTTCCTCGCGACGGGGACCGGGATCGCGCCCTTCGCCAGCCTGATGCGCGACCCGGAGACCTACGACAAGTATGATCAGGTCATCATGATGCACACCTGCCGCGAGGTGGCGGAGCTGGAATACGGGCGGCGGCTGGTGGAGAGCCTGAAGGACGACCCGCTGATCGGCGAGCTGGTGGGGGACAAGCTCCTGTACTACCCGACGACGACCCGCGAGGCTTCGCCAAGGATGGGGCGGATCACCGACAACCTGACCAGCGGCAAGGTCTTCGCCGACCTTGGCCTTGCCCCGATGGACCCCGAGGAAGACCGGGCGATGGTCTGCGGCAGCCTGGCCTTCAACCACGACGTCAAGGCGGTGCTGGAGAAGTTCGGGCTGCGGGAAGGGGCGAATTCCGAGCCGCTGGAATATGTCGTCGAGAAGGCCTTCGTGGGCGACGGAATCTGACCCTGTCCACGGTGGACAGATTTTCCGAGCAAGCAAATTCAATGGGTTGCAAAGCCGCGTTAGGGTGGGGTTAACCTCTGGAGTGATCGGGCCGCGGGCAAATCCTGCGGCCTTTTGCGTGGCACAGCGGCACCGAGACCGCGCAAAGAAAAAGGCCGCGAGGGTTTCCCATCGCGGCCTTTCCGGTTTCGGCGGATGCCGAGGATCACATGCCGAGCGCGGTCTTCACTTGCGCGACAGTGTCGGCGACCAGCGCCGGGTTGGCCTTGGCGGCCTCGACGGCGGTCTTCAGGGTGGCCTTGGTCGCGTCGTCGAGAGTCGAGCCGTCGATCAGCGCCACAACGGCGTCCGCGTTGAAGTTGGCCGGATCCAGCGCGGCGGCAGCGTCCGTCGCGGCGGCGGTCGCATCGGTGGCGGTGCCTTCGACGGCAGCGGCTGCGTCGGTCGCGGCGCCTTCGACAGCGGTGGCGGCGTCGGTGGCAGCGCCTTCAACAGCAGCGGCAGTGCCTTCGGCAGCCTTGGCGGCTTCGTCAGCGGCCTTCTGCGCGGTGGCGGCAGCTTCTTCGGCAGCCTTGGCAGCGGCTTCTTCAGCAGCCTTGGCGTCCGCAGCGGCCTTCTCTTCCGCGGCTTTCAGCTCGGCAGCGGCTTCCTGGGCCGGCTTGTAGCTGAACTGGTAATAGCCGCCAGCGGCCAGAAGGACGACGATGGCGCCGATGATAACGGTTCTGTTCATGTCATATACTCCCATGACCGGAGCGAGCGCCCGGATGCGGGTCATATGCCAGCTTGGTTCCCAAATGAAAAGGGTGCTGCGATGCAGCACGGCGAAAAACGCCGGAAACATGCGGATTTCTCGACCCCAGGTCGGCCAGCCGGGTTGCAGAGCAGCGCGCCCTCGCCTAGATTGCCGCCGCGCAATCAACCATCAAAGGACGACTACCATAGCCCGCAGACCGCACAATGCCCCGCCGCAACGCGAAACCGGTCCCCGCATCAATGACCGCATCCGCGCTCCGGAAATCCGCCTGATCGGTGCGGATGGCGAAAACGTCGGGGTGGTGACCCCTGCCCGCGCGATGCAGATGGCCGAGGAAGCCGGACTGGACCTGGTCGAGATCTCGCCGACCGCCGTGCCGCCGGTCTGCAAGATCATGGACTTCGGCAAGTTCAAGTACGAGACGCAGAAGCGCGAGGCGGAAGCCCGCAAGAAGCAGAAGATCATCGAGATCAAGGAAATCAAGTTCCGTCCCGGCACCGATACGCATGACTATGACGTCAAGATGCGCTCGGTGGTGAAGTTCCTGGAGGAAGGCGACAAGGTGAAGGTCACCCTGCGCTTCCGGGGGCGCGAAATGGCGCACCAGGAGCTTGGGCTGGAACTGCTGAAGCGGGTCGAGGCCGACGTGGCCGAGATCGGCAAGATCGAAAGCTTTCCCAGGCTGGAAGGCCGTCAGATGGTGATGATGGTCGCGCCGAAATAGGGCCGACGGACTCGACCGGGGTCCAAAAATTTTCTAGAAAATTTTTGGACCTTTACTCCCGCATCTCGCGCAACCGACCCCGGATCGGGATTTCCTTCAGCAGGCCGCCGACGCCCATTCCGGCAATGTCCTCCGCGGTGACGGGGATACCGCAGATCAGCCGCTCCAGCACCCAGTCGGCCCCGTTCAGCGCAGGGCTGCGGACGCAGCCAGGCAGGCCGATGACCGGGGTTTCCCCGAGGCTGCCGAGGAAAAGAAGGTTGCCGGGGTCGACCGGCATTCCGAAGCGATGAACCCTGCCCCCTGCCCGGCGGACGGCGGCGGGGGCCACGTCGTCCGGGTCCGAGGTGGCAGAAGCGGTGAGGATCAGGATCAGCTCGGCCCCGTTGACGGCGGCAATCGTCGCGGCAAGGTCGGCCTCGCGGTGCGGGCTGTGCAGGTGGGTGATGAGCCCGGCCCCAAGCGCTGCGAGCCGGTCGGTGATGGCCGATGCCTTGAGCGGCCGGGCGGTCGGGTCGGTGTGGGTTTCAACCAGCGCGACGCGGGACAGCCGGGCCGGATGCAGGCGCAGGGCACAAGCTCCGGCGGTGCAGGCGGCGTCGACCGAGGCCCGCGCGACGCCGTAGGCGATGACCTTGACGGTCGCCACCATCTCGCCCGCCGTCACCCGCTGCCAGCGCGGAACGGTGGCAAGGGTGATCATCGGATCGACGGCGTTCAGCGCCTCGACGCGAGGGGCGAGAACCTCGATCACTCCTGCCACCTGGGCATGGAGGTTCACCCGGCCCGTGCCGACGGCGCGGAGGTCGAGGCCTGCGGCTTGCGGATCGGGGACGAGGGCCTTTGCGATGGCCAGGGCGGCGGCGTCTTCGTGTAGGTCATCTGCGTCGAGGCGGGCGGTGATGACCTCGCTGCGCCCGGTGGCCTGGAGTTGGGCGATTTCCCCGGGGCCGAGGATGCAGCCCTTGCGCAGGCGGCCCGCAGGCAGGGCGACGGAATGGGCGAGGATGGTGCCTTCGGCTTCCGCAAGGGGGATGGGACCGAAGCGCATCTAGGTTCGCAGGGTTTCGGTGATCTGGGCCATGACGCTGACGGCGATCTCCGAGGGCGTCCGGGCGCCGATGTTCAGGCCGACGGGGGCGTGGATCCTGGCGATCTGGTCGGGGGTGAAACCTGCTGCGGCCAGACGCTCGACGCGCTTGGCATGGGTGCGGGTGGAGCCGAGGCAGCCGAGGTAGAAGGCGGGAGAATTGAGCGCGAAGCGGATCGCCGGGTCGTCGAGCTTCGGGTCGTGGGTCAGGGTCACGATGGCGGTGCGGGCGTCGGGAGCGAGTTTCGCCAGCGCCTCGTCGGGCCAGTCGTCGAGGATGGTTTCGCCGGGAAAGCGGGCTGCGGAGCCGAAAGCGGCGCGGGGGTCGATGAGGGTGGGCGCATAGCCGCAGGTGCGGGCGATGACGAGCAGCGGCTGGGCGATGTGGACCGCGCCGATGACGATCAGGCGCAAGGGCGGGTTGTGGATGGCGATGAAGCGGCCATCCTCCTCCAGCCCTGAGCGGTCGGATTTGAAGCGGGCGTCGGCGGCGGGGTCCTCGCCCGGAGTGATGAGGGCCCGGGTCCAGGCCGCGGGCGTGGTCACGATGGCCAGCGCGCGGGAGGCGGCGCGGGCTTCGGTCAGGGCTTCAAGGAGCGGTTCGGGCAGGGCCTCGGGGCCGTCGCCCACGGGTTCGACGAGGATGCGGATGGTCCCCCCGCAGGCGAGGCCGGCGGCAAAGGCGGTCTCGTCGCTGACGCCGAAGGTCAGGATGCGGGGCTTGCGGTCGGCAAGGGCGTCGAGCGCCTCGGCGATCACCGCGCCCTCGACGCAACCGCCGGAGACGGAGCCCGTCATCTCGCCTTCGCCCGAGATGGCAAGCTGGCTGCCCGCGGGACGGGGGGCGGAGCCCCAGGTCTCGATCACGGTGGCGAGTGCCGCACCCTTGCCCGCGCGGACCCAGGCAAGCGCGGCTTCGGGGATCTGGTCATGGGAGGCAGGGGTCATGGCGGAAAGTATGCGTCCGCGCGAAGGTCATTGCCACAGAAATGAACGCGCCGCAGGGGGGCCCGCGGCGCGACTTTGGTAGGGGGTGGCCTCAGCCGCGGGTCTTGGTGCGCAGCAAGGGCGTGATCACCCGAACCTCGACCCGGCGGTTGGCGGCTTCGCTTTCCTGGGTGTCGATCAGAAGCTCCGTCTCGCCATAGCCCTGGACGACCATGTTCTCTGGCGGGATGTCGAAGTATTCGGTCAGGGCCAGCGCCACCGATTCCGCGCGGCGGTCGGAGAGCGCGAGGTTCATCGCCGCCTTGCCGGTCGCGTCGGTGTGGCCTTCGATCAGGAAGACCTCGCGCGGGTTGTCGTCCAGCAGTTGCTGCATGACGCGACCGAGGTCGGCGAGGTTGCGGGCCTCCTTCGCGCCCACCGCCGCCGAACCGGAGGCGAACTTCACCGGCTCGACGTCGATGGTCGCGGCCAGGGCGCGGACTTCCGGGATCTCGCGGATCTGGCGCAGCGAGAACTTGCGGCCTGCGCTGTCGGCTTCCAGCGCCGCAAGCTCGCGCTTCAGGGCGGCGTCGTCGTCCTTGGACGAGATGACGATGCGCTTCTTCGGCTTCGGCAGGTCGCGGACGTAGACCGGGTCTTCCGTCGCCAGGTCGTCGATCAGCACGATCTCGCGGCCCATGTCGTCATAGGTCGCGCGGCGCAGGACCCGGCCCGTCGCGTCGCGGATCGTCACCACTTGCGTCCCGTCGCCGCGCTGGACGATGGTGCGGGTGGAGCCGTCCTTGAACGTCTCGGTCCGAACGGTCGAGCCGGGGCGGCGGATCACGGTGTCGTCGTCTTTCAGCACGCGGTAGGTGCCGTCGGGTTGCAGCACGATCACCCGGTCGCCGGTGTTCGACACGACGCGGCTGTCGCCCATCGTCGAGACGGTGGTGTCGGTGGCGGCGGCCTCGCGGTTGTTCTTGATGATCGCACCGACGGCGAGGGCGCCAAGGACGAGGAGACCGGCCTTTTCAAGATCGGAGAGGCCGGATTTCTTGCCCCCCGCGAGCGCCTTTGGCGCAGCCGCGAATTCCTGGGCCGAGCTGCGGGTGTTGTCCGCCGTTAGGGTTTCCGTGACGTCCGCCACCAGCGAGGCCGGGTCGGCCTTGGCAATCTCCTTCGCATCCTCGGACGGCGGCGCGGAGGCAAGCGCCGCTGCACCAAGCGACGAGGGGTCGATGGCGGTCGGATCGGCGGTGAGGAGTTGGGTCAGGCCTTCCACCTCGGTTTCCGACACGACCGGCGCTTCGACCGGCTCGGCCACCACCGCCGGGTCGGGCTCCGCGACCTTCAGGCCAGCAGCCGGGTCGACGATCTCGCCCGAGGGTGCCACGAGTTCGGCCTCGGCGGCGGCAACGGCAGCGGCGGCGACGGCGGGGTCGACGACCTCACCCGTGGCCGAGTCGATGATGGCATCCGGGGCAACCGCTTCGCCGGTGGGTTCGGCGGCGGGCTCGTCGGTCGCAGGTTCGGCAGCGGGCTCTTCGGTCGCAGGTTCGGCTGCGGGCTCTGCAGCCGGTTCCTGCGCCGTCGGTTCCTCGACAGCCGCAGGTTCTTCGGCGACCGGTTCTTCAGCCGGGGCCGGTTCAACCGCAGGTTCTTCAGCCGGGGCGGCTTCCTCGACGGCAGGTTCCTCCGCCGGGGCTTCGTTCACGACCGGCTCTTCCGCCGGGGCGGATTCTACCGCAGGCTCCTCGGCGGGGGCCTGGTCGACGACCGGCTCTTCCGCAGGCGCGGCTTCTTCAGTCGCAGGTTCTTCCGCAGGTGCGGCTTCCTGCGCCGCAGCTTCAGCAGCGGCAGCGGCATCGGCTTCGGCCTGAGCGGCAGCTTCGGCGGCGGCTTGCTCTTCGGCCGCCTTTGCGGCCGCGGCATCGGCATCGGCCTGGGCCTGGGCTTCCGCTTCAGCCTGGGCAGCGGCGGCGGCATCGGCTTCTGCCTGAGCCTTGGCTTCCGCCTCGGCCGCAGCAGCGGCTTCCGCTGCGGCGGCGGCATCGGCTTCTGCCTGGGCCTTGGCGTCCGCCTCGGCCTGGGCAGCGGCTTCTGCTGCGGCCTGTTCCTCGGCGGCCTTGGCGGCATCGGCCTCTGCCTGCGCGGCAGCGGCTGCGGCGGCATCGGCTTCGGCCTGGGCGGCAGCGGCTGCGGCGGCATCGGCCTTGAGCTGTGCGATGATCGCATCCAGGTCGCAAGCGGCGTCGGCGGTGGGCACGCAGAGCACCGCGCCGTCGGGTCCGCTGACCGATCCGTCTTCGTTCATCACCTGCCCGAAACTGGGCACGGTGGCGAGCGGGCTGATGGCCACCGAAAGGGCCGTCGTCGATACCAGAAGCTTTCTCATTCACCAGTCCTCATTTTGAAGGGCTTGCGGGACAACCACCACGAGTCGGTCCGGTTCCCGTTTGCCCCGACAGGCATAACAAAGGGCGCATCTGCCTGATATGCGATATCACGGACTTGCCAGCGCATAACTTGCGCGGAGAGCCGCCTAATTTCGCAAGAGCGCGAGGAGGCGGTCCTTCTCTCCCCTGTCGTCCTTTTCCGAGATCGCCCGCCCAAGCGCTTCCAGCGAGGCGATGGAATGCCCGGCGCGGAAGCTGTCGACATGCGGGAGGAGCGCCCGGATGCCTTGCGCCTTCGGGGCAAAGCCGGTCCAGCGCAAAAGCGGATTGAGCCAGATCAGGCGGCGGCAGGACAGGTGCAGGCGTTCGGCTTCGCGGGCCAGCAGCGCGGTGTCGTCGCGGTCGAGCCCGTCGGTGATGAGGAGGACGACCGCCCCCTGCCCCAGCACCCGGCGCGACCAGTCGCGGTTGAAGGCATGGAGCGACTGGCCGATCCGGGTGCCGCCGGACCAGTCCTGCGCCTCGCTGCCGGCGGCTTTCAGCGCGGCATCCACGTCGCGGGCGCGCAGGTGGCGGGTGATGTTGGTGAGGCGCGTGCCGAAGGTGAAGGCATGGACCCTGGCCCAGCCCTGCCCCTTCCGGTTGGCGACGGCATGGACGAAATGCAGGACCATGCGGGAATAGTCGGCCATCGAGCCGGAAATGTCGCAGAGGACGACGAGGTTCGGCCAGCGCGGGACGGGGGCCTTGTGTTTCAGGGTGGTCAGTTCGCCGCCGGTGCGCATCGCTTCGCGGAGCGTGCGGCGGGCGTCGATGCGCGCGGTGAGAGTCGAGGGGGCGGAGCGGCGGGTTTTCAGCGGCTGCACGGGGAGTGCGAGTTTCGCCAGCATCCGTTTGGCTTCGGCGATCTCCTCGGTCGACATCTGCTCGAAATCGAGGGTTTTCAGGCGTTCTTCCGAAGACATGGTCGCGCTGGCGTCGATCTCGATCTGCTCGCCTTCGCTGTTGACTTTCGGCGGGGGCGGAAGCTGGCCGTCGAGCAGCGCCTCGGCGGCGCGTTTCTCGGCGGCCCGGGCGATGCGGTCTTCCTGCACGCCCTGGACCTGCGGCAGAAGCAGCGACATCATCTGATCGAGATAGCGCGGGTCGCGCCAGAACAGGCGGAAGACCTGGGCGAAAAGCGCGCGTTCCTCGGGGCGGGAGACGAAGATGGCTTGCAGGGTGAAGTAGAAATCCTCGCGCCGGTCGAAGCCTGCGGCAGCGACGGCTTTCACGGCATCGAGGGTGCGGTCGGGGCCGACGGGCAGGCCCGCCCGACGAAGCGCGCGGGCGAAATGGGCGATGTTCCGGGCGAGCTTGCCCTCTTCGGGAATGTCGAGATCGGGATAGGTCGTCATCTGGGCCTACCCCCGGGGGTTTTCCACCCCCGGACCCCCGAGGATATTTGCGCCAGTATGAAAGGTCATGCCGGGACCAGGTCGCGCTTGACCTCGTCGAGGAGGCGTCTTGCTTCCGAGCCTTGCAGTTTCTGGATGTCGTCCTGGTATTTCAGGATCGCGCCGAGCGTGTCGGAGATGACTTCGGGGGAAAGCGCGATGACGTCGAGGGCAAGGAGGCATTTCGCCCAGTCGATGGTTTCGGCCACGCCGGGGCGTTTGAACAGGTCCTCGCGGCGGAGTTTCTGCACGAAGGCGACGACTTCGCTGGAGAGCTTGGTCTGGGCCTCGGGCGCGCGGGCGTTCAGGATCTGCAGTTCGCGGTCGAAGGAGGGGTAGTCGACCCAGTGGTAGAGGCAGCGGCGTTTCAGGGCGTCATGCACCTCGCGCGTGCGGTTGGAGGTGAGGATGACGATGGGGGGTTCGGGGGCCTTGATCGTTCCGAGTTCGGGGATCGTCACCTGGAAATCGGAGAGGGCTTCGAGCAGGAAGGCCTCGAAGGGTTCGTCGGTGCGGTCGATCTCGTCGATCAGGAGCACGGGGGCGCCGCCGGGCTGCGGGCGCATGGCGGCGAGAAGGGGCCGTTCGATCAGGTAGTCTTCGGTGAAAAGCTGGGTCTGCAGGGTGTCGCGGTCGGCGGTCGCCTCGGCGGTGCGGATGGCGATCATCTGGGCGGCGAAGTTCCATTCGGCGACGGCGGAGGCGGCGTCGAGGCCTTCGTAGCATTGCAGCCGGATCAGGCGGCGGTTCAGTGCGGTGGCAAGGGTCTTGGCGATCTCGGTCTTGCCGGTGCCGGCCTCGCCTTCGAGGAAGAGCGGGCGACCGAGCTTGAGCGAGAGGAAGACGACGGTGGCCAGCGCGCGGGAGGCGACGTAGCCCTGGCTGGCGAGCAGGGTTTCCACGGCGTCGATGCTGGCGGGGAGTGCGGTCACGGGGCCTCCTGTCCGGGCAGAGTGGCGGGCGGGGCGAAGGGGGTCAAGGCGGGATCGGCGGCCTCGGCTTGCAACCATAGTCGTAGGGACCTGAGCGGCGCGCGTTCGGGGAGCGTGGCGGGCCAGACGAGGTGGTAGGAACCGAGCGCGCGGATCGGGGGGCCGAAGACGGCGATCAGGCGGCCCTCGGCCAGTTCGCGCTGGATCAGGAAGGTGGGGATGAGGGCGGCGCCCATGCCGTGGATCGCGCCCTGGGTGAGCGTGGCGAACTGGTCGAACATCATGCCGGGGGGGCGGAGGCCGGGAGAGCCGTGATGGGCCAGCCAGCGGCCCCAGTCGCCGGGGCGGGATTCAAGCTGCAGGAGGGGGTGGCGCAGGATGTCGGTCGCCTGCGCGAGCGGAGGGAAGCCGGGGGCGGCGACGGCGAGGATGTCCTCGTCCATGAGTTTCAGGCTGTCGGCGCCGGGCCAGTCCTGCCTTCCGTAGTGGATGGCGGCGTCGAAGCTGGAACCGGTGAAGTCGAAGGGGCGGAGACGGGTGGAGAGATTGACCGTGACCTCCGGGTGGCTTTGCGCGAAACGGGCGAGGCGGGGGGCGAGCCAGTGCATCCCGAAGGCGGGGAGGATGGCGAGGTTGAGGCTTCCCCCGGTGGGGTTGGCGCGGAGCGTAATGCTGGCGGAGGCGAGGAGGTGCAGGGCTTTTCGCACCTCGGCCACATAGTCGTGGCCCGCGGGGGTCAGGCGCAGGCGCTGACGTTCGCGGGTCAGGAGTTGGACGCCGAGTTGTTGTTCCAGACCCTGCAGCGCGCGGCTGATGGCGCCCTGGGTGAGGCTGAGTTCCTCGGCCGCAGCGGAGGCGGTGCCGAGGCGGTCGACGGCTTCCAGCGCCATCAATGCGGGGATCGGCGGCAGGTAGCGGCGGGGCAGCATTATGAGTTTCCCTCATGAACCCGTGCAGGGCTTTCGATAGCCTGCCCTGCCCTTTTCTGCAATGATCCCGCGCAAAGAAGGAGATGCGCCATGTCCGACAAACCGAAACTGAAAGCCAAGGATGCCCCCGATCTGGGCCGCTTCGACTGGGAAGATCCCTTCCGGCTGGACGACCAGCTGACCGAGGAAGAGCGGATGCTGCGCGACGGCGCGCGGGCCTATGCGCAGGAAAAGCTGCAACCGCGCGTCATCGCGGCCTATCGCGACGAGACCACCGACCCGGCGATCTTCCGCGAGATGGGGGAGATGGGGCTTCTGGGCGTGACGATCCCCGAGGAATACGGCGGGCTGGGCGCGTCCTATGTCGCCTACGGGCTGGTCGCGCGCGAGGTCGAGCGGGTCGATTCGGGCTATCGGTCGATGATGTCGGTGCAGTCGTCCCTGGTGATGTATCCGATCTATGCCTACGGCACCGAGGCGCAGCGCAAGAAGTATCTGCCGAAGCTCGCGTCAGGCGAGTGGATCGGGTGCTTCGGCCTGACCGAACCGGATGCGGGGTCGGACCCGGCGGGGATGAAGACCACGGCGAAGAAGACCGCCAACGGCTATGTGCTGAACGGCGCGAAGATGTGGATTTCCAACGCGCCCATCGCGGATGTCTTCGTGGTCTGGGCCAAATCGGACGCGCATGGCGGCAAGATCAAGGGCTTCGTGCTGGACAAGGGCATGAAGGGCCTCACGGCGCCGAAGGTGGGGGGGAAGCTTTCGCTGCGGGCGTCCATCACCGGCGAGATCGTGCTGAAGGATGTGGAAGTCGGCGAAGACGCGCTGCTGCCCAATGTCGAGGGGCTGAAGGGGCCGTTCGGCTGCCTGAACCGGGCGCGCTATGGCATTTCCTGGGGCGTGATGGGGGCTGCCGAGTTCTGCATGACGGCGGCACGGCAGTACGGGCTTGACCGCAAGCAGTTCGGCAAGCCGCTGGCCGGGATGCAGATCTACCAGCTGAAGCTTGCCAACATGCTGACCGAGATTTCGCTGGGCGTGCAGGCCTCGCTGCGCGTCGGGCGGCTGATGGACGAGGCCAATGCGGCGCCGGAGATGATCTCGATCGTCAAGCGCAACAACTGCGGCAAGGCGCTGGAGGCGGCCCGCTGGGCGCGCGACATGCATGGCGGCAACGGCATCCAGGAAGATTTCCAGGTCATGCGCCATATGGTGAACCTGGAGACGGTGAATACCTACGAGGGCACGCATGACGTCCATGCGCTGATCCTGGGCCGGGCGATCACCGGGCTGCAGGCTTTCTTCTGATCTGGCCTCCGTGCTACGTCTTCGGGCGTGGCGCGGGTGGAGAGGTCGGATGCCTCCGGCGGGGATATTTTTCGCAAAGATGAAAGGGCGGGCGTGGTGAAGATCACGACCGTCCTCTGCGTCAGGAACGAAGGCGCGTTCCTGCTGGAATGGCTGGCGCATCACCGGGCCTGCGGGGTCACCGATTTCCTGGTCTTCTCCAACGATTGCGACGACGGGACGGACGCAATGCTGGACCGGCTGGAGAAATTGGGCTGGCTGGTGCATCTGCGCAACCCCGGCCCGCACGGCGAAGGGCCGCAATGGTCGGCGCTGAAGCGGGCGGACCGGCACCCGCTGGTGACGGCGGCGGACCGGGTGCTGCCGCTCGACATCGACGAGTTCGTCAACGTCCATGTCGGCGACCGGACGCTTCCGGCGCTGCTGGCGGCGCTTCCGCAAGCAACCGCGATCACGCTGACCTGGCGGCTGTTCGGCAATGCGGGCGTGGTCGCTTACGTTGATGCGCCGGTGACGGAGACCTTCACCCGCGCCGCGCCGCATGTGCTGCACTGGCCCTGGCGGGCGCAGCTGTTCAAGACCCTGGTCCGGAACGACGGCAGCTACGGCAAGCTGGGCGTGCATCGCCCCCGTGCCCCGGTGGCGGGGAGGACGACGGGGCAGCGCTGGTTCGACGGGTCGGGACGGATGCTACCGGCGGCGTTCCACCGGGGGCGGATCTTCTCGGACGTCGGGCGGGACAATCATGCGCTGGTGCAGCTGAACCACTATCCCCTTGGCGCGGTGGAGAGTTTCGTCCTGAAGCGCGACCGGGGCCGGGCGGTCCATGCCGATGGCGGTCTTGATGCGGGCTACTGGATCGAGCGGAATTTCAACGTGGAGGAGGATCGGACGATTCTGCTTCTGGACAGCCAAGACCTGAGGGCGGGCCTGCACGCCGACCCAGTTCTGGGCCCGCTGCACCGCGCGGCGGTGGATTGGCGGCACGCCCGGTTCCGGGCCTTGATGCAGGAGGACGCCTGGCGCAGCCTCTATGGCCAGATCCTGATGGCCGGACCGACTCGGGTGCTGGATCGGGCCGAGGCGGAGACGATCTGGAAACCGCATATCGGACGGTCGTGACTACCCGTCGGCGGATTGCGGCAGCATTGCAACCATGGGTTGTCATGCCGCCGGAATGGTGCCGTACTGCAACCGCAAGAGCTGAATCCGGGGCGAATGTTTCCACCGCAAGGCCTTGTGGTGGCCGTATTCTCTCGCCAGAGTCCCGGGAACCGAGCCGAGACATGCCCAAGACCGAACCGATCGCCATGACGAATCCCGCCCAGCCGCCTGACTGGCAGCGCCCGATGCTCAAGATCGCAGAGGGGGATGGCGACTTCCTGCCGCTTGGGGACAAGCACTATGCCTTCTTCGCCGAAGAGCGCCCGCTGCTTCTGGTGACCTTCGAGGATGCGGCCTCGCTGCGTGAGCGCGAGAGCAAGCTGCCCGAGCATTTCGACCTGGCGCAGAACCGGGGCTGGTCGATGCTGACCATCCTCGCCGAGGGCGAGACCTGGTGGCGCGACCCGGCGGTCTTTCGCTATTTCGACCGGCTGGCCGATGACGGGTTCCTGGAGGATTTCGACCGGGTGGTGTTCTACGGCGCGGGGCCGGCGGGCTATGCGGCGGCGGCCTATTCGATCACCGCGCCGCAGGCGGAACTGGTGCTGATCGCGCCGCGCGCCACGCTGGACCCCGGTCTGGCGGGCTGGGACGAACGCCACCGGATCGCGCGGCGGATCAACTTCCGCGGTCGCTACGGCTATGCGCCGGACATGACGGAAAGCGCTGCGAAGGTCTGGCTGATCCATGATCCACTGCACCAGCCCGATGCGATGCACGCGGCGCTGTTCCAGCGGCCCTGGGTGACGCAGCTGCACGCCCGCTATACCGGCGAGGGGACCGAGGACACCTTGCGCGAGATGAAGGTGCTGGACCGGATCCTGGAAGCGGCAATGGAGGGCAAGATGTCGGCCGACCGCTTCTCCTGGCTCTGGCGCGGGCGGCGGTCGAACGGGAGCTACCTGCGGTCGGTCCTGGCGACGGCGCGGCTCTCCGGGCATCCGCAGCGCGAGGTCAAGATCTGCCGGTCTGTCACCGCGCGGCTGAATGCGCCAAGTTTCGCGCGGCGGCTGGAAGAGCTGACGGGTGAGGCGGTCTAGTTGCCGTAGCTGTCGGTGAAGGCGACGAGTTGCGCCGTGCGGTCCTCGGTCAACTGCCGCATGCAGCCGTAGACCAGAAGCGGCTCGGCTGACCCGCCCTTCATCGCATAGCCCTCGGCCTCGCACGCCCTGTCGCGGAAGGTGATCCAGGCGCGTTGGGCTTCCTTCAGGGCCTCTGCCCCACCCTGTTCGGCTTGCGGCAGGTCGGCATCCCAGCTTTTCAGAAGAGTCATCGCGCGCTTGTAGGCGGTGTTGAGGTCGGCATCGGCGGCCTCCCAGTCATTGTAGGCGCACTGGTTCATGTCCTGCTGGGTGACGGCGTTGGCGCAGTCGATCTCCTGCGCGGCGGCGGGAAGGGAAAGGCAGGCGAGGACGAGGAAGGGGCGGAACATGCGGGTCTCCTGATTTGCGGGCGATCCTGTCGCATCGGGCCGCGCGATGCCACTGGAAACGGGGGCGGGTTTGCGTTACCTGCCGCCCATGCAACGGATCATCCTGCCCCGCCCCGACGACTGGCACCTGCACCTGCGCGACGGCGCGATGCTGCAGGCCGTGCTGCCGGAAACCGCCCGCCATTTCGCCCGCGCGATCATCATGCCGAACCTGGTGCCGCCGGTGGTGACCTTGGCCGATGCCGCGGGCTATCGCGAGCGCATCCTGGCGGCCCTGCCCGAGGGGACGGCGTTCGAGCCCTTGATGACGCTCTACCTGACCGAGGGGACAGACCCGGCGGATGTGGAACGCGCGGCTGGGTCGGGCCTGGTCAAGGGGGTGAAGCTCTATCCGGCGGGGGCGACGACCAATTCTCAGTCCGGGGTGCGCGATCTGGACAGGGTCATGCCGGTGCTGGAGGCGATGGCGCGGATCGGGCTGCCGCTCTGCGTGCATGGCGAGGTAACGAGCGCGGAGGTCGACATCTTCGACCGCGAGGCGGTGTTCATCGACCGGGTGCTGGCCCCGCTGCGCCGCCGGTTGCCGGAGCTGCGGGTGGTGATGGAGCATATCACCACCGAGGAAGGCGTGGCCTATGCGGCGGAGGGCGGCGACACGCTGGCTGCGACGATCACGACGCATCACCTGATCATCAACCGCAACCATATCCTCGCGGGCGGGATCAAGCCGCATTACTACTGCCTGCCTGTCGCCAAGCGCGAGAAGCACCGGCTGGCCTTGCGCAAGGCGGCGACCTCGGGTTCGCCCCGGTATTTCCTCGGCACCGACTCGGCGCCGCATGTGGACGCCTTGAAGGAACATGCCTGCGGCTGCGCGGGGTGTTTCACGGCGACGAATACGCTGAGCCTCCTGGCGCATGTCTTCGAGGAAGAGGGTGCGCTGGACAAGCTGGAGGGCTTCGCGTCGCGGAACGGCCCGGCTTTCTACCGCCTGCCGGTGAACACGGGAACGATCGCGCTGGAGAAGCGGGCCGAGCCCTGCGTCTGGCCTGCGAAGATCATCTCCGAGGTCGGCCCCGTCACCGTCTTCGACCCCGGCTTCCCCGTGCATTGGCACGTCCTCCCCTGACCAAGTCTAAAAATTTTCGCGAAAATTTTTAGACGCTTGAAAGGCTTGCGCATGATCCCCTCCGCCTTCCCGCCCAAGGATGAAATCGCCCGGCTGACCGCGCGCGCGCTCCTCGAAATCAAGGCGGTGCATTTCAACGCCGAGACGCCCTTTACGCTCGCCTCGGGCCTGCCCAGCCCGACCTACATCGACTGCCGCAAGCTGATCAGCTACCCGCGCATCCGCTCGACCCTGATGGATTTGCTTGCCGTCACCATCATGCGCGAGGCCGGGTTCGAGGCCTTCGACAACATCGCCGGCGGCGAGACTGCGGGCATTCCCTTCGCGGCGCTGGTCGCGGAACGGCTGGCGCTGCCGATGACCTATGTGAGGAAGAAGCCCAAGGGCTATGGCCGCAACGCAAGGATCGAGGGCGCGATGACCGAGGGCCAGCGCGTGCTGCTGGTCGAGGACCTGACGACCGATGGCGGCTCCAAGCTCAGCTTCGTCGACGCGATCCGCGAGACCCGGGCCAGTTGCGGCCATACGGCGGTGATCTTCTACTACGGCATCTTCCCGGACACCGAGGCGAAGCTCGGCGCGCATGGGGTGAAACTGCATCACCTCTGCACCTGGTGGGACGTGCTGGCCGAGGCGCGGGCGCAAGGCGCGTTCGATGCGGGCACGCTGGCGGAGGTGGAAAGCTTCCTGAAAGCCCCCCGCGCCTGGCAGGACGCGCGCAAGGGCTGATTCTTCCTCCGCACGCCCGGCGACGGCGGACGAGCGCCCACTAGA
>NZ_JAYRPN010000148.1:0-4308 GCF_041911175.1 Tabrizicola sp.
CTGGCCAACATGAAGGCCGACGGGCGCTACGACGCGATCTACGAAAAGTGGTTCGGCACGAAGCCCGCCAACTGAGCTGACACCGGGCTGCGGCGACCCTGCGCGCCGCAGCCATCCCCTTTCCGCCGCCGGAGCGAGCCATGCAGACCGACTGGTCCGTCGTCCTGACCTTTCTTCCCCAGCTGATCGCAGGCGCGAAAATCACCGTGCAGATCACCGTGATCGGCCTTCTCGGCGGGCTGATCCTCGGCACCGTCGCGGGGCTCATGCGCGCCTATGGCGGCCGGGTGCTGAACGCCATCGCCTTCGCCTATGTCGAGCTGATCCGCGGCACGCCGATCGTGGTGCAGGTGATGTTCCTGTATTTCGCCATGCCGATCCTGACCGGGCTGCGCGTCGACCCGATGTCGGCCGCGGTGCTGGCGATCATCGTCAACGCCGGCGCCTATATCGCCGAGATCGTCCGCGGCGCCTTCCTGTCGATCTCCAGGGGCCTGACCGAGGCCGGGCTGGCGCTTGGCCTGCCGCAGTGGAAGGTGCTGGTCTACATCCTCGGGCCGCTCGCCTTCCGCCGGCTGATCCCGCCCTTGGGCAACCAGTTCATCGTCAGCCTCAAGGACACCTCGCTCTTCATCGTCATCGGGGTGGGCGAGCTGACCCGGACGGGGCAGGAGATCATGGCCGCCAACTTCCGCGCGGTGGAAATCTGGACCGCCGTCGCCGTCATCTACCTGATCCTCACCGGGGCCATGACCGTGGCGCTGCGGGTGATCGAGAAACGCATGAGGATCCTGTGAGCATCATCGAATTCCGCAAGACCTCGAAGCATTTCGGCGACCTGAAGGTGCTGGACGAGGTCGACCTGTCGATCGACACGGGCGAGGTGGTGGTGCTGATCGGGCCATCCGGTTCGGGCAAGTCGACGCTGCTGCGCTGCATCAACGGGCTGGAACAGATTTCCGGCGGCGATCTGGTGATGGACGGGATCAGCGTCCGCGCCGGCAAGAAGCAGTTGCGCCTGATCCGGCAGGAGGCCGGGATGGTGTTCCAGCAGTTCAACCTCTTTCCGCAGATGACCGCACTGGAAAACGTCGCCTTCGGGCCGCGCAAGGTGCGCGGCGCCTCGGCCGCCGAGGCGCGCGACCAGGCGCTGGCGCTGCTTGACAAGGTGGGCCTGCGGGAAAAGGCCGGCAACTACCCGTCCGAACTCTCCGGCGGCCAGCAGCAGCGCGTGGCGATCGCCCGGGCGCTGGCGGTGCGGCCCAAGGTGATGCTGTTCGACGAACCGACCTCGGCGCGCGACCCCGAGCTGAAGCAGGAAGTGCTGACGGTGATGCGCCAGCTTGCGCAGGAAGGGATGACGATGGTGGTCGTCACCCACGAGATGGCCTTCGCCAAGCAGGTCGGCACGCGGCTGATCTTCATGGAACACGGCAAGATTTCGGTCGACGGCGATCCGCGCGCGGTGATCGGCAACCCGCCCAGCGAACGGCTGAAAGACTTCCTGCAACATGTCGAGTGAACCGGGAACCCTCGGCTGGGTCGCCGCCGGCGGCACGCCGCGCGACATCGGCCGGGCGCTAGGGCGGGCCGGGCGGGCGGCGGTGCACCGCCATCTCCTCGGCGCGCCGATCTGGCAGCGCGTGACCGATCCCGCGCATGGCGCCCGCCTCGCCCGCATGACGGCGACTGTCAAGGCGCGCTTTCCCGCGATCTGGGCCGAGATCGAGGGGCTGGCCGAAGGGCTCGGCCTGCCCCTCGCAGAGGTGATGGCGTGGAACTGCCGCGGCGATCTTCTGGCCTCGGTGCCGGACGGCTGCACCACCGTCATGCTGCCGGGCGAGACGCCGGTCCTCGCCCACAACGAGGACGGCCTGCCCTTTTTCCGCGGCGCCGCCTTCGTCGCCGACGTGAGGCCCGCGGGTGCGCCGGGCTTCCGCGCCTTCTGCTATCCCGGTTCGCTCCCCGGCCACACCTTCGCCCTCACCGAGGCGGGGCTGGTGCAGACGGTGAACAACATCCGCCTGACCGGGGTCGAGGCCGAGGTGCCGCGCATGGTGCTGGGCCGCGCGGTCATCGCCGCGCGCGACATCGACGCCGCCCTCGCCGTGCTCGGCGCGCATCCGGACTCGGGCGGGTTCCATTTCGCGCTGTCGCACGTGGCCGACCGGCGCATCGTCTCGGTCGAATTCGGCGGTGGCGAAGTGTCGGTGGCCGAAGTCGCGGTGCCCTCGGTCCATGCCAACCACGCGCTGCACCAGCCGCGCGGGCTGGCGCAGCAGATCGTCACCGCCTCCTCGCGCGACCGTCAGGCTCGCGGCGCAGCCCTTCTGGCCGGGGGTGAGCGCGATCCGCTGGCGATCCTGCGCGACACCGGCGGGCCCGGCCTGCCGATCCGGCGCGACGCCGCCGACGACCCGGACGACGAAAATACCCTTGCAACGGCGCTTTTCCGTGTCACAGAAGACGGGATCGAGTGGAGCATCCATGACCGCAGAGCCGGCGCCCCCTCCTACGAAGGCAAGACCGCCTGAAACGCTGAGCGAGCTGCGCGCGCTGATGGTCGCCATCGCGCGCGGCGAGGCGTCGATCACGCTCGGCGCCAAGACCCGCGAAGCGCTCGGCCGCATCCTCGACCTGACCGGAAGCCCCGCGCTTCTGTCGATCACCGCGCTGGCGGAGGTGCTGGAGGTCAACCCCTCCACGCTCACCCGTCTCGCCCACAGCCTCGGCTACTCCGGCTTCCCCGCCTTCCAGCAGGTGCTTCTGACCGCGTCGATGGCCGCACCGGGAGAGTTCTATTCCCGCCAGGCCCGCGCCGCGCTGGCCGAGGGGACCAGCACCCAGTCGCGCGCGGTCCAGCTCTGCCGCGAGAACCAGGCCAACATCGACCGCTTCGTCGAGCATTTCGACACCGAGGCGTTCGAGGCCGCGGTCGGCCTCCTGATGTCGGCGCCCCGCGTCGCCGTCTACGGCATCCGCCAGTTCCACGCCATCGCGGCCTTCCTCGTCTACGGGCTGCGGATGATCCGCTCCGACGTCGCGCTCCTCGATGCCAACAGCCTCGGGACCGCCGAGGGGCTTGCGATGCTGGAAAAGGGCGACGTCCTGCTCGCGGCGAGTTGCGCGCCCTATTCCGCCCAGGTGGTCGAGACGGCCCGGGTTGCGCGCGAGATCGGCCTGTCGATCGTCGCCCTCACCGATCGCGCCAGTTCGCCGCTGGTGGACACATCGCGCGCGGCAATCCTCGTCGGCCACCAGTCGAGCTTCATCTCCAACAGCTTCGGCGCCTTCACTGTGGCGGCCGAATGCCTGATCAACGCCTGCGCCGCGGCCCGGCCCGACCAGACCCGCAAGGCGCTGATCGACCGCGACCGGATGATCGAGCGGCTTGGCATCGAGATGTGAACGGCCGGCAGCGCAACGCCACGGCACGCGAGCCCCCGGTTACACCGTCGCGGGTGCCACCACCCAGAGGACCTCGCAGGCATCGTCGCCGACGGTCCAGAAGCGCACCATCGCGGTGGACGGGAAGGCGAAGCTGTCGCCGCAGTTGACGACGAATTCGACGCCGTTCAGCTCGAGCCCCATGGTCCCGGCCAGCACGATCCCGCATTTGCCGCCCTCGGCATTGCAGTAGGGTTCGCCCGACGAGGCGCCGGGCTTCAGCAGGAAGCGCAGCATCTGGATCGTCGGCTGCGTGTCAGGGGTGAGCAGCTCCTTGACAAGGGCGCCATCGTGATAGGTCAAGGACCGGCGCGCGCCTGCGGGCACGATGTATTCGGCCGCCTGGCTTTCCTGTTCGCCGTCGCGGTGGAAGAGCCAGTTCACCGGCATGTCCATCGCCGCGCAGATCGCGCGGAGGGTCTTGATCGAGGGCGCGGCAAGCCCGCGCTCGACCTGGCTCAGCATGCCCACCGAGATGCCGGCGGGTTCGGCAACCTGCTTGAGCGACAGGCCACGCATCTGCCGGCGCAGGCGCAATGTCTCGCCGACCTGGCGCGTGTCGCTATGTGCTTCCAGATGGTTCAGATCGGCTGGCACAGCTGCCCTCCCCGGTTGCCGTTCTTGAATTTTATAACATTCTTCATATAAGTTCACCAAAATTAAAATCAATTGACAGAAATTTAAAACGGATCATAGTCATCCGCAGAGATGTCGAGTCCATGCCGGAACACGGAACGCCGCCTCGGGCCGGAACATCTCCTGACGAGCCAGATTCATGATTTCGGGAGGAAATATCATGAAAACGATCGGTGTTGCGCTGTTGTGCACGGTCATGACAGCAATCCCCGTCACAGTGATGGC
>NZ_JAYRPN010000149.1:0-94704 GCF_041911175.1 Tabrizicola sp.
CGCCCATGTTCCAGAAGGCGCCGTTGACGACATGGGCGGCGACGCGGTCGAGGTTCTCGGCGTCGTCGAGGACCACGGCGGGGTTCTTGCCGCCCATCTCCAGCGTGACTTCCTTGAGGTTGGACTCGGCCGCGTAGCGCAGGAAGCGGCGGCCGGTTTCCGTGCTTCCGGTGAAGGAGACGGCGTCGATGTCCATGTGGCGGCCGATGGGTTCGCCCACCTCCGGCCCCGTGCCGGGGACGACGTTGAAAACGCCCGCAGGGATGCCGGCCTCCATCGCGAGTTCGGCCATGCGGAGAGTGGTCAGCGGGGTTTCCTCGGCGGGTTTGACGATGACCGAACAACCGGCGGCGAGGGCGGGGCCGATCTTCCAGGCGAGCATCAGGAGCGGGAAGTTCCAGGGCAGGACGAGGCCGACGACGCCGACGGGTTCGCGGACGATCATGGCGATGTGGTTGTCGCTGGCAGGGGCGACCTGGTCGTAGATCTTGTCGATCAGTTCGGCGTGCCAGGTCAGGCAGTTGATCGTTTCCGGCACGTCGACCTGTTCGCAGTCGTAGATCGTCTTGCCGCTGTCGAGGCTTTCCAGCACGGCAAGTTCGCGGGCGTTGCGCTTCACCAGCTTCGCCAGCTTGATCAGCACCTCTTTCCGTTCCTTCGGATGCAGGCGCGACCAGCGGCCATCCTCGAAGGCGTCGCGGGCCTTCTGGACCGCGAGGTCCACATCCTCGGGCCCGCAGGCGGCGACCTTGGCCAGCACCGCGCCGGTGGCGGGGTTCAGGGTGTCGAAGGTCTTGCCGCTGATCGCCGGGCGGAAGTGGCCGTCGATGAAGGCGGTGGTCGGGAAGGTGAGACCGGCGGCGATGGCCTTGTATTCTTCGGTGGTGAGAAGGGACATGGGGCTACTCCGCGACGATCTGGGCGATGGTGGTCTTGAGGACGCGCACGGTCTGTTCCAGCTGGCGCTTGTCGTCCTTGTTCAGGCCTTTGAGCGGCGGGCGCGGCGGACCGGCATACTGGCCCATCATCTCGCAGCCATGCTTGATGCACTGGATGAACTTGCCGCCCTGTTCCAGGACCCGCATCAGGGGCATCAGCGCTGACATGATCCGGCGGCCCTTGTCGAAATTGCCTTCGACCGCGCAGGCCTTGTAGAGCGCGAGATGTTCGCCGGGCAGGAAGTTCGAGCCGCCGCAGACCCAGCTGCGCGCGCCCCAGGCGAAGAATTCCAGCGCCTGGTCGTCCATGCCACAGGACATCTGGATATGCGGGTAGTCGCGGGCCAGCAGGTGGACGCGGTTGATGTCGCCCGAGGATTCCTTGATGGCGCAGAAATTGGCGGAGCGGCCCACACGGTCGAGGAATTCCTCGCCCATGCTGATGCCCATCCGGCCCGGGTAGTTGTAAAGCATGATCGGCAGGTCGGCGGCGCGGTCGATGGTGAGCGCGCTCAGCGCGTTTTCCTGCTCGGTCGGAACCGAATAGGGCGGCGAGCCGACGAGGACTGAGTCGGCGCCGATCTTGGCCGCGTGTTCGGCCATCGTGATCGAATCCTCCAGCCGGATCGCCACGGTGCCGACCATCAGATGCGTGCGGCCCTTGGTGACGTCGCGGGCGAGGGAGGCCATCTCCAGCCGTTCCTGCATCGACTGGGCGTAGTACTCGCCGGTCGAGCCGCCGTTGATGATGCCGTGGACGCCCTGGCCGATCAGGTATTCCAGTTGGGCGACGAAAGCGTCGTGGTCGATGCTGCCATCCTCACGATGCGGGGTGATGGCAGGGGTATAGATGCCTTCGAATCTCATGAGGCTCCTCGTTTTTCGGTAACGCCCGGCGCGCGGCCCAGCGGGATGGTCATGCTTATGGGGGTGACGAAGCTTTCGATCTGGGCGCGCGACAGTTCCCAGTGGGCGACGGCCAGGTCGGCTGCCGCCTCGTCGTCGCCCGCTTCGATCAGGGCGATGAACTGGTCGTGCTGGTCGGCGGCCTCGGCCGAGACGCAGGCCATTTCGGCTTTGCGGGGATCGTAGAAGGTCATCCCGATGCGGGTGTGGTCGATCAGCAGGCGGCGGAGCGATGGCAACAGGAATTCGTTGTCCGCCATCTCGCCGATGATGGAATGGAAGCGTTCGTTGCCGACCGCGCGTTCTGCCGCATTGCCGTTCCGAATCGTCTGGCGGAAGGCCCATTGGCATTCCTTCAGCTTCACCAGCTGCGCGGGGGTGCGGTAGAGCGCCGCAAGCCGGGTCACACCGGCATAGATCATCGGGGCCGCAACGAAGAAGTTGCGCATCGTCTTGTGTGTCATCGGCGCAACCTGCGCGCCGCGATTCTCGTGCAGGACGACATAGCCTTCGCCGGCCAGCTGGCGCAGCACCTCGCGCAGGGGCGGCCGGGATATGCCATAGGTTTCAGCGAGTTCGGTTTCATCCAGGTAGACGCCGGGCTCCAAAGCCTCGGTCAGGACCCGGCGGCGCAGGTCCTCGATGCATTGCGTCTTCTTGCTGCGGGAATCGGTGTCCACGGGTCTCTCCTGCCTGACTTCAGCCTGTCTTCATGGTGAATCAGGTAGCCTGCCGTCTGTGTAGTCGGCTAAAATACATATTGTCTACAGAAAACTTTTGTGATTGTAGTTTGGCATCTGGGGGAGAGAATCTGCATGGCTGATGCCCGTGAGGACGTGATCCGCTGCGAAGGGATCTGGAAGATATTCGGCGACAAGTCGCGCCAGGCGATGGAGGCCGTGCGGTCCAAGGGCCTGTCGAAGAAGGCGATCCGCGAGGAGTTCGACTGCGTGGTGGGGGTGCAGGATGCGTCCTTCAGCGTGGGCCGGGGCGAGATCTTCTGCATCATGGGCCTCAGCGGCTCGGGCAAGTCGACGCTGATCCGCCATATCAACCGGCTGATCGAGCCGACCTCGGGGACGGTGTTCATAGAGGGCCAGAACGTCAACGCGATGAACGCCGAGGCGCTGCGCAAGCTGCGGGCGGAAAAGATCGGCATGGTGTTCCAGTCGATGGCGCTGATGCCGCACCGGACTGTGCGCGACAACGTGGCGTTTTCGCTGGAGGTACGGGGCGTGTCCGAGGCCGAGCGGGCCCGCGTCGCGGCGAAAGCCATCGACATGGTGGACCTGACGGGCTGGGACCGGAAATATCCGGACGAGCTGTCGGGGGGCATGCAGCAGCGGGTGGGCCTGGCCCGGGCACTGGCGGCGGACCCGACGATCCTGCTGATGGACGAACCTTTCAGCGCCTTGGATCCGCTGATCCGGCGGCAGTTGCAGGGCACCTTCATGGAACTGTCGGCGGAACTGCACAAGACCACCGTCTTCATCACCCATGACCTGGACGAGGCGATCCGCATCGGCGACCGCATCGCGATCATGAAGGACGGGGTGCTGGTGCAGATCGGCACGCCGGAAGAGATCGTGACCAAGCCCGCCGACGGTTATGTGGCGGATTTCGTGGCCGGGATTTCCAAGCTGGACCTGGTGACGGCGGCGCGGATCATGCAGCCCTTTGGCGCCTATGCGCAGGCGCAGGGGCCGCAGGACACCGGCGACTGGCCGGTGGGCAAGCCCGAGATGAACCTGAACGAACTCGTCGACCTTGCCGTCGGCACCGACCACCCGATCCTGATCGCGGCCGATGGCAAGCCGGTCGGCGTGGTGACCAAGCGCGCGCTTCTGCGTGGCATCCAAGGACGCGACGAAGAGAGGGCTGCGTGATGGCGGACGACGGTTTCAACTGGCTGAACCCATTCGCCTCGGTCGACCTGGGCATCGCGACCTGGGCCGACGGGATCAAGCACTGGGCGATCTCGCACCGCGAGATGATCCAGCCGATCAAGCAGTTCTTCGAGACGGTGATCGTCGGCATCGAGAGTGCGTTGCAGGCGACCCCGCCGGTGGTGATGCTGGTGCTGCTGGTGCTGATCGCCTGGCAGGCCGCCGGGCGGCGCGGGGCCATCGTGGTGGGCGCCTGCCTGGGGATCCTGGGGCTGCTGGCGCCCGAGGCCTGGGGTCTGGCGATGACGACGCTGGCGATCGTCGTGGCCTCGGTCATCCTGTGCGTTCTGATCGGGCTGCCGCTGGGGGTGCTTGCGGGCAAGAGCGACCGGTTCGAGGGGTTCATCCGCCCGGTGCTGGACACGATGCAGACCATCCCGGCCTTCGTCTACCTCGTCCCCGTCGTGATGATGATCGGGATCGGCAACGTGTCGGGCGTGATCGTGACGATCATCTTCGCGCTGCCGCCACTGGTGCGGCTGACCTCGCTGGGGATCCGGGGGGTGAACCCCAGCGTGGTCGAGGCGGCGCGGGCGTTCGGCGCAAGCCCGGGGCAAATCCTGCGCAAGGTCGAGCTGCCGCTGGCGACGCCGACCATCCTGGCCGGGCTGAACCAGACGATCATGCTTTCCCTCTCGATGGTGGTCATCGCCTCGATGATCTCGGTCAAAGGGCTGGGCAACGAAGTGCTGCGGGCGATGGGGCGGCTGGATGCGGGCAAGGCCATCGTCGGCGGCCTGGGCATCGTGATGCTGGCCATCGTGCTGGACCGGATCACCCAGGGGCTTGGCCGGTCGGGCCGGGACCGCGGGCATCGCCATTGGTGGGAAACCGGCCCGGTGGGCCTGGTCGCCGCCATGTTCAAGAAGACCACCTGACAACCAAACTGGGAGACAAGGAATGAAACTTTTCGCAACCACCGCCCTGGCGCTGGCGCTCGCCGTCCCCGCCTTCGCGCAGGACGCCGACAAGCCCGGCGCAGGCGTGACCGTGCGCCCGATCATGCCGACGCAGATCGAAGAGCACATGCAGCACCTGATCCTGTTCAAGGCGCTGGAAGACCTTGGCTATACCATCGCCACCCCGAACGAGGCTGAATACCAGACCATGCACCTGGCCGTGGGTGCGGGCGATGCCGACTTCATGGCGGTGAGCTGGAACGTGCTGCACGACGCCTTCTACCAGGAAGCGGGCGGCGATGCGGTGATGTCGAAGGTCGGCACCTACATCGACGGCGCGATCCAGGGCTACATGGTCGACGAAGACAGCTACAAGGCGGGCGTCACCGACCTGTCGATGCTGAAGGACCCGGAAATCGCCAAGCGCTTCGACGCCGACGGCGACGGCAAGGCCGACCTCGCGGGCTGCATCCCCGGCTGGGGCTGCGAGCGGGTGATCGAGACGCATCTCGACGCGCTTGGTCTGCGCGACACCGTCACCCACAACCAGGGCGCCTATCCGGCGATGATCGCCGACGCGATGGCGCGCAAGGAAAACGGCGGGTCGATCCTGTATTATACCTGGGTGCCCTACTGGGTCGCCGGTGAGCTGGTTCCGGGCAAGGATGCCGAATGGCTGACGGTTCCCGAGGGCACCCCGCTGCCCGACGGCGCGACCGCGAACACGGTGTTCGACGGCAAGAACCTGGGCTTCGCGGTCGACTCGATCCGCATCGTCGCCCGCAACGACTTCCTGGAGGCCAACCCGGCCGCCAAGGCGCTGTTCGAAGCGGCGAAGCTGGACATCAACGACGTCTCGGCCGAAGCGCTGCGCATCTCCAAGGGCGAGGACAAGCCCGAGGACCTGCAGCGCCACGCCGACGAGTGGATCGCTGCGCACCAGGCCGACTACGATTCCTGGCTGGCTGCGGCCCGCGCTGCGGCGAAGTGATGCCTGACAGATGACGGCGAAGGGTCGCCTTCCGGGGCGGCCCTTTTGCATGTAGGATAGGCGCCATGAGCGAGACCCAGCACTTCAGCTTCTTCCTCTTGCCGGAATTCACCCATATCGCCTTTTCCTGCGCGCTGGAGCCCTTGCGGATCGCCAACCTGGTCTCGGGCCAGTCGCTGTATCGCTGGACGCTGGCCAGCGCGGATGGCAGGACCGCCACCTGCTCGAACGGATCGGTGACGCTGACCGAGGCGGGGCTGGAGCCGACCCGGCACGCCGACCGGCTGTTCGTGATCTCGGGCGTCGACGTGCAGTCCCACACCACGGCGCCGGTACTGAACTGGCTGCGGCGCGAGCGGGCATCGGGCACGCCATTGGGCGCGATCTGTTCGGGGGCCTATGTGCTGGCGAAGGCGGGATTCCTGGACGGGGTGGAGACGGCGGTGCACTGGGCCTGGCACGACCTGTTCACCGAGGAATTCCCCGACGTGCGTCTGGTCCGCAACGTCTTCGTCGCGAAGGAAAGGATCATCACCGCATCGGGCGGGACGGCGGCGGCAGACCTGATGCTGCACCTGATCGGCAAGGCGCATGGGGCCGACCTTGCGACCGAAGTCGCGGACCAGATGGTCTACAACGCCGTGCGCGAAGGCTCGGCAGCGCAACGGGTGTCGATCCAGTCACGGCACGGGATGCGCAACGAACACCTCAAGCGCGCCATCGCGATCATGGAGGCCAGCATAGAGGCCCCGGACTCCCCCAGCCTGATCGCCGATGAGCTGGGGATTTCCACGCGGCAGCTGGAACGGCTGTTCGCACGCTACCTGAACTCGACGCCCAAGCATTATTTCATGGAGATGCGGCTGAACCGCGCGCAGAATCTGCTGGTGCAGACCGAGCAATCGGTGACGGAAATCGCGATGGCCTGCGGATTCCAGTCGACCTCGCATTTCTCGAAGGTCTACCGCAGCCATTTCGGACGCTCGCCGCTGGTGCAGCGCGCCAAGATCGGCTGAGGGTCCCCTCCCCCGGGCGGGCCGGAGAAGGGGATGCCGGATCAGTCGTACAGAACCGCCGCGATCTGCGGGTCGGCCATGTTGGTCTTGTCATACCAGTAGAAGCCGGTGTCGATGACCTTGGGCAGGGTTTCGCCCTTGATCGCCTTCGCCAGGCTGTCGACGACGCACTGGCCGATGCCAACCGGGTTCTGCGTGATCGAGCCGATGAGGGTGCCGTCCGTGATGGCATCCTTCTGGCTCTTGCCGCTGTCGAAGCCGACGCCAACGATCTTCGCGCCGGTTTCCTTGATCGCGACGGCAAGCCCGATGGCCGAGCCTTCGTTCGAGGCGAAGATACCCTTGATGTCGGGGTTGGCCTGCAGCATCGCCTTGACGTTGTCGGCGGCCTTCAGCGCGTCGTTGGCGTATTGCACGTCGACGACCTCGATCTTCGGATAGGCTTCCTTGATCCGGTTGAGGAAGCCGTCGCGGCGCCCGATCCCGGTGGCCGAAGTCTGGTCATGGATCACCGCGGCGATCTTGCCTTCCTCGCCGATGGCCTTGGCCAGCCCGTCCGCAGCAGCAGCGGCCGCCGCCATGTTGTCGGTGGTGCAGGTCGTCAGCGGCAGGTCGCTTTCCACGCCCGAGTCGAAAGCGACGATGGGGATGCCCGCATCGGCGGCCTTCTGCAGCGCCGGAACCTGCGCCTGGCTGTCCAGAGCGGCAAAGCCCAGGCCCTGCGGGTTTTTGGCGATGGCGGCGTTCAGGATGTCGGTCTGCTTGTCGATCTCGGCCTCGGTGTTCGGGCCCTCGAAGGTGATCGTCACGCCGTCGCGCGCGGCGGCTTCCTCGGCACCCGCCTTCACGGCCTGCCAGAACTGGTGGCTGAAGCCCTTTGCGATGATCGGGAAATAGACGTCATCCGCGAAGGCGGGCGCGCCGATGGCGAGGCCGAGGGCCAGCGCCGAAGTCAGGATGGTCTTCTTCATGTCTCAACTCCCTAAGTTGGAACCGGCGCGATGCTTCGCGTCCGGGTGGTCTGGTCTTGTGGTTCTTGTCTCTCCCTTCAGGCTTTCTTGCGCAGGACGATGTCGATGAAGACGGCGACGATGATGATCACGCCGGTCACGACGATCTTCCATTCCTCCAGGACGCCCATCACCCGAAGGCCGTTGGTGAGGACCGACATGATGAAGGCACCGATGATCGTGCCGATCACCGTGCCGCGCCCGCCCGCAAGCGAGGTGCCCCCGATGACAGCGGCGGCGATGGCGTCAAGCTCGTAGCCGAGGCCGAGCGCGGGCTGGGCCGAGTTCAGGCGTGAGGAGACGATCAGCCCGGCGATGCCGCAGATGCCGCCGCAGATTGCGTAGGTCAGGATCTTCCAGCGGTCGACGTTGATGCCGGAAAGCCGCGCGGCCTCTTCGTTCGAGCCGAGGGCAAAGATCATCCGCCCGATGATGGTGCGGTTCAGCACGATCGAGGCGATGATGGCGACGATGAACATGATCATCACGCCGTTCGGGATTTCGACGCCGGGGATCAGCTTGGAGATCGTGCTTTCCGGCGACAGGAGGCCGTAGTTCGGCGTGTCGTTGAAGTAGATCGGCTTGGCCCCCGAGAAGACCAGCGCGAGGCCGCGGGCGATCTGCATCATGCCGAGGGTGGCGATGAAGGGCGGGATCTTCAGCTTGGCGATGGTCGCGCCCGAAATCGCCCCCATGAAAGCGCCCGAGGCAATGGCGCCGAGGATGCCGATGGGAAGCGGCATCCCGAGGTTGGTCAGGATGATCCCGGCCATCACGGCGGTCAGCGTCATCATCGTGCCGACCGACAGGTCGATCCCGCCCGAAATGATCACGAAGGTCACCGCCACGCCGAGGACGCCGTTGACGGCGGTCGCCTGCATGATGCCGACCATGTTCGCCCCGGTGGCGAAGTTCGAGGCGAAGGCGCTGAAGAAGGCCAGAAGTGCGATCAGCACGACGAAGGCCACCGCCTTCTGCAGTGTCTGGGTGGTGAAAAAGCCGGGCCTGGTGCTGGCGGCGGGCTGGACGGCGGTGTCGGTCATGGTTCCCCCTGTTCAGGCTGCCGCGCCGGAGCGTTGCGTCGCCAGCGTCATGATGTCTTCCTGGCTTGCCGTGCGGCCGTCGAGTTCGCCGGTGATCCGGCCTTCGCACATGACGGCGATGCGGTGCGACAGGCGCAGCACCTCGGGCAGTTCCGAGGAGATCACGATGATGGCCTTTCCTCCCGCCGCCAGGTCTTCCAGCAGCCGGTAGATTTCCGCCTTGGCGCCGACGTCGATGCCGCGGGTCGGTTCGTCGAAGATCAGGATGTCGCAGTCGCGCAAGAGCCACTTGGCGATGACCACCTTCTGCTGGTTGCCGCCCGACAGCAGCCGGGTTTCCTGGTGGATATGCGGGGTCTTGACCTTGAGCTTGCGGACATAGTCCTCGGCCACCCGGCCCAGCGCGTCATCCTGCATGAAGAGGCCGCCGGAGAGGAAGCGGCGCCAGCTTGCCATCGTCACGTTGTCGCGGACCGACATGCCGGTGACGAGGCCGAAATGCTTGCGGTCTTCGGAAAGGTAGGCGATGCCCTGCGCCACCGCATCGGCAGGGGTGCCGATCTTCTGCGCCCGCCCGTGGATGTGGATGGTGCCGCTGTCCAAAGGATCGGCGCCGAAGATAGCGCGGGCAACCTCGGTCCGGCCCGCGCCCATCAGGCCCGCAAAGCCCAGGATTTCGCCCTTCTTCAGCGCGAAGCTGACGTTGCGGATCATGGTGCCCCGGTTCAGGCCTTCGACGCGCAGGACTTCCTCTGCCGTGCCGGTGCCGGTGGCGCGGTGCTGGTCGGCCAGTTCACGGCCCACCATGAGCTGGATGATGGTGGACATGGGCGTCGCGGCGGCGGGAAGGGTGTCGATATACTGCCCGTCGCGCATCACGGTGACGCGGTCGGCGATGCGCTTCACCTCGTCCATCTTGTGCGTGATGTAGACCACGCCGACGCCGTTGGCTTTCAGGTCCTCGATCACGGCAAACAGGTGCTCCACCTCGGTCTCGTTCAGGGCGGAGGTCGGTTCGTCCATCACCAGCACGCGGGCGTTGTAGGACAGCGCCTTGGCGATCTCGACCAGTTGCTGGCGGGCGACGGTCATGTGGCCGACCTCGGCTGCGGGGTCGATCTGGACCTTCATCCGTTTGAAGATGGCCGCCGCGTCGCGTTTCAGCTTGGCCTCGTCGACGAAAATGCCCAGGCCCTTGCGGGGTTCGCGCCCGATGAAGATGTTCTGCGCGGCGGTCAGGTGGTTCATCAGGAACAGTTCCTGATGGATGATGCTGATCCCCAAGGCCTGCGCGGCGTGCGGGGTTGGCAGGGTGACCGGCTGGCCGTCGACGCGGATTTCGCCGCCGTCGGGCTGGTAGACCCCGGTCAGGATCTTCATCAGCGTCGACTTGCCCGCGCCATTTTCGCCCATCAGGGCATGGACCTCGCCGGGGCGCAGGTCGAAATGGACGCCTTGCAGGGCGCGGACGCCGGGGAAGGATTTCTCCACACCCCGCATCTCGACCAGGGGCGCGGCGGTTGGCTGGTCCGTCACGGTTTTCCCTCCCCAACCCGCCGACCTTTCAAGGCCGTTCCTCCCGGGCTGTTAGCGCTGACCTTGCGTCAGGCGGTTTCAGATTTCAATCAGGATGCGCGTGCCGTCGACCCGCGCCGGATAGGTCCGCAGGTTGACGCAGGCGGGAAGCCGCTTGGCCTCGCCGGTGCGGATGTCGAAGATGCCGGAGTGCTTGGGGCATTCGATCTCGTAGTCCATCACCATGCCCCCGCTCAGGTGGACGGCCTCATGCGTGCAAAGGCCGTCGGAGCAGAACACCTCCTCCCCGGTCATCCGGTAGACCGCGAAGGTGCGGCCCTGAAGGTCGACGCGGCGCACGCCCTCTTCCTCGATCTCGTCCAGCCCGCAGGCGTCGGTCCAGCTTGGCATCTTCGTCTCCTGAGCGGTCAATTCTTGCCGAGGTAGTCGGCCATGTTGGCAGGCGTCACCAGCTCGAAGGGGATGTAGGTGACACGGTCCACCGGCTCGCCCTTCGCCAGTTTCAGCGCCACGTCGACGCCGCCACCGCCCTGCGCCTTGGCGTTCTGGAACACGGTCACGTCCAGGTCACCCGCCTGCATGAACTGCAGCGCGTCCGCCGTGGCATCGACCCCGACGACCACCACATCCTCCATCGGCACGTTGGCCGCCTTGAGCGCCAGGATCGCCCCGATGGCGCTGTCGTCGTGGTTGGCGAAGACCACGTCCGGCACCTCGCCGGTCGAGAGCCAGTTGGTCATCAGGTTCCCGGCATTGTCGCGCGACCATTCCGACGACTGCTTGTCGAGGATCGTGATGAAGTTGCACATGTCGATGCCGACCACATCCTCGACATCCTTGGTGCGCTGCAGCGCCGCCTGGTGCGAGAGCGAGCCCATGATGATGTAGCCCTTGGCATCGGTCTTGTGCTGCGCGCGGAGGAGCTTGCAGGCCTCGAAAGCGCCCAGCGTGCCGGATTCGATCTCGTTCGAGCCGACATAGACCTGGCTTGCAGGCAGTGCCGACAGATCCTGGGGCTCCAGGTTGACATAGACCAGCGGGATGCCTGCGGCCTCGGCGGCGGCGGTGATCGCGGGCGAGGCGGCGGTATCGACCAGCGTCACGATGATCGCGTCGACACCGTTGGCGATGAAGTTGTTGATCTGGTCCAGCTGCTTGGCGCTGTCGTTCTGCGCGTCCTCGACCTGCACATCGACGCCGACTTCCCCGGCGCGGGCCTCGATGCCCTGACGCAGCAGGGTCTGGAAGTTGTTGTCGAAGTTCACGATCGAGACGCCGAGGGTTTCGGCCGAGGCTTGCGAGGCGATAAGCGCGAGGGCGCTGGCGGCGAGCAGTCTGGTCTTCATGGGGTCCTCTCCCTTCGGGGCATGGCTTCGCCGGTCGCCGAAGCGGCGGTCTGGCCGTTCAAGCGTTTGGTATGGATCAGGCGGCGGGTTTGGCGTTGGCCTTCGCCTTGCGGCGCTGGTAGCGGGCGTTCATCAGCGCATCGCCTGCTTTCGAGCCGTCGTGGAAGGTGCCGAACCAGCGGTCGAGCGGGATGAGACCGTCGCCGTAGTTCACCTCGAAATACTTGTGGTGCAGGTAGTGGATGAAGGCATGGCTATCCAGCGCCTTGTCCTCGGTCACTTCCATCTTGTCGAAGCCGATATGGCCGACCACCGCCCCGAAGCCCGCGAAGTTCAGCTGGTAGATCGCCAGCAGCGGATGCGAGGGGATGATGAAGTGATAGGCAGCGGTCGCGAAGTAGAGGAGATGCTCGACCGGGTGCATCGACAGCGACGACCAAGGCGAGGGGTTGACCGAGTTGTGGTGCACCGAATGGACGTGCTTGTAGAGGAAGGGGATGTGGATCAGCCGGTGGATCAGGAAGAAATGCACCTCGTGCAGCACCGGCAGGAACAGCCAGACGCAGAAGAGATACCAGTAGTTTCCGGTCAGACTGACCCAGGGGCCGATGTCGTTGGCCCAGGCCCAAAGCACCAGCACCTCCCAGGCGGTCCAGATCGGCACGCCGGTGCCGAAGCCGCGGATGATGCTGTCGATGGTCTGGCTCTGGAACATGAAGGCGGTGGATTTGTGCTCGGACGGCCATTTCGCGTTGTACTTGAAGCGGGTTCCCTGTGCGCGGCGGACGTAGAGATGCAGTTCCAGCGCGCCGTAGAACAGGAAGACAGCGATGGCGTTGACCGCGAAGAGCCAGAGCACCCAACCCCATTGCAGGCTGGTCATGGCCTCCTTCTCAGGCACCACCCAGGCCCACCAGGCAATGGCGCTGGCCGTCCACATCAGGTTCCAGGGCAGGAAATAGCCCGGCAGCCACTTCAGGATCGCCAGCGGGCGCGGCGGAAAGCTCCAGATCGGCGCGACCTGCGCGGGTTCGTTCGGCGTGTAGTCGCCGCGCTTGTTGTGGGTGCCGAATTTGGTGTCGTCCATCGCCTGTGATCCCCTTCGTATCCGGTCGGGCGGTGCCCCGCCCGACCGCAGTTTGCGGGAGAACCTTCCCTTGGGAGGAAGCCCTGCTGCCGCCGGTCGCCCGCTGCCGGGCGTCGCTTGCGTTGTTCTTGCATCCCCGCCGTCTCCCCCGGCGGGACAAACCTTCCCCGGCAGAGCTGAGCCCCGCCGATAGCGACAACCTGACGCGGCGGGTCCGGGGGACGCAACGGCTTTCTTCATTTCGCGTCAGATAATGCATCACTATGCATCGCATCGGCACATCCCGACATCTGCCGCAACGTTTCGGCGGGACGGCGTGAGACAATCTGATTGCGACATGGCGCCGCAGCTTCCGCGCGTCCCGGTGATTCGCCTCGAAGGGTCAGGCCGGGGTGCCGAAGACCGGCAGGTTGAAGCGGGTGTAGACCCCGAAATCCAGCAGCCGCTCGGCCCCCTGTTTCGCGGGTTCGCTGTCACCGGCCAGCGCAAGGGCGGTCGACAACAGCTCGCGCGGGTCGCCCGCCAGTGCGAAGTCGATCTCTCCGGCGCGGAGCAGCGGCGCCGTCACCGGGTTCACCTCATGCCCCACGACCAGCATGTCCTGCGCCCGGCCCGCCGCCCGCAGCGCCTCGGCCAGGCCCAGATTGCCGCCACCGACATTGTAAAGCGCCCCGAGCGCGGGCTGATCGCGCAACAGGCGGGCGACGGCATGGCGGGTCAGCTCGGCGCTGTCTTCACCCTGCACCTCGCCCGAGATGACGACCTTGGGGAAGTTGGCGCGAAGCCCGGTGCGGAAGCCGATTTCGCGGTCTTCGTGGCAGCGGAAGGCCGGACTGCCCAGCACGACGCCGACGGGGGTGGGCCGGTCGCCCAGCATCCGACCGATCAGGAAGGCGGCGGTCTGGCCGACGGCGCGGTCATCGAGCCCGACGAAGGCATCGCGGGCGGAAGGGGCGAGGTCCGAGATCACCGCGATGACCCGCTTGCCGCGCGCCCTGGCAGCGGAGAGGACGGCGGTGATCCGGTCCGAGGACTTGATCGTCACGATCAGCGGGCGCGAGGCGTCCTTGCACAGGCTTTCGACCACCCGCAGCACACTGGCATCGTCGGCCAAGTGCAGGTCATGGAACGCTCCCTTCGTGCCAGAGGCCGCCCAGGCCGCGCGAAGCTGGCCCATCATGCCCCGGCCCAGCCGCAGCGCGATGTCGGCCTGGACCGGTCTTGCCGCCGGATCGGCTCCCGGCGAGGAGAGTTTGCGCAGGGTTTCCTCGACCACCAGCCGCGTGCGGTCATGCACCCTGCCGCGCCCGTTCAGCGCCCGGTCGACCGTGGCCCGCGACAGGCCGGTCTCGCGCATGATGTCGGCAACAGTGACGCGACGCATGATGCATCCCATGAGGCAATTCGCCTCACGCTGCCCGAAGCTGCCCCGGCTGGCAAGGTCAGAGTGATGCGGCGCCTTTCAGGAAGGCTTCTGCCTCTGCCTCGTCCATCCAGACCTCGTGCCTGCGCTCGGGGTAGCCCTGTCGCGCAACGTCGTCGGCGAAATCACGGAACGCGGCGACCCGTTTCGCCTGCAGCTCTGCCTCCAGCGCGGCGAAATCGGTGTAGCGTTTGGAGTGGCGTGGGTAGTGGCCGGTGTTGCTGCCCAGCACATCGCAGGAGAACAGATACTGCGTGTCGCAGACCGTGCCGCAGCCCATGCCCATCGTGATCATTGGCGTCATGCGGGTGATGTGATCGGCCAGTTGCACCGGGACCACCTCGACCTCGAGGAAGGCAGCACCCGCATTCTGAATGTCGCGGGCCTTCTGCACCACTGTCAGCGCCTCGCGGGCGGTGCGACCGATGGCACGAAATCCGGTCCAGGCGGCGAGGTTCGGCACCAGCCCGACATGGCCGGTGACGGGAATGCCCTCGCGCGCCATCGCCTCGATGAAGCGGGGGGAGTGCGAGCAGTAGATCGCGTCCGCCCCCCGACGCAGCGCGTCGAACCCGGCGCGGACCGCCTCATCCGGGGTGGCGGAGGAGCCGTGCGGCATCCCGGCGGAGATCAGGGCCGAGGGCCCGGCGGCGCGGATGGCGGGTAGCGTGTGGTCGGCCTCGCAGGACAGGATGGTGATCCCTGCGGCTTCGGCGGCGGCGGCCTCGGCGGCGCTGTCGACATGAAGCTGCACCCATTTGCGGCTGCCCTTCTGCTGCAGAAGCGTGGCGACGGTGGTCTTCATGCTTGCGGTTCCCTTGCTGCGGAACCTTCCGCTAGGCGGCAGGGCATAGGGCCTGCAACGGCAAAGGGGACCGGGCCGGGCCGAATGCGTCACTCTGCGTCAAAGGGCGCGGCATGATGCCGCAACACTCCGACCCGGAACGAAGAGAAGGCAGCGAAGTGAGGCAGCCGCCGACCGGCAGCTTCCGGTGATTCGCCGTCAGACGAGCATCCCGCCGTCGCTGTCGTCGCCCGCTTCTTCCAGCAGGCGGTCCATGTCGGGGATCGAGACGTGGCGGTTGCCTTCCAGGGTGATCACCCCGTCCTTCTTCAGCGCGCTGATCTGGCGGCTGACGGTTTCCAGCGTGAGCCCCAGGTAATCCGCCATCTCCTCGCGCGTCAGCGGCAGGTCGACCGCCAGCGCCCCGGTCTTCTTCCGCAAATGCAGCGCCGAATCGCGCCGGGCGATGATGGAAATCAGCGAGGCGATCTTCTCGCGTGCGGTCTTGCGGCCCAGAAGCAGCATCCACTCCCGCGCGGCGTCGAGTTCGTCGAGCGTCATCTCCAGCAGCCGCTGGGCGATATGCGGCGTGGTGGTCATCATCTCTTCGAAGGGCTTCTTGCGGAAACAGCACATCACCAGGTCGGTCGTCGCCGTCACGTCGAAGGCCGCTGTCGACCGGCCCGGACGACCGACGAAATCCGACGGCAACAGAAGCCCGACCATCTGGCGGCGGCCGTCCTCCATCGTCTGGGTCAGCGAGGCAATGCCGGAGACAACTGAGCCCACGAATTCCATCCGGTCGCCCGACCAGATGACCGTCTGACCGGCCTGGAAGCTGCGGTAGTACTTGATCTGCTCAAGCCGACCCAGTTCCTCGGTATCGCAGCGCGCGCAGACGGCCCGATGGCGGATCGGGCAATCGCCACACTGAACGTGGACGGAATGGTCATGCATCAGGCGGCCTGTCTGTTGATTTGAGTCAAGGAGTGTCCGCGACCCGGGCTCTAAGGTAAACTCATGACACACGACCCGCAACTCGCCCGCCTCGGGCTTTTCGACGCACGCGTTCCCCGGTACACGTCCTATCCGACGGCACCGCATTTCGGAACGGACATCGGCCCAGGCGACTTCACCCAGTGGATCGAGGCGCTTCCCGAGTCTAGCGCAGTTTCGCTGTACATTCACGTCCCTTTCTGCCGCCGGTTGTGCTGGTTCTGCGCCTGCCGGACGCAAGGCACCACCTCGGACGATCCGGTCATCGCCTATGTCGAGACGCTGAAGACCGAGCTTCAGCTGCTGCAACGCCATTTGCCGAAAGGGGTGACGCTCTCGCGCCTGCACTGGGGCGGGGGCACGCCGACCCTGTTGTCGCCCAGCCTGATGCGCGATCTGGCCGATGCCGTCTTCACCGTGGCGCCGATGGCTGCGGATGGCGAGTTCTCGGTCGAGATCGACCCGAACGAGATCGACGATGCCCGGCTTGATGCGCTGGCGGCGGCGGGGATGAACCGCGCCTCGATCGGGGTGCAGGATTTCGACCCGCTGATCCAGAAGGCGATCGGGCGCGAGCAGAGCTATCAGCTTACCCGCGACGTGGCCGAACGCATCCGCGACCGGGGGATCACCAGCCTGAACGCCGATATCCTTTATGGCCTGCCGTTCCAGACCGGGCCCCGGATTTCCGATTCGGTGCAGAAGCTCCTGACCCTCTCGCCCGACCGGGTGGCGCTTTACGGCTATGCCCATGTGCCGTGGATGAGCCGGCGGCAGCAGATGATTCCCTCGGACAAGATGCCGACGCCGGAAGAACGCCTCTCGCTCTTCGAGACCGCGCGCGAGCTGTTCCTGTGGGACGGCTATGTCGAGGTCGGGATCGACCATTTCGCCAAGCCCGATGACGGGATGGCCAGGGCGTTGAAGGCGGGCACACTGCGGCGGAACTTCCAGGGCTATACCGACGACACTGCTCCCGCGCTGATCGGGATCGGCGCCTCGTCGATCAGCCGGTTTCCGCAAGGCTTCGCGCAGAACGCCTCGGCCACGGCGGCGCATACCAAGGCGATCCGCGCGGGCCGGTTCTCGGTCCACAAGGGCCACCGCTTCGCGGGCGAGGACCTGTTGCGCGCCCGGATCATCGAAGCGCTGATGTGCGATTTCTTCGTCTCGCGAGCCGAGCTTCTGCGCAATTTCGACGTCACGCCCTCACGGGTCGAGGCGCTGTTCCAGCAGGCGGCGGGAGAGTTCGGCGACATGGTCAAGGTCAGCGACGAGGGTTTCCAGATCCCCGAGCGCGCCCGGCCGCTGACCCGGATGATCGCCCGGGCCTTCGATGCCTATGACAGCGCCAAGGCCAAGCATTCCTCGGCGATCTGAGCGACGGGCGCCGGAGTTTTCGAAAACTCCGGTTCGGAGCCTTTGAAGGCTCCGGTTCGATTTCTTCGAAGAAATCGCCTCAGCCGCGCTCCAGCCGGGTCAGGAGGTCGATCTGTTTCGGCAGGCAGACCGAGCGCAGGTCGTAACGGTCGCGCACCATGCGCCGGGCGGCGTCGCGCATCCCGTCATAGGCCTCGGGCCGGGCGAGGGCGTCGGCCAGCGCTTCCGACCAGCCCTTCACATCGAAGAAATCGACCAGCTTCCCGGTCACCCCGTCCTGGATCACTTCCGCCACCGGGGCCGTGTTCGAGCCGACGACCAGCGTCCCGGCGGCCATCGTCTCGACCATCGACCAGCTGAGGACGAAGGGATAGCTCAGATAGGCATGCACGCGGCTGACATGGATCAGGTCGACCAGCCGGTCATAGGGAACCCGACCGGTGAAATGCACCCGCGACAGGTCCAGCCGGTCCTTCACCTCGGCCAGGATCACCTCTTTCCACGAGGCGCCATCCTTCGGTTTCGCGCCATAGCTGACCTCGTCGCCACCGACGATCACGACCTGCGCCTCGGGCCGTGCCGCCAGCACATCTGGCAGGGCACGCATGAAGATGTGGTAGCCGCGATAGGGTTCGAGGTTGCGGTTGACGAAGGTCAACACTTCATCGCCGCGCTTCAGGATGCGGCCATCGGGCAGGCTGAAGGTCGCGTCCGGGTTCGGGGCCAGCCGGTCGCAGTCCACCCCGTCGAAGATCACCTCGAGCTGCTGGCGCAAAAGTGGCGGATGGGTCGAGGCTTGCCATTCCGTCGGGCTGATCCCCCGGTCGGCATGGGCGAGCGCCTGCGCCATATAGGCGGCTCGGGACTGGGCGATCATCACCTGGTCGAAGCCTGAAACCTGGAATTCCGGGTCGAAGCCGGTGTCGGCCCCCATGCCCCGATAGTAGAACTCGGCGAAGACCAGAAGCTTTGCCTCGGGCCAGACCTCCTTCAGGAACAGGGTCTCGCCCCAGCCGGAATGGCCGTAGATCACGTCCGGCACATAGCCCTCGGCGCGCAGGCGCTGGCAGAAGCGGGCGACGCTGACGCCCCGGTCGCTCATCGTGGTGAAGTTTCGGCCAAGGCGGGTGGCCTTGGCGTCGACCTCAAGCGCGGCGTGGGTGTAGCGCAAGAGCGGCACGTCGGCAGTGTTCTTGTTCGTCGCGTCGACCAGCGCCCGCACATCGTGGCCACGGCGCTGCATCTCGGGCGCAAGGTGCAGGAACTGGCCGGGGAAGTTCTGGTGGACGAAGAGAAGCTTCAAGCGTCAGGCTCCGAAGGCAGCGGCCATCAGAGCTTTGGTATAGGGGGATTGCGGGTTGGTAAACACGGCCTCGCATTCGCCGGATTCGACGACATCGCCCGCCTGCATCACCATGACCTTGTGCGACATGGCGCGGATCACCCGCAGGTCGTGGCTGATGAAGATGAAGGCCAGGCCCCATTTCCGCTGCAGATCGCGCAGGAGGTCGGCGATCTGGACCTGCACGGTCATGTCGAGCGCGCTGGTCGGTTCGTCCAGCACCACCAGTTTCGGGCGCAGGATCATGGCGCGGGCGATGGCGATGCGCTGGCGCTGGCCGCCGGAGAATTCGTGCGGATAGCGCTGCATGGTGGCGGGGTCGAGGCCGACCTCGCGCATGATGCTCGCGACCATCTCGGTCTTGTTCTGGCCCGGCTCCAACCCGTGTACCCCAAGCCCCTCGGCGATGATCTCCTCCACCGTCATCCGGGGGGAAAGGCTGCCGTAGGGGTCCTGGAAGACGATCTGCATGTTCCGCCGCATCGCCCGCATCGCCTTGCGGCCCTTCGCGCGGAGGAAGGCCTCTGCCCCGGATTGCACCAGATCCCCCAAGGTTTCGGCGCCCGGATCGGCATCGCGGCGGGCGGTGGCCTCGTCCCAGGTCTCGTCGAGGCGGCTGATGTCGCGGCCAAGGAAAGTGACGCGCCCGGTCGACCCGATCAGCCGCAGGATCGCCAGCGCCAGGGTGGTCTTGCCGGACCCGCTTTCGCCGACGATCCCCAGGGTTTCCCCGGCGCGGACCGAGAGCGTGGCGTCGTTCACCGCCTTCACATGGCCGACGGTCTTGCGCAGGAAGCCCTTCTGGATCGGGAACCAGACCCGCAGGTTGTCGGTGCGGACGACTTCCTTCGCGCCTTGCGGGATCGGCGGCGGGCCGCCCTTCTGCTCGGCGGCGAGGAGTTTGCGGGTGTAGGGATGCTGCGGGTCGGCGAAGATTTCAGTCGTCGGCCCCTGCTCCACGATCTCGCCGCCCTGCATGACGCAGACTCGGTCGGCGATGCGGCGGACGATGCCGAGGTCGTGGGTGATGAAGAGAAGGCTCAGGCCCTCGGTGCGTTTCAGGTCGGCCAGCAGGTCGAGGATCTGCGCCTGGATCGTCACATCCAGCGCGGTGGTGGGCTCATCCGCGACCAGAAGCTCCGGCCCGTTGGCCAGCGCCATCGCGATCATCACCCGCTGGCGCTGCCCGCCCGACAGCTGGTGCGGATAGGCGCCGAGGCGGCTTTCGGCCTCGCGGATGCCGACCTTGGTCAAAAGCTCGATGATCCTTGCGCGGGCCTTGTCGCCGGTCAGGCCCTGATGCAGCGCAAGGCTTTCGGCCATCTGCTTTTCGATGGTGTGAAGCGGGTTCAGGCTGGTCATCGGCTCCTGGAAGATGAAGCTGATGTCGTTGCCCCGCACCTTGCGGAGATCACGCTCCGAAGCCCCCACCATCTGGGTGCCGCGATAGGTGATCGAACCCGTCACTTGCGCGTTGTCGGAGAGGAGGCCGACGGTGGAGAGCGCCGTGACCGACTTGCCCGAGCCGCTTTCGCCGACAAGCGCCACTGTCTCGCCCTTGTCGATGGCGAAGCTGACGCCCTTTACCGCCGGGATGATCCGGCCGTCCTGGCGGAAGGTGACGGAGAGGTTCCGGACCTCCAGCACACTCATCGGAAGGTCTTTCGCGGGTCAAAGGCATCGCGGACGCCCTCGAAGATGAAGACCAGAAGCGAGAGCATGATGGCGAAGGTGAAGAAGGCGACGAAGGCCAGGTGCGGCGCCTGCAGGTTTTGCTGGGCCTGGCGGGTAAGCTGGCCGAGCGAGGGCAGGTCGGCGGGAAGGCCGAAGCCCAGATAGTCGAGCGAGGCCAGCGTGCCGATGACACCGGTGACGGCGAAGGGGAGAAGGGTCAGCGTCGCGACCATCGCATTGGGCAGGACGTGGCGGAACATGATCTGCCAGTCGGAGACGCCCAGCGCCTTGGCGGCGCGGACATATTCGAAGTTGCGCGCCCGCAGGAATTCGGCCCGGACCACGCCGACAAGGCCGGTCCAGCCGAAGGCGACCAGCAACCCGACCAGCAGCCAGAAGCTTTTCGCCCAGACCGCCGTCAGGATGATGATGACATACAGCGTGGGGACCGAGGACCAAAGCTCGATGAAGCGCTGGAAGAGAAGATCAGTCAGCCCGCCGAAATAGCCCTGCACCGCCCCGGCGGCGATGCCGATGACCGAGGTGAGGATGGTCACGATCAGCGCGAAGGTGACCGAGAGGCGGAAGCCGTAGATCACCCGCGCCAGCACGTCGCGGCTGGTGTCGTCGGTGCCAAGCCAGTTCTGCGCGGAGGGCGGGCCGGGGGCGACGCCGCCGGTGTCGACGATGGTGTTGTAGCGGTAGGGGATCGGCGGCCAGAGCATCCAGCCCTTGCTCACCGCCTGTCCGGCAGCGGTGCCCTGGTCCTGAACCTCGGCCCGGATGCCGTCCGGATCATCCCAGCAGTCCTGCGACCCGGCGGCAACGATCAGGCACTGCACTTCGGATGTGGTGTAGTCGGCTTCGGTGCGCAGGTCGCCGCCGAAGGCCGTCTCGGGGTAGAACTTGAACACCGGCATGTAGTAGCCGCCGTCGTAGTGCACCAGAACGGGGCGGTCGTTCGCGATCAGCTCGGCAAAAAGCGACAGGCCGTAGAGGAGCAGCAGCAGCCAGAGCGACCAGAAGGCGCGGCGGTTGGCCTTGAAGTTGCGCCAACGACGCTGGTTGAGGGCGGAGAGCGCCATTCATCCGCGCCTTTCGAAGTCGATCCGGGGGTCGACGAGGACATACATCAGGTCGGACAGGATGCCGACCACCAGCCCGATCAGCCCGAAGGCGAAGAGCGTGCCGAAGATCACCGGATAGTCCCGTTCGACCGCGGATTTGAAGCCAAGCTGGCCCAGCCCGTCCAGCGAGAAGATCACCTCGATCAAGAGGCTCGACCCGAAGAACACCGACAGGAACAGGCCCGGAAACCCCGCGATCACGATCAGCATGGCGTTGCGGAAGACGTGGCCGTAGAGGACTCGGTTCTCCGGCAGGCCCTTGGCGCGGGCGGTCATGACGTATTGCTTCTTGATCTCTTCCAGGAAGCTGTTCTTGGTCAGCAGCGTCAGCACCGCAAACGAAGAAATCAGCTGCGCCGTCACCGGGAGGGTGATGTGCCAGAGGTAGTCGGTGATCTTGCCCCAGAGGCTCAGGCTGGCCCAGTTGTCGCTGGTCAGGCCGCGCAGCGGGAACCACTGGTAATAGGACCCGCCCGCGAAAACGACCATCAGCATGATCGCAAACAGGAAGCCCGGAATGGCATAGGCCGCGATGATGATCCCGCTGGTCCAGGTGTCGAAATGCGACCCGTCGCGCACCGCCTTGCGGATGCCCAAGGGGATCGAGACCAGATAGGCGATCAGCGTCGACCAGAGGCCGAGCGTGATCGACACCGGCATCTTTTCCAGCACCAGGTCGACGACCGAGATCGAGCGGAAGTAGCTGTCACCGAAATCGAAGCGCAGATACTTGCCCATCATGATCAGGAAGCGCTCCAGCGCCGGGATCGCCTCCTTGTGGCATTCCGGCGCCTTCAGGGACGGCTCGCCGGTGAAACCCTTGTCGCAGACCACGCGGGAAAAGCCGAACTGCACCTCGAGCTTGGCCAGGAACTCCGGCGGCAGGCCGCGGGCGCCGACGTAACCCGAGTCCTTGTCCTGCACCCCGGCGTCTTCGGTGCCGGAGAGGTTCTGGATCGAATCCCCCTCGCCCTCGAACCGGGCCTTGATCTGCTCGATCGGCCCGCCGGGGACAAACTGGGTCAGCGCGAAGTTGATGATCATGACGCCGAACAGCGTCGGGATCACCAACAGCAAGCGGCGAAGGATATAGGCGCCCAAGGTTCCTGCCCGTCTTTCGTTACTTCAACGCGCCCTTGGCCTTCAGCGCGTCGGCTTTTTCGGCGTTGTACCACCAGATCGACAGTTCGCCCAGCCCATATGGGGGCAGGTTCGCCGGGTGTTCGTACATGTTGTAGTAGGCCACCCAGTTGTCCTTCTTGTAGTAGCGCGGGACGATCACGAATTCCGACCGCAAGACCCGGTCCAGCGCCTTGACCACTGTCGTCAGCTCGGCCCGCGACTTCGCCGCCTCGACCATGTCCAGCAGCTTGTCCACCGCCGGGTTGGCATAGCCCATCCGGTTGCGGCTGGAATTGTCCTTCGCCACGGAAGCCCAGGCCTGCTTCAGCACGCCCCCCGGCTCCAGCCCGCCGTTGACCACCGTGGTCGGCAGGGCGTCGAAGTCGAAGACCGGCGGGCTGGCGCGTTCCTGCAACTGCGGGTCGTCGATGATGTCGAAGCTGGCATCCACGCCCAAGGCCCGCAGGTTCTCCACATAGGCATTCATCACCGGCAACAGGTCGGTGCGGACATGGACCATCTCCATCCGCAGCTTCTCGCCCTTGGCGTTGTGGCGCATCCCGTCGTCGCCCACCGTCCACCCGGCCTCGTCCAGCAGGGCCGAGGCCTTGCGCAGGTTCTTGCGGTCGAGGTTGTTCTTGTCTGACGAGACCGAGCCCATCGCGACCTCGTCGGTCAGGATGCTGGCGGGAAGCAGGCCTTCGTCGACCAGCGGCTGCAGGATCGCCACTTCCTCGGGCGTGGGCGTGCCGGTCGCCGCCATCTCCGAGTTTTCCCAGATCGAGTTGATCCGGGTCAGCAGCCCGTAGAACAGCGCCTTGTTCGACCATTCGAAGTTGAAGACCAGCCCCAGCGCTTCGCGGACCTTCGGGTCCTGGAACTGGGCGCGGCGCAGGTTGAAGATGATCGACTGGCCGCCCGCGATGTCGCCCGAGGGGATCACATCCTTCTTCACGTCCCCCGCCTTGATCGAGGGGAAGTCGTAGTTGGTTGCCCAGCGCTTCGAGTCGCTTTCCGTGCGGAAGGTGTAGACGCCCGCCTTGAACGCCTCCATCGCGGCGTTGTCATCGCCGAAATATTCGATGCGGATGCGGTCGAAGTTGTTCTGGCCGATGTTCAGCGGGTGCTTTTCACCCCAGTAATCGGGGTTGCGCTTGTAGATGATCTGCTGACCGGGCTTGAAGCTGTCCAGCACATAGGCGCCGGTGCCAAGGAAGGGTTGCAGGCTGGATTTCTCCAGGTCGCGCTTGTTCTCCTCGTAGTCCTTGCGCGAGAAGATCGGCGAGCTTCCGGCTTGCGCGGGCATGTCGCGGAAGGACGTGCCGGGGGTGAAGGTGAACTTGATCCGGTAAGGGTCCAGCACCTCGACCGACTGGTACTTGCCGTTCGCCACGCTGCGGAATTCGGGGATGCCCTTGTCGCGGAACAGCTCGTAGCTGAACAGCACGTCATCGGCGGTGAGGGGGCTGCCGTCGGAGAATTTCACGTCCTTGCGCAGGTTGAAGATCACCCAGGAGCGGTCCTCGGGGTATTCCATCGTCTCGCACATCAGGCAGTAGGCGGCGCTGACGTCGTCCAGCGTGCCGGTCAGGATGGATTCGTAGAAGATCGACGACAGCGCGCCGGCGTTGCCCGCGATGGCATAGGGGTTGAAACTGTCGAAGCTGCCGGGCGACCATTCGCTGATCTCGCCGCCCTTGGGGGCATCGGGGTTCACATAGGGCAGGTGGGCGAAGTCGGCGGGAAGCTTCAGGTCGCCGAAGGTGGAGATGCCGTAGGACTTGATCACGGTTTCCGCCCGCGCGGGCAGGGCCGCTGCGGCCAGGGCCAGGATCAGGGCGCCGGTGGCGATGAGGGGGACGGGGTTGATCCGTGCTGCCTTGACCCGTGCCGCCACCCGCTTCTCAGTCCGCATCCGCCAGCCTCCCAGATTGCCGCTCCTGATCATTCTTTTATGCTAAATCAGGCTTTGTCGAGCAAACAAGCCGCGATCCCGGCGCGCGAATGCGTGAACATGAGAAAGCCGCCCGGACGGGGCGGCTTTGCCTTGGACACGACGGACGAAGCCGTCAGGGCTTCGTGGTCAGGAAGGCGATGACGTTCGCCCGGTCTTCCGGCTTCGGCAGGCCCGCGAAGGCCATCTTGGTGCCGGGGATCACCTGCTTCGGGTTTTCCAGGAAGGCGAAGATCGCTTCCGGCGTCCAGGCCTCACCCGACTTGGCGGCCATCGCCTCGGAATAGGTGAAGTCCGGCACCGAGGCGTGGTTGCGACCGACGACACCGTTCAGGTGGGGACCGACAGCGTTGGTGCCGTCAAGCTTGTGGCAGGAGCCGCATTTCTTGAACACGGCCTCACCAGCCGCCGCATCGCCCGCCGCCAGGATCGCCGCGACATCCACCGTCTCGCCGCCGCCCTCGGCCGGGGCCGCCGCTTCGCCGGTGTCGATGGTGTAGGCCTGCGTCAGCTCGCCTTCCGCATGTTCGCCATGTTCGCCGCCGCCCACGGTGTAAAGCGAGTTGCCCGCCCAGCCCACCAGCATCAGCACCAGAAGCGACCCGCACACCGCGCCCACCGTCTTGGTCATCGTCATCGTGTCGAACATGGTTCACCTATCTGGGGTCTCGTGTCGCGCGGTATCTATCCGCTTCCACCGTCAGGTTTCAAGGTGTAGACGCGCGGCGAAACGCCGTTGGGGCAGGTTTTCGACAGGGGGGACGCACGCAATGGCCGGACGTATCGCTTTTCAGGGAGAGCTGGGGGCCTATTCGCACCAGGCCTGCCAGCAGTCGCGCCCGGATTTCGAGGCGGTTCCAAGCACGACCTTCGAGGAAGTGGTCGACAAGGTCGGGCGCGGAGAGGTCGATCTGGGCATGCTGGCGGTGGAGAATTCCACCTATGGCCGGGTCGCCGACGTGCACTCCCTGCTGCCGCGCGCGGGCCTGCATATCGTGGACGAGGCCTTCGTCCGGGTGCATGTCAACCTTCTGGGCGTGAAAGGTGCGAAGCTGGAAGATGTGCGCGAGGCGCATGGCCATGTGGTGATCCTGCCGCAATGCGCGCTGTTCCTGAAGAAGCACGGGATCAAGGGGAAAGTCAGCAGCGACAACGCCCGCGCAGCGCGCGAAGTCGCCGAAGCGGGCGATAAGGCGAAGGCCGCGCTGGCCAGCGAGCTGGCGGCAGAGATCTACGGGCTGGAGGTGCTGGCCCGGCACATCGAGGACCACGCCAACAACACCACCCGCTTCCTGGTGATGTCGCGCGAAGCCGACCTGACCCGTCGCGGGGCGGGCAAGATGATCACCACCTTCACCTTCCGCGTCCGCAACATTCCGGCGGCGCTGTACAAGGCGCTGGGGGGCTTCGCGACGAACGGGATCAACATGACCAAGCTGGAAAGCTACATGGTCGGCGGCACCTTCACCGCAACGGAATTCTACGCCGACATCGAGGGCCACCCCGATGACGCCAACGTCGCGCTGGCGCTGGAGGAATTGCGCTACTTCACTTCGGAAGTGCGCATCCTTGGCGTCTATCCCGCCGACCGCGAGCGCGGCCCGGCTCAGGCCTGACGGTCGTAGCGGTCCTTGATCCGCGCGCCCAGGTTGCCGAGGCCGCGTTCGAACCGCGCCTGCACCCGGCCCTTGGCCAGCCGCATCGTGTTGACGAACAGCCGCGCCGCCAGCGTCTTCGGCTTGATTTCCAGATCCGCCCGCAACCGGCTGCGGCGGGGTGACAGGACCATGACCTCGACCTGGACCACCCCGTCGACCGAGGGGCTGTCCAGCCCCATCGACACCCGCTGGTCCGGGGTCATCTCGGTGATGCGGATCGTCAGCTTGCGTGCCTTGCCGCGGAAATGGCCCCGTATGCGCCATTCGGCCCCGACGCCGCTGTCCGGCGTTCCGGGCGGGCGCTCCACCTCGACCCCGTTGCGGATCGCCTCGCGTTCCCAGGTCGGGGTGTCGATCAGCGCGGCAAAGACGGCGGCGGCAGGCACTTCAAGATCGGTCTTCGCCGTCAGCTTCATCGCTGCCTCACGGATTGCACTTCGGGATACCCGGATAGCAGGAAGATCAGGTCAATCAAGCCGGTCCGCAAGCCATGCCCGCAGAATGAAGTTCGCAATCGCCCCTTTCCGGCTGGGCCTGATCACCGGATGCCGCCCGTCGAAGACGCTGACCAACTCCTCGCGCGGCAACCAGAGCGCCTGTTCCAGCTCCAGCGGGTCCAGTGCAATGGCTGTGCCGGTCGCTTCGGTCCGCGCGCCGATCATCAGCGAGGCCGGGAAAGGCCAGGGCTGGCTGGCCAGATAGCCCACCGCACCGCAGGTCACGCCGGTTTCCTCCAGCACCTCGCGGCGCACGGCGGCCTCAAGCGTCTCGCCGGGCTCGACGAAACCGGCCAGCAGCGAGAACATGCCCTCGGGCCAGCCGGGACTGCGGCCCAGCAGCACCGAATTGCCATGTGTCACCAGCATGATGACCACCGGATCGGTGCGCGGAAAATGCTGCGCACCGCAGGCCGGACAGGATCTTTGCCACCCGCCCTGCACCACATCGGACCTGGCACCGCAGGCCGCGCAGAAGCCGTGGCTTGCATGCCATTGCAGGATCGCCTTGGCGGTGGCGACCAGTTCCGCCTCGCGCGGGGACAGAAGTGCCATCACCCCCCGCAGTTCGGCAAACCCCTGCCCCTTGGCCATCGCCGGATGCTCCTGCACCGTCTGGTCCAGGAACCCCGGCCCGGGCAGCTCGGCCCCAGGATCGGGCACCCAGTCCGACAGGTCGGCGGCAAAGCGCGGCACTCCGTCGTCGATGCCCAGGAACACCGGCTGCCGGGCTTGTTCGAGCACCGGATGACCCTTTGGCACCCAGACCGGGTGGTCGCCTTCCATCAACGGCTTGCCGCGCCACAGTGGCAGAACCGCGCCCGAAGCCAGCGCCGCCGCCAGACCGGCAGTATCGCGCCGCAGGCCGGCCCGCCGATCAAGGCCCGAGCCGCCGAAGGTAACTGTTTCTGCAATCCGCATCGCTGACCAGCTTTCGACTGATTGTTCCGTTGATTCCAAGACTCTGCCGCTTCGAACACAATTTCAATTGCCAACCTGCGGCAATTTCTCGGCTCCGCGTGAATAACGCCAATTCGCCACAACATTGACACAACCAGAACGATACATCACTCGCGCAATAAGTGTGCAGTCTCAGGTCGCGGTTTCGGCTCGCTCCGGGTTCGGTCAGGTCACTGGAAGTTCGATGTATCAAGTTCCCGTCGCATCGGTCGCCAAGTCGCTGACCGGGAAGGATTCCGAAGCGGATCCCGCGATGCCGTCACCCAATGCGATGCTGCCCGCGACCGCGCGCCGCCCCCGCGCCGCGTTGCGGCTGATCGCCACCAGCGACCTGCACGCCAGCCTGATGCCCTACGACTATTGCGCAGATCGTCCGAATTCCAGCCTCGGGCTTGGCGCAATTGCGCTGCAAATTGCCGAGGCACGGGGCGAAGCGCGCAATTGCCTTCTGTTCGACAATGGCGATTTCCTGCAGGGCAGCCCGCTGGCCGACTATGCCGCTTCGGCCCGGAGGCGGCGGGCGCATCCGATGATCACGGCATTCAACACGCTGGGCTACGACGCGGCGACGCTTGGCAACCACGAATTCGACTACGGGCTGCGCTTCCTGTCCGAGGTGCTGGCGGATGCCCGCTTCCCGGTGGTCTCGGCAAATATCGCCACCCGCCTGGGCAGAAGCCCGGCCCGCGATCAGACGCTGGTGCCGCCCTTCACGATCCTGCGCCGCCAGATCATCGACAACGACGGCCGCGCGCACCTGCTGCGCATCGGGGTGATCGGCTTCGCCCCGCCGCAGATCGCCGAATGGGACCGCAACGTGCCGGGCGGTTCGGTCCAGACCCGCGACATCCTTGCCGCGGCCCGCGCCTGGGTGCCCCGGTTGCGGGCAAGCGGGGCCGATATCATCGTGGCGCTGGCCCATACCGGCATCGGCGAGGTCGACCCCGAGGATCGCTCCGAGAACGCCGCGACCGCGCTCGCGGCGCTGCCCGAGATCGATGCCCTGGTGGCCGGGCACAGCCACCGGGTCTTCCCCGGCCCCGACTTCCCCGCCTCGCCCGAAATCGACCCGGTGCGCGGGCGCCTCGCGGGAAAACCCGCCGTGATGCCGGGGCATTCAGCCCACCATGTCGGCATCATCGACCTGCAGATCGAGCGCTGCACCACCGGTTCCCGCCGGTGGCGGGTCGTCGACGCCTCGGCGCGGATCGGCCAGCGCAGCAATGATCGCGCGCCCGCCGCCCCGGCCCTGCATCAGGCACTGGCCCCCGACCACCGCGCGACGCTGGCCTGGTCGCGCCGCCAGCTGGGCGAGACCGCCGTGCCGCTGCACAGCCATTTCGCCACCATCGCCCCCTCGGCCGCACTGTCCCTGATCGCCGAGGCCAAGGCCGAACACATCCGCTCCGCGCTGGCCCGGACGGGGTGGGCGGACCTGCCGCTCCTGTCCTCTGCCTCGCCCTTCCGGGCCGGGGGGCGTGGCGGGCCCGGCAACTATACCGACATCCCCGCAGGCCCGCTGCGGATGCGCAACCTGTCGGACCTCTATCCCTTCCCCAACACGCTGGTCACGCTTCTCCTGACCGGGGCCGAAGTGGCCGACTGGCTGGAGCGTGCCACCGCCGTCTTCCGCCGGATCGCACCGGGCGAGGCGGACGCCGCCCTCCTGGACAACGCCGTGCCCTCCTTCGTGTTCGAGACCATTCCGCAGCTCTCCTATGCCATCGACCTCAGCCAGCCGCCGCGCTTCGACGCCCAGGGCAGGCTGGCCGATCCGGCAGCGCGACGGATCACCGGGCTCAGCCACGGAGACCGGCCGGTGCTGGCAACCGACAGGTTCCTCCTGGTCACCAACAACCACCGCGCCGGGCGGGCGCGCCTGCAGGACCCCGACACCGAGCAGAAGATCGTCTTCACCGACGGGGCGCGCGTGCAGGCGGTCTTTTCCGCCCATATCCAGCGCAAGGGCAGCGTTGGCACGCCACCACGTCGCAACTGGCATTTCCTGCCGATGCCGGGGACCACGGTGACCGTCCCGGCAGGTCCCGGCGCCGCGCCCTATCTGGCGGACATCGCCAGCTATCGTCCCGAACCGCTGGCCAGTGATGATGAGGGCTTTACCCACTACCGGCTCCACCTCTGATCGGCTATGCCTCCGCGCGGAGGCCCAGATGTACGACGCCATTCTCTTCGATCTCGACGGCACGCTGATCGACACCGAAAGCATCGCGCTTGTCACCGGCATGGCTGCCTTTGCCGCGCATGGCCATGACGTCGACGAAGCCTTCATGCACGGCCTTGTCGGCAAGGACGAGCCCACCGCCGCCGGGATCATCCGCGCCGCGCTGCCGGGGGTCGACCTGCAGGCCATCAACCTGCACTGGCGCAAGGGCTTCAACGACGGCGTGGATGCGGGTCTTGCCCTCAAACCCGGTGCGCTGGACCTGCTGCCCGCCCTTCGCGCCCCTCTCGCCATCGTCACTTCGACCGGGCGCGAGGGCGCGCATCGCAAGCTTGGTATTGCCGGCATCGCCCAAGCCTTCACCCATGTCGTCACCCTGGACGACGTGCATGCACCGAAGCCCGACCCCGAGCCCTACCTCCTTGCCGCGACGCTTCTCGGCGTCGCCCCCTCGCGCTGCCTGGTGTTCGAGGACAGCGAAACCGGGGCCGAGGCCGCCCATCGCGCCGGCTGCGTGGTGGTGCAGGTACCCGACATGGTGCCAAGCCAGGGGCGCTGGGCGCACCATCTGGCGCCGGATCTCCTGACCGGGGCACGCATGGCGGGGCTTCTCTAGCGCCTCCTGCGTCACGCCTTCCGCGCGCGGATCTCGCAGAGGCAGCTCACCGGCTCGCCGTGGTTCCGCTCCACCTGGGCATCGGGGGCCAGCTTGTCCATCGCCTTCGCCAGGTCGATGTCCAGCTTGCTGATCCCGCTGCAATCATGCGTGGTCAGCGTCACGTCGACGACGTTGTAGACGTTCTTCCACTCGGGATGGTGGTTCAGCTTCTCGGCCGCCATCGCCGCGCGGGACATGAAGCCCCAGGCTTCCGAAAAGTTGCGGAACTTCCAGACCTTGCGGATCGCGTCCTTGCCGGGCACGGCGGCCCAGCCGGTCTCGGCGAGCGGCGGCAGTCCGGCCTTGCGATCGGCTTCGGGCAGCAGGGGTGTCATGGCTTGGCCTCCGGGATCAGGGCATTGTCCTTGGCATTCGCCGCCAGCAGCGCGGGCCGGTCCTTGAGCCGCGCCCAATAGGCGGAAAACACATCCGTCTTCGGAATCCCGCCGAACTGCATCCCCCAGCCGACCTGGCTTCCAACATAGACGTCGGCGGCGGTGAAGCGTCCGTCTGCGATGTAGTCGTGCGTCGCGAGATGTCCGGTCAGCGCGGCCAGCACATCGTCAAGGTCGCCGTAGCCCGCGCGCCGCTTTTCCTGCGCGCCGCTGGTCTTCCAGCCGAAGCCGGCATTGACCACCGCCTGCTCCAGGGGCCCCGCGGCAAAGAACATCCAGCGGAAGAAAGCCGCCTTGTCCTCGGCCATCAGGCCCGCTTCGGGGAAGGTCAGCGCCAGATAGGTGCAGATCGCCGCCACCTCGGTCACGACCTTGCCGTCGTGGACCACGGCCGGGACCTTGCCCATCGGGTTCACCGCCAGATAGTCCGGCGCCTTCATCGTGGTGTAGTATTCCAGCGCCACCGTCTCATAGGGCTGGCCCAGCTCTTCCAGCATCCAGCGGGCGATCCGGCCCCGTGACATCGGATTGGTGTAGAAGGTCAGCATCCACGCCTCCGTTTCGGTCAGACTACTCCTGCCCGTCATGCCCGCGGAAGGGGCCATAAGCGGTCAGCACCTCGATCTCCTCGCCCACCGCGCGGCGTTCGGCCTGCAGGTAACGGTCAACCGCCTTGCGGAACGAGGGTTCCGCAATCCAGTGCAGCGAATGCGTCTCGACCGGCAGATAGCCCCGCGCCAGCTTGTGCTCGCCCTGCGCCCCGGCCTCGACCCGCTGCAATCCCTGCGCAATCGCCCAGTCGATCGCCTGATAGTAGCACAGTTCGAAGTGCAGGAAGGGATGGTCCTCGATGCAGCCCCAGTAACGGCCGAAAAGCGTGTCGCGTCCGATGAAATTCAGCGCCCCCGCGACCGGGCGCGCACCGTCGAAGGCAAGGACCAGCAGGATGTCGTTCCGCATCCTGTCATGGAAGCGGCGGAAGGCATCACGGGTCAGGTAGGGATGGCCCCATTTCCGGCTGCCGGTGTCCTGGTAGAAGGCCCAGAACGCATCCCAGTGCGCGGGTTCGATGGCGTCACCCGTCAGCGCGCGGATCGTCAGGCCCGAAGCCCGCGCCGTCTCGCGTTCCTTGCGGATCATCTTGCGCTTGCGGCTTGAAAGGTCGGCGAGGAAATCGTCGAAGCTCTGGTATCCCCGGTTTTCCCAGTGGAACTGCTGGGTGACGCGGTGCAACGTGCCTTCCACCCCCGCCAGCGCCTCGGCTTCCTCGACCGTGCAGAAGGTCGCGTGCAGCGAGGAGAGCCGGTTCTGCGCCGTGATCCCGATGGCCGCCTGCCACAGCGTTTCCCGATACGCCTCCGCCCCCAGGAACCGCCGCCCCGTCGCCGGGGTGAAGGGCACCGCGATCTGCAGCTTGGGGTAATAGCGCCCCCCGGCCCGCTCCAGGGCGTCGGCCCAGCCGTGGTCGAAGATGTATTCGCCTTGGCTGTGGCTCTTCACATAGAGCGGCGTCGCGGCAAGAAGTTCGCCGTGATCGCGCAGCACAAGGGGCCGCGCCTGCCAGCCGCTGCCCTTGCCGGTCGAGCCGGAGAGGTCCAGCGCCGCCAGGAAGCGGTGGGTGGTGAAGGGATCAACGGGGCGGCCCTCGGCCTGTTCCGGCGCAGCGACGGCATCCCACTCGGCTTCGGGGATGTCGGACAGGCTGTCGAGCAGGGTCAGGTCGGCCATTCATGCCCTCGGGGTCGCAAGAAAGGTGGCGGACCGGAGAAGAAGGTCAAGCCGGAAGCGCCGCCCGGTAGCCCTCGAAGGTCACATTGTCGGCATGCTTGCGTGCCGTCGCCTCGGCCTCGACCGAGCGGATCGTCCAGCACAGCACCCGCGCGCCCTGCGCCTTCAGCTCGGCCACGCGGGGGCGGGAAAGGTCGGGGGCTTCGTGGCTGATGAAGCTGGAGAGGGTGGCGTCGTAATCCGGGATGGCGCGGAAATGGGCGCACATCGGTTCCGGCATCGGCGCCCAATCGTCGGGGTCGTAGGCCGAGGTGGTGATCCCGCGCGGCAGGTGCGGGGCCAGCCGGGCCAGATGCGCGACCGAGGCGGGGTTGAAGGACATCAGCGCGACGTCGCCGGTGTAGCCCTTCAGGGCCTCCGCCGTCGCGGCCTCCAGCCTGCCGTCGGTGGGGCCCATGACCAGCGACTGGTCCTTGATCTCGATGAGAAGGGGCACGCGGCCCGCGACCAGGGCCAGGACTTCGGCCAGCGTCGGGATGCTGTCGGTCGAGCCGGTCAGCCGGATGCGTCCGAGTTCGGCGGCGGAGCGGGCGTTGACCGGGCCGGTCTCGCCGGTCAGCCGGTCGAGGGTCTCGTCGTGGAAGACCATCGGCACGCCGTCCGAGGCGAGCTGGAGGTCGATCTCGATCCCGTAGCCCGCCGCGACCGCCGCCCGGATGGCCGAGGGCGAGTTCTCGATCCGCCCCGCCGCGCGGTCGTGCAGGGCGCGGTGGGCGAGCGGCAGGCGGAGGAAGCTGTCGGGCAGCGGGACGCGCGTCATTTCAGGGCGAAGATCGCCTCGATTTCCACGGCCACGCCCAGGGGCAGCGAGGCGGCGGAGACGGCGGAGCGGGCGTGGCGACCGTTGTCGCCGAGGACGGCGACCAGGAAGTCGGAGGCGCCGTTGATCACCTTGGGCTGGTCGGTGAAATCGGGGGTCGAGTTCACGAAGCCGACCAGTTTCACCGCGCGGTCCAGCCGGTCCCAGTCGCCGCCGACGGCTTTCTTCAGTTGGGCCAGCAGCGAGATCGCGCAGCGCTTCGCGGCCTCGGCGCCCTGTTCGAAGCTGAGGTCCTCGCCGAGCTTGCCCTTGATCAGGCCCGCCTCGTTCTGGCTGATCTGGCCGGAGATGTGGACAAGGTTGCCCACCTGGACGAAGGGGACGTAATTCGCCGCCGGGGCGGGGGCGTCGGGGAGGGTGACGCCGAGGTCGGCGAGGCGTTTCTCGATTCCATGCATGGGGTCCTCCGGGATGGGTCGCGGCGAGGGTAGCGCGGGGCGGACGGAGCGGCAAGGCTTGGGCTGTCCACGGTGGACAAGAATTTCGAGCAAGGAATTTCAATGGGTTGGCTGCGGACGTTTACGATTTCGTAACGGATCGCAGGTGGAGGCGTTTGCTGAATTGAGCGCTTCGCGCGAAGACTCTTTGTCTCGTCGTCGGACTACGCCTCCTCCTCGGTCGTCGGGGGCGCTTCGCCCCCCGAACCCCCAGAGGATATTTGGACAAATGTGAAATCAGGGCACGGGACCACCATGCAGGACCCCGCGCCCGCTTGCCTTAGGCCCAGGGGCGGAGCGTGGCGTTCTTCGCCTCGAAGCTGTCGATGGCGCTGGCCTTTTCCATCGTCAGGCCGATGTCGTCGAGCCCGTTCAGAAGGCAGTGCTTCTTGAAGGCGTCGACCTCGAAGGCGAAGGTCTTGCCGTCCGAGCTGGTCACGGTCTGGGCTTCAAGGTCGACGGTGATCCGGGCGTTCGCCCCTTTCCGCGCATCGTCCATCAGCTGATCGACGGCCTCTTGCGGCAGGACCACCGGCAGGATGCCGTTCTTGAAGCAGTTGTTGAAGAAGATGTCGGCGAAGCTGGTGGAAATCACGCAGCGGATGCCGAAATCCAGAAGCGCCCAGGGCGCGTGTTCGCGGCTTGAGCCGCAGCCGAAGTTGTCCCCGGCGACGATGATTTCCGCCTTGCGCCAGGCGGGCTGGTTCAGCACGAAATCCGGGATTTCCTTGCCGTCCTGGGTGTAGCGCATCTCGTCGAACAGGTTCTTGCCAAGGCCCGAGCGCTGGATCGTCTTCAGGAACTGCTTGGGGATGATCATATCGGTGTCGATGTTGACCAGCGGCATCGGGGCCGCGACGCCGGTAAGGGTGGTGAACTTGTCCATCTTCGTCTGCCTTGCTGTCTGTCAGGAGTGCTTGATCGGTTCGGGGCGGGCCGGGCTGCGGCCCAGGACCCAGTCGTAAATCTGCGCGATCTGTTCGGCGCGGCGGGGCCAGGTGAACAGGTCGGTCACCCGCTGCCGGGCGGCCTTGCCCATCCGGGCGGTCTGCTCGGGATCGGCAGCCAGGGTCTCCAGCGCCTGTCCAAGAGCGCGCGTCGTGTCCTCGCGCGTGGTGAGCGGGACCTTGACCCCGACCTCGGGCGTGACGAGATCGGCGGGGCCGCCATAGTCGATGACCAGCGGCGCAAGGCCCAGCGCCATGCCTTCCAGCACCGCGCCGCCGCCGAATTCACGGATCGAGGGGAAAGCGAGGATATGGCAGCGGGCGGCCACGTCCTGCACCGCTTCGTGCTTCAGCCAGCCGTGGAAATGGACCCCGCCCAGGCCCTGCGCCTGCGCCTTCAGCGCGGGCATGAGGGGGCCGTCGCCGACGAGATGCAGTTCCATCCGCCCCGCGTCCAGCAGGGGCCGGGCGGCCTCGATCAGCATGGAAAGGCCCTTCAACGGCACGAAACGACCGATGAAACAGGCCTTGAGCGTGCCAGGTTCCGGCGCGGCCTCGCGGAAGAAGCGCGCGGGGTCGATGGCGTTTTCCGGCAGGTAGATGCAGCGGTCGGCAAGCCGGTCGGGGATGTCGGCCCGGGTGAAGCGCGAAGCGTAGAGGATGGCGTCACAGGCGTCGAGCATCGCCTTGCGGCCGGGGAAGGCCCTGAGCAGACCGCGCAGCAACGAGAGCCATTCGCCTTCCTGTTTCCGTTCCGCCTCGAACCCCTTGGGCCAGGGCACGCCGCCGTTCAGCGGACCAAGGACGAAGGGGACCCCGGCCTTGCGGCAGCGGGCGGCGAGCGGGCCGGTGGCGGCGGGCGACAGCGGAGTGATGCGATGGACAAGATCGTAGTCGCCGCGTTCCAGCGCCGCGCCGAACCGTGCCCAGACCTTTCGTTCGAACCAGGGATAGGTCAGGCTGCTGACCGCCTGCACGATGGTCCAGCCCCGGCTTTCGCCCATCCGCAGGATCTGGGAAAGCTTCCAGGCCGGGGCGGCGATGGCCTCGGTGTCGATGGCGGTGAAGTCGACGCCCTCGACCCAGCCCTGGTGCAGGATGGCATCACGGTTGCGGATTTGCGTGACGAGATGCACCTCCGCCACCTGGCGAAGCGCCTCGGCCAGGGACCAGCCGATCAGCGGGACCGAGACCCAGTCCGGGTTCGCCGCCTCGGCAACGACCAGAACGCGGGGCCGACGCGCGGCCCCGCCGTCAGCGGCACCCGCAGATGCCGCCCGGGTCATCAGACCGTCTCGCCCATCAGCTCGCGGACGTCGGTCAGGTGGCCGGTGATCGCCGCCGCCGCCGCCATCGCGGGCGACATCAGGTGCGTGCGACCGCCACGGCCCTGACGGCCCTCGAAGTTGCGGTTGCTTGTGGCTGCACAACGTTCGCCGGGGGCCAGCTGGTCGGGGTTCATCGCCAGGCACATCGAGCAGCCGGCAAGCCGCCATTCGAAGCCCGCGTCGATGAAGATCTGCGCCAGGCCTTCCTCTTCCGCTTGCGCCCGGACGAGGCCCGAGCCGGGGACGACCATCGCCCGCTTCACGGCGATCTTCTTGCCCTTCAGGATGGCCGCCGCCGCGCGCAGGTCCTCGATCCGGCCATTGGTGCAGGAGCCGATGAAGACGGTGTCGATGGCGATGTCGGTGAGCCGTTGCCCGGCGGTGAGGCCCATGTAGTCGATGGAGCGCTTCGCCGCGTCGACCTTGCCGCCGGAGAAGCTTTCGGGAGCAGGGACAGCGCCGGTGATCGGCAGCACGTCCTCGGGCGAGGTGCCCCAGGTGACGACGGGGGCGATGTCCTCGCCCTTGATGGTCACGACCTTGTCGAAATGCGCGCCTTCGTCGGTGTAAAGCGTCTTCCAGTAGGCCAGCGCGGCCTCCCATTTCGCGCCCTTCGGCGCATGGGGGCGGCCCATGACATAGGCGAAGGTCTTCTCATCGGGCGCGATGAGGCCCGCGCGGGCGCCGCCTTCGATGGCCATGTTGCAGACCGTCATCCGGCCTTCCATCGACAGTTCGCGGATCGCCTGGCCGCAATATTCGATGACATAGCCGGTGCCGCCCGCCGTGCCGGTGGCGCCGATGACGCTGAGGGTGATGTCCTTGGCCGTGACGCCGGGGCGCAAGGAGCCGGTGATCTCGACCTTCATGTTCTTGCCCTTGCGCTGGATCAGCGTCTGGGTGGCAAGGACATGCTCGACCTCGGAGGTGCCGATGCCGTGCGCCAGCGAGCCGAAGGCGCCGTGGGTCGCGGTATGGCTGTCACCGCAGACCACGGTCATGCCGGGCAGCGTCCAGCCCTGTTCGGGGCCGACGATGTGGACGATGCCCTGGCGGATGTCGGAGACCGGGTAGTAGTTGATGCCGAAATCCTTGGCGTTCTTGTCCAAGGCGGCCACCTGGATGCGGCTGTCCTCGGTCATCGTCGCGGCATTGGCGCGGTCGAGCGTGGTGGGCACGTTGTGGTCGGGCACGGCGATGGTCTTTTCCGGCGCGCGGACCTTGCGGCCGGTCATCCTGAGGCCCTCGAAGGCCTGGGGGCTGGTCACTTCGTGGACCAGGTGGCGGTCGATGTAGAGGAGGCAGGTGCCGTCCTCGGCCTGGTGGACGACGTGGTCGTCCCAGATCTTGTCATAGAGGGTACGCGGAGCGGTCATGGCTCTCACCTGTGTCATGGGATGGCTTGGAATGGGGTCGTCGGGTCCTGCGCGCAGGTCAGGCGCGGGAAAGGATCGAGCGGGTCATGCCGAAGAAGCGGGCCGGAAGCCGCGCGTGGTCGGTGATGTTGAAGTAGATAAACCCGGGCATGAGGCGCATATACGCGCGAATCTCTTGTTCGGCAACGGGGAACGGGTGTCTTCTCGTGCAGACTTCGGGAGTGGCGGATGGACTGGTTCGAGGCGTTGACGGGGTTGGAAAGCGACCGGCCCGAGGTGGTGCGGGCGGGTATCCAGGCCGAAGGCACGGCGCTGCACTGTCGGACGAAGGGTCGGCGGATGGTTGCGGGGCAGCTTCTGACGCCCGCGCTGGCGGACCTGCCGCCGCCTCCGGTCGGGCCGGAGCGGATCAGGGTCCGGGAGGTCGTGGCCGATGTGAGCGCGTTGCACGCGGACCCCGTGAACGCCGGGGCGGCGTTCCAGGTGGCGTCGCAGTTCAACCTGCTGGAAATGATCAGGCCCGAGATCACGCCGGAGCAGGGCATCGCCCGCTATGCCTTCGACCGGACCCAGGGCCCGGCTTGCGCGATGGCCTGCGCGGCGGGCACGATCTGGCGCAACTATTTCGTGCCGCTGGGTGGGGGTATCGGCCAGACGGTGGACCGGCAGCTTGACATGCTGGCGGACCTTGGCCGGGCGCTTGGCAATGCAGGCGGTGCCCATTGGGTGATGCGGAACGGCTATGCCCTGCCCCGGCCCGGTGGCTTGGGGCGTATCGCGGCGCAGATCGGCCGGGCGGATCGGGCGCGGCTCATGGGCCTGGTGCGGGTCGGCGTGCAGGAGGCGACCGAAGTCACCCTGCCGGGCGCGGGGCATCTGGTGCACCAGGTCTATGCCTCGGCCCTGCCCGTCGCCTATGCCGATGAGCTGGTCGCCGACTGGGAGCCCTTCGCGCGGCTGGTGCTGGAGGCGGCCTATCTTGCGACCTTCGGTTCAGCGCTGGCGGTCGGCGCGGGGCGGCGGTTCCTCACCCGGCTGGGCGGCGGAGCGTTCGGCAATCCGCCGGGTTGGATCACCGACGCGATGGCAGGGGCGATCCGGGCCTACCGGGCGGCGGACATCGACGTACAGATCGTCAGCCACGGCGCGAGCAATCCGGCCAACCGGGTGCTGCTGACGTAGGGGACGCCGCGCAAGGCGGCTTTGCGAAACCGGCCCTTTCGCCTGCCTGTGACGGATGATAGCCAGCCCCGGTCATGACCGCTTCGCGCAATCCGACCCTTGGCATCTGGCTGATGGTGGCCGCTGTCGCCGCCTTCGCGGCGCAGGACGGGTTTTCCAAGCACCTGGCCGCGGCCTATTCGACCCAGATGATCATCATGATCCGCTACTGGGTCTTCGCGGGCTTCGTGATCCTGCTGGCGCTGCGGCGGCCCGAGGGGTTCCGCGCAGCGATCCGGTCCCGCCGCCTGCCTGCGCATCTCGTCCGCTCGGTGCTGCTGGTCGCGGAAATCTGCCTGATCGTCTGGGGCTACACCCAGATCGGGCTGATCAACAGCCTCGCCGTCTTCTCGGTCTGCCCGCTTCTCATCGTCGCCCTGTCCGGCCCGGTGCTGGGCGAGGCGATCAGCTGGCAACGCTGGGCGGCGGTGGGGGCGGGGCTTGTCGGCGTGCTGATCATCCTGCGGCCGGGGATGGGCGTGTTCTCCTGGGCGGCGATCCTGCCGCTGGCGTCCGCCTTCATGTTCGCGGTCTATTCGGTGCTGACCCGGCTGACCACGCGGGACGAGCCGACCTTCCCAGCCTTCTTCTGGCCCGGCGTGATCGGGGCAGTGCTGATGACCGGGCTGGGCCTGCCGCATCTGACCCCGATGACGACGCAGGACGCCGGGTTCCTCACGGCCTATTGCGGGCTGTCGATCCTGTCGCACTGGCTCTTGCTCAAATGCTACGAACAGGTCGAGGCCAGCCGGGTGCAGCCCTATTCCTACCTGCAACTCGTGTTCGTCACCGGCATCGGTCTCGTGGTCTATGGCGAGGTGCTGGAGCTTCCGGTCGCCATCGGCAGCGCCATCGTGGTGGCGGCGGGTCTTTACGCCCTGTCGCTGGAGCGCAAACCCGCATGACCACGCCGCAGAATACCCGGCTCGGCATCTGGCTGATGATCGCGACGACCGTGGTCTTCGCGGCGCAGGACGGCATCTCGCGGCATCTGGGGTCGCACTATCACGTCACGATGGTGGTGATGGTGCGGTTCTGGTTCTTCGGGCTGTTCGCGATGGCGATGGCGGCGCGCTCTGACGGGGGCCTGAAGGCTGCGGCCCGGTCGGCCTTTCCTGTCGTCCAGGTGGCGCGCGGGGTGATCCTGGTCGCGGAAATCGCGGTGATGCTGGTGGCCTTCGTCAAGCTTGGCCTGATCGAGGCGCATGCCGTCTTCACCTGCTATCCCTTGCTGGTCGCCGCCCTCTCCGGCCCGATCCTGGGCGAAAAGGTCGGCTGGCGGCGCTGGTCGGCGATCCTGGTAGGCTTCCTGGGCGTGATCATCATCCTGGAGCCGGGCTTCGGCGTCTTCAGCCCCTGGGCGCTGGTGCCCTTGCTGTCGGCGGCGATGTTCGCGGTCTACGGCCTTCTGACCCGCTATGTCGCCCGCAAGGACAGCGCCTCGGTCAGCTTCTTCTACACCGGGGTCGTGGGGGCGGTGGCGATGACGCCCTTCGGCCTGATGCACTGGACCTGGATGAGCCCCGGCGACTGGGGCTGGATGGGGCTTCTGTGCTGCACCGCCGCCCTCAGCCACTGGCTTCTGATCAAGTCGCTGGCGATAGCCGAGGCCTCCGACGTCCAGCCCTTTGCCTATCTCCAGATCGTCTGGGCCAGCGCCATCGGGCTTTTCGTCTTTGGCGAGACCTTGCGGGTCAACGTCGCCATCGGCGCGGGGATCGTGGTGGCGGCGGGGATCTTCACCCTTTGGCGACAGCGCGTGCGCGAGAAGGCGGCCCGGCTGGCGTGACGGTTGCCCCGGCGCAGGCCAAGGCGTAAAACCCCGGCTGAACCAGACCGGAGAGTGCCGATGCCCGCCCCGAAACCCGTCGTCTTGTGCATCCTCGACGGCTGGGGGATCGGCCCGGACCCGGCGACCAGCGCGCCCGCGCAAGCCCATGTGCCGACCTTCAACCATCTCTGGGCGACCTGCCCCCATGCCACGCTGACGACCTTCGGGCCGGACGTCGGCCTGCCGACCGGGCAGATGGGCAATTCCGAGGTCGGCCACACCAACATCGGCGCAGGCCGCGTGGTGGCGATGGACCTCGGCCAGATCGACCTCGCAATCGAACAGGGCACCTTCGCGACAGAACCCGCTCTCCGCGCCTTCATCGCCGCCCTGCAGGGCTCGGGCGGGACTGCGCATCTGGCGGGGCTGGTCTCGCCCGGTGGGGTCCATGCGCACAGCGCCCACATGATCGAGGCCGCACGCGAGATCGCGGCGGAAGGGGTGAAGGTCGCGGTCCATGTGATTACCGATGGCCGCGACGTGCCGCCGAAATCCGCCGCCGAACAGGTGCGGGCCTTCGAGGCCGCGCTGCCCAAGGGCGGTCGCATCGCCACCGTGACCGGGCGCTACTACGCGATGGACCGCGACAACCGCTGGGACCGGGTGGAACAGGCTTACCGCGCCATCGTGCAGGGCAAGGGCGTGGCGCAGGCGGCTTCGGCACAAGAGGCCATCGCGGCAGGCTATGCCGCCGACAAGACAGATGAATTCCTGCCCGCCACGGTGATCGGCGATTACGCGGGGATGCAGGACGGCGACGGCCTCTTCTTCCTGAACTTCCGCGCCGACCGCGCGCGCGAGATTCTGGCGGCCATCGGCGACCCGGCCTTTGCCGCCTTCGACTGCGGCCCGCGCCCGAAGCTGGTGGCGCGGCTGGGGATGGTGGACTATTCCGACGCGCACAATGCCTACATGACCTCGGTCTTCCCCAAGCGCGAGATCGTCAACACCCTGGGCGAATGGGTGGCCTCCCACGGCCTCACCCAGTTCCGGCTGGCCGAGACCGAGAAATACCCCCATGTCACCTTCTTCCTGAACGGTGGCCGCGAAGCACCCTATCCCGGCGAGGACCGCGCCATGCCGCCCTCGCCCAAGGTCGCGACCTATGACCTGCAACCCGAGATGAGCGCGGATCAGGTGTCGGACCATTTCGTCGCGGCGATCAAGAAGGGCTACGACCTGATCGTGGTCAACTACGCCAACCCCGACATGGTCGGCCATACCGGCAGCCTGCCCGCCGCGATCAAGGCCTGCGAGGCGGTGGACCGGGGGCTGACCCGCGCGCTGGCGGCCTTGCAGGCGCGAGGGGGCACGATGATCGTCACGGCGGACCACGGCAATTGCGAGGTGATGGTCGACCCCGTCACCGGCGAGCCGCATACCGCGCATACGGTCAACCCGGTGCCGGTGATCCTGGTCGGCGGCCCGGCAGGCGCGACCCTGCACAACGGCAAGCTTGCCGATCTTGCGCCGACGCTGCTGCAGCTGATGGGCCTGGCCCAGCCGCCCGAAATGACCGGCAAGACCCTGATCGCATGATCCGCACCGCCGTCCTTCTGTGCCTGCTGGCCCTGCCCCTGCGCGCCGAGACCGTGGCCGAACAGGCCGCGAAGGCCTCCGCCGACCTGCAAACGGCAGTCGCGGCGCTGGAGGGTGCGACCGAGGCGCGCGACCGGGTGACCGCCCTCAGCCAGACCATCCGCGCCTATGAGGCCGGGCTGGCCGCGCTGCGCGGGGCGCTGCGCGAGGCGGCGCTGCGCGAGGCCACGCTGACCCGCGCCTTCGACGCCAAGCGCGACGGGATCGGGCGGCTTCTGGGGGTGCTGGCGACGATGGAGGCGAATCCGGGGCCACTGCTGCTGCTCCACCCTGAAGGCGCGGTCGGGTCGGCGCGGTCGGGGATGATCCTGGCGGATGTGACCCCCGCCCTGCAGGCCGAGGCGCTGGCGCTGAAGGCGCAGTTGCAGGAACTGGCCGACCTGCGCGCCTTGCAGCTTTCGGCGGGCGAGGTGCTGGAGGCGGGGCTTGCCACCGCTCAGGCGGCGCGCACCGAACTTTCCAAGGCGATCTCGGATCGCACCGACCTGCCGAAACGCTTCACCGAAGACCCCGAGGTGCTGAAGGGCCTGCTGGACAGCGCCGACACGCTGGACGCCTTCGCGGCAGGCCTGTCGCCGGATGCCGAGGCGGGCACCAGCTTCGCGACCGAGAAGGGCCGCCTGCCGGTCCCTGTCCTTGGCACCGTGCTGCGCCTGCCGGACGAGGCCGACGCCGCCGGGGTCCGTCGCCCCGGCGTCACGCTGGCCACCCAGCCCCGCGCGCTGGTGACGGCGCCCTGGCCCGCCACCATCCGCTACCGGGGGCCGCTGCTCGACTACGGAAATGTGATGATCCTTGAGCCCGGCGACGGCTATCTGATGGTGCTTGCAGGGATGGAAACGCTGTATGGCGAAGTGGGAGAAGTGGTGGCCGCCGACGCGCCGCTGGGCCTGATGGGCGGGCCCCGGAAGGCGACGGCGGAATTCGTGGCGGGGTCGCCAGATGGCTCTGGCGGGCGCGACACGGAAACGCTTTATATGGAACTCAGACAGGGCGCTGTGCCCGTGGACCCGATCCCGTGGTTCGCTGGCCTTGCCCGCACAGGAGACTGACGCGGATGAAGAAGCATGTGATGGCCGCCCTGGCCGGAACCGTCGCCGGGGTCATCGCGACCACTCAGATCGCCGGCCCCCTCGTCGCGCAGGAAGCCATGACCGACAGTTCGGTCTATGAGCAGCTCGACCTCTTCGGCGACATCTTCGAGCGCGTCCGCAGCCAGTATGTCGAGGAAGTGCCGACCGACAAGCTGATCACCGCCGCGATCAACGGCATGCTCACCTCGCTCGACCCGCATTCCAGCTACCTCTCCGCCAAGGACTTCGAGGACATGCAGGTCCAGACCCGGGGCGAATTCGGCGGTCTCGGGATCGAGGTCACGCAAGAGGAAGGCTTCATCAAGGTCATCTCGCCGATGGACGGCACCCCGGCGGCCAAGGCGGGCATCCAGGCGGGCGACTTCATCACCCATGTCAACGGCGAGCCGGTGTCGGGCCTGATGCTGGATGAGGCTGTCGAAAAGATGCGCGGCCCGATCGGGTCCGAGATCATCATCACCGTCGTCCGCCAGGGCACGCCCGAGCCCTTCGACGTGTCGATCATCCGCGACACCATCAAGATGACCGCCGTCAAGGGCCGCGTGGTGGGCAAGACCGTTGTCCTGCGCATCACCACCTTCAACGACCAGACCACCAGTGGCCTGAAGGAAGAGCTGGACAAGGGGCTCAAGGAACTGGGCGGGATGGAGAACCTGGAAGGCGTGGTCATCGACCTGCGCAACAACCCCGGCGGCCTTCTGAACGAGGCGATCAGCGTCTCGGACGCCTTCCTCGACAAGGGCGAGATCGTGTCGACCCGCGGCCGTGCGGCGGGCAGCGGCGAGCGCTACAATGCCAACCCCGGCGACGTGATCAACGGCAAGCCGATCGTGCTTCTGATCAACGGCGGCTCGGCCTCGGCGTCGGAAATCGTCGCGGGCGCGTTGCAGGACCACCGCCGCGCCATCGTCGTCGGCACGAAAAGCTTTGGCAAAGGCTCGGTCCAGACGCTGATCCCCTTGCGCGGCGATGGGGCGATGCGGCTGACCACGGCGCGCTACTACACGCCCTCGGGCCGGTCGATCCAGGCGCTGGGTATCTCGCCCGACATCGTGGTGCAGCAACCCGAGGTCAAGCCGGTGGACCCGAACGCCCCCGCCGAGGAGAAATCGGCGGCGATGAAGGAACGCTCCGAGGCCGACCTGCGCGGGGCGATCACCAATGATTCGATGACCGACGAGGAAAAGCGGCTGTATCTGGAAGAGCAGCAGCACGCCGAGGAATCGGCCAAGCTGCGCGACGAGGACTACCAGCTGGCCTATGCCGTCGACATCATCAAGGGCCTGACCGCCATCGCCCCGGAAGAGAAATAGGCGTGGTCGATCCCGAAACCCTGCCCTACCGGCCCTGCGTGGGCGTCGTGCTGATCGACGCCCGCGGCATGGTCTTCGCGGGGCAGCGGATCGACAACCCCTCGCCCGCCTGGCAGATGCCGCAGGGCGGGATCGACGAGGGCGAAAAGCCGCGCGAGGCCGCCTATCGCGAGCTGTGGGAGGAAACCGGCGTCACCCGCGACAAGGTGGAGTTCGTCGGCAAGACGCATGGCTGGGTGACCTACGACCTGCCGCCCGAGCTTCTGGGCAAGGTCTGGGGTGGCAAGTATCGCGGCCAGAAACAGAAGTGGTTCCTGTTCCGCTTCAAGGGGCAGGATACGGACGTGAAGATCACGACCGAGCATCCCGAATTCGCGCAGTGGCGCTGGATCCTTGCCGACGAGATGGTGGAAAGCATCGTCCCCTTCAAGCGCGCGGTCTATGAACAGGTCATCCGCAGCTTCCGCGCCTACCTCGCCTGAGGGCTCCTCGTGCGCCTTCGGCTTCTCGTCGCCAGGCGCACAGCGAGGAGTGCCGAAGGCAAACGACGAGCGGTCCAAGCGGAACGGAATTCCGAAACTTCGCATTAAAGCTGCGGCGACGGGAAATCAGTCCCCGCCCATGCCGCAGCGCAGAACCGTTGCCCATCCGCGCCAGATACCCCACGATTTCCGCCTTATCTGCGCAAAATCCCCTGCAATCGCTTGAATAGCGCCCCCCGGTCGGGCTACGGACCCGCGCAACTGCGGCCCTGTCCGCGCTGAAAGGTTGACCCGATGTCGCTGCAGAACCACGCCCCGATCCCCGAGCTTTATGTCTCTTACGACTCGGCCCAGAAGCTAAAGGTCGAGGCGGCGCAGCTGCCGTCCTGGGACCTGACCCCGCGCCAGATCTGCGACCTTGAACTGCTGATGAACGGCGGCTTCAACCCGCTGAAGGGCTTCATGAGCCAGGCGGACTACGACGGGGTCGTCGCCAGCATGCGCCTCGCCGACGGATCGCTCTGGCCAATGCCGATCACGCTGGACGTGTCGGAAGCCTTTGCCGAAAAGGTCCAGCCCGGCCAGGACATCGCGTTGCGGGATCAGGAGGGCGTGATCCTGGCGATCCTGTCGATCAGCGACAAATGGAGCCCTGACAAGGCGGTCGAGGCCGAGGGCGTCTTCGGGGCCGACGACCTGGCCCACCCGGCGGTGAACTACCTGCACAACGTGGCCGGCCCGGTCTACCTGGGCGGGCCGATCACCGGCATCCAGCAGCCGGTGCACTATGACTTCAAGGCCCGCCGCGACACGCCGAACGAGCTTCGCGCCTTCTTCCGCAAGATGGGCTGGCGCAAGATCGTGGCCTTCCAGACCCGCAATCCCCTTCACCGCGCGCACCAGGAGCTGACCTTCCGCGCCGCGCGCGAGGCCGAGGCCAACCTTCTCATCCATCCGACCGTCGGCATGACCAAGCCCGGCGACGTCGACCATTTCACCCGCGTCCGCTGCTATGAGGCGGTGCTGGGCCAGTATCCCGCCGCCACGACCCACATGTCGCTCTTGGGGCTGGCCATGCGCATGGGCGGCCCGCGCGAGGCGATGTGGCACGCGATCATCCGCCGCAACCACGGCGTCACCCATTTCATCGTCGGCCGCGACCATGCCGGCCCCGGCAAGAACAGCCAGGGCAAGGATTTCTACGGCCCCTATGACGCGCAGGAGCTGGTGTCGAAACACGCCGCCGAGATCGGGATCGAGGTCGTCCCCTTCAAGCAGATGGTCTATGTACAGGAAAAGGCACAGTATTTCCCGGTGGACGAAGTGCCGGAAGGCGCGACCGTGCTGGACATTTCCGGCACCGAACTGCGCCGCCGCCTGCGCGAAGGGCTGGAGATTCCCGACTGGTTCTCCTTCCCCGAAGTGGTGCAGGAACTGCGCCGCACCAGCCCGGCGCGGTCGAAGCAGGGCTTCACGGTGTTCTTTACCGGGCTTTCGGGCAGCGGCAAGTCCACCATCGCCAATGCGCTGATGGTCAAGCTGATGGAGATGGGCGGGCGTCCGGTCACGCTTTTGGACGGCGACGTGGTGCGCAAGCATCTGTCCTCGGAACTGGGCTTCTCGAAGGAGCACCGCGACCTGAACATCAAGCGCATCGGCTATGTCGCGTCCGAGATCACCAAGAACGGCGGCATCGCGATCTGCGCGCCCATCGCGCCCTATACCGCCACCCGGCGGGCCGTGCGCGAGATGGTCGAATCCTTCGGCGCCTTCGTCGAGGTGCATGTGGCGACCAGCCTGGAAGAATGCGAACGCCGCGACCGCAAGGGTCTCTACAAGCTGGCGCGCGAGGGCAAGATCAAGGAATTCACCGGGATTTCCGACCCCTATGAGGCGCCGACCAAGGCCGAACTGGTGGTGGACACCGAGAATGTCGATGTCGACCACTGCGCGCATCAGGTCCTGCTGAAGCTGGAGCAGATGGGCCTGATCCGGGCCTGACCGTCACCCCTGCAGAAAGAAGGCCGCGCTTGCGGGCGCGGCCTTTGTCGTTCATTCCGGCCGCATCATCCGGCTCAGGACCCCGTCCTTCAGCACATACTGGTGATAGAGCGCCATCAGCGCATGGCCCAGGATCACCACCATCAGCACATTCGCGCCAAGCTCGTGAAGATCGCCGACATCGAGCCCGAGGAAATATGTGCACAGCCCGCCCAGCGGCACGGCGAGCATCAAGAGATAGATCAACCGGTGTCCCCAGTCCGAGGCCAGCACCGCCAGGCTGCCCGGCTCTCCCGGCGCGGCGGGCGTGCCGCGGCCCAGCCTGAGCAGCAGCCGGGTCACGACCAGCGCCAGGATCGCCAGGCCGATCGCCACATGCGGGACGAAACCTGCCGTGCCGCCCTTTTCCACCACCTTCATCGCCGCTTTGCCGCCCTCGCCGGTGAACCAGGCGACGACGATCAGGATGGCAACCAGCCAGTGCAACGAAATCTGAATGCCCGAGTATCCGGTAGTGGTTTTCAAGGCGACCTCCATTGACGCAACAAACCCTGTACGCCGAAGCGTAGCGGTTCCGTCGCACAAGGCCAGCCGCGAACGGCTGACGGCGCTGGAAATCAGTGCACGCTTACGGGCGTGAAGTCGTGTTCACGCGCGAGATGGAAGGCAAGCTTGCGGTCGGCGACCAGTGCAAGCTGGCGCCCGTCGGCCCCGTGGACCGACCAGATCACCTGCGCCTCGCCCACCTGCTCGCGCACTTCGTCCGGCAGGTCATCCACCGCGATCTCGCGGACATAGACGATCCGGTCGGCCCCTTGCGGCAGTCCGTCGAATGGCGTGTTCATGTCTTGCCCCCTTCCTTGTGGCTGGCATCCTTGCGACCGATCCTGATCGTCTGCACCACGGTCTCCGGCACATGCCGGCGCAGGTCGACGTGCAGCAGGCCGTGCTCCATCGTGGCCCCGGCAACCTCGACCCCGTCGGCCAGCACGAAGCTGCGCTGGAAGGCCCTTGCCGCGATGCCGCGATGCAGGAACACCCGGTCGCCCGTATCCTCGGCCTGACGGCCCCTGACCACCAGCTGCCGGTCCTCGACCGTGATCGACAGGTCCTCCTCGCGGAAGCCCGCGACGGCCAGCGTGATCCGGTAGGCGTTGTCCGCCACCGCCTCGATGTTGAAGGGAGGATAGCCCTCGGCCCCCGATTTCGCGGTGCGTTCCACCAGCCGTTCCAGCTGCTCGAACCCCAGAAGATAGGGATGGGCCCCAAAGCTCAGTTTCGTCATCGGACAGTCCTTGGCATAAGCGACGGTTCGGTCTTTGCGGCCCCGCATTCAGGCACCGCATGGGGTGAATATGGGGCCCGCCCGCGCGCCCCGCAAGGCCCGGCGCAGGCGGCAAGGGCACCCGTTTGCGGCGATTTCGCGCAGAAACCTTCCCCCATGATGAACGCTTTCCTATATCCTTGCACAAAGGCAGGAACCGATTCGCCAGACCATGAACGCCCCCACCGAACTCAACCACGTCGAGATGCTTGGCATCAGGCTTGAAGTCCTGCGCCGCGAACACCGCGACCTCGACCAGGCCATCCACGCGCTTGAGGAGACGGGTCGCCCCGACGCGCTGACCCTGCGCCGGTTGAAAAAGCAGAAGCTGGCGCTGAAGGACCAGATCGTGAAGATCGAGGATATGCTGATCCCGGATATCATTGCGTGACGGGCATCATAGCCTGACGCTTGCCCCTGCGCGCGGTTCCCGCTAATCGCGCGGTGAACCAAGAGGGCGCGCGCATGGCCGTATCCGTCGGAATCATCATGGGGTCGCAAAGCGACTGGCCGACGATGAAGGCAGCCGCCGAAATCCTGGATGAACTCGGCATCGCCTACGAGGCGAAGATCGTCAGCGCGCATCGCACGCCGGATCGGCTGTGGGATTATGGCAAGACCGCCGTTGCCCGGGGCCTCAAGGTGATCATCGCCGGGGCGGGCGGGGCGGCGCATCTGCCCGGCATGATGGCGTCGAAGACCCGCGTGCCGGTGATCGGCGTGCCGGTGCAGACGAAGGCGCTGGCGGGGGTCGATTCGCTTTATTCCATCCTGCAGATGCCGAAGGGCTATCCGGTCGCCACGATGGCCATCGGCGGGGCGGCGAATGCCGGGCTGATGGCGGCAGCGATCCTTGCGGTCTCCGATCCCGCCGTGGCCGCGAAGCTGGACGCCTGGCGCGACGCGCTGTCGGCCTCGATCCCCGAGGAGCCGAAGGATGAGTGAGCTTCCGCAGGGCGCGACCATCGGCATCCTCGGCGGCGGGCAGTTGGGACGGATGCTCTCGGTCGCGGCCAGCCGGTTGGGCTATCGCTGCCACATCTACGAGCCCGGCGCCGCCCCGGCGGGCGACGTGGCGCTGACCGTCACCACCGCGCCCTACGAGGACGAGGCCGCCCTGCGCGCCTTTGCCGGTTCGGTTGACGTGATCACCTATGAATTCGAGAACGTCCCGACTTCCGCGCTGGACCTCCTCGAAAGCCTGAAACCGATCCGCCCGAACCGCCGGGCATTGGCCATCAGCCAGGACCGGATCAGCGAGAAGTCTTTCCTGAACGATCTTGGCCTGCAGACCGCCCCCTGGGCTGCCGTCAACTCCGAGACCGACCTCCGCGCTGCCGCCGAAAGCCTTGGCCTGCCCGCGATCCTCAAGACCACGCGGCTTGGCTATGACGGCAAGGGCCAGGTCAAGCTGGAAAGCGCGCAGGACATCCCTGCCGCCTGGGCCGCGATGAACAACGCGCCCTCCGTGCTGGAAGGCTTCGTCGCCTTCGACCGCGAGGTTTCGGTCATCGCCGCCCGCGGCCTCGACGGCTCGGTCGCCTGTTTCGACCCCGGAGAGAACATCCACCGCGAGGGCATCCTGCGCACCACCACCGTGCCCGCCCGCCTGTCGCCCGCGCAGGCCTCGGACGCCGTGCTGCTGGCCGCCCGCATCCTGAACGCGCTGGACTATGTCGGCGTGATGGGGGTGGAGCTGTTCGTGACGCCCAAGGGCCTGCTGGTCAACGAGATCGCGCCGCGCGTCCACAACTCCGGCCACTGGACGCAAGCCGGCTGCACGGTGGACCAGTTCGAACAGCACATCCGCGCGGTGGCGGGCCTGCCTCTGGGCGACGGCAACCGCTACGCCGACGTGGTGATGGAGAACCTGATCGGCGACGACATCCTCCGCGTGCCCGATCTGCTGAAGGCCCGCGACACCGCCGTCCATCTCTACGGCAAGGGCGCGCCCCGTCCGGGCCGCAAGATGGGTCATGTGAACCGGATCATCCGCGCCTGACCGCTCCTCGTTCGCCTTCGGCTTCTCGTCGCAGGACCCGGCGAGAAACGAAGGGCACGACGAGCCGCCACCTTGATCAGGGTCAGGGCACCGATCCCCGCAATCTGCGTTATGCTCGGGCTGCCGCCCCGCCCGAGGACCGCCATGACCGACAAATCCTCTGTCTACACCCACACCGCCCGCTGGATCGCCCAGCTGTCGGGCCGTCCGATCACCTTCCTGCTTGCCGTCGCAATCATCGTGGTCTGGGTGATCTCCGGCCCGGTCTTCGGCTTCTCCGACACCTGGCAGCTGGTGATCAACACCGGCACCACCATCATCACCTTCCTGATGGTCTTCCTGATCCAGAACACCCAGAACCGCGATACCGTGGCGATGCAGCTGAAACTGGACGAGCTGATCCGCGCCACCAAGGGCGCGCATCTGTCGCTGCTCGACCTGGAGGAGCTGGAGGAGAAAGAGCTTGCCGCCTTCGTCTGCCAGTATGAGGCGCTGGCCGCGATGGGCCGCTCGCAACTGGAGAAGGGCCGCCCGGATACCGGCACGCCCGAGGTCGTCAGCCGGACTGCACCGCCTGAAAAGTCTCTTTCACCACGGTCGAAAGCGTCAGCGAAGGGTCGAACTTCCCCGACCGCAGGAAAGAAAGCACCTGCCGGATCACCACCGGGTTGACCATCATGAAGGTATGCGTCACCGGCATCACCAGATGGTCGGCCATGCCATCCAGCCTTGTGCTCTCCACCGTGACCTTGCCGTCGTTCGACCCCGGCAGCATGGCGTTCCAGACCGGATTGAGCGACCGCGTCCCGGCGATGACGCCCAGCGGATAGTCGGCGGGCGGCAGGCTGTTCGGCCAGCTCTCCGGCCCGGTGCCCAGCGTCTTGCCCGCCTTGCCGTTGACCATGTGGAAGACCGGGTTGTCGCCCAGGCGGTCCACCAGCTCCGACCCGTGGTTCGGCGGGGCCAGCATCACCACCCGGCCCATCTGCGCCGGGCGGTGCCGCGCCAGCCAGTCGCGCAGAAGGATGCCGCCCATCGAATGGGTCACGAAATGCACCCGGCCCGGCCCGACTTGCGCGACCGCTTGGCCCACCTCCTCGGCCAGTTCTTCCGGCGGGGCCTTGGTCGAAGGGTAGGACCAGTTCAGCACCCGGAACCCCGCCGCCTTCAACGCCAGCGCCATCGGGGCCAGCGAGGCATCGGTCCGCGCCAGCCCATGCAGCAGGACAACCGCATCCGCCACCCCTGCGCCCTCGTCGGTCGCAGGCGCAGGCAGGAAGCGGGCAAGGCGTCCGGTCAGCCACATGGCCCGACTGTCCGCCCGCCGCCGCCCGCGATCAAGCCCGGAATGCCCGCCTGCGGCGAAACCCGACGCAGCGTCACGCCGGGGTGCATTGCCGCACCATTCCCCTGCGCAAGCCGCGCTTGCCCCGCCGCCCGCGCCCTGCTAGCCCTTCCCGGCCGGGTCTATCCGGCGTTCTCAGGGCGGGGTGCAAGTCCCCACCGGCGGTGACAGCCCGCGAGCGCCCCGGCAACGGGGGTCAGCAGATCCGGTGGAACTCCGGGGCCGACGGTAACAGGCCGGAGGAAAGAGAATGAGAGCGCACGTCCCGGGCCGCCTTCGGCCCGGACGGGTGTTTCCCATGATCCCCTGATTCAACGGTGGTCAGGGATGGGTAGCACCATGAATCAGACGAACCTCTATAAAGGCGCAGCCTATATGGTCGCCGCGGGCATCTGCTTTGCGCTGGCCAATGCCGTCACCTGGACCGTCACCTACAAGATGGGCTTCAAGGCCCAGTCCGACGCCTTCTGGCAATATGCCATCGCCACCGTCTTCTCGCTGCCCTTCCTCTGGCGCCACGGGATCGCGGCCATGAAGACCGCCCATCCCGTCCTGCACCTGCTGCGCGTCGCGCTGTCTGTCCTCGGGGTGCAGGCCTTCACGATGGCCTTCGCCAGCGGCACCCCGCCCTGGCATGTCATCGCCCTGGTGATGACCTCGCCCTTCTTCGTGATGATCGGCGCGGCGCTCCTCTTGGGAGAGCGCGTCGGCCCCAACCGCTGGATCGCCGCCGCCTTCGGCTTCACCGGCGCCATGATCATCCTGCGGCCCTGGGAAAGCGGCTTCGGCGCGGACAAGCTTCTGCCCATCGCCGCCGCGATCACCTGGGGCGGCGCCTCGCTGGTGACGAAACGGCTGACGCGGGACGAACCGCAGACTGCGATCACCATGTGGCTTCTGGTGCTGCTGACGCCGATCAACCTGATGTTCTCGCTGGGGGCCGGGTTCGAGATGCCCTCGTCCGAGATCTGGGTCTACCTGCTGGCAGGCGGCGTGATCATGTATTTCGCGCAGCATTTCCTGACGCTCAGCTATGCCGCCGCCGACGCCGCCTTCGTCCAGCCCTTCGACGACCTCAAGCTCTTCTCCAACATCGCGGTCAGCTGGCTGGTGCTGAACTTCGCGCCCGAGGGCAGCTACTGGCTGGGCATCCTGCTGGTGCTGTCCGGGTCGTCCTACCTGCTGTGGAGCGAGCATCGCGGCATTCCCGACGAGGATGCCGTCCGCCTCCCGGCCGAGGGCTGAGGCGCGGACCTCTGGACTTTTCGGGCCGGGCGGGGAAGGGTCGGGGGCATGGCCCGCCCCAAACCCCGCCTCGCCGCCCGCGCGCTGATCCTGCATGAGGACCGGCTTCTCCTCGTCAACGCCTATCCCGGGGCGCGACTTGGCCTCTGGTGCGCCCCCGGCGGCGGCTGCGAGGCGGGGCAATCCCTGCCGCAGAACCTGGCGCGCGAAGTGCATGAGGAAACCGGCCTGACCATCGCCGTCGGCCCCCCGGTGCTGGTCAACGAATTCCACGACCCCGACACCGGCTTCCACCAGGTCGACCTCTTCTTCCGCTGCACGCTTGAGCACGGCGACCTCGACGACACCTGGCAGGACCCCGAGGGCGTCGTCACCGAGCGCCGCTTCTTCTCGCGCGTGGAACTCGCCGCCGGGCATGTCCGCTTCAAGCCCGACAGCCTGCCCGACGCCGCCTGGGGGGTCGGGGCCGCACTCTACGACCCGCTGGAAGTGATCCTGAAATGAGCCGCGCCTTCGTCAACGAGGATGCCGGGAACGACCGCCCCGACCTGCCCGAACTGCCGGTGCCCCCCGGCCCGAACATCGTCACCCCCCGAGGGCTGGCTGTGCTGCATGACCGGATCGCGCAGCGTCAGTCCGACCTTGCCGCGCTGAAGGCCCGCCCCGACCGGCTGGACAAGCTGCCCGAAGCCGCCGCCGAACGCGACCTGCGCTGGCTGGAGGCCCGGCTGAAGGCCGCCGTCGTCATCGACCCCGCCACCCACGACCTGACCGAAGTCGCCTTCGGCCTGGCCGTCACCGTGGCCGACGAGGACGGACGGGAAACCACCTACCAGATCACCGGCGAAGACGAAGCCGACGCCACCCGCCACCGCATCGCGCCGAACTCTCCGCTGGCACGGGCGCTCCTCGGCGCACAGGTCGGCGATGTGGTGACATGGAAGCGCCCCGCCGGGACCCTTGAGCTGGAAATCCTCAGGATCGCTCATGCCGATCCGTGAGCTTCTCCCCTCCGAGGCCCCCCTCGTCGCCCGCTTCTACGCCGAGGCGCCCGACTACTGGCTCCTCGCCGAAGGCGCCTGCGAGCCGGACCGCCAGTCGCGGGAGTTCTTCACCGACGGCCCGCCCGGCTGCGACCCCGCGCAATCGCACCGGCTGGGCCTGTTCCTTCCCTCCGCGCCCGTCGCGCCCGGCGCCGACAAAAGCGCTTCCCCTCCCCCTCGTGGGGAGGGGAGAGGGGAGGGGGGCGCCGCACCGGACCGCCTCTCCGGCGTCGCCGAAGTCTCCTACGGCTTCCCGGAACCCGCCGACGCCTATCTCGGCCTCATGCTCCTCGGCCCCTGGGCGCAAGGCGCGGGGCATGGCAAGGCCTTCCTCGCCCATGCCGAAACTCTTGCCCGCAGCCGGGGCGCCCCACGCCTCTACCTCGCCGTCCTCGACGCCAACCCGCGCGGACGGGCGTTCTGGGAGCGGGAGGGGTTTCAGGGCACCGGCCTTCGTCGCCGCGACGAAACCACCGGGCATTGGATCGAACGGCTGGTGAAGCCGCTCTGACAAAGCAAAGGGGCGGCCCGAAGACCGCCCCTCCCATTCCTTCGACCGAAAGAGATGGATCAGAAGTCCATCCCGCCCATGCCGCCGCCGCCGGGCATCGCCGGGGCAGCTTTCGGCTCGGGACGGTCGGCGATCATCGCTTCGGTGGTGATCAGAAGCGAGGCGACCGAGGCCGCGTCTTCCAGCGCGGTGCGGGTCACTTTCGCCGGGTCGATCACGCCGAACTTGAACATGTCGCCATATTCTTCGGTCTGCGCGTTGAAGCCGAAGGCATTGTCCTTCGATTCGCGGATCTTGCCCGCGACGACGGCACCGTCGACACCGGCATTCTCGGCGATCTGGCGCAGCGGAGCTTCCAGCGCGCGGCGGACGATGGCGATGCCCGCGTCCTGGTCGCTGTTGGCGCCTTTCAGGCCTTCCAGACCCTTGGCCGCCTGCACCAGCGCCACGCCGCCACCGACGATCACGCCTTCCTGCACGGCCGCACGGGTCGCGTTCAGGGCGTCGTCAACGCGGTCCTTGCGCTCTTTCACTTCGACTTCGGTCATGCCGCCGACGCGGATCACCGCAACGCCGCCCGCCAGCTTGGCCACACGCTCCTGCAGCTTCTCACGGTCGTAGTCCGAGGTGGTTTCCTCGATCTGCGCCCGGATCTGGCCGACGCGGGCTTCGATTTCCGCCTTGTCGCCAGCGCCGTCGATGACGGTGGTATCATCCTTCTTGATGATGACCTTCTTCGCCCGGCCCAGCATGTCGAGCCCGACATTCTCCAGCTTCATGCCCAGATCGTCGCTGATGACCTGGCCGCCGGTCAGGATCGCGATGTCCTGCAGCATGGCCTTGCGACGGTCGCCGAAACCCGGAGCCTTGACGGCAGCGATTTTCAACCCGCCCCGCAGCTTGTTGACGACCAGCGTGGCCAGAGCCTCGCCTTCCACGTCTTCGGCCACGATGATCAGCGGGCGCTCCGACTGGATCACGGCTTCCAAGAGCGGAACCATCGGCTGCAGCGACGAAAGCTTCTTCTCGTGCAGCAGGATGTAGGCGTCTTCCAGCTCGGCGATCATCTTGTCGGCGTTGGTAACGAAATAGGGCGACAGGTAGCCGCGGTCGAACTGCATCCCTTCGACGACGGTGGTCTCCGTCTCCAGGCCCTTGTTCTCTTCGACGGTGATCACACCCTCGTTGCCGACCTTCTGCATCGCTTCCGCGATCTGACGGCCGATTTCAGCCTCGCCGTTGGCCGAGATGGTGCCGACCTGGGCGACTTCGGCCGAGTCCTTGACCGGGCGGGCAGCCGCCTTGATCGAGGCGACGACATTGGCGGTGGCGAGGTCGATGCCGCGCTTCAGGTCCATCGGGTTCAGGCCGGCGGCCACCGATTTCATGCCTTCGCGGATGATGGCCTGGGCCAGCACGGTCGCGGTGGTGGTGCCGTCACCGGCCTCGTCATTGGTGCGGGAAGCGACTTCCTTCACCATCTGCGCGCCCATGTTCTCGAACTTGTCGGCCAGTTCGATTTCCTTGGCGACGGTGACGCCGTCCTTGGTGATGCGGGGCGAGCCGAACGATTTGTCGATCACCACGTTGCGGCCTTTCGGGCCGAGGGTGACTTTGACGGCGTCGGCCAGGATGTTCACGCCGCGCAGCATGCGGTCGCGGGCGTCGGTGTCGAACTTGACGTCTTTTGCAGCCATTTTTGGTAGCTCCTAGAATGGGTTATGGATTGCGTAGGTCGGGGTTCACCCCGACTCCCCTCAGGAAATGATCCCGAGGATGTCGCTTTCCTTCATGATCAGCAGCTCTTCGCCGTTCAGCGTGACTTCAGTGCCCGACCATTTGCCGAACAGGATGCGGTCACCGGCCTTGACCGACGGCGCGATCAGCTCGCCCGAATCCTTGCGGGCGCCTTCGCCCACGGACACGATCTCGCCCTCGGCGGGCTTTTCCTTGGCGGTATCGGGGATGATCAGCCCGCCCTTGGTCTTTTCGTCGGACTGGATACGCTTGACCAGCACGCGGTCATGCAGCGGTTTGAAAGCCATCTGGGGTACTCCCTTGAGTTTCCAGGTTTGATTTCGGTTAGCACTCAGATGGCCTGAGTGCCAACGCGGCTTGAGGTAGGCGATGCCCGGCCACGAGTCAACACCCGCGCCCCGGCTTTTCGCATTGCCTTTTCCGGGCCGGGTGCCACGATGCGGGCCGACCGACCCAATCGTGATTGCCCGCATGTCCCGCTTCCTTGCCGCCCTCTCCCTCGTGCTTGGCTTCCTTGCTGCGGCCCCGCTGTCTGCCGAATGCGTCGGCCATAACCTTTTCGACACGATGGACCCGGCCCGGAAGGCCGAGGTCACGGCCGCCGCCGATGCCATCCCCTTCGCGAGAGGCAATTTCTGGCGCGCGACCAAGGGCGATCAGGTGATCACGCTTGCCGGGACCTATCACTTCGACGACCCGCGCCATGCGGCGAACCTGGCCGCGCTGATGCCCGCGATCACCGGGGCCAGCGTGGTGCTGGTCGAGGCCGGGCCGGAGGAGGAGAAGGCGCTGAAAGCGCAGATCGCCCGCGACCCGTCGACGATGGTGATCACCGAAGGCCCGCTTCTGAACCAGCAGCTGCCGCCCGAGGTCTGGGCACAGCTCTCCGACGCCATGTCCGCCCGTGGCATCCCGGCCTTCATGACCGCAAAGTTCAAGCCCTGGTATGTGCTGACACTGCTCTCGATCCCGCCCTGCGCCATGCTGCAGATGACATCCGAACCCGAGGGGCTTGACCGGCTGGTGATCAAGGCCGCTCAGGAAGCCGGGGTGCCGGTCCGCGCGCTGGAACCCTACGACACCCTGTTCAAGATCTTCGGCAACCTGACCGAGGCGGAACTGACCGAGATGCTGGTCTCCACCCTCGCCATCGAACCGCAGGGCGAGGATTATTTCACCACACTCGTCGACGGCTATTTCGCCGGGGAAAGCCGTGCCGCCTGGGAGCTGATGCGCTTCATCAGCTACGACATGCCGGGCTATACCCATGCCGAGGTGGACGCCGAATTCGCCCGGATGGAGGAAATCGTCGCCGCATCCCGCAACCGCGCCTGGATTCCGGTGCTGACCGAAGCCGCGTCGAAGGGCCCGGTCTTCGCGGCCTTCGGGGCGCTGCATCTGTCCGGTCAGGACGGGGTGCTGAACCTGTTGCAGAAGCAGGGCTTCACCCTGGAAGAGCTGAAGCTGTGATCCTGCCGGGCAAGCTGTCCCGGCTTTACATCCTCGACCTCGGCCTCTTCGAGGTGCGGGGCGGCGAGCGGGTGATCGGCATCCCCGGCTTCCTGATGCAGACCGACCGGGGCCAGAACATCCTGTTCGACACCGGCTTTCCGCCCGACTACCTGACCGACCCCGCCCGCCCCGCGCAGGACGGCCTGCCCCGCTTCGGTCGTCTGCTCGATTATCGCCCCGACCAGACCGCCGAGGGCGCACTGGCGCTTCTGGGCCTCGCGCCCGCCGACATCGACCTCGTCATCCTCTCCCACGGCCACATCGACCACGTCGGCTCGCTGCCCCTCTTCGCCCATGCCCTCATCCTCATGACCGCCCGCGAACGCGCCGAGCCTGCCCCGCTCTACTTCGGCCAAGCCCGTCCGATCCCCTGGCCAGACGCTGCCTACCGCCTGATCGATGCCGACACCCCGGTCTGCGACGGCCTGACCCTGATCCCCACCCCCGGCCATACCGCCGGGCACCTCTCCGCCCTCCTCACCCTGCCCGACAGCCGCCATGTCATCCTCGCCGCCGACGCGATCAACCGCGCCTCGGAACCCGGCGAGGGCTTCCCCGATGCCGACGACCCCGTCGCCGCGAAAATCTCCGCCGACCGCCTGCTCTCCCTCGCCCCGCCCGGCGCGCTGCTGATCTACGGCCACGACCCGTCGCAGTGGCCTACGCTCCCCAAGGCCCCGCAGCCGTGGTAGACGCCCACCGCCAGGGCATCCTGATGCTTCTCGGCGCGACGCTGGCCTGGAGCACCTCGGGCCTTTTCGCCCGCGCCATCCCGCTCGACACCCCCACCGTGATCCTCTGGCGCGGGCTGGCCGGCGCCGCGGGCCTGTTCGTCACCCTCTGGTGGCTGAAGGGGGCGGAAGGCTTCCGCGACTTCACCCGGCTCGGCGCGGCAGGCTGGGCCTATTCGCTGCTCTCCGGCCTCGGGATGCTGCTTTTCGTCGGCTCGCTCAAAGCCACTTCCATCGCCCATGTCGCGATCATCTACGCCACCCTGCCCTTCATCGCGGCTTTCCTCGGCTGGTGGCTATTGAAGGAACCGCCCGGCCGCGTCGGCATCCTTGCCGCCGGACTGGCACTGATCGGGGCGGCGGTGATGGTCGGCCTCGGCGGCGACGGGACGCTTCTGGGCGACCTGATGGCCTTCGGCATGGTGCTGGCGATGGCCGGGCTGATCCTGATCGGACGGGGCAGCCCCGACACCCCCACCCTCGCCGCCGGAACCCTGTCCGCCGTCTGGGCGCCCTTGGCGATGATCCCCTTCGCCAGTCTGTCAGGCCTCGACGCGCCGAACCTTCTCCTGATGGCAGGCTTCGGGCTGATCAACTCCACCCTCGGCTTCGCGCTGTTCGTGCTCGGCTCGCGCCACACGACCCCGGTGGAAACCGCCCTGATCGGCGCGCTGGAGACCACGCTGACCCCGGTCTGGGTCTGGCTGGTGTTCCTTGAAACCCCCACCACCCCCACCCTGATCGGCGGGGCGATGGTGATGGCGGCCTCGGTCGGCCACATCCTCTGGACCGCCCGCCAACCTGTCGAGCCTCAGCGATAGACCTCGCCGCGATGGCCGATCCCGACGACGAGGACGGTCACGATCTCGTCCTTGATCTCCACAAGGATGCGGTAGTCCCCCACCCGGTAGCGCCAGAGCCCGCCCAGCCGCGCGCCCTGCAAGGCGTCACCCAACTGTCGGGGGTCATCGAGACCCGCGACGCGCGTACTCAGGAAATCCCGGATTCGCCGCCTGACGTTGGGATCGAGCCGTCGCATCGGCTTCTGCGCCGACACGGCATACTCAATCGTCCATTTCACGCCAGAATTCCTCGGCCGAAATCACCTTCTCTTCACCGCTCCTGATCCGCTCCAGCACCGCTTCGGCCATGTAGATGTCTTCCATGTCCTCAAGCTTCTGGATCAAAGCCTCGCGCACATAGTAGGTCTTGCTGCGCCCGGTCGCCTTGGCAAGCGCCTCCAGCCGCTGTTCAAGCTCTTCCGGCAATCTGACCGACAGCATCGCAACCCCCTCCGTCATACATATCATACATGTATGACAATCGCCACCCGATGACAACCCCAACCATAGCGCCCCGTGACAATCCCGTCCTCGCCCCCTATACACCGCGCGAAATCAGCGCCTCAAAGGTTCAGCCCCATGACCACCCTCGTCTTCGGCCACAAATCCCCCGACACCGATTCCACCGGCTCTCCGATCATCTGGGCCTGGTATCTGAACGAAATCGGCACCCCGGCGAAAGCCGTCCTGCTGGGCGAGCCCAACACCGAAGCCGCCTTCGTGCTGAAGCACTGGGGCCTCGACAAGCCCGCGATCATCCAGGACGTGACCGCCGACGACAAAGTGGTGATCGTCGACACCAACAACCCCGCCGAACTGCCGCCTTCCGTCAACGAGGCGAAGATCCAGGGCATCATCGACCATCACATGCTGGTCGGCGGCATCAAGACCAAGACCCCCATCGACATCACCATCCGCCCGCTGGCCTGCACCGCCACCATCCTGCACGACCTGATGGGCGACACGCTGGCCCAGGCTCCGAAGGGCATCAAGGGCGCGATGCTGTCCTGCATCCTGTCCGACACGCTGGAATTCCGCTCGCCCACCACCACGCCGCATGACCGCGCCGTGGCCGAGAAGCTCGCCGCTGACCTGCGCGTCTCGATCCCCGACCTGGCCACCGCGATGTTCGAGGCCAAGTCCGACGTCTCCGCCTTCTCCGACGCCGAACTGCTGCGGATGGATTCCAAGGAATACAACGTCGCCGGGAAGGAACTTCGCGTCTCGGTGCTGGAGACCACCGCGCCGAAACTGGTTCTCGACCGCAAGGCCAGCCTGATGGCCGCGATGGCTGGCGTGGCGAAGGAAGACGGGGCCGATCAGGTCCTCCTTTTCGTCGTCGACATCCTGAAGGAAGAGGCGACGCTTCTCGTCCCGAACGACCTGGTCAAGCAACTGGCCGAGGCCTCGTTCGGTGCGAAAGTGACCGGCGACACCGTCGTCCTGCCCGGCATCATGAGCCGCAAGAAGCAGATCATCCCCGCGCTGAAGCTCTGACGCCGGGGGTGTTGCGTGCCCTTCCGTCTGTACGCGCGTATGGACGGAAGCCAGACGCAAACCATACCGAATCCAGACCGCCGGTTCTGCTCCGAAAGGGTCCCGAATGACCGAAATCATCCGCTCGCTCGCCGACCTGACCGGCCGCTACGACGCCGTCTTCTGCGACCTCTGGGGCTGCCTGCACAACGGCAAGGCGGCCTTTCCCGCCGCCGTCGCCGCGCTGCAGGGCTTCCGGGCGACCGGGGGCAGGGTCGTCCTGATGACCAACGCGCCTCGACCGAAATCCAGCATTGTCAAGCAGTTGGACGGCCTCGGCGTCCCTCGTGACGCCTGGGATATCGTCGTCACCTCCGGCGATGCGGCGCAGATGGGGATGCTTTCGGGTGCCGTGGGCCGCCGCGTCCACCACATCGGCGCGCCCAAGGATGAACCTTTCTTCACCGATTTCGCCGAGGATCTGGCCGCCTACGCCGCGACCCAGCCGCCGATCACCCGCGTCCCGCTGCGCGAGGCCGAAGGCATCGTCTGCACCGGCCTGCGCGATGATCTGACCGAAACGCCCGACGACTACCGCGCCGCCCTTCTTTTGGGAAAAACGCTTGAATTGCCAATGCTCTGCGCAAACCCGGACATCGTCGTCGACATGGGCGACAAGCGGCTCTACTGCGCCGGGGCGCTGGCACAGGAATATGAGCAGATGGGCGGCACCACGCTTTATTTCGGCAAGCCGCACCCCCCGATCTACGACCTCGCCCGCCGCCGCCTGGCCGAGGCCGGAGCCCCCGCCGACCCGCAGATCCTCTGCATCGGCGACGGGATTTCCACGGATATTCAAGGCGGTATCGGCGAGGGGCTGGACACGCTCTTCATCACCGGCGGGCTGGAGGCCGAACGCTTCGGCGCGGACGTCGAGAACCCGGACCAGTCCCGGCTGGACGCCTGGCTTGACAGCAAGGAACTGTCGCCCACCTTCGCGATGGGTCGCCTGCGCTGACGGCGCGGTAACTTTCGTTCACCCGCCGCCACGCGATTGAACATTTCTTGCGCAGCCGATTGTTCTGCGGCGCAGCATATGCTAGGGTTCCCGCATGACCGGAAGGGAATCGGACCCCATGCTCGACAACATGCCCCGCGGCACGATCTGCATCGAGGACATCGAAATCGGCATGTCCCGCCACCTGTCGAAGGTCATAACCGACCGGGATATCGAGCTTTTTGCCGAAGTCTCCACCGACCGGAACCCCGTCCACCTGGATGACAGCTATGCCCAGGACACCATTTTCGAAGGCCGCATCGCCCACGGCATGCTGACCGCGGGCCTGATCTCGGCCGTCATCGGCGAACAGCTTCCCGGCCACGGCACCGTCTACCTTGGCCAGTCGCTCAGGTTCATGGCCCCCGTCCGTCCGGGCGACATGGTCCGGGCTGAGGTTACCGTGACCGCGATCGACCATGCAAAGCGCCGAGTCACCCTTGAAACCCTCGCCTCGGTGGGTAAAACCGTTGTCCTGAAGGGCGAGGCGCTGGTTCTGGCGCCCAGCCGCAAGTTCGACTGACGGGGCGGCCGCCCCCTTTGAAGGGCGCGAATGCAGATTCATCAGGATTACCAGTGGCTTGACCCGAATGCCCGGGGTGCTTCCGTGGCGATGGGCAATTTCGACGGCGTGCATCTGGGGCACCGCTCGGTGATCGACCGCGCCCGCGACCGGGGCCCCCTGGGCATCATCACCTTCGAGCCGCACCCCCGCCAGTTCTTCGCCCCTGACGCCCCGCCCTTCCGCCTGATGAACGCCGAGGCTCGCGCCAACCGGCTGGCGAAGCTGGGCGTCGAGCACCTGTTCCAGCTGCCCTTCAACCGCGCGCTGGCGGCGCTCACGCCCGAAGACTTCGCGCGGGTGGTCCTGGCCGAAGGGCTGGGCATCGCCCATGTCGTCGTCGGCTCCGACTTCTGCTTCGGCAAGGGCCGCACCGGCACCGCGCAGGACCTGCGTAGCTTGGGCGAACGCTTCGGCTTTGCCACCACCATCGCGCCCCTGGTGGAAATCGCCGGGCGCGAGGTGTCCTCCACCGCGATCCGCCAAGCGCTGACCGAGGGCCGCCCCCGCGATGCCGCCGACATGCTGGGCCACCTGCACCGGATCGAGGGAGAGGTGATCCACGGCGAAAAACGGGGCCGGGAGCTGGGCTTTCCCACCGCCAACATGGCGCTTTCCGGCCTGCACCTGCCGCGTTTCGGGGTCTATGCCGTCAAGGTCGACGTTCTTACCGGGCCGCAGGCGGGCAGCTACATGGGCGCCGCCAGCCTGGGCATCCGTCCGATGTTCGGCGGCGACGTGCCGAACCTGGAAACCTACCTTCTCGATTTCAAGGGCGACCTGTACGGCCACCACCTCTCGGTCGCGCTGGTCGATTTCCTGCGGCCCGAGATGAAGTTCGACGGACTGCCATCGCTGATCGCCCAGATGGATGCCGACTGCGAAAGGGCGCGCGAACTCCTCGCCGCCCTCTGACCCCTTCCATTCCGGGCCCGGCCAAGGCACCTTGCGCGCATGACCAACCTGCGCCCCCGCTTCTGGGAAACCGTTCCGCTGACCAAGCTTACCCAACAGGAATGGGAGGCGCTCTGCGACGGCTGCGGCAAATGCTGCCTGAACAAGCTGGAGTATGAGGACACCGGCGAGGTCGCCTATACCCGGATCGCCTGCCGCCTGTTCGACGGCGATACCTGCCAGTGCCGCGACTATCCGAACCGCAAGCTGCATGTCCCGGAATGCGTGGTCCTGACGCCCAAGACCCTGCCGAAGATCGCCTACTGGATGCCCGCGACCTGCGCCTACAAGCTGCTGTTCCAGAAGAAGAAACTCCCGGCCTGGCACCCGCTGCTGACCGGCGATCCCGACAGCACCCACAAGGCTGGCCAGTCGATCCGGGGCGTGACGCTTTCCGAAACCGAGGTCCCCGAGGACGACTGGGAAGACTACCTGATCGAGGAAACCCCCTGATGCGCTTTGCCTCCGACAACACCTCCGGCGCCGCGCCCGAGATCATGGCCGCGATCCTGAAGGCGAACGAGGGCTACGAACGCTCCTACGGCGCCGATGCCGCGATGGACCGCGTCACGGCTCTGGTGCGGGACATCTTCGAGGCGCCGCAGGCCGAGGTCCGTCTGGTCGCCACCGGCACCGCCGCCAACGCCCTTGTCATCGCCACCCACTGCCCGCCCTGGGGCGGCGTCTTCTGCCACAGCCATGCCCATGCCGCCGAAGACGAATGCGGCGCGCCGGAGTTCTATTCCGGGGCCAAGCTGGTTCTAGTACCGGGCGAGCGGGGCAAGATCACCTCTGAAACGCTGGGACAGGCCCTCGCCACAACCGGCGAAAGCGGTGTCCACGGCGTCCAGCGCGGGATGCTGTCGCTGACCAATGTCACCGAGGCCGGGACCGTCTACACCCCCGCGGAGATCGCCGCCCTGACTGCGCTCGCCAAGGCCTACAACCTGCCCTGCCACCTCGACGGCGCCCGCTTTGCCAATGCGCTGGTGGCGACCGGCGCCAGCCCGGCGGAAATGACGTGGAAAGCGGGGATCGACGTCCTCTCGCTCGGCGGCACCAAGAACGGCTGCCTGGGGGTGGAGGGAGTCGTCCTCTTCGACCCCGCAAGGGCTTGGGAACTGGAACTGCGGCGCAAACGCGGTGGCCATCTCTTCTCCAAGCACCGCTTTCTCTCCGCGCAGATGGAGGCCTACCTGACCGGCAGTCTCTGGCTGCGTCTCGCCGCACAGGCCAATGCCATGGGCCAGCGCCTTGCCGCCGGGTTGCGCGAACGGCAGGCCAGCGTTCCTGAAGCACCGGCCAACATGATGTTCCCGGAATGGGCCGCGGGCACCCATGACCGGCTGGAGGCCGCGGGCGCCGTCTACTACCGCTTCCCGGCCCCCGAGGGTCGCGAGCGCGCGCGTCTGGTAGCCAGCTGGTCCACCACCGAAGCGGATGTAGACCGCTTCCTCGACGCGTTCTGAATGCTGCATCCGCAACGATTTTCGCGCAGTTAGCGGTCGCGCCCGTTTGCATCCGTCCGGCCCGGTGATAAGCGGGGCGCATCCCGAATCCGCTGCCCCGGAGCCCCCCATGCCCGCCGTCACCGAACCGAAGCTCATCGCCGGAAACGCCAACCAGCCCTTGGCAAAATCCATCGCCCGGCGGATGTCGATGCACCGGGGGATGAGCGTGAACCTGGTCGACGCCAGGGTGGAACGCTTCAATGACCAGGAGATCTTCGTCGAGGTCTTCGAGAACGTCCGCGGCGAGGACATGTATGTCATCCAGCCGACCTCGAACCCGGCGAACGACAACCTGATGGAACTCTTGATCATGACCGACGCCCTGCGTCGGTCTTCTGCTTCCCGGATCACCGCCGTCATCCCCTATTTCGGCTACGCCCGCCAGGACCGCCGCGCCAAGGCCCGCACGCCGATCAGCGCCAAGCTGGTGGCGAACCTGATCGAGACGGCGGGGATTGACCGCGTCCTGACGCTCGACCTGCATGCCGCCCAGATCCAGGGCTTCTTCGACATTCCGGTGGACAACCTCTACGCCTCGCCGGTCTTCGCGCTGGACATCGAGCACAACTTCAAGGGCCAGATGGACGACCTGATGGTCATCTCGCCGGACGTGGGCGGCGTGGCCCGCGCGCGAGAACTGGCCAAGCGGATCAACGCCCCCCTCGCCATCGTCGACAAGCGGCGCGAGAAGGCGGGCGAGGTGGCGGAAATGACGGTGATCGGCGACGTGAAGGGCCGCAAGTGCATCATCGTCGACGACATCTGCGACACTGCCGGCACGCTCTGCAAGGCCGCCGAGACGCTGATGGAGGCGGGCGCTGTCGAGGTTCACAGCTACATCACCCACGGCGTCCTGTCCGGCCCGGCGGTGGAGCGGGTGCAGAACTCGGTGATGAAATCGCTGGTCGTCACCGATTCGATCCAGCAGGGCGACAAGGTATTGGGCGCGAAGAACATCCGCATCGTCCCCACCGCACCGATGTTCGCCCAGGCCATCCTCAACATCTGGGGCGGCATGTCGGTGTCGAGCCTGTTCGAGACCGATACCCTGGTCCCGATCTATGAGGGGCTGTATCAGCGGAGCTGACGCGAAACGGCGCGTTGCGCCCAAATTCCAGCACAATTCCAAGCGAAATTGCCAACTGTCGCGGATTGACCAACACAGTCGAGCAAGACTTGGACCTGACAGGCAACATCGAGCGAAAAGGCTGGCGCGGGGCAATGCAGCTTCTGCCCACGGAACGGATCATCTTGTTTGGGGTCCTTGCCTCGGGTGGCCTGGCCGTGCTGTTTCCGCTTCTCCTGGAGCGATCGGTCAACTGGCCGCCCTTCGTTGTCGGCTACGCCGCCTCGCTTGGTCTTCTGGGTGTCGGCGCCTACATTCGGGGTGCAAAGGCTGCGCCACGGATCGCGCTGGCCGTAATTGCTGTCGCCACTTTCGCAGGGTTCACTGCAGGGTCATCGGTGCTGATCTACGCACTTCTTCCCCTGCCGAACCCGATGGTTGATGAGCAACTGACCCGGCTGGGCCATGCCATCGGTTATGACTGGCAAGCTCTGGTGCTGGCGATGACCGCCTACCCCGGGATCACCCGGGCGCTTGGCTTCGTCTACCAGAGCGCCATCCCCCAGCTGCTGCTGACCATCTGTGTCCTCGCCAGCTATGGCCGCGCCGTGGCTCTCCATCGTTTTCTTCTGGTCGGGATGCTGACGCTCGTTGTCTGCGTAGCGGTCTGGTGGGCCTGGCCCAGTGTCGGCTATATCGGCACCCTGCCACTGTCGGACGCAGAGATGAGGGCAGCAGGTCTGATATACTCACAGGATTACGGTGCCTACCTGACGCGCCTCTTGCAGCATGGTCCCACCCGCATCACACCTGAGGTGATAACCGGGGTCGTTGGCTTTCCGTCCTACCATACGGTCATGGCCTGTCTTGTTGTTTTCTATCTTTGGCGCACGGTGCTGTTTGTCCCGGCAGTGCTTTTCAACCTCGCCATGCTTCTGGCAACGCTCGTACATGGCGGGCACCATCTGGTCGATCTCATCGGCGGCCTTGTCGTCTTTGCCCTTGGCGTCTGGATCGCCAACCGGCTGATCCGCGACCCAGGGCCAGCCTAGGTCACGTCCCAGTCATCCTCATCGCGCAGCTTTCCGATCGCCAGCCAGTCGGCCCGAACCCTGGCAATCCTTGTGTCGCCCCAGGTGCGGAACACGATCTCGAAGCCCTTGGCTGTCACATTCTCGGCCGTGATGTCGACCCGCGAGTTTGTCATGTGGTCCATGTCCCACATCGAGATGCCGACCGTGACGACCGGGAGGCCGGCAAAGGCTTCCTTGAAGCGTTCCCGCTGCCTTACCTCGCGCGGGCCCGAGCCCGACCACATAGCCCCGTCATGGGCAAAATCGGAAAACAGGATCTTCGTGCCCTGCTCGATACCAATCGGACCGTTGAACCGTTTCATACGCAATTCCAGAACCCAACCCCGTGCCGATCATGGCGGAGTTTTCGGCAGGAGTCATGCAAAACGCAAAGGCCCCGGACGATGCCCGGGGCCGATGCAAGCCTGAAACAACTGGCGGGACTCAGATCCCGGCGGCAGCCCGCATGGCGTAAAGATCGGCCACCGCCTTGTCGGCAGCGTCCTTGTCCGAATTGACGGCCGCAGCCTCGCAGGCATCGGCCACCAGCGCGTCCAGCGCCGTCGGGGTCAGCTCGTCCAGCGGCACCGCCTGTTCGGCCAGGACCGACACGCCGGTTGCGCTGATCTCGGCGAAGCCACCGGTCACGACATAGGCCTTCACCCCGTCGCTGCCGACCACTTTCAGCAGGCCCGGCCGCAGCGAGGTGATGGTGGCCGCATGGCCCTCCATCGCCGTCAGATCGCCCATCGCGCCGGGGATCTGGACCTCGGTCGCCGGGAAGGACGCAAGGCGCCGTTCCGGGCTGACGAGGTCGAATTGAACCGTGCTGGCCATGTCGCCCCCTTACGCCGCAGCTGCCGCGAGTTTGGCAGCCTTGGCTTTCACTTCCTCGATGTCGCCGACCATGTAGAAGGCGGCCTCCGGCAGGTGGTCATACTCGCCGTTCACCACCGCCTTGAAGGACGCGATGGTCTTGTCGAGCGGCACCTGCACCCCGTCCGAGCCGGTGAACACCTTCGCCACGTCGAACGGCTGCGACAGGAAGCGCTGGATCTTCCGGGCGCGGGCCACGGTCAGCTTGTCCTCTTCGCTCAGTTCGTCCATGCCAAGGATGGCGATGATGTCCTGCAGCGACTTGTAGCGTTGCAGGATGCCCTGCACCGACCGCGCGACGCCATAGTGCTCCTCGCCGACGACCGAGGGGTCCATCAGGCGCGAGGTGGAGTCGAGCGGGTCCACCGCCGGGTAGATCCCCAGTTCCGAGATCGCGCGCGACAGAACCGTCGTCGCGTCGAGGTGGGCGAAGGAGGTGGCCGGCGCCGGGTCGGTCAGGTCGTCGGCCGGCACATAGATCGCCTGCACCGAGGTGATCGAGCCCGCCTTGGTCGAGGTGATGCGTTCCTGCAGCGCGCCCATGTCGGTGGCCAGCGTCGGCTGGTAGCCCACCGCCGAAGGAATACGGCCCAGCAGAGCCGACACTTCCGAACCGGCCTGCGTGAAGCGGAAGATGTTGTCGACGAAGAACAGCACGTCCGTCCCCGACTGGTCGCGGAACTGTTCGGCCAGCGTCAGGCCCGACAGCGCCACGCGGGCGCGCGCCCCCGGCGGTTCGTTCATCTGGCCATAGACCAGCGCCACTTTCGACTTGGTCATGTCTTCCAGGTTGATAACCCCGGATTCGATCATCTCGTGATAGAGGTCGTTCCCTTCACGGGTCCGCTCGCCCACACCGGCGAAGACCGAGAAGCCCGAGTGCACCTTGGCGATGTTGTTGATCAGTTCCATGATCAGAACCGTCTTGCCCACGCCCGCGCCGCCGAAGAGGCCGATCTTGCCGCCCTTGGCGTAAGGCGCCAAGAGGTCGATGACCTTGATGCCGGTGACCAGAACCTGCGATTCCGTCGCCTGCTCGCTGAAGGCCGGGGCGGGCTGGTGGATCGGGCGGGTTTCCTTGGCCACGACCGGGCCCTTCTCGTCCACCGGCTCGCCGATGACGTTCAGGATGCGGCCCAGCGTCGCATCGCCCACCGGAACCGAGATCGGCGCGCCCAGGTCCTTGACCGCAGCGCCGCGCACCAGGCCTTCCGAGGCGTCCATCGCGATGCAGCGGACGGTATTTTCGCCAAGGTGCTGGGCCACTTCCAGCACCAGACGCTTGCCGTTGTTGTCGGTTTCCAGCGCGTTCAGGATCGCGGGAAGCGCGCCGTCGAACTGCACGTCGACGACGGCGCCGATGACCTGCGTCACGCGACCGGCGCCTGCGGATGCTTTCGGGGCTTTTGCCATGCTCTTCTACTCCGGGTTCGTCAGAGCGCCTCGGCGCCCGAAATGATTTCGATAAGCTCTTTGGTGATCGCGGCCTGACGGCTCCGGTTGTACTGGATCGTCAGCCGGTTGATCATGTCGCCTGCGTTGCGGGTCGCGTTGTCCATCGCGGACATCCGCGCGCCCTGCTCCGAGGCGCCGTTTTCCAGAAGGGCGGTGAAGATCTGCGTGGCAACCCCGCGCGGCAGAAGGTCGGCGAGGATCGCCTCTTCCGACGGTTCGTAGTCGTACAGCGCCGTCGCGCTGGCGGCTTCGAACTTGGCCGGAATCACCTGCTGCGCCGTCGGGATCTGGCTGATCACCGACTGGAAGCGGTTGTAGAAGATCGTCACGACATCCGCCTCGCCCGCCTCGAAGGCCGCCATGACTTCGCGCGCGATGTTCTGCGCATTGCCGTAGCCCACGCGCTTCACTTCGCTCAGGTCGACATGGCCGACGAAGGCCTGACCCCAGTCGCGGCGCAGCTGCTCGCGGCCCTTCTTGCCGACGGTGAGGATCTTCACCGTCTTGCCCGCCGCCGCCAGTTCCGCCGCCCGCACCCGGGCCAGCTTGACGATCGACGAGTTGAAGCCGCCGCAAAGGCCGCGCTCGCTGGTCATGACCACCAGAAGGTGCACCTGGTCCTTGCCGTTCCCGGCCAGAAGCTTCGGTGCGCCTTCCCCGGTGCCGACACCGGCGGCAAGGGCCGACATCACCGCCGTCATCCGCTCGGCGAAGGGCCGGGCGGATTCAGCAGCTTCCTGGGCGCGGCGCAGTTTTGCCGCCGCGACCATCTGCATCGCCTTGGTGATCTTCCGCGTGTTCTTCACGCTTCCGATCCGGTTTTTCAGGTCCTTAAGGCTGGGCATCTGCCTACTCCCTCAGGGCCGCTCAGGCGAAGGTCTTGGCGAAAGCGTCGATTTCCGCGCGGATCGCTTTTTCCAGATCGCCCGCCACCTTGCGGTCGTTCTTGGTGATGTCTTCCAGAAGCGCCTTGCCGCTGGTGCGCAGGTGCTTCAGAAGGCCCGCCTCGAACCGGCCCACGTCCTTGACCGCGACCTTGTCCAGATAGCCTGCCGTGCCCGCGAAGATCACGCAGACGATTTCCGCGTTGGTCAGCGGCGAGTATTGCGGCTGCTTCATCAGTTCCGTCAGGCGCGCGCCACGGTTCAGAAGCTGCTGGGTCGAAGCGTCGAGGTCCGAGCCGAACTGCGCGAAGGCCGCCATTTCGCGGTACTGCGCCAGCTCCAGCTTCACCTTGCCCGCGACCGACTTCATCGCGTTGGTCTGCGCCGACGAACCCACGCGCGACACCGACAGGCCGGTGTTCACCGCCGGACGGATGCCCTGGTAGAAGAGTTCCGTCTCCAGGAAGATCTGGCCGTCGGTGATCGAGATCACGTTGGTCGGGATGAAGGCCGACACGTCGCCGCCCTGGGTTTCGATGATCGGCAGCGCGGTCAGCGAGCCAGCGCCGAAGTCTTCGTTCAGCTTCGACGACCGCTCCAGCAGGCGCGAGTGCAGGTAGAACACGTCGCCCGGATAGGCTTCACGCCCCGGCGGACGGCGCAGCAGCAGCGACATCTGGCGGTAGGCCACGGCCTGCTTCGACAGGTCATCATAGATGATCAGGGCGTGACGACCGTTGTCGCGGAAGAATTCCGCCATCGCGGTCGCGGCATAGGGCGCCAGGAACTGCAGCGGGGCCGGGTCCGACGCGGTCGCGGCGACGACGATGGTGTAGGCCGAAGCGCCGGTCTCTTCCAGCTTCTTCACCAGCTGCGCCACGGTCGAGCGCTTCTGTCCGACGGCGACATAGATGCAGTAGAGCTTCTTCGATTCGTCCGAGCCAGCCGCCTCGTTGTAGGACTTCTGGTTCAGGATCGTGTCCAGTGCCACGGCGGTCTTGCCGGTCTGGCGGTCGCCGATGATCAGCTCGCGCTGGCCACGGCCGACGGGGATCATCGCGTCGACGGCTTTCAGGCCAGTCGCCATCGGTTCATGCACCGACTTGCGCGGGATGATGCCGGGGGCCTTCTGGTCGGCGATCCGACGCTCGGACGCAATGATCGGGCCCTTGCCGTCGATCGGGTTGCCCAGGCCGTCCACGACGCGGCCCAGAAGACCGTTGCCCACCGGCACGTCCACGATGGCCTTGGTGCGCTTGACGGTGTCGCCTTCCTTGATGTCCTGGTCGGACCCGAAGATCACGATCCCGACGTTGTCGACTTCCAGGTTCAGCGCCATCCCGCGGATGCCGCCGGGGAATTCGACCATCTCGCCGGCCTGCACGTTGTCAAGGCCATGCACACGGGCAATCCCGTCGCCGACCGACAGCACGCGACCGACTTCGGCCACTTCCGCGTCCTTGCCGAAGTTCTTGATCTGCTCTTTCAGGATCGCAGAGATCTCAGCAGCCTGGATTCCCATCACCCAACCTCTTTCATTGCATTTTGCAGGGCCGCGAGCTTTGCCTTGACCGAAGTGTCGATCATGGTCGAGCCCAGCTTGACGACAAGACCGCCGATGAGGGATTCATCGACGGTCGTTTTCAGTTTCACGGTCTTGCCGACGCTGGCTTTCAGCGTTTCGGCAAGTTTCTTCGATTGTGCGGCGGTCAGCGCGCGGGCGGCGGTGACTTCGGCGGTCACTTCGCCCTTCTCGGCGGCGATCAGGTCGTTCAGCTGCGCGGCCAGTTGCGGCAGCACGAAGAGGCGGCGCTTGTCGGCCATCAGGGCCAGCGTGTTGGCGGTCAGCGCGTTCAGCCCCAGCTTGGCGCCGATGGCGGCAATCGCGCGGCCCTGATCCTCGCGGCTGATCACCGGCGAGGCGATCACGTCGCGCAGATCGGCGCTGGCAGCCAGAGTGTCGGTCAGGGCGGTGGCGTCGGCTTCCAGGGCCTTCAGCGCGCCGCCTTCCTTGGCCAGATCGAACAAGGCCGATGCGTAGCGCGCGGCGATGCCCAGAGAGATCGAAGCTGGTTCTGACACGTCAACCCTTCCGCTGTTCTATGCCCCGGGCTCATCCGAACCGGGCGTCCCTTTGGCGCACACCTACACAACCGTCCGGGCGGCACCATCCGTCGCGGGCGTCCTTAGCAGAGGCTTTCCCACCCCGCAACCGGGTTGAACACGCTTTCTTGAGCCGTGGATCAGCCACATTGCCGCTGTTGGCGCAAACGCCGCCAAAGGTCCGTTCAGCGCCCCTCGGCACGGCCCTGCCGGTCGCGCCGCGACCATCTGGCGGCCCGCCTTGAGAGGCGTGATTCCCCGGAATGGCCGCTCCCGTCCTGCCCTCACATCCGGTCACATCGCCGTCAAGGTCGGGTCCGCCCCGGTTGACCCTGCCGCCCGGTGCCGGGACTGTGCCGCAAAAGGCAACAGCAGAAAGGCAGGCAGCATGACCCTCTCGCGACGCGGACTTCTCGGCGCCGGCATCGGCACGATCCTCCTCTCAACGGCGGCACGGGCCGAACCCTCCGGGGTGCGCAGCAACATCTCCAGCTTCCGTTCGCAGGACTGGCGCGACCATTTTGATACGTTGGGGAAAGCCACCATCGTTGCCGACACCACCTCGCGCGCCCTGCATTTCTGGAGCGCGGACGGGCAGGACTACCGCATCTTCCCGACCTCGGTCCCCCTGACCGACGAACTGACCAAGCGTGGCTATACGTCCATCGTCCGCAAGATGGTTGGCCCCAGCTGGACCCCGACAGCTTCGCAGATGGAACGCTACCCGCACTGGAAGCCGGTCCCCCCGGGGCCGGAGAACCCCCTGGGCACCCATGCGATGTACCTGAGCTGGCCCGCCTACATCATCCACGGCACCCACGACACAAGGAAGATCGGCCGCCGCTCCTCCGACGGCTGCATCGGCCTTTTCAACGAAAACATCGCCAAACTGTTCGAGTTGTGCCCCGTCGGCACCCAGGTCCGGGTGATCTGACGCCGGTCCGGGCGTCGGGTGGGTTTCCAACCCACCTCACCTCCGGTTCAACGCCGGTTCCGCCGCGCCTTGGCCCACCCCTTCCAGCACCCTGAGCGGCTTCTTCACCGCCGCCCGAAGGCCGCCTTGCGTCGGGGCATAGACCTGCTTCGATGCCTCGACCATCAGCACGCCGCCCGCCAGCCAGGGCATCTTCCGCCCGAACCCTTCCCAGAAATTCGCCGACCGCAGCCAGAACCGGGTTCCCGAGGGCGGGGCGAACAGGACCGAGCAACTCCGCTCCGGCGTGAACCCGTGCCGCTTCAACTGCGCCTCCAGCTGCGCCACCGAATAGGGTCGGCCAAAGCCGAAGGGCGTCACGTCCCGCCGCGACCACAGCCCCGCCCGGTTCGGCACGATGAACAAGGCTCGCCCCCCCGGCCCCAGCACCCGCGCCGCCTCTTCCAGCACCGCCGTGGGGTTTTCCGACGTCTCCAGCCCGTGCATCAGCACCAGCCGGTCGACGAACCCGGTGGACAAGGGCCAGGCCGTGTCCTCGCACAGCACCGACACATTCTCCATCCCTGCAGGCCAGGGCATCACCCCCTGCGGCCCCGGCATCAGCCCCACCACCCGCCGCGCCTCCGACAGGTAGGGCCGCAGCAGGGGCACCGCGAAGCCGAAGCCCGCCACCGTCTCCCCCACCTTGGGCGGCCAGAGCTGCACCACCCGGTCCCGGATCGCCCGCTGCGCCACCCGGCCCAGCTGCGTGCGGTAGTAGAAATTCCTCAGGTCCAGCACATCGAGATGCATTGCGGCGGGTCTCTCAAAGGACGATCCTGCCGCATCATAGCCGCGAAGGGACCAAAGACCATGCTCGACCTCGTCACCGTCCCCTGCCTCGCCGACAACTATGCCTACCTCATCCACGACGCCGAGACCGGCCAGACCGCCGTCATCGACGTGCCGGAACCCGGCCCCATCCTCGCCGCGCTCGACGCCCACCAGTGGCGGCTGACCGACATCCTGATCACTCACCACCACGACGACCATATCCAGGGCGTCGACACCCTGCGCGCCCAGACCGGGGCGATGGTTCTCGGCGCCGGTGCCGATGCGCACCGCCTGCCCCGCCTCGACCTCGCGCTCGATGAACACTCCTCCTTCTCCCTCGGCCGCGAATTCGCCCGGGTGATCGAGGTCCCCGGCCACACCATCGGCCACATCGCCTTCCATTTCCCCGACAGCCGCCTTGCCTTCACCGCCGACAGCCTGATGGCCGGGGGCTGCGGTCGGCTCTTCGAGGGCACCGCCCGCCAGATGCACGCCAGCCTGCAGAAACTGGCCGCCCTTCCCCCCGAAACCCTGATCTGCTCGGGCCACGAATACACCGCGTCGAACCTGCGCTTCGCCGCCACCCTTGAACCGGACAATCCGCTGCTTATCTCTCGCTCAACCGAGGTCGCCGAGAAGCGCGCCAAGGGTATCCCCACCGTTCCGGTCCCGCTGCAAGTCGAGCTGGACACGAACCCCTACCTGCGGGCCCACCTGCCCGCGCTCAAGGCAGCGGTCGGCCTCCCAGATGCCGACGATGTCACGGTATTCGCCGAAATTCGGGCCAGAAAAGACAAGTTCTAGGCCGACTGTATCACAAATGGCGTGACTGACCGGGGGAAACCCCAAAATCTGGAAGATTGCGCTTGAAGTGCGGCAAGGAAAACCGAACTTTAAGCAGTATGAGGCCACGGTTGGATCGGGCCCTGGCGCCCCTCCGACCAGCAGGAACAGGAGCACTGAAGTGCCATCGTTTTCGACCACGCTTGAACAGGCAATCCACAGCGCACTGGCCCTGGCCAACTCGCGCCGCCACGAACTTGCCACGCTGGAGCATCTGCTGCTGGCCCTGATCGACGAACCCGACGCCGCCCGCGTGATGAAGGCCTGCGCGGTGAACCTCGACGATCTGCGCAAGACCCTGACCGATTTCATCGACGACGATCTGTCCACCCTGGTGACGGATGTCGAAGGCAGCGAAGCCGTCCCCACCGCCGCCTTCCAGCGCGTCATCCAGCGCGCGGCGATCCATGTCCAATCCTCCGGCCGCACCGAGGTGACCGGCGCCAACGTCCTGGTCGCGATCTTCGCCGAACGCGAATCCAACGCCGCCTATTTCCTGCAGGAACAGGACATGACCCGCTACGACGCGGTCAACTTCATCGCGCATGGCGTGGCGAAGGACCCGTCCTATGGCGAGGCCCGCCCGGTGCAGGGTGCCGAGGAACAGGAAACCCCCAAGGCCGAGGCCGGGGAGGCGAAGGAATCCGCCCTTTCGAAATACTGCGTCGACCTGAACGTGAAGGCCCGCAAGGGCGACGTCGACCCCCTTATAGGGCGTGAGCCCGAAGTGGAGCGCGCGATCCAGGTCCTCTGCCGCCGCCGCAAGAACAACCCGCTCTTGGTGGGCGACCCCGGCGTCGGCAAGACTGCCATCGCCGAAGGCCTCGCCCGCAAGATCGTGCTGGGCGAAACGCCCGAGGTGCTGTCGAAGGCCACGATCTTCTCGCTCGACATGGGCGCTTTGCTGGCTGGCACCCGCTATCGGGGCGATTTCGAAGAGCGGCTGAAAGCCGTGGTGAAAGAGCTTGAGGATCATCCCGACGCGATCCTCTTCATCGACGAGATTCATACCGTCATCGGCGCGGGCGCGACCAGCGGCGGCGCGATGGATGCCTCGAACCTGCTGAAACCCGCGCTGCAGGGCGGCAAGCTGCGCTGCATGGGCTCGACCACCTACAAGGAATTCCGCCAGCATTTCGAGAAGGACCGGGCGCTCTCCCGCCGCTTCCAGAAGATCGACGTGAACGAGCCTTCGGTGCCGGATGCGATCAAGATCCTGATGGGCCTGAAACCGCATTTCGAGGAACACCACGACCTGCGCTACACCAACGAGGCGATCAAGTCGGCGGTGGAACTGGCCGCCCGCTATATCCATGACCGCAAGCTGCCCGACAGTGCCATCGACGTGATCGACGAGGCCGGGGCCGCGCAGCATCTGGTCCCGGAATCCAAGCGCCGCAAGACGCTGGGCCTGAAGGAGATCGAGGCCGTCGTCGCCAAGATCGCCCGCATCCCGCCCAAGTCCGTCTCGAAGGACGACGCCGAAACCCTGCGCGACTTGGAGAAAACGCTGAAACGCGTGGTCTTCGGCCAGGACAAGGCGGTAGAGGCGCTCTGCTCGGCGATCAAACTGGCCCGTGCCGGCCTGCGCGAGCCCGAAAAGCCCATCGGCAACTATCTCTTTGCCGGTCCCACCGGCGTGGGGAAAACCGAGGTGGCGAAGCAGCTTGCCTCCAGCCTTGGGGTGGAACTGATCCGCTTCGACATGTCGGAATACATGGAGAAACACGCCGTCTCCCGCCTGATCGGCGCGCCGCCCGGCTATGTCGGCTTCGACCAGGGCGGGATGCTGACCGATGGCGTCGACCAGCACCCGCATTGCGTCCTGCTGCTGGACGAAATGGAAAAGGCCCACCCGGATGTCTACAACATCCTCTTGCAGGTGATGGACCACGGCAAGCTCACCGACCACAACGGAAGGACGGTGGATTTCCGCAACGTGATCCTGATCATGACCTCGAACGCGGGTGCGCGCGAACAGAGCCAAGCCGCGATCGGCTTCGGCCGCGAACGCCGCACGGGTGAGGATACCGCCGCCATCGAGCGGACCTTCACCCCCGAATTCCGCAACCGCCTGGATGCGGTGATCAACTTTGCCCCCTTGGGGAAAGAGATCATCATGCAGGTGGTCGAGAAATTCGTGCTGCAACTGGAAGCCCAGCTTCTGGACCGCAACGTCCATATCGAGCTGACCCCCGAAGCCGCCGCCTGGCTCGGCGACAAGGGCTACGACGACAAGATGGGCGCGCGGCCCCTGGCGCGGGTGATCCAGGAATACATCAAGAAGCCGCTGGCCGAGGAGCTTCTCTTCGGCAAGCTGGTCAAGGGCGGCCTGGTGCGGGTGAAGGTCAAGGACGACGCCATCGTGCTCGACATCGAGGAACCCGCGAAACCCCGCCTCACCGGCCAGAAGCCCCCGCTGCTGACGGCGGAGTAAGACAGCCCGACGACGAAGCCCCCGCCCTCACCCGGCGGGGGTCTTCCTTTGCGGCGCCCGTGCCTCAGCGCCCCCAAAGCCCTTTCACATTTGCCCAAATATCCCCGCCGGAGGCCCCGGCTTCCACCGGCGCACCCTCGACCTTCCAGGCCCGAACGCCACCACAAGCGCCTCCCCTCCCCCTCGTGGGGAGGGGCTGGGGGTGGGGGGTTGCCGCGAGCAAACGTCAACAAATCCTGAACGTCCGCGCGCAACCCATTGAAATCGCTCACCCGAATTTTCTGTCCACCGTGGACAGGCTCAGACCACCGCCGCCCGGTACAGATGCCAGGTCGCATGCCCCAGCACCGGCAGCACCACGACCAGCCCCAGCAGGAACGGCAGGATGCCGACCGCCAGCCCCACCGCGACGATCAGCCCCCAGGCCGCGATCACCCGCGGGTTCTCCCGCGCGACCCGGACCGAGGTCGTCACCGCGACCGGCAGGCTCACGTCCCGGTCCAGAAGCAGCGGGAAGGACACCACCGACACCGCCAGCACCGCCACCGCCAGCAGGAACCCCACTCCGGTCCCGATGATCGTCATCGCCCACCCCTCCGGCGTCGTCACGGCGGCAGTCAGCAGCGCCATCAGGCTCGCAGGCCGCTCCGGCCCCAGCGTCGCCGCATGGATCGCATCGGCGATCAGCAGCCAGGCGAGGAAGATCACCCCGTTGAACAAGGCCAGCATCACGATCCGCGGGAACCGGGGCGAGCGCAGCACCTCGAACATCGAGGCCCAGCTCACCTCCATCCCCGCCTCCCGCCTCCGGCTGAGTTCATAGAGCCCCAGCGCGGCCACCGGCCCGACCAGGGCAAAGCCCGAAAGGACCGGGAACAGCAGGTGCGTCATCGACCCCTGCGCCGCGAGGCCCAGAAGCACCGCCCCCATCAGCGGATACAACATGCAGGCGAACATCACATCCGACCGCATCGCCGCCAGATCCTCCCAGCCCTTCCGCAGGGCGGTCCGCAGGTCGCCCATCACCAGGGGCCGGGTCACTGGCGGCGCGTGTTCGCGGGCCGGGGCGACGACCACCGTCGCATATCCGGCGGCGGACCCGAGCGCGCCCATCGTCCAGGACAAGGGATTTCCGATCGTCTTCGGCATCGAGCTTCCTCCCGTTCGGGGGGCGCCGGGGGCCTGTCCTGCCCCGGAACGTCCCAGTGGCATCGACTGCAAGCAACGACTTCGTGCCCGAAGGTAGCACGGAAACGCCCCCCACGCAGTCACCATCTGGTGTGTCAGCGTTCGGTCAGCTTCAACTCGATCCGCCGGTTCTGCGCCCGCGCCGCCTCGCTGTCGCCCGCCGCCACCGGGCGGTATTCGCCGAAGCCCGTCGCCGCCATCCGGTCGGGCGGGAAGCCCAGCTCGTCCTGCATGTAGCGCACCACCGACAGTGCGCGGGCCTGGCTCAACTCCCAGTTGTCGGCGAAGGCCGCGCCGGGGGCGATGGGGACGTTGTCGGTGTGCCCGTCGACCCGGATGATCCAGTCGATCCCCGGCGGGATCTCGGCCCGCACCTCGTCCAGGATACGCACCACCCCGGCAATCTGCTCGCGACCCTCCGGCGCCAGATCGGCAGAACCGGGATTGAACAGCACCTCCGACGAGAAGACGAAACGGTCGCCCACCACCCGCACGCCCTCGCGCCCCTGCAACAGCGTGGACAGCTGCCCGAAGAACTCCGACCGGAAGCGGGCCAGGTCCTTGTTCTCAGCCTCCAGCCGCGCGGCCTCCGCCGCTTCCAGCTCCGCCCGCTTGCGCTGTTCCGCCGCCACCTGCGCCAGCGCGGTGTTCAGGTCCTTGCCCAGCGAATCGAGCTGCACCTTCGCCGCCTCGTCGCGGGCCTTCGCGTCGTCGAGCAGGGCTTGCAGACTGCCGAGCTGGCTGCGCAGCGCCGCGACCTGCTGGTTCAGCAACTCCACCTGCCGCGCCGCCGCCAGCACCTTGTCCTTTTCGGCCAGCAGCGCGGTTTCGGCTGCCGAGAGCGCCGCATCCTTCTCGGTCGCCCCCTTCGCGGCCTCGGTCCGGGCCGCCGCCAGCAGGGTCAGGGTCTCCTCGGCCTTCTTCCGTTCCGCCTCCAGCGCCAGGGTCATCGCCGTCAGCTCGGTGTCCGAACCGGCAAGCCGGTCGCGCAGGGCCTGAAGCGCGGCCGCATCCGCCAGCCGCGCCGCCTCGCCCTCGGTGATCTCAGCCTTCGCCGCCTCCAGCGCGGCGGCGTCGGTCGCACCCTTGGCTTTCGCTTCGGCCAGCAGCGCCTCCAGCGCCTCGCGGCGAGCGGCGGCAAGACGGGCGGCCTCGGCCCCGGCGTCGATCTCTTCCCGCGCCTTGGCCAGCGCCAGCGTCATCGCCTCCCCCTCCGAGACCAGCTTCGCCTTTGCCGCCTCCAGATCGGCGACCGAGGCGGTAAGGCGCTCGGCATCGCCCCGCGCCTTGTCGCGTTCGACCAGAAGCGCCGCAACCTGCGCCTCGAAATCGGTGATCCGCGTCCTCGCCGCCGAAAGCTCACCCTCGCGCGCCGTCAGGTCGGCGGTCAGCGTGGCGATCACTCCGGCCTGCCGCTCACCCTCGGCCTGTGCCGTCGCAAGCCCCGCCTTCAGCTGCGCCACCTGCGCTTCAAGGTCGGTGGCCTTCGCCTGCTCCAGCCCCAAAGCATCGGCCAGTTGGGCCACCTGCGAGGTCAGCGACGACAGTTCGGTGTCCTGCGTCGTGATCGTGTCGCGCAGGACCGACTGCATCACGGTGAAGATGGTCAGCACGAACATCAGCACCATCAGAAGCGTCGTCACCGCATCGACGAAGCCCGGCCAGATCAGGTTGCTGTCGCGGCGGCTGCGGGAATAGGCCATCTCACGCCCGCCCGGCGCTGCGGCCCAGCTGGCGGATCGCGGCGGTCAGCTGGGCGATGTCGGTCTTGAGGTCGGTCAGCGTCTCCTGCCGCCCCGCCGACATTTCCTCAAGAATGCGCAGCAGCTGCACGTCGATCGACCGCAACCGCATCCGGCTTTCCGGGTCCGCCGTGCCGCCCTCGGTCGCCTCCAGCACCGCCAGCAACTTTTCCTGCCCCTCGGCGATCCGGCGCAGCAAGGCGGGCTGGCCCTTCTCGGCGTCGATCTTTTCGGTCAGCCGGGTCATCACCGTGACCAGTTCGGTGATCTTCGCCTCGGAGGCATAGCGGTTCGCCTCGGTCTGCGCCTGCAGCGCCTGCAATTCCTCCATCTGCTGCGCCATGTGGTCGACCAGAAGGCCCAGCGCGTTCTGGTCGGCGCTTTCACCATCGCCCGCATAGCCAAGCCGGGTGATCGACGACAGCCATTCCTCCAGCTCGCGGATGAAGCGGTTCTGGCCGTGGCCCGCGAACAGCTCCAGCAGCCCCAGCACCAGCGATCCGGCCAACCCGAGAAGCGAGGAGGAAAACGCCGTCCCCATCCCGCCAAGCTGGCTTTCCAGCCCCCCCATCAACTTTCCGAACACGTCGAGCCCGCTTTCGCCTTCCTGTGGGGCCAGCGAGCGGATGGTCTCGACCACGGCGGGGACGGTCGTGGCCAGTCCCCAGAAAGTGCCGAGAAGGCCGAGGAAGACCAGAAGGTTGATCAGGTAGCGGGTGATGTCGCGCGCCTCGTCGATGCGCTGGACAACGGACTCCTGGATCGACCGCGAGGAAGAGGCCGAGATCGACATCCGCGCCGAGCGCGACCGCAAGAGCGCGGCGAGCGGTGCCAGCAGGCGCGGCGGAACCATGTCCTCGGTCCCCGGCGTGCCGCGCACGAAGTTCTCGATCCAGTAGACCGACTGCGCGAGGATCCAGACCTGCCAGAAACAGGACAGCACGCCCACGATGAAGACGAAGGCGATGACGCCGTTCAGGACGGGGTTCGTGTGCAGGATGCCAAGCACCGTGCCGTGAATGAACCAGGCCCCCGCGCCCACCAGGATGCAGACCAGAAGCATGGTGGTGATCGCCCGGATCGGCTGCGAGAAGGTCGTCGAGACCGCGCTCCGGTGCTCTGTCTGGGACATGCTGCCCTCTGGTTCCCTGCCTTGGCCCCGAGTCTAGCAGGATGCGGCAGGGTGCCAAGCAAAAGGTCAGGTCAGCCGGCGGACCCTGTCGGCCAGCCAGTCGAGATCGAGGTCGCGGATGCCAAGTTCGGCCAGATGGGCGGCGGTGGACCAGAGGTAGTCCCGGTTCCGCCCGCGCCCGCCGGTGGCCGTGGCGATGATCCGGGCCTGTTCCTCGGGGTCGAGGTGGCAATACTGCACATGGTCGGGGTCGATGACATAGGCCAGCGCGTCCAGCGGCCCGGCCTCTGTGGTGACGGGCAGGGTCATCTCCAGATAGGCCGAGGAGACCAGTTCGCGTTCCCGCAGCGCATAGAGGGTGGCCGCTTCCTCACCGGAAGCGACGCGAAAGGCGACGCCGGTGCAGCTGGCCCCTTCGGCCCGGTCCAGCGCGAGGACGAGGCCGGGGTCTTCCACCGTGCCGCGATGGTGGATCGACCGCATGCAGAAACTGCGGTGCCAGCCGTCCAGCGTGGCGATGCGGCGTTCCGCGACCGGGAAGCCGGGGTCCCAGATCAGCGATCCGTAGCCGAAGACCCAGAGCGGTTCCTGCATGACTGGTCCTGTTGCCTTTCACCCTGTAAACACCGGCGAAGAGGCAATGAAAAGGGCCGCACCATGCGCAAGCTTCTGTTCCTGATGGTCGCGCTGGTGGCCCTGTGGTCGGGCTACTGGTTCGTCGGCTCGAACGCCGTGCGCAAGGGGGTGAACGGCTGGTTCGCGGATGCCTCTGCGCAAGGACTGGTTGCCGAGAATACCGGGGTGACGGTGGCCGGTTTCCCGAACCGCTGGGACCTTACCGTGGACGGGCTGCACCTGGCCGACCTGGATGCGGCTTTCGGGTGGAAAGCCCCCTTCGTCCAGGTCTTCGCGATGACCTGGAAGCCCTGGCACATCATCGCCGCCTTCCCGCCCGAGCAAACGGTCTTCGTGCCGGACGACGTGATTGCCCTGACCTCCGAGGACCTGAAAGCCAGCCTGCGCGCCGCGCCCTCGACCGACCTGCCGCTGGCCGAGGTGCGGCTGGCCGGTGCCTCGCTGGGCCTGAAGTCGCAGCAGGGCTGGACCCTTGGGCTGGGCGAATTCACCCTGGGCCTGCGCGCCGATCCGGCGTTGGGCGATGCGGGCTATGAGCTGGGCTTCGACCTTGCCCCCCTGACCCCCGACCCGGCCTTCGTCGCCAGGGTCAGGGCGGTGGCAATCCCCGACCTGCCGCAATCGGACCTGCCGGACACCGTTGAAAGCCTGTGGGGCAGCGTCTACCTCGGCTTCTCCGCCCCGCTTGATCGCCATGTCGGCGAGACGAAGCCCTACCTGACGCGGATCGAGGTCAACCAGCTGAACGCCGCCTGGGGCAAGCTGGCGCTGACCGCCAAGGGCCTGATCGAGGCGGACGACCAGGGCTTCGCCGCGGGCGACATCCTTGTGGAAGTCACCAACTGGGACCGCCTTCCCGCCATCCTCGTCGCTGCCGGTGTGGTCAAGCCCGAGATGGCGCCGACCATCGCCAGGGGCATGCAGGCGCTGGCATCGCAGTCGCCGGACCTTACAGTGCTTGCGCTGAAGCTGACCCTTGCCGACGGGCAGATGAGCTTCGGCCCCTTCCCGCTTGGCCCCGCGCCAAGGATGGTCCCGCCGACCGGCTAGGACAGAGAAAGGCTTGCCCCGCCCGACCGTCAGTCCAAGAATTTTCTAGAAAATTCTTGGACTTAATCTGGTCTGTGTCCGATCGTCCCGATCACGCTTCAGCAAAGAGCCCATCGCTCTAACGACAATAGGCGCCGCCCTTCCGGGCCGAGGTGTCGAAGTGGAAATGGTCCTCGTGATATCCGTCCGATCCGGGGCCGAGCGTCGTCATGAAATACCCGCACCCGGCCTTGTAGATCCGCCGCAGAAGCTTGTTGTAGTTCTCCGCCACGGTCAGGCTCTTGCCGTTCGACAGCACGAAAGCCGCGATGTCGATGGCGCGGCCCTTGCCATGCTCGCTGATCTTCGCGCCCTTGATGTTGTTGCGGCTGCGGCAGGAGTAATGCGCCGCCACCCGCATCTCGACCAGGTTGCCGTTGAAGGCAGGCTGCGCGACCTCCTCGACCCAGCGGTCCAGCGCCTTGGCGATCGAACAGTCGACCGTCGCTGTCTGCGACAGCCTGACCCCGGCGATGGAGGTAACGGCCACCGCATCCTCGACCCCGCAACCCTTCACCTTCGACGTGATCGGCGCGATCTCCTCGCCCTTGATCGAGGCGACACCGCAGACCGACCCCTTCTTCGAGGCCGCCTCGCGCTTCTTCTTCCGCTCTTCCTTCTTCGAAAGCGGCGGCATCGCGGCAAGGTCGATGTCGTCGTCCGGGACTTTCCCCGACAGGTCCAGCCCCGGCGCGTTCGACGCCGCCTTCAGTGCAGCAAGGCCCTCGGTCAGGGTGCGAGGGCGGGGAACCGGGCGCAGCGAGCTGGCGAGAACGCTTTCCGCCAGTACCGCTTCGGGGTCCGCAACCTCGGCCTTGGCTGAAACGGTCGGATCGGCAGGCACCTCGACAAGCAGGCGCGGATTCGGCGGCGGCAGGGGAGAGCGGTCGATCTCCTGCGCGAATGCCCCCTGCCCCAGACAGACGACCAGCGCCAGAAATGCCGCCCGCACCGGCCTCAGCCCTCTTTCGCGGGCGGCGCAGCCCGCCCGAAGTCCGGCGCGGCGGTGTCCTGCCCGGCCTCGATGATGCCCCGGCGGATGGCGCGGGTGCGGGTGAAATAGGCGTGCAGATGGTCGCCGTCGCCCATGCGGATCGCGCGCTGCAAGACGAACAGCTCTTCGGCGAAGCGGCCAAGGATATCTAGCACCGCTTCCCTGTTGGTCAGGAACACGTCGCGCCACATGGTCGGGTCGCTGGCCGCGATCCGGGTGAAGTCGCGGAAACCGCTGGCGGAATACTTGATGACCTCGGACTGCGACACGCGGCGCATGTGGTCGGCGACCCCCACCATCGTATAGGCGATGGCGTGCGGCACATGGCTGACGACCGCCAGCACCAGGTCGTGATGCTCGACATCCATCACGTCGACGTTGGCGCCGATGGCTTCCAGCAACCCCCGCAGTCGCGCAATCGCGGCAGCGTCGGTGTCGGGCAGGGGGGTCAGCAGCCACCAGCGGTTCTGGAACAGTGTCGCAAAGCCCGAGCGCGGCCCGGAGTATTCGGTCCCTGCCAACGGGTGGCCGGGAATGAAATGCACGCCCGCCGGGACATGCGGCGCCACCGCATCTACCACCGCCTGCTTGACCGACCCCACATCCGTCACTGTCGCCCCCGACTTCAGATGCGGGGCGATCTCGGCGGCAATCGCCTCCATCGCGCCGACCGGCACCGCCAGCACCACGAGGTCCGCCCCCTTCACCGCCTCGGCGGCGCTGTCGGTCACCCGGTCGCAGAACAGCTCCTTCGCCACTGCCCGCGTCTCCGCCGACTTGGCATAGCCCACGATCTCACCGGCCAGCCCGCCCGCCCGCATCGCATGGGCCATCGAGGACGCGATCAGCCCCAGGCCGATCAGGGCGACGCGCGGATAGATCATTTCACACCCTTGAACTGCGCAACCGCATGGGCGACCTGACGGCACGACGCCTCATCACCAATGGTGATCCGCAGGCAATGCGGCAGCTTGTAGCCCGCCACCCGGCGCACGATCAGCCCCTGCTTCTGCAGGAAGGCATCGCAGGCCTCGGCCTCGTCCTGGCTCGCGAAACGCGCCAGGATGAAGTTGGCCATCGAGGTGTCCGAGGGCACCCCGATCTCGGCCAAAGCATTGGCCAGCCACGACCGCATCCGGGTGTTTTCGGACCGGCACTTGGCCACGAACTCCTGGTCGCGCACGGCGGCCTCCGCCGTCTCCAGCTGAGTCGTCGACAGGTTGAACGGCCCCCGGATCCGGTTCAGCACGTCGATGACATGCTTCGGCCCATAACCCCAGCCGATCCGCAACCCGCCCAGCCCGTAGACCTTGGAGAAGGTCCGCGTCATCACCACGTTGTCGCGCGCATCGACCAGTGCCGCACCGCCGTCATAGCCCTCGACATATTCCGCATAGGCCCCGTCCAGCACCAGAAGCGCCTGCGGCGGCAGGCTCTCGGCCAGCCGGGCGATTTCCGCCGCCGAGATCATCGTGCCGGTCGGGTTGTTCGGATTGGCAAGGAACACCAGCTTTGTCCGGCGGTTGCAGGCCGCAAGGATCGCATCGACATCCGCCGTCCGCTCGCGCTCCTGCACCTCGACCGGGGTCGCGCCCACGGCCAGCGAGGAAATCCGGTACATCAGGAAGCCGTGCTCGGTGAACACCACCTCGTCGCGCGGCCCGGCATAGGCCTGGCAGAGGAAGGTGATGATCTCGTCCGACCCCGCCCCGCAGATGATGCGGGCGGCGTCCAGCCCATGCACCTCGGCAATCGCCGCGCGCAGGTCGGCGTGGTCGGTGACCGGGTAGCGGTGCAGGCTGTGGACGGTCCGCCCGAACGCCTCCTTGGCCTTGTCCGACGGCCCGAACGGGTTCTCGTTCGACGACAGCTTCACCACATTGGCCACGCCCGCCACATGCGCCTTGCCGCCCTCGTAAAGGGCGATGTCAAGGATGCCTGGCTGCGGCTTGATCTGGTCGTTCATCATGGCCCCCGGGTGTCGAGGCCCCGTTTACCCGCCCGCCGCGCGCAAGGCCAGAACCTTTCGCCGCACCGGCTGCGTCAGAAGGCGCTCCGCGCGGGAGTATTTCCGCCAAGAGGAATTCCGCATTCCTCTTGGCCCAAATACTCACTTCTCAGACGCAACCTCTCCCGACGGCTCGATCCGGGCATGAACGGTTTGGGTCATCGCGGCCTCCTTTGCTGGAAACGAAAAGGGCCGCACCCTCGCGGCGCGGCCCCCGGATCGTAGGGTGCGCTACAGCGCACCACAGGATCAGTTCTTGGCGTAGTATTCCACGACCAGGTTCGGTTCCATCTGCACCGGATAGGGCACGTCGCCCAGGCCCGGAGTGCGGACGAACTTCGCGGTCAGCTTGCTGTTGTCGACTTCCAGATAGTCCGGCACGTCGCGTTCGGTCAGGGCGATGGCCTCGACGATCGCCGCCATCTGGCGCGACTTCTCGCGGACCTGGATCACGTCGCCTTCCGACACGCGATAGGACGCGATGTTGACGCGCTTGCCGTTCACCAGCACATGGCCGTGGTTCACGAACTGGCGCGCCGCGAAGATCGTCGGCACGAACTTGGCGCGGTAGACCACCGCATCCAGACGGCGCTCCAAGAGGCCGATCAGCATCTCGCCGGTGTCGCCCTTCACCCGTTCCGCTTCGCCATAGATCTTGCGGAACTGCTTTTCGGTCAGGTCGCCGTAGTAGCCTTTCAGCTTCTGCTTGGCGCGCAGTTGCGTACCGAAGTCGGAAAGCTTGTTCTTCCGGCGCTGGCCGTGCTGGCCCGGACCGTACTCGCGCTTGTTGATCGGGGACTTCGGACGGCCCCAGATGTTCTCGCCCATCCGGCGGTCGATCTTGTACTTGGCAGAGGTGCGTTTGGTCACCGCTGATCTCCTTCTATGTTGTCGAAGGGCGTTGTCCTTTGACCTTGCGGCCCGACAGGCATCCCCTCGCGGGGGCCACCAACACCAATGAAAAGCCCCGGAATCGCTTCCGGGACTGGCGGGCTTATACAGGGGGAACCGGGGGAGTCAACAGCCCCCCACGCCGCATCTCGGTCCCCGCCCCGACTCTCCACGACCCGCCACCCCGCCCCCGCCGTAGGTCGGGCTTCAGCCCGACTCCCGTAGGGTGCGCATTCATGGCGCACCACTCGGCCCGCACCCTAACCCCCGCCCAACCACGTAGGGTAGGCAATCTGCCAACTACCCGGCCCACCACTCCGCGCAACGAAAGGGCCGCACCCTCCCTCGGGAGGGCGCCGCAACGCCTGAGCGAAGCACTTTATGGTTCACCCCCTCCTACCGCAGTTCTACCGACCGCCGTCCCAAAGCGCCGTCCCGGGGGGAGGGAGGGCGCGGCCCGGCGGGCCTACACCCTTGATTCCGGGCGATTATTCCGAATCGTTCAGCAACGTCCGTATCCGATTCACGCGATCTCAAGTGGGGAACAACTCTCCCTGCTCTTTTGAAGAGAGAACGTTCATCGCCTTCTCATCAATAAGATTTTCTGCAACACCTTTCATCAAGACAAACGGTTGCATTGCTGGTTCAGAAAATCGGAAACGAAAATTCCTTTCTGATCCCTTTACATGAAGTATATTGCCACGTCTGTCAGATGCGAACTCCTTAAGGTTTCCGTTGAAGTGTTCAATTGTCCTTCTCTCTCCGACGATCCCAGAGAAAGGTTCCTCAACATCTTTTGGCGTGAACCAGCCGCTTGGGTCGGATTTTGCGAGCGCGCAAGCCGTAATCAGTTGCCTAAAGCGGGCGCGCGCCTGATTGCTATTTGTCGCAGTTTCGTAAGTACTCTTCAATGTATGCTGAGAGCTTTCAATAGTAGATTTAATTCCGATGTCTACATCGCTCTCTTGCAATGTCATGTGCCTTCGATCAATGGCCGAGTATACTGATGATCTCCCCAGCGCGTGAGCGAATGATGGCAACCCCTTGGAAAGACCAATGATCTTCCATTTCGCATCGCCTTCAAGCTTCATGCCGAGTTGCCCAACCCGAACATCTAAAAGCTCTTGCATTTCTCTTGTAGTCATTCGCGGCATCAATACTTCTTCGGAGCACCGCACAATTGAACTGTGTCCCCTGACCAACTCGTCCACATTGTCGCCGACCCCAACGACTATGATGGTTGCAGCTAAACCCTCATCGGATACCGCTTTCACTGTTTCCGACATAAGGCGAGCTGCTTCTGCATCACGAAGTTGCTGAAACTCATCAACTACGATGATAGGGATTACAGTTTCCCCAAAATACGACAACTCTCTTACAACATCCGATGGGGCGATGTTGTTTGGATACAAATCCGATACTGTGTACTCTTGCGCGATCCCGTCGCGGATCGCTGAAAAGCGAATACTCTGGAAAACTGATGACCAAATCGACGTGAATGTATCAGTACTGACAACTGCTTTCCGTATGTACTGTACTTTCTTGAGGCCACGCGGAACAAAGTACTGAAGTAGCTTAGCTAGGGATGTCTTTCCTACTCCCGGCTCACCATATTGGATCGCGTGCCGTCCTCGCTCAGCGACAGCCTCCGTTAGCTTTTCGATCTCCCTTGAGCGACCGGCAAACAGTTCGGTGGTTGAAACCGGGCTAGATGGCGTGAAAAGGTCTGCTGCCTGAAACCTTAGGGTACGCCAGCTGTCGTCTCTTTCGGTACTCACTGTTCCTAGTCTCCGCCATACTAAGGATAGTGAACATCATACTAAGCATCTCGCTTCTTTCAATGGAAGAACTGTGCCAATGTCGGGCGGAAGCGTCATACACCATTCTGCCAACTGCATGCCGACGGCTGAAACTCGTTCCGCCCCCTTAACAAACCCCTAACGCCCACGCCCAACCCGTTGTAATCCAATCATAGTCCAGAAATGTCCACCGTGGACAGAGGCCCTCACCCGTTCACATCCACCACCACCCGTCCCTGCACGCCCCCCTTCAGGATCGCCTCCCCCAAGGCAGGCAGGTCCCCTAGCCCCACCACCCGCACCATCGCCTCCAGCTTCTCCATCGGCAGGTCCGACACCACCCGCCCCCAGGCCCGCACCCGCCGCTCATAGGGAACCGTCACGGAGTCGATCCCCAGAAGGTTCACCCCCCGCAGCAGGAACGGGATCACGCTGGCGGGAAGCGAAGCCCCTCCCGCCAGCCCCACCGCCGCGACCGAGCCGCCGTGTTTCATCTGCCCCAGCACCCGCGCCAGCATCGCTCCCCCCACGGCATCAACGCAGCCCGCCCAAGTCTCGCTCTCCAGCGGCCGCTTCACCACCTCGGCCAGTTCCTCGCGGGCCACGATCCGCGAGGCCCCGAGGCCGCGCAGATACCCCTCTGTCTCCGCCCGCCCCGTCACCGCCGCGACCTGGTAGCCCAGCCGCGCCAGCACCGCGACCGCCACCGACCCCACGCCGCCGGAGGCGCCCGTCACCAGAACCTCGCCCTTGTCGGGGGCCAGCCCATGCTCCTCCAGCGCCATCACCGCCAGCATCGCCGTGAACCCCGCCGTCCCCACCGCCATCGCAGCCCGCGTCGTCAGGCCCGGGGGCAAGGGCACCAGCCAATCCGCCTTGACCCGTGCCTTCTGGGCATAGCCGCCCCAATGCACCTCCCCCACCCGCCAGCCGGTCAGCACCACCTTGTCGCCCGGCTTGTAGCGGTCATCCGAAGACGCCTCGACCGTCCCGGCAAAGTCGATCCCCGCCACATGCGGCCAGCTCCGCACGATCCCTCCGCCCGAGGGCGACAGCGCCAGCCCGTCCTTGTAGTTCAGCGTCGAATACTCGACCGCCACCGTCACATCCCCTGCGGGCAGCGCGCTATCCTCCAGCTCGCGGACATGGGCCACGGCGGCATCGCCTTCCTTCTCCAGAACCAGCGCGCGGAACATCTTCGTCTCCCTCTTGGACCGCCCCCACTGCGCCCGTCGCGGCATGGATTGTCAACCCGAGGCGGCTGCCGCACTCTTGCGACCAAAGGAGATCGCCATGACCCAAGAGAGCATCGGTTTCGTCGGCTTGGGCCTGATGGGCCACGGCATGGCGAAGAACATCGTCGAGAAGGGCTACCCCCTGACCGTTGCGACCCACCGTCACCGCGCGGCCGTCAATGAACTGATCGGCAGGGGTGCGACGGAGGCCAGCCTCGATGACCTCGCCGCCCGGTCGACGATCATCTTCCTCACCCTCCCCGGCTCGCCGCAAGTTTCCGAGGCCGTGGCAAGGATGACCCCGCACCTCAAACCCGGCAGCGTTATCGTCGACTGCTCCACCTCCGACCCGACCGTGACCGAACGCCTCGCCGCCGACCTTGGCGAGCGCGGCGTCCACTTCGCCGACGCGCCCCTGAGCCGCACCCCGAAAGAGGCCTGGGAGGGCACACTCGACTGCATGGTCGGCGCGACCGACGAAGTCTTCGCCCGCATCCGCCCCGTCATCGCCACCTGGGCCGCGAAGATCGTCCACATCGGCGGGGTCGGCGACGGGCACCGGATGAAGCTTCTGAACAACTTCCTCTCGCTCGGCTACGCCGCGATCTACGCCGAGGCGCTGGCGCTGGCCGCGAAGACCGACATCTCCACCGCCAGGTTCGACAGCGTGATCCGGGGCGGACGGATGGACTGCGGCTTCTACCAGACCTTCATGGGCTACGCACTGGAAGGCAACCGCGAGGCCCACCGCTTCACCCTCTCGAACGCCTGGAAGGACCTGCGCTATCTGGAGAGCATGGCCAACGCCGCGACCGTCACCACCACGATGGCCAGCGCGGCGAAGAACAGCTTTGCGGTGGCGGTGGCGCAAGGTGGGGCGGGGCCGGAGGACTATGTGCCCCATCTGGTGGATTTCATCGCGCGGGCGAATGGGGTGAGATAAGCGCTCAGGCGGCGCGGTCGTCGCTCCAGTCGATGGGCTTGACCGGTGCGCCGCCCTTCCGCTCGGCGTGCCAAAGATCGTGCTGCATCTGAAGCGCCAGCCAGAACCGCCCACCGTTCCTGAACGCCTTACCCAAACGCACCGCCATGTCCGTCGAAATCGGGCGCTTTCCATTCAGGATGTTGGAGACGGTCTGCTTGGAAACACCCAGGTGTTCGGCCAACTGGGTTGCATTCATGTCCAGCGCCGGAAGGATATCTTCCTTGATATACTCCCCCGGGTGCGGAGGTTCGAAACCCAACTCGCCTGCCCTACTTTCCATGATAGTCCTCTAGTTCGACGTCATAGGGACCATGTTCGTCCCATCTGAACGTCAATCTCCAGTTCTTCGAAACGAGGACGGAAAACGTGCCGTCCCGGTCTCCCTTCAGCTTGTGCCAGCCATAGCCGGGAAGATTCAATTCGTCCGGCGACACGGCAACGTTCAAAGCAGCCAAGATGCGCTTCACCTTTGGAATCCAGTCTGGCCGAATCCCTGACGCATCGCCCTTTTCGACTAGGCGTTTCAGATCTCGACTACGGATTCTATCTGGGTCCAGCATCCAGCCACATGACGATCAATGCGCGCCGCAGTCAACAGTCACGTGACGCGTTACAGATACCAAATCACACAGACTCTGTCACGCAGAATGTTAAGATATCCTCACCCGCACTTAGAATGCCCGCACGACCCGCAGGTCAGGCACCCTTCCACCATCCGCAGATCATAGCTCCCGCAGGCCGGGCACGCCTTCCCGCGCGGGGCCTCGCCCACCCGCAGCACCTCGGCCTTGGGGTCGGACTTCAGGCCCAGCCCCTCGCCCTCGATGAAGCCGATGTCGATCAGGTGGCGTTCGATCACCCCGCCGATGGCGGCGAGGATGGACGGAATATACCGCCCCTCCATCCAGGCCCCGCCGCGCGGGTCGAAGACGGCCTTCAACTCCTCCACCACGAAGGAAATATCCCCGCCCCGCCGGAACACCGCCGAAATCATCCGGGTCAGGGCCACGGTCCAGGCGAAATGCTCCATGTTCTTCGAGTTGATGAACACCTCGAAGGGCCGCCGGTGCCCCGCGATGACGATGTCGTTGATGGTGATATACAGCGCGTGCTCCGACCCCGGCCATTTCACCTTGTAGGTCTGCCCCTCCAGCGCCGCCGGGCGGTCCAGCGGGTCGGAGAGATACACCACCTCGCCCCCCGTCACCGGCTGGGCGGCGACCGGGGTATCCGCTTTCTCGCTGACCGTCAGCACCGAGCCGGTCACATCGTTCGGCCGGTAGGTCGTGCAGCCCTTGCAGCCCTGGTCCCAGGCGGCCATGTAGACCTCCTTGAACGCATCGAAGCTGATGTCGGGCGGGCAGTTGATCGTCTTGGAAATGCTGGAATCGACCCATTTCTGCGCCGCCGCCTGCATCCGCACATGGTCGAGCGGCGGCAGGGTCTGGGCGTTGACGAAATGGTCGGGCAAGGGCGCATCGCCATGCTTCTCGCGCCACAACCGGACGGCATAGTCGACCACTTCCTCCTCGGTGCGCGAGCCGTCCTTCTGCAGCACCTTCCGGGTGTAGGCATAGGCGAAGACCGGCTCGATGCCGGAACTGACGTTGCCGGCGTAAAGCGAGATCGTTCCGGTCGGTGCGACGGACGTCAGCAAAGCGTTGCGGATGCCGTGTTTACGGATCGCCTCGCGCACATCCTTGTCCATCTGGGCCATGTTGCCACCGGCGAGATAGCCCTCCGCTTCGAACAGCGGAAACGCCCCCTTCTCCTGCGCCAGATCGACGGAGGCGAGGTAAGCCGCCCGCGCGATGGCGTGCATCCATTGCTCCGTGACCTTCGCCGCCTCCTCCGACCCATAGCGCAACCCGACCATCAGCAGGGCATCCGCCAGCCCCGTGACCCCGAGGCCGATCCGCCGCTTGGCCTGCGCCTCCTGCGCCTGCTGCGGCAGCGGAAAGCGCGAGGCATCGACGACATTGTCCATCGCCCGCACTGCGACCCGGACCAGCCGGTCCAGCGCGCCCATGTCCATCGCGGCGCCCTCCTCAAAGGCCCCCTTCACCAGCGTTGGCAGGTTGATCGAGCCCAAGAGGCAGGCGCCATAGGGCGGCAGCGGCTGCTCGCCACAGGGGTTGGTGGCGGCGATGGTCTCGGCGTAGCCAAGGTTGTTCATCGCGTTGATCCGGTCGATGAAGATCACCCCCGGCTCGGCATAGTCGAAGGTCGACCGCATGATCCGGTTCCACAGGTCGCGCGCCTCGACCGTCTTGTAGACGCGCCCGCCGAAGACCAACTCCCACGGCCCGTCTGCCTTGACCGCCGCCATGAAGGCATCGGTCACCAGTACCGACAGGTTGAACATCCGCAGGCGCGCGGGGTCCTTCTTCGCTTCGATGAAGGCCTCGATGTCCGGGTGGTCGCAGCGCATCGTCGCCATCATCGCGCCGCGCCGAGAGCCCGCCGACATGATCGTCCGGCACATCGCGTCCCAGACATCCATGAACGACAACGGCCCCGAGGCATCCGCCGCCACCCCCGCGACCGGCGCCCCGCGCGGGCGGATGGTCGAGAAATCATAGCCGATCCCGCCGCCCTGCTGCATGGTCAGCGCGGCTTCCTTCAGGCTGTCGAAGATCCCCGCCATCGTGTCCGGGACCGTTCCCATGACGAAGCAGTTGAAGAGCGTGACCTGACGCCCCGTCCCCGCCCCCGCCGTGATCCGCCCTGCGGGCAGGAACCTGAACCCCTCCAGCGCGGCGTAGAACTCCTCCTCCCACCTGGCCGGGTCCGCCTCGACCTCCGCCAAAGCCCGGGCGATCCGCCGCCAGCTGTCCTCGACCGAAGCATCGATGGGCGTGCCGTCCGCCTCCTTGAAGCGGTACTTCATGTCCCAGATCTGTTCGGCGATGGCGGTATCGAATCGCGACATGGCGGCTGTCTCTTGTGGATAAGTCGGCGGAAGGCCCAAGATACGCCCCTGCCCCCCTCTGGTCAACTTGAACCCCCCGCCACAAGGCCTATGATCGGCGCATGATCAACCTCCTGAAACTCTGCGTCGGCGCCGACTCGGTCGAGGACCTGACGGATTGGCAGACCAGCCAGCGCCCGCACTGGCCCGAGGGCCGCGCGATCCACGTCACCCGCATGTGGCCGAAGCGCGAGGCCGAGGTGCTGGAAGGCTCGCTCTACTGGGTGATCAAAGGGGTGATCCTCTGCCGCCAGCGCATCATGGACCTGCAGGAAGTCACCCTCGCCGACGGCATTCCCCGCTGCGCGCTCATCCTCGACCAGGAGGTCATCCGCACCGAGGCCGCCCCCCGCCGCCCCTTCCAGGGCTGGCGCTACCTCGACCCGAAAGAGTCCCCCCGCGACCTGGCCAAGGGCCGTGCCAAGGACGATGCATTGCCGCCGAAACTGGCGCAGGCCCTGGCCGAACTCGGGCTGCACTGACCGGCCCCGACAATTCGACTAAAATTTGCATTGCTCCTTCGGAAATACTCCACGGGGAGCGCGAGGGGTGTGAAACCCCTCGCTCCGA
>NZ_JAYRPN010000150.1:0-12189 GCF_041911175.1 Tabrizicola sp.
ATGCATGGACAGACAGGGGTAATTTGATGGATTGATTGTGGCCGGACCCCGGGAATCCTGCCTTAATTGGATACAGTCTTACATGAATTTACCGATTGTCCAGTCAACCCACGGTGTAACGCTGGCGGGCGGGGGGCCGTTCACCGCGCGCGACCTGCGCCTGGCGCTGGCGCGCGCGCCGGTGCCGGTGGCGGCCGACAGCGGGGCGGACCGGCTGTTGCACCTTGGGGTCGCGCCGCAGGCGGTGATCGGCGACATGGATTCGATCTCGGCCCGGGCGCGGGCGGAAATTCCGGTTGAGCGTCAACACCTTGTGGCCGAACAGGTCACCACCGACTTTGACAAGGCGCTGCGGCTGATCGAGGCGCCGCTGGTGCTGGCGCTGGGCTTTGCCGGGGCGCGGCTGGACCACGGGCTTGCCGCTTTGTCGACGCTGATCGCGCGGTCCGAACGGCGCTGCATCCTGATCGGGCCGCAGGACCTGGCCTTCGCCGCCCCGCCCCGGCTGGATCTGGACCTCGTGCCGGGCGAGCCCTTGTCGCTGTTTCCGATGGCGCAGGTGACGGGGCGCAGCGCAGGGCTGGAATGGCCGATCACGGGCCTGAGATTCGCCCCCGACGGGATGATCGGCACCTCGAACCGGGTGGCCCGGCGGCGGGTGGTGCTGGAGTTCGACCGGCGGGGCATGCTGGTGATCCTGCCGCGCCGCAGGCTCGACGCGGCGATCAGGGCTCTTCTGGCAACAGGCTGATCTGCGGCTCGCGCGCCTTGGCCTTCGCGGTCAAGCGCTCGCGGTGGATGATGTAGAGGCCCGAGGCGACGATGATCGCGATGCCGGCAAAGGTCATCGCATTGGGGAAATCGTTGAAGATCAGGTAGCCGAGGGTGACGGCGGTGACGATCTCCAGATAGTGCAGCGGCGCCAGCGCGGATGCCGTCGCGAATTTCAGCGCATAGGTCATGCACATGTGGCTGACGGCGGCGAAGAAGCCGACCATGAAGAGCCAGAGCCAGTTCCACCCCGAGGGCCAGACCGGGTCCAGCGCCGGGATGCCGGAGCCGTCGGCCAAGAGCATGACCGGCAGGCAGAGCAGAAGCCCGGTCCAGGAGGTGTGGAACTGCATGGTGACGGGGTGCATCCAGCTGGAAATCCCGCGCGTGACCAGCATGTAGAGCGCGAAGAGGACAGCGGTGGCGAGCGGCCAGAGCGCGACCAGGCCGAAGGCGGCGAGCGAGGGCTGTATCACCAGCAGCACGCCCACGAAACCCACCGCGCAGGCGGCGATGCGGCGGGGGCCGACCTGGTCGCCGAAGAGGAAATGGCCGAGGATCAGAAGGATGAAGGGCTCGACGAAGACGATGGCAAGGGCATCGGCCAAGGGCATGACCTGGATGCCCGAGACGAAGGCGAAGGTCGAGACGAGGAGGAGAGCCGCGCGCAGCGCGGTATAGGCCAGCGCCTTGCCCGACAGCCGCAGCGACAGGCGCATCAGCGCGACGACCGGCAGCATCAGCGCAGTCTGCACCACGAAGCGGGCGGCGGTGATCTGGCCCACCGGGATGCCGTTCTGCGCCGCAAGCTTGGCGCCCACGTCCAGAAGCGGCGCGATCACGCAGAAGGCGAGCATCAGGATGACGCCCTGGAGGGTGGTGTCGCGGGTCATCTGGGTTGCCTAGCCGCTGGCCGCGCGGGGTGCCTGCCTGAAAGCGACATCGCGGCGGGTTTCAAAATGAGCGCTGACGCGCGAAGACTCTTTGTCTCGCCGTTTTGCATGAAGGATGCAAAACGGCTCGGGTGTGCTCCGCAGGGGATATTTGGGCAAATGTGAAAGGCTTATCAGCAATTCGGGACGTTGACCGCCAAACCGCCGAGCGAGGTTTCCTTGTATTTCTCGTGCATGTCCTTGCCGGTCTGGCGCATCGTCTCGATGCAGACGTCGAGCGAGACGAGGTGCTGCCCGTCGCCCCGCATGGACAGCGAGGCGGCAGAGACCGCCTTGATCGCGCCGAGGCCGTTCCTCTCGATGCAGGGCACCTGCACCAGCCCCTTGACCGGGTCGCAGGTCATGCCGAGGTGATGCTCCAGGGCGATTTCTGCAGCGTTTTCCACCTGTTCGGGGGTGCCTCCCAGCACGGCGCAGAGGCCCGCCGCCCCCATCGCGGCGGCGCTGCCCACTTCCGCCTGGCAGCCGCATTCCGCGCCGGAGATCGAGGCGTTGTGCTTGCAAAGGCCGCCGATGGCCGAGGCGGTGAGGAGGAAATCGCCCACCTTTGCCGGGGTTGCTCCCGGCACGTGGTCAAGCCAGTAGCGGATCACCGCGGGAACCACTCCCGCCGCGCCGTTGGTGGGGGCGGTGACGACCTGGCCGCCGGCGGCGTTTTCCTCGTTCACCGCCATCGCGTAGAGGCTCATCCAGTCGTTGATCGTGTGCGGCGGCGTCAGGTTCAGCCCGCGCTCGGCCATCAGCGCGTCATGGATGCCCTTGGCCCTACGGCGCACCTTGAGACCGCCGGGCAGGATGCCCTCGCCCTTCATGCCGCGCGAGATGCAGTCGTTCATCACCTGCCAGATCCGGTTGATCCCGGCGTCAAGCTCGGCGGCAGAGCGGAACTTCAGCTCGTTGGCACGTTTCATCGCGGCGATGGTCAGGCCCGAGCGCTTCGCCATCTCCAGCATTTCCGCCGCCGTCTCGAACGGCCAGGGCACATCGGCCCGCGCCTTGGCCTTGGCCCCGCCGCTGTCGGCCAGTTCGGCCGCGGTCAGCACGAAGCCGCCGCCGATCGAATAGTAAGTCTCCTCCAGGATCACGTCGCCCTGGGCGTCGGTGGCTTTCAGGATCATGCCGTTGGCATGGCCGGGCAGCGCGGGGCCATAGTCGAAGGTCAGGTCCTTCGCGGGATCGAAGGCGAGCGTGCCAAGGCCGGGGGTCTCGATGGTTTTCGTTTCCCGGATGCGGGCCAGCGCGGCTTCGGCCTTCTCCGCGTCATAGGTGTCGGGGGCGAACCCGGCGAGGCCGAGGATCGTCGCCCGGTCGGTGGCATGCCCGACCCCGGTGAAGGCGAGCGAGCCATGCAGAGAGGCCCTCAGCCCGTGGAAATGGAAGGGCGAGGCGCGCAAGCTTTCAAGGAAGCGCGCGGCGGCGACCATCGGGCCCCTCGGGTGGCTGGAGGAGGGGCCGATGCCCACCTTGAACATGTCGAAGACGGAGAGGAACATCAGGATCCCGGATTGGTGAAGGGGGTGGGGCCAAGCCCGTCGGAGGCCGCAACCCGCAGGGCAGCGGGGCGGGCCTCATGCGCGGCGAGGACGGCGTGCAGATGGGGGAAGTCGGCCAGCGCGATGCCATAGGGCGCGGGCGGCAGCGCAATCAGCCAGCGCACCAGCACGCCGATGTAGTAGCCCAGCACGCCGGGGTGATCCGGCGACAGCCAGCGGGGCCGCTGCGCCACCAGCATCGCCTCGATCAGGCCCAACCGCGCGACGATCTGCTCCTGCGCGGCGGCGCGGGCGGCATCCGTGTTGGCCTCGCCCGCCGGGCGGTGCGGGTAGAACATCGCCAGCGCCGCCTGGTGCAGCGCGTTCGAGGTGAAGAAGAGCCAGGACAGGAAAGCCCCGCGATCCGGGTCCTGCGGGCCGGGGCCAAGCCGTCCGGTCTGGTCGACGAGCCAGAGCAGGATCGCCGCCGTCTCGAACATCGGGCCGTGGTCGGTCTCCAGCGCCGGGATCAGGCCTACCGGGTTCACCCGGCGGTATTCGGCACTGGCCAGCGCGCCGCCGTCGATGTCGACGATGGCCAAGGTATGCGGCAGTTCCAGCTCTTCCAGCGCGAAGCGGACGATGGTCGAGGCGAAGTCGGGGGCATGGTGCAGGGTCAGGGTCACAACACGCTTCCTTCCGGCGGGTTCGGCTGCTCGGGACGCGTGAAGGGATGCGCGCCCAGGCCTTCGGCCCTTGCGACGACAGGGGTCTCGACCCTTGCCTCCTGCGCGTGGGCCAGGGCCTCCAGCGCCGGGAAAGCGGCAAGGTCCAGCCAGCGCGGCCCGGTCACCGGGTAGAGCGTGGCCCAGCGGGTCAGGACGATGGTGTAGACGCCCAAGGGCTTGCCAGCGGCGAAAAGCTTCGGGTGCTGCGAGGCCGCCGCATCAAGCAGCGCGAAGTGGCGCAGCATCCGCGTCGACATGATCTCCAGATGCGCGGCATGGCCGTCCGCCGGGGCATATTGGTGCGGATAGAAGATCTGGCGCAGCTCGGCATGGGCGGTGTTCGACAGGAAGAACAGCCACTTGAGGAAGGCCGGGCGGTCAGGATCGGCGGGGCCGGGGCCAAGGTGATGGGCGTCCGAAAGCCAGAGCAGGATCGCGCCCGTCTCCGAGATCGGGCCCACGGGCGTTTCCAGCGTGGGGATCAGCCCGGTCGGGTTCAGCGCCCGGTAGGCGGCGCTGTCCTGCTGGCGCGACGCCCGGTTCACCAGCGCCGTGCGATAGGGAACGCCCGCCCCGTCCAGCACCAGCCGGATGATGAGCGACGCATTGTCGGGGGCGTAGTGCAGCGTGTACATCGGTGATCCTGACCCTAGTCCGACAAGATGGCGAACTCCAGCCCCGGTGCAGGTCGAAAAGCGACCGAATGTCGCGGGACTGCGCAGCATCCTGGGTGCCGACCGGGCGTTCGCTGCCGTTAACCTTTCCGCAACCTTCTTCGGGTCAGGCTTGCCCGCTTAGGATGGAGGCGGCGATGGCGTGGCGGCAGGTCGGGATGATGGTGGCGGGGCTTCTGGTTTCGGGGATGGCGCGGGCGGACGGGGACGCGCTGGCAGAGGCGATGTCGCGCAACCCCGACCGGTTCGAAGCCCGCGCCGTCGACCTGATCGCGGGCTTCGGCGGGGCCGACGGACTGCGGGCCGAGGATATCGAGACGCATATCGCGCTGGAGCGGGCGGGCGCGCGCGCCTCGGGGCTCCGGCGGTTCCTGGCGATGGACCTCGACGCCGACGGGGCGGTCACGCGGGCCGAGCTGGCCGTGACCCAGCACGCCGCCAGCGCGCAGGGCCGGGGCCGGATGGAGCGGCAGTTCGCCTCGGCTGATGCTGATGGCAACGACGCGGTCGACGCAAGCGAGCTGGCCGCCTTCGGCACTGCGGCGGGGCTTCAGGCGCTGGGCGCGGACGAGGCGGATGGCTTGCGCGCGCTGATGCAGCTCGATGCCGATGGGAATGGCGCACTGACTACGGCCGAGGTGGCGGCGGCGGTGGCCCGGCTGGACGGCTCGGGTTGATCGGAAGGGGTGATCCCGGAAACAGTGTAGTGCCGGATTGCGAAGCCTCTCGCCCTGAGCCAGGCTTTGCGCTATCCGGGAAGCGCTACAAGGGGGATTGCAATGGCTGCCGAACTGTCTCCGATCGACCAGGCCAAGTTTGTGGCCGCCCGCCGTTCGGTGGATTTCGTCGAAAACGGCATGAAGCTGGGCCTCGGCACCGGGTCGACCGCGGCCTGGATGGTGCGCTGCCTGGCCGAACGGGTGCGGGAAGAAGGGCTGAACGTCACCTGCGTCGCCACCTCTTCGCGCACGGCAGACCTGGCGCGACACCTCGGGCTCAAGGTCGTGGGCCTGGACGAGACGAAGTGGCTCGACCTGACCATCGACGGCGCGGACGAGTTCGACCAGAACCTGAACCTGATCAAGGGCGGCGGCGCGGCACTTCTGCAGGAAAAGATCGTGGCGACGGCCAGTGACCGGATGATCGTGATCGCCGATGCCGCGAAAGAGGTCGCGCAGCTTGGCGCCTTCCCCCTGCCGGTCGAGGTGATCCCCTTCGGCTGGCAGACCACCAAGGCCCTGATCGAGGAAACGCTCTACAGCCTTGACGTGATGAGCCGCGACCTGGCCCTGCGCATGGCGAAGGACGTGCCGCTGCGCACCGACGAGGGGCACTACATCCTCGACCTCAGCCTGACCCGGATCGGCAACCCGCGGCAACTGGCGCTGGTGCTGAACCAGATCCCCGGCGTGGTGGAGAACGGGCTTTTCATCGACATCTGCGACGTGGTGGTGATCGGCCACGGCGACGGGCGGGTGACAGTGCGCGACATCAACTCGGGCCGGGTCGAGACCGGGTCGGTCGACATGTCCGAAAGTCGCAACATCTTCGCCGACCTGGACTGAAGGGCAGCCCTTCTAACGTTGCGTCAAGGCAACAAGTATCTGCCTCTCTTGCAGTAATCGAACACAGTTGTATCTGTTTTCTGGCGCGATGCCGCAACTTATTGCAGAATGCACATATCAGGGGATTTGCAGCCATCAACGCGGTGCAAGCTGTCCCGGGCGGGCAACCAAGAGGAAAAAAATGATAGACAGGATCATCGTCGCGGCAGCGCTTGCACTGACGGCAGGGGCGGCACAGGCACAGGACTTCGCCGGTGAAGTCTCGCTGTCGTTCGGCAAGGCGCCCCTCTTCAGCACGGACGACGACGAGGATCGCTTTTCCGAACCCGGCTACCTGCTCTCTGGCTGGGGCGGGATGACCTTCGGGGATTGGCGGGTCTTCGGCGACATCAACGTCTTCAACCGGAATATCGGATCCCAGGACTTTGACAGCTATGCACCCGAGGGTGCGCGCAGCATCGGCCTGCACTTCGGCCGGACGTTCGGGACCGCCTATGCCGGCGCATTCATCGGCCGCAACCAATTCCAAAGCGACGATACGCCGTCGGGCAACGGCTATAAGTCCGGAAAGCTCTACGGGATCGAAGGGCAGTACGAGATGGGCAATGTGACGTTCTTTGCCCAGCTTGGCCGCGCCGACATGGTGGGCGACCCGGGTGACAATGCCTTCACGGGCGGGTTCCAGCGGGTCGGCGTTTCGACGAGTGTCGACAAGTTCACCCTGACAGCTGACTACGAACAGGGCCGTTCGCCCAATGTCTTCGAGGATGGCAGCGGGGATTGGGGGGAATACCGGACTCTGGGCGCGACGGTAGACTATCAGTTCTCCGAGCGCGTGATCGGCACCCTGTCGTACCGGAACATGGATATCCTTGCCAACACCGAAGACAACGGCAGCGATGACTTCTACGGTATTGGCGTCCGGATCCCGTTCGGTGCCGCGACCGGCAAGCGCAACAATCTGACCACCAGCTATTATCCCGGACTGGCCGCCGCTTGGGCCTCGGCACTGGACTGAGCCCGACAAGTCGACCGGACGGACTGCATGATCGGACACCCGGCGCTCTCAGCGCCGGGTGTCTGGCTTTGAGGGTCCGTCGTTCGCGGGCTTTCGTGTGGCGGGAAGTTCGGCTACGCAGGACACCGCAAATCTGGCAGAGGCGGTGAAGATGACCTTCGACTACGATCTCTTCGTCATCGGTGGCGGCTCGGGCGGGGTCAGGGCGGCGCGTGTCGCCTCGGGCGACTGGGGCGCGAAGGTGGGCCTGGCCGAGGAAAGCCGGATGGGTGGCACCTGCGTCATCCGGGGCTGCGTGCCGAAGAAGCTGATGGTCTTCGCGAGCGGCTTCCCCGCACTTTTCGAGGAAGCGCGCGCCTATGGCTGGCAGGCCGAGGCCGGCGCTTTCGACTGGCCGGTCTTCCGCACCCGGCTGGAGGCCGAGCTGGACCGGCTGGAAGCGGCCTACCGCAACACGCTGAAGACTGCGGGCGTCACCGTGCATGACACCCGGGCAGTGATCGTCGATCCGCACCGGGTGCGGCTTGCCACCGGCGAGGAATTCACGACGAAGCACATCCTGGTCGCCACCGGCGGGCGCCCCTTCGTGCCGGAATTTCCGGGCTCCGAACTTGCCGTCACCTCGAACGAGATGTTCCACCTGCCCGCCCTTCCGAAGCGGGCGCTGGTGGTGGGCGGCGGCTACATCGCGGGCGAATTCGCCTGCATCCTCAATGGCCTCGGGGTCAAGGTCCACCAGTATTACCGCGGCGCCCAGATCCTGCGCGGCTTCGACGACGAAGTGCGCGGCCATGTGGCGAACACGATGCGGGAGGAAGGGATCAACATCCACCTCGGCACTTCCGTCACCCTGCTGGAACGGACTGCGGGCGGCATCCGGGTCGTCGGCTCGGACGGGTCCGAGCGTGAGGTGGACCTGGTGCTTTACGCCACCGGGCGGCGGCCCAACTCGGCCGGACTGGGGCTGGAGGCGCTGGGGCTGGAGCTTGGCCGCAGCGGGGAAATCCCGGTCGACCGCTACAGCCAGACCGCCGTGCCCTCGATCTTCGCGGTCGGCGACGTGACCGGCCGGATCAACCTGACCCCGGTCGCGATCCGCGAGGGCCATGCCTTCGCTGACACCGTCTTCGGCGCGAAACCCACCGCCTTCGACCACCAGCTTGTCGCCTCGGCGGTCTTCACCCAGCCGGAACTGGGCTCGGTCGGCCTGTCCGAGGAAGCCGCCCGCGAACAGGAGCCGATCGAGGTCTATGCGACCGCCTTCCGCCCGATGAAGACCGCCTTTGCAGGCAAGCCGGACCGGGTGCTGATGAAGCTGATCGTCAGCCAGGCGACGCGCAGGGTGCTGGGTTGTCATATCGTCGCGCCGGAAGCGGGCGAGATGATCCAGCTGGCCGCCATCGCGATCCGCATGGGCGCCACCAAGGAGGATTTCGACGCGACCTGCGCGGTGCATCCGACGATGTCGGAAGAGCTGGTAACGATGCGAAAACCGGTCCGAAGCGCCTGACGGCGGGTCACGATGGGTTGATTTCCGGCTGGATATGACCAGCTTAGGGAAAAGTGCAAGAAAGGGTTCTGATCGATGGCAGGCAGTGGCGGTCCCTGGGGCGGCGGTGGCGGCTCGGGTGGGGATGACCGGGGCGGCAGGGGCAACAACGACGACGACGACCGTCGCGGCGGGCGGCGTGGCGAAGGCGGGCCGCAGGTCTCCGAGATCGACCAGTTGATGAAGCGCGGTCAGGAACAGCTGCGCGTGCTGATGGGCGGGCGCGGCCGCAACGGCACTGGCGGCCCCGGCGGCGGCGAGCCTGGCGGTCCGATGTTCACCCGGCAGGGCATGGCGCTGGGTGCGCTGGCGCTGGTTGCGGTCTGGGCCTTCATGTCCTTCTACACCGTGCGTCCCGAAGAACGTTCGGTCGAGCTGTTCCTGGGCGAAAGCTCGGGCGTCGGCGACCCCGGCCTGAACTTCGCGCCCTGGCCGATCGTGACGTATGAAAAGGTCCAGGTCACCGGCGAACGCACCACCGACATCGGCACCCAGGCCGCCAGCAACGACAGCGGGCTGATGCTGACGCGCGACCAGAACATCGTCGACATCGGCTTCCAGGTGGTCTGGAACATCTCGGACCCCGAGAAATACCTCTTCAACCTGGCCGAGCCGGAAGCGACCATCAAGGCGGTCAGCGAAAGCGCGATGCGCGACATCATCGCCCGGTCGGAACTCTCGCCGATCCTGAACCGCGACCGGGGCGTGATCGCCGCCGACCTGCGGGCAGCGGTGCAGGCGACGCTCGACAGCTACAATGCGGGGATCACCGTGATCCGGGTCAACCTGCAGGTGGCCCAGCCCCCGCGCGAGGTGATCGACGCCTTCCGCGCCGTGCAGGCGGCCCAGCAGGAACGCGACCGGCTGGAGAAAGAGGCCGACGCCTATGCCAACCAGGTGACGGCGGGCGCGCGCGGCGAGGCGGCGCGGCTTCTCGAAGCCGCCGAAGGCTACCGCGCCGAGGCGGTGAACTCTGCGCAGGGCGAGGCGGCGCGCTTCCTGTCGGTCTACACTGAATATGTGAAGGCGCCCGAGGTGACCCGGCGGCGACTTTATCTTGAAACAATGGAAAGGGTGCTGGCCGGGATGAACAAGGTGATCCTCGACGGCGTCTCGGGCGGCGAAGGCGGGCAGGGCGTGGTGCCCTTCCTGCCGCTGAACGAGCTTGGCCGGATGAGCCCCGCCCAGGGCGCGGGCACTACCGGAGGGACCAACTGATGCGCGTGATGTATGTCATTCCGGCGCTGGTCGTCCTGCTGGTGCTGGTGCTCTCCTCGGTCTTCATCGTCGACGAACGCAAGAAGGCGCTGGTCCTGCAATTCGGCCAGGTCATGCAGGTGAAGGAGGATCCGGGCCTCGGCTTCAAGATCCCGCTGGTGCAGGACGTGGTCACCTACGAGGACCGCATCCTCGGCCTGCAGACCCAGCCCATCGAAGTCACGCTTCTGTCCGACCGCCGCCTGGTGGTCGACGCCTTCGCCCGCTGGCGCATCGTCGACCTGGTGGAATTCCGCCAGTCGGTCGGTACCGGGGGCGAGGATCGGGCGCAGCAGCTGCTGGGCAACATCCTGAGCCAGGCGATCCCCGAAGTGCTGGGCAACGCCACGCAGGATCAGGTCCTGAGCCAGGATCGCGCCGCGCTGATGAACCAGATCCTGACCATCGCCAAGCGCGAGGGCGCGGCCCTGGGGATCGACGTGATCGACGTGCGGCTGACCCGCACCGACCTGCCCGAGCAGAACCTGGAAGCCACCTTCGCCCGGATGCGGGCCGAACGCGAGCGCGAAGCGGCGGACGAAAAGGCCCGCGGCGGCGAAGCGGCGCAGCGGGTGCGGGCCTCGGCCGACCGGACGGTGATCGAGCTGACCTCGGACGCCCGGCGCCAGGCCGAGGTGATCCGCGGCGAGGCCGACGCCGAACGGAACCGCATCCTTGCCGAAGCCTATGGCAAGGACCCGGAGTTCTTCGCCTTCATCCGCTCGCTGGCGGCCTATGAGACCAGCCTCAAGGGCGGCAATTCCAGCATCGTGATGCAGCCGGATAGCGAGTTCTTCGACTATCTGCGCTCGGATCGCGGTCCCGGCGCCCCGGCTCCGGCCCCGGCGGCGCCGTGAGCCATGTCGTCCTGGCACTGGGTCTGGTGCTGGCGGTGGAGGGGCTGGTCATGGCGCTGGCCCCCCGCCGGATCGAGGATGCCCTGCGGCTGATCGCGTCGCTGGGCATCGACCAGCGCCGGATGATCGGGCTCGTTGCCCTGGCGCTCGGGGTGCTGGTGGCCTGGCTGGCCGGCCCCTTCTGATCCGGGGGCGGGCTGCATGACAAATCCCTTCACATCCCTTTGAAGCAATGCGACGGGGTTTGCATTGCGATGGCCTTTGACTAACTGTTTCTTCAGCTTCGACGCGGCAGGGTCCTCCGACGGGACGCCACCGTCGCCAGTCTCGATGAACAGGAGTTCGCATCGTGCCCGATCTCACCCCCACCATCCGCTCCGCCTTGCGGTCCAGCACGCTTCTGGCGCTGGTCCTGGGCTTCGGTCTCAGCGTCGCGCCGGTGACCGAGGTGCAGGCCTTCGGCGCACCGGAAAGCTTTGCCGAACTGGCGCAGAAGATCAGCCCGGCGGTGGTCAACATCACCACCAGCGCGATGATCGCCGCCCCGACCGACGGCATGCCGCAGGTGCCGGAGGGCAGCCCGTTCAAGGATTTCTTCGATGATTTCGGCGGCCCCGGCCAGGGCGGCCCGCAACGGTCCGAGGCCCTGGGCTCGGGCTTCGTGGTCAGCGAGGACGGCTATATCGTCACCAACAACCATGTCATCGAAGGCGCGGACGAGATCGAGATCGAATTCTTCTCGGGCGAAAAGCTGAAGGCGAAGCTGGTTGGCACCGATACGAAGACCGACATCGCGCTTCTGAAGGTGGAAAGCGACAAGCCGCTGGAATTCGTGACTTTCGGCAACTCCGACCTGATGCGGGTGGGCGACTGGGTGATGGCGATGGGCAACCCGCTGGGCCAGGGCTTCTCGGTTTCGGCCGGGATCGTCTCGGCGCGTGGGCGGCAGCTCCAGGGCTCGTATGACGATTTCATCCAGACCGACGCGGCGATCAACCGCGGCAACTCGGGCGGACCCCTGTTCAACATGGACGGCCAGGTCGTCGGCGTGAACACCGCGATCCTCAGCCCGAACGGCGGCTCGATCGGCATCGGCTTCTCGATGGCCTCGAACGTGGTGTCGAAGGTGGTCGACCAGCTGAAGGAATTCGGCGAGACGCGGCGCGGCTGGCTTGGCGTGCGCATCCAGGACGTGACCCCGGACATCGCGGAATCGATGGGCCTCGCGGATGCCAAGGGTGCGCTGGTGACCGACGTGCCCGACGGCCCGGCCAAGGATGCCGGGATCACCTCCGGCGACGTGATCACCCGCTTCGACACCAATGACGTTTCCAGCGCCGGCGAC
>NZ_JAYRPN010000151.1:0-17807 GCF_041911175.1 Tabrizicola sp.
CCGTGCTGGCCGCGCTCATGGCGCTGGAGCGGCTGGCCGCCTGGCGGCAGCGCGCCGAGGCCGGGACGGCGGACCTGTCGGGCCGGACGCCCGCCCGCCTGATCGCGGCGCTTGCAGCGCAGCCGATGCTGGGGGCGGGGCAGGCCGAAACCGAAACTGGCGCCAGCCGCGCCGCGGTGTTGCGCAACCTTGACCTGCTGGTTGCGCGCGGGCTGGTGCGCGAGGTCACCGGGCAGGGCAGGTTCCGGGTCTGGGCGGCGAAGATGTGAGCGAGCGGTGCTGGACGCGCGCCACGGGACCACCGCCCGGTGGACGTTGAACCGTGTCGGGACAACCACTATTGTCCCATCGACAGACCCCTGCCGCAGACGGAACCGCGCGCTTCATGGCCGAAGAGAAAATCCAACGATACACGGCTCCTGCGCTGGAGAAGGGTCTTGATATCCTCGAGTTGCTGTCAGCCACGGTTGTCGGCCTGTCGCTCAGCGAGATCGCGCGGGATCTTGGCCGGTCGGTGTCGGAGATCTTCCGCATGCTCGTGGTGTTGCAGGAGCGCGGCTATATCGCCCAGGACCCGGCGTCAGAGAAATACGGGCTGACCACGCGGCTGTTCGAGGTGGCCCACCGCACGCCCCTGATCCAGCGGCTGACCACGGCGGCGGAACCGCTGATGCGCGACCTGGCGCACCGGATCAACCAGTCGGTCCACCTGGCGATCCTGGCCGACGATGCGGTGCTGATCGTGGGGCAGGTGGATCCGCCCGCGCGGCATGTCATGTCGGTCCGGCTTGGCACCAGGGTCGATCTCTGGCGCGCCTCCTCGGGCCGGGTGATGATGGCGTTTCAGGATGAGGACCGGCTGGCCGAAATGCTGCGCCGGACGCCGTTGCCGGAGGGCGCGGACGAGCGCCGCCTGCGGGCGGACCTGGCTCAGATCCGCAAGAGCGGTCATGAAGTGGTGGACAGTTTCGTCGTCAAGGGCGTGGTCAACATCTCTGTCCCGATCATCGACCATTCGGGCCATGCCGTCGCCGCGCTGACCGTCCCGCATATCGAGCGCTTCGGGGAATCCGTCAGCCTCGCGGATTGCTGCGTGCAGGCGATCGGCATCGCCGACAAGCTGACCCGTCGCCTGGGCGGCGGCGTGGGCTACGACAGGTCGAGCGGCACGGCGGGCACTTCCAGCGATGCAAAGCAGGCCTCGACCAGCGCCATCGTCTCGTAGGCATCCTCGACGCCGGAGAAGAGCCGGGCATCCTCGCCCGCTGCAAAGCGTTGCAGGTTGCGCATCGGGCCCATGAAGGCTTCGATGAACCAGCTTCCGGTCAGCGGCACCTGCCGCCAGTCGCCGCCGTTTTCGCAGAACCATAGTTCGTCGGCCTCGCCGCGCGGATAGTCGAAATCGACGCCGAGCTTGACCATCATCGCGCCCTTGGTGCCTTCGATGCGGAACCAGGCGGACTGGAATTTCCGGCCGCCCTGATGGTTGTGGTTGATGCTCATCACCCCGCGCCGGAGGTTGCCCCAGTCCAGAAGCGCGGTGGTGCGGGTCTGGGCGAAGCCGGGCGCGCGTGGATCGCCCATCGAGCGGGCGAAAGCCGCCTTGGGTGTGCCGAAGATGGCCCGGATGGAATCGAGATAGTGGATCGAGTGGACGAGGATCTCGACCCGCTTCATCGGCAGGAGGAAGGGGAACAGCGTCCAGGGGGTGAAGATGTTGAGATGGACCTCGATCTCCAGCGGGTCACCGATCAGCCCGGCCTCGACCGCCTGCCGCGCCGCCATCATCATCGGCGAGAAGCGGAGCTGGAAGTTGACGGCGGCCTTGAGGTGCTTGTCCCGGCAGATCGCGCGGATGTCCCGGGCGTTGGCCAGGTCGCTGCCCATCGGCTTCTGGATCAGGACGGCGGCGCCCTCGGGCAGGTCGCGCAGGATCGGCTGGATGGCGGTGGGGGGGACGGCGACATCGTAGACAACCGAATTTCCATGCGCCGCGACGGCGTCAGTCACGGTGGTATGGGTCCGGGGGATCGCGAAGTCGCGGGCCAGCGCGGCGCGGCGGTCAGCGTCGATCTCGGCCACGGCAGCCACTTTCAGCCCGGCCTTGGCATAGGCGGGAAGGTGGGCGTCGCGCACGATGCCACCGGCGCCGATCAGGACGATGGGCCGGGGCTTGGTGGGGGCGGGCCAGTCCTGGGCAAAATCCTCGATCATTTCGTCCCCCCGCGCTTTTCGACCAGCAGGATATGCTCGCAATACATCACTGTCCTGCCCTCCTGGTTCTTCGTTTCGCAGATCTCGACCACCTGGCCGTGGCCGGGACGTTTCGCGTCGTCCGACTTGCGGCCGATGGTGACGGTGGTGCGGATCGTGTCGCCGGCGAAGACCGGCGTGGGAAAGCGCAGGCGTTCGTAGCCATAGGTCATGGCGCGCGGGTTGATCACGGTCGCGGTCAGGCCGATGCCGATGGCGAAGGTCATGGTGCCGTGGGCGATGCGGCGCTGGAACGGCTGGCCCTTGCAGAACTCGGCGTCCATGTGGTGCGGGAAGAAATCGCCCGAATGGCCGGCGTGAAAGACGATGTCCGCCTCGGTGATGGTGCGGCCCAGGGTCTGCCGCGTGGCGCCCTCGGCATAGTCCTCGAAAAACTGCTCGTGCTCCATCTCTTGCTCCTGCCCCTTGCTCCGGTTATTTTCTTTCATAAAAAAGCTTTTGACAAATGAAAAGAAATGATCGAGCGTGAGGATCGAGGCTGCTGGGGGGAAAAATGGCCGAGATCGGGGTTCACGCACGGGGCTTGCCGGGCCTGCCCGAGGACCATGCCGCGATCCCGGTCTGGAACGCAGAGGACTGGTATTTCGAGGATTTTGCCGTCGGCGACCGTATCCGGTCGATCCGGCGGACGATCTCGGAAGGCGAGTCGATGCAGTTCAACAGCCTGGTGATGGATCATCACCCCTATGTCAGCGACGACCTGTTCGCGGTGCAGGAAGGGGTGTTCGGGCGCCGCCTTGTGGCGGGGGCCTTCGTCTTTTCGCTGGGGCTGGGGCTCGCCGCGACGAACTGCCTCAACTCGTTCAGCTATGGCTATGACCGGCTGCGGTTCATCAAGCCGGTGTTCATCGGCGACACGATCTGGACCATCCGCGAGAACCTGTCGAAAGAGGTTCACAACGACCGGATGGGCAAGCTCAAGGTCAGCTACTCGGTCTACAAGGCGCCGGGCGAACTGGTGCTTTACGCCGAGCATCTTCTGACCGCGCTCTATCGCGATCCGTCGCAGTTCACCGAGGAAGCGGCGGCAAAGAGGGCCGCGAAGGAGAAGGCCCGTGGCTGAGATCACCCTGCGCGGCATGACCTGGGACCATGCCCGGGGCTTTGACCCGATGGTCGCGACGTCGGCGGCCTACGCCAGGACGCATCCGGGTGTGACGATCACCTGGGAGCGCCGTTCGCTGCAGGCCTTTGCCGACCGGCCGATTTCCGAGATGGCGGCGACCTATGACCTGATGGTGATCGACCATCCGCATGTCGGCGAGGTGGCGAAACAGGGCAATCTGCTGCCGCTGGACGGGTTGCGCGAGGCCGAGATGGCGGCGCTGGCGGCGGGATCGGTCGGGCTGTCGCATCCGTCCTACGCATTCGCCGGACGGCAATGGGCGCTGGCCATCGACACGGCAACGCCGGTCGCCTGCCTGCGCCCCGACCGGCTGGAGGTGGCGCCGAAGGTCTGGAGCGAGGTGCTGTCGCTGGCCCGGCAGGGCCGGGTGGGCTTTGCGCTGATCCCGATCAATGCGCTGATGACCTTCTTCGGGCTGGCCCGGAACCTTGGCTATGCCATCGCCGAGGCGCCCGACCGGCTGATGGAACCCGACCAGGCCGCCCGCGTGCTGGAGCTGATGCGCGAGGTCGTGGCGGTGATGGACAAGCGCTGCCTGACGCTTGACCCGATCGGCATCTACGAATGGATGGGGCGGAACGCGGACGGGCCGCACTATTCGCCCTTCGGCTATGGCTATACCAACTATTCCCGCGCGGGCTTCTGCCCCTTCCCGCTGACCTTCCACGATGCGCCGGGCGTCGAAAAGGCGGACCCGACCGGCACCGTCCTTGGTGGCACCGGCATCGCGGTTTCGGCCTTCACCAAGCACCCAGAGGTCGCGGTCGACTATGCCTTCTGGATCGCCGGGGCCGCGTGCCAGAAGGGGCTTTTCACCGAAAGCGGCGGCCAGCCCGCCCATGCGGCGGCCTGGGAGGACGATGCCTGCAACGCCCTGACGCGCGACTTCTTCCGGGGCACGCGCAGGACGCTCGACACCGCATGGCTGCGCCCGCGCTATGACGGCTACATGGGGTTGCAGGACCGCGCGGGACTGATTGTCCACCGCTGCCTGACCGGCGAGGTGACGGTTGCCGCCACCATTGCCGCGCTCGATGCCGCCTACCGGGAGAGCCGCGCATGACGCTGCCGCTGGAAGGCATCCTGGTCGTTGATTTCAGCCAGTTCCTGTCGGGGCCGCTGTGCGCGCTGCGGCTGGCCGACCTTGGCGCGCGGGTGATCAAGATCGAACGGCCCGGCACCGGCGACCTGTGCCGAACGCTGTACCTGTCGGACACCGATATCGGCAGCGCCAACAGCCTGTTCCACGCGATCAACCGCAACAAGGAAAGCTTCACCGCCGACCTGCGCGATGCGGGCGACCGGCGGATGGTGACAGAGTTGCTGGCCCGCGCCGATGTGGTGATGCAGAACTTCCGCCCCGGCGTGATCGAGCGGCAGGGCTTCGGCTATGAGGCGGTCCGGGCGTTCAATCCCGGCGTCGTCTATGGCTCGATCTCGGGCTATGGCGAGGAGGGGCCCTGGGTCGACCTGCCGGGGCAGGACCTCTTGGCGCAGTCGCGGTCGGGGCTGTTGTGGCTGACCGGCAGCCGCGACGATCCGCCGATGCCGATGGGGCTGGCGGTTGCCGACATGATGGCGGGCAATGCGCTGGCGCAAGGCATTCTTGCCGCGCTGGTAAGGAAGGGGCGGACGGGGCAGGGGGCCAAGGTCGAAACCTCGCTGATCGAGGCGCTGCTGGATTTCCAGTTCGAAGTGCTGACCACCTACCTGAATGACGGCAACCGTGTGCCGGTGCGCGCGGCGGTGAACGGGGCGCACGCCTATCTTGGCGCGCCCTATGGCGTCTACCGGACCCTGGACGGCTGGCTTGCGCTGGCGATGACGCCCTCGCTGGAGCGGCTGGCGGGGTTGATGGGGATCGCGGGGCTGGAGCGGTTCTACGGCGATGCCGCTGCGGCGATGGCCCATCGCGATGCGATCAAGTCGCGCGTCGCTGAAGCGGTGGCAGGGAAGACCACGGCGGAGTGGCTGGCGATCCTGCAACCCGCCGACATCTGGTGCGCCGAGGTGCTGGACTGGCCGGAACTGTTCAAGTCGGAGGCGTTTCGCCGCCTTGGCATGGTGCAGCGGATTTCCGGGCCGGAGGCCGCGCTCGACACGCTGCGCGGCCCGATCCGGCTGGACGGTGCGGCGCTGTACCACGACCGCGCTGCCCCGGCTTTGGGCGAGGATCGGGACAGGATTATCCGGGAATTCGGCCTTCAGGCCGGGGCCCGAGGTGACGGCGCACTGCCGACCCCGGCGGTGTGAATGGATCGGCGCGAGCGGCGCCATAAACGGGAGGATGAGATGAGGAAGATCACTGCTCTGATGGTTGGAACGGCGCTGGTCGCCGTTGCATCCGTGGCTTCGGCCGACGAGACTTGGGGCGATTTCGCTGGCTATACCCTGCGCGTGAAGCTGATCGGCGGCGCGCAGTATGAGAAGCTCTACGCCGAAATCCCGAAATGGGAGGCGGCGACCGGCGCCAAGGTGGAAATCGTCAGCCGCAAGAACCACTTCGAGCTGGACAAGGAAATCAAGCAGGACATCGCGGCGAACACGATCGACTATTGCGTCGCGTCGAACCACACCTCCTTCGCGCCGCAATATGGCGACATCTACATCGACCTGAACGGCGCGATCAAACCCGAGGTTCTGGCCGAGTTCGATGCGCTGGCCCTGAAGAACGCGACGGTGAACGGGTCGCTGGTGCAGCTGCCGCGGCATTCCGACATCTCGAACCTGTTCTACAAGAAATCGCTTTATGCCGATCAGGCCAACAAGGACGCCTTCAAGGCGAAGTACGGCTATGACCTGGCGCCGCCGGAAACCTTCGACCAGTTCAAGGACCAGGCGATCTTCTTCGCCAAGTCGCCGGACTTCTACGGCACCCAGTTCGTCGGCAAGGACGAGGCGATCACCGGGCGCTTCTACGAGATGCTGGTGGCCAATGGCGGGGCGCTGTTCGACGAGAACTGGAACCCGACCTTCAACTCTCCGGCGGGCCTGAAGGCGCTGATGTGGTTCAAGGAGCTTTACGACGCCAAGGCGGTTCCGGCGGGGTCGCTCAACTACCTCTGGGATGACACCGGGATGGGCTTTGCCTCGGGCACGGTGGCGATGGACCTGGACTGGGCGGGCTGGGCCGCGTTCTTCAACGATCCGGCCAACTCCAAGATCGCGGGGGACGTGGGACTTGTCCGCGCGCCGAAGGGCGACGGCGGCAAGCGGTCGGGCTGGTCGGGCAGCCACAGCTTCTCGATCACCAAGGCCTGCGACAACCAGCCTGCGGCGGTGTCCTTCGTCACCTTCCTGACCGACCATGACAACCAGATGATCGAGGCGCGTCAGGGCCTGCTGCCGACGCGCACCCAGGTCTGGAAGGACATCACCGCCGAGTTCGAGGCTGCGGGCAATCCGTTCATGGTCGAGGTGTTCAACACCTACAGCCAGTCGATGGCCGAAGACGCCTTCACCCCGCCGCTGATCGAGCCCTGGATCGAGGTGTCGAACGTGATCTGGCCGAACCTGCAGAAAGGCATCCTGGGCGAGATGGAGCCGCAGGCAGCCCTTGATGACGCCGCCGAGAAGGCCAAGGCCATCATGGAAGACGCAGGCTATATCAAGTGATCCGACAGGGACGGGGCGGCCCCGCGCCGCCCCGTCCGACCATCCCTGCACCACGCCACCGAGGGGGAGCGATGCCATTCTGGAGACGCGAAAGCGCCACGCCATTCCTGCTTCTGACCCCCGCGATGCTGACGATGGCATTCGTGGTGATCGTTCCGCTTGTCTTCTCGATGTACACGAGCTTCACCGGCTATCGGCTGACGAAGCCTGACAGCCTGTATGACTGGGTCGGGTTCAGGAATTACGCGCGCATCCTGTCGGACTGGGAATTCTGGGTGCCTTTCGGGCGCACGGTGCTGTTTTTGACCGTGGTGCTGAACGTCGAATTCCTGCTGGGGCTCGGCATTGCGCTTCTCATCAACCGGGTCACCTGGGGGCAGCGGGGGCTGCGCACCATCATGATGTTCCCGATGATGTTCTCGCCGATCCTCGTCGGCTTCCAGTTCAAGTTCCTGTTCAACGACAACATCGGCATCGTGAACAACGCGCTGCAGTCGCTGGGCCTGTCCGACGGGGCGATCCCCTGGCTGGTGGATGGCAAGCTTGCATTCTTCTCCATCGCCTTCGCGGAAATCTGGATGTCGACCTCGGTCTTCGCGATCCTGCTTCTGGCCGGGCTTTTCGCCATGCCGCGCGACCCGCTGGAGGCGGCGAAGGTCGATGGCTGCAACGCCTGGCAGACCTTCCGCCACATCACCCTGCCCTTCATCATGCCCTTCGCCTATATCGCGATGGCGATCCGGTCGCTGGACGTGGCGCGCGCCTATGACATCGTGACGGTGATGACCGATGGCGGCCCCGCCGGGCGGACCGAGATCCTCTGGACCCTGATCGCGCGCGTCGCCTACGACAATTCGCGGATGGGGCTGGCCAATGCGATGGCCTATGTCTCGACCATCCTGTCGATCCTTTTCACCTGGTATTTCTACCGCAAGCTGGTCGCGGCCCGCCGCTACATGGGGGGTGCGCAATGACTGCCGCTGTCGAGAGCCAGACTTCCAAGCGGTTGAAGCGGGCGGGGCTGACCGCGCTGACCTTCCTTCTGATGGTGGTGATGTGCGTGCCCGGACTTTGGGTCGTCCTTTCCGCCTTCCGCCCGAATGGCGAGATCCTGGCCAAGCCCCCGATCTGGGTGCCGGAAGCGCCAAGCTTCGACAATTTCCGCAAGATCTTCGGCCTTGGCACCGATCAGGTGGCGATCCCGGTCGGCAGCTATTTCATGAATTCGCTGATCATCGCGCTGACCTCGACCGTCATCGCCTTGGCGATCGGCATGGCGGGGGGCTATGCCTTCGCCCGCTACCGCTTCAAGGGCAAGGGCGCGATCTTCCTGGGCCTGATGCTGTTCCGCGCGGTGCCGGGGATTGCCCTCTCGCTGCCGGTGTTCATCATCTGGAGCAAGCTTGGCATCATCGACACCAAGCTTGGCCTGATCATCGTCTATGTCAGCCTGAACGTGCCCTTCACCATCTGGCTGATCGACGGCTTCTTCCGGCAGATCCCGCTGTCACTGTCCGAGGCGGCGCAGGTCGATGGCTGCACCCGCTGGCAGGCGTTCTGGAAGATCGAGTTTCCGCTGGCCCGGTCGGGGATCGCGGCGGCGGGGGTGTTCGCCTTCCTGACCTCGTGGAACGAATTCGCGCTGGCCAGCCAGCTGACCCGCTCCACCACCTCGAAAACCCTGCCGGTGGGGCTTCTGGACTTCACGGCGCAGTTCACCATCGACTGGGCGGGCATGTGCGCGATGGCGGTGATCATCATCGTCCCGGCGCTGATCCTGACCTTCCTCGTGCAGAAACATCTGATTGCCGGTCTGACCTTCGGCGGCGTGAAAGGATAAATTATGGCTGAGATCACGCTGGACAGGGTCGTCAAGAAATACGGGGCGGTGAATGTCGTCCACGGCATCGACCTGAAGATCGCGCATGAGGAATTCGTGGTGCTGGTCGGGCCGTCCGGCTGCGGCAAGTCCACGACACTGCGGATGATCGCGGGGCTGGAGGATATCTCGGGCGGCGTGGTCAGGATCGGCGAGCGGGTGGTGAACGACCTGCCGCCGCGGAAGCGCAACATCAGCATGGTGTTCCAGAACTACGCGCTTTACCCGCATATGAACGTCCGCGAGAACCTGGGCTTCGGGTTGAAGATCGCGGGCGAGACGGCGGAAGGCATCACCCGGCGCGTCGACGAGGCGGCCGAGATCCTTGGCCTGACGCCGCTTCTGGATCGCACGCCCGCCGAACTGTCGGGCGGCCAGCGCCAGCGCGTTGCAATGGGCCGCGCCATCGTGCGGCGGCCGGACGTGTTCCTGTTCGACGAGCCCTTGTCGAACCTCGACGCCAAGCTGCGCGGCCAGATGCGGGCCGAGATCAAGAAATTGCACCAGAAGGTGCGGACGACAGTCGTCTATGTGACCCATGATCAGGTGGAGGCGATGACGCTGGCCGACCGGATCGTGGTGATGAAGGACGGGCGGATCGAACAGGTCGGCACGCCGATGGAGGTGTTCAACCATCCCCGCAGCACCTTTGTCGCCACCTTCATCGGCTCGCCGCCGATGAACCTGTTGCCGGCCACCATCGAAGGCGGCGCGGTCCGGCTGGCGGATGGCACCAGCGTGCCGGTGCCCGACCGGCTGAGGGATTTCGCGCGCGATGGCCGCAAGGTCACGCTGGGTATCCGGCCGGATGACATCAGCCCGGTGGGTCATGGGCTGTCGCAGGACGGGCCGGGGGCTGAGGTCGGGATGACCGTCGAGCTAGCCGAGCCGCTTGGCATGGAAAGCCTGATCTACACCCGCCTTGCCGGGCAGGAGGTGCTGGCGAAGCTTTACGGGCCCCGCCTCGTCCAGCCGGGGGAGGGCCTGACCTTCCGCATGGCGCTGGACCGCGCGCATCTGTTCGACGCGGAAACTGGCCTGTCGCTGAGGGCCGAGTGATGGCGCGCATCGCCCATGTCGAGATTATGATGGTGACGCTGGTGCCCTTGGTGAAGCGCACCGATGCGATCCAGTCTTTCGTCGCGCAGGAAACGCCGATGGTCAGGATCACCGATGCCGAAGGGGCGGTGGGCACCGGCTACAGCTACACCATCGGTACCGGCGGCCCGGCGGTTGTCAGCCTTCTGCGCGATACGCTGGTGCCGCGCCTTCTGGGACGCGAGGCGGAGGAGATCGAGGCGATCTGGCGCGACCTTCTGTTCGCGACCCATGCGACGGCGGTCGGGGCGCTGACCTCCATCGCGCTTGCCGCCATCGACACCGCGCTTTGGGATCTGCGCTGCCGCCGCGCCAACCTGCCCCTGTGGCGCATGGCGGGGGGCGCGAAACCGGCGATCCCGCTGTATTCGACCGAAGGCGGCTGGCTGCATATCGAGACCGGGGCACTGGTCGAGGATGCGCTGGCGGTGAAGGCGCAGGGCTTTGCGGGGTCCAAGGTCAAGGTCGGCAAGCCGCATCTGGCCGAGGATCGCGCCCGGCTTTCGGCAGTGCGCGCGGCGGTGGGCGACGATTTCCGCCTGATGGTCGATGCCAATCAGGCTTTCCACTACCACGAGGCGCTGCTGCGCGCCCGCATGTTGGCCGAGGTGGGGATAAGCTGGTTCGAGGAACCGATGCCCGCCGACGACCTGACCGGCCATGCGCGCCTTGCCGAACAGTCCGCCGTACCGATTGCCGTCGGCGAGAGCCTGTATTCCCCCGGCCAGTTCGCGGACTACATGCAGGCGCGGGCCTGTTCCATCGTGCAGGTGGATGTGGGAAGGGTGGGCGGCATCACCCCTTGGCTCAAGGTCGCGCATATGGCCGAGGCGATGAACCTGGCGGTCTGCCCGCATTTCCTGATGGAGCTGCATGTCAGCCTGGTCTGCGCGATCCCGAATTCCTGGATGCTGGAGTATATCCCGCAGCTTGATCCGATCACCCAGACGCGGCTGGACATCAGGAATGGCCTTGCCCATCCGCCGGAGGCGCCGGGCTTGGGGATCGGCTGGGATGAAGCGGCCATCGCCCGGCAGGTCGTGCCGGGCAGCCGGTCGGAACATCGGGTCTGAGGAGAAGACGATGCAACGCATGGGAATGGTGCTGGGCCTGAAACCCGACAAGGTTGAGGCCTACAAGCGGCTGCATGCGGCGGTCTGGCCGGAGATCCTGGCCCAGATCAGCGCCTGCAACATCACCAACTATTCGATCTACCTGAAAGAGCCGGAGAACCTGTTGTTCGGCTACTGGGAATACTCCGGCAGCGACTTTGCCGCCGATGCAGCGAAGATGGCCGCCGATCCGAAGACGCAGGAGTGGTGGTCGGTCTGCATGCCGATGCAGGAGCCACTTGCCACAAGGAAGGACGGCGAATGGTGGGCGATGATGGAGGAGGTGTTCCATCATGACTGACGCCCGCCTCGACCGGCTTCGCAGCTGCTATACCTCGGTCCTGCATGACGTGATGCGGGCGATGGGGCTGCGCAGCTTCACCCTGCCGCCGCGCCTCCGGCCCCTGAACCCCGAGGGCGTGCTGGCCGGCCCCGCCTTCACCATCGAAGGCCGGATCGTCGAAGGGGCGGATGCGCACCAGACCCTGCTGGAATGGACGGGCCTGCTGTCGAAGTGTCCGGCGGGCCATGTCTGGGTGGCGCAGCCGAACAACCAGATCGTCGCGCAGATGGGCGAGCTGTCGGCGGAAACCCTGCAGCGCAAGGGGGTTCTGGGCGTCGTCACCGATGGCGCGCTGCGGGATACCAACTTCATCCTGAAGCTTGGCCTGCCCTGCTGGGGCACGCACTACACCCCGCGCGATGTGGTCGGGCTGTGGCTGCCCACGTCCATTGGCGGGACGATCCGCATCGAGGACGTGACGGTGAACCCCGGCGACTGGGTGCATGGCGACCGTGACGGGATGGTGGTGATTCCGGCTGCGCATCTGGACGAGGTGATCGAAAAGGGCGTCACCGCGATGGCGACCGAAAGCAAGGTCCGCCGCGCGATCCTTGACGGGATCGACCCGCAGGAAGCCTACCTGAAATACGGGAAGTTCTGAGGGATGCGGATTGCCGGCCTGAACATCCGCGCCTGTCGCCACCAGGGCGCCGCCATCGGCGGTGACGGGTTGCGGGATGGCCAGGGACGCGCAGGGCTGGAATATCTGGTCTATACCGTCAGGACCGACTGCGGGCGCGAGGCGTCGATGTTCGGTTTCGCCGGGCGGTCCGCCCTTGGCGCGGGCCATCTGGCGGCGGCCTCGCTGCGTCCCTTCTTCGTCGGGCGGCCTGTGCTGGACCGCGAAGCGGCATGGCACGACTGGCGCACCGCCGACCGCTGGTGGCATCACCTGCCGATCTACAGCTACGGGCCCGTCGATTGCTGCCTGTGGATCCTGGGGGCCGAGGCGGCGGGGCAACCGCTCTGGCGCTATATCGGCGGGGCGCGGGCCGAGGTGCCGGTCTATGCCTCCTCGCTGGTGCTGCCGGACGCCGGTGCCTATGCGGCGGAGGCGGTTGCCGTGAAGGCGGCGGGGCTGAAGGCCTACAAGATCCACCCGCCGGGCAAGGCGCTGGCCGAGGATATCGAGATCCATCGTGCGGTGCGCGATGCGGTCGGCACGGACTTCCCGCTGATGTCCGATCCGGTGGCCCCCTATACGCTGGACGAGGCGGTGCGGCTGGGGCGTGAACTGGAGCGGCTGGACTACCTCTGGCTCGAGGAACCTCTGCCGGATGAAGCCTTCGGCGCGCTGCGCGAGTTGACCCGCATCCTCGACATTCCGGTGATCGGGACCGAGGTCTTGCCGAAGCATCCCTATTCGGTTGCCGAGTGTCTTGCGACCCGCGTGGTCGACGGGGTGCGCGCTGATCCCTCATGGTCCGGCGGCGTGACCGGCGTGCTGAAGACCGCGCGGCTGGCCGAGGCGTTCCACGCGCCCTGCGAGCTGCATACCACGATCTTCCAGCCGCTTGAGCTGGTGAACCTGCACCTGAACGGGGCGGTGACCAACTCGCGCTATCTGGAGCTGTTGTGGCCGACAGGGACCTTCGGTTTCGGCCTGACGGCGCCGCTGCCGATCACCGATGGCATCGCGCGGATGCCGGAAATGCCGGGCCTGGGGATAGCGCTGGACCGCGACCTGATCGAGAATGATACGCTGGAGGTATTATGAGCCAGACCGATCCCCGGCTGCTGCTGCTGTCGCCCGAAGACAATGTGCTGGTCGCGCGTGCGCCGATTGCCGCGGGCGAACCGATCCGCGTCGAGGGGCTGGAGCTGCCCGCCGCCACCGCGTTCAGCCTTGGGCACAAGCTGGCGCGCAGGCCCATCGCGGCCGGCGACCCGATCCTCAAATACGGCGCGGTCATCGGCACGGCGACGGCGGAGATTCCGCAAGGTGCGCATGTCCACATCCACAACGTTCGAAGCAACTATACCGCGACACACACACTGGAAGAGGCGCGCGTTGCCTATGAGGCCGCGCGCGAGGTAGGCAAGGCATGACGAAACTCACCGGCTATCAGCGCGCCGACGGGCGCAAGGGCATCCGCAACCGGATCGCGGTGGCCTATCTGGTCGAATGCGCCCACCATGTCGCGCGCGAGATCGCCTGGCCGAACCGGGCCGAGGCGCATGTCATCGGCTTTCCCGGCTGTTTTCCGAATCCTTACGCGCAAGGCATGATGGAACGGCTTTGCACCCATCCCAACGTCGGCGCGGTGCTGCTGGTGTCGCTCGGCTGCGAAAGCTTCAACCGCTTCCAGCTGGAAAACGTGATCCGTGACAGTGGGCGCCCGGTCGAGACGCTGGTGATCCAGCGCGCGGGCGGCACGGCGGCGACCATCGCCAAGGGGCAGGACTGGATTGCCGCGCAACTGGCGGAACTGGCCAAGGCGCAGCGGGTGCCGATGGAGGTGTCGGAACTGGTGGTCGGCACGGTTTGCGGCGGGTCGGACGGCACCAGCGGCATCTCGGGCAACCCGGCGGCGGGGCGTGCCTTCGACCGGTTGGTCGAGGCGGGGGCCGCCTGCATCTTCGAGGAAACCGGCGAGTTGATCGGCTGCGAGGAGATCATGGCCGACCGCGCCGTGACCCCGGAACTGGCTGACATCCTGCGCGCTTCGGTCGCCAAGGCGGCACGCTACTATGAGACACTGGGCTTCGGCAGCTTTGCCGCCGGGAACGCCGATGGCGGGCTGACGACCATCGAGGAGAAATCGCTGGGCGCCTATGCGAAATCGGGGCAGTCACGCATCTCGGGCCTGATCAAGCCAGGGGACATTCCGCCGAAGGGCGGGCTTTACCTGATGGACGTGGTGCCCGATGGCGAGGTGCGCTTCGGCTTCCCGAACATCTCGGACAATGCCGAGATCGTCGAGATGATGGCCTCGGGGGCGCATCTGACGCTGTTCGTCACCGGGCGCGGATCGGTGGTCGGCTCGGCGCTGGCCCCGGTGATCAAGATCGCCGCCAATCCCGAGATGTACCGGCGCCTGAGCGCGGACATGGATGTGAACGCCGGTCGCATCATCGACGGCGAGGCAAGCGTGGACGAGGTGGGCCAGGAAATCTACGATCTGGTGCTGGAGGCCGCCGCAGGGCGCCAGACCTGCTCGGAGGCGATGGGACATGCCGAATTCATCCTGACCTACAAGTCATTCGAGCCGATCGGACCGGCCTGCCTTCCGGCGTGACCGGGCCAGCACAGAAGGAAAAGACATGGGACGACTGCAGGGAAAACGCTGTCTGGTGACGGCGGCGGGTCAGGGGATCGGGCGGGCCTCGGCGCTGATGATGGCGCGTGAGGGTGCGGCAGTGATCGCGACCGACATCAACCAGGCGGCGCTCGACGCGCTGCGGGCGGAGAATGGCGCCATCGAGACGCGGACCTTGAACGTGCGCGACAAGGCGGCGGTTTCGGTGGCGGCGGCAGAGATCGGCGCGCTGGATGCGCTGTTCAACTGCGCGGGCTTTGTGGCGAACGGCACCATCCTCGACTGCGACGAGGACCAATGGGCCTTCTCGCTCGACCTGAACATGACGGCGATGTACCGGATGTGCCGGGCTTTCCTGCCCGCGATGATCGAACAGGGCGGCGGGTCGATCATCAACATGGCCTCGGTCGCGTCTTCGGTCATCGCGGCGCCGAACCGCTTCGTCTATGGCGCGACCAAGGCGGGGGTGATCGGCCTGACGAAATCCATCGCCGCCGATTTCATCGGCAAGGGCATCCGCGCCAATGCGATCTGCCCGGGGACGGTGGAAAGCCCCTCGCTGGAGGAGCGGCTGCGGGCTACGGGGGATTACGAGGCGGCGAAAAAGGCCTTCATCGCCCGCCAGCCTATCGGGCGTATCGGCAAGGCCGACGAAATCGCGGCGCTGGTGGTTTACCTCGCCTCTGACGAAAGCGCATACACGACCGGGGTCGCCCATGTGATCGACGGCGGCTGGTCGAACGTCTGAAAGGAAACGGCATGAAACTTCTTCGCCACGGGCCCCGGGGGGCCGAACGCCCCGGCCTTATGCACAAGGACGGCACCATCCGGGATCTCACGGGCGTAATTCCCGACATTGCCGGTGCGGCCCTGTCGGACGAAGGCCTTGCCAGGCTGCGCGGCATCGATGCCGCAACGCTGCCCGTGGTCGATCCGGCGACCCGGCTGGGCCCCTGCGTCGCCGGGACGGGCAAGTTCATCTGCATCGGGCTGAACTACGCCGACCACGCCGCCGAAAGCGGCATGGCGGTGCCGCCCGAGCCGGTGATCTTCATGAAGGCGACCAGCGCCATCTGCGGGCCGAACGACCCGATCATGATCCCGCGCGGCAGCGAGAAGACCGATTGGGAGGTTGAGCTGGCCATCATCATCGGCAAGGCGGCGAAATATGTCAGCGAGGATGAGGCGATGGCCCATGTCGCGGGCTATGCCGTGACCAACGATGTCAGCGAGCGCGCCTTCCAGACCGAACGCTCGGGCCAGTGGACCAAGGGGAAAAGCTGCGACAACTTCGGCCAGATCGGCCCCTGGCTGGTGACCCGCGACGAGGTGGCCGACCCGCAGGCGCTGAAGATGTGGCTGAAGGTCAATGGCAAGACCATGCAGGACGGGTCGACCCGGACGATGGTCTATGGGGTGAAATATCTGGTCAGCTACCTGTCGCAGTTCATGACCCTGCATCCCGGCGATGTCATTTCCACTGGCACGCCGCCCGGCGTCGGCCTGGGCATGAAGCCGCCGCGCTATCTGAAGCCGGGCGAGGTGGTGGAGCTGGGGATCGAAGGCCTGGGCAGCCAGCGGCAGGACGTGATCGCCGACCTTTAGGGAGGAGAGAATGGAGCTTATCGACACGCACCAGCATCTGATCTGGCGGGATCGGCTGGGCTATGGCTGGACCGCAGGCATCCCCGCGCTGGCGGAAGGGGACTTCACGCCCGAGGACTATCAGGCCCAGACCAGGGGGCAGGGGATCATCGGCACGATCTTCATGGAATGCGGGGTCGATGACGCCGACTATCAGGCCGAGGCGCGCTATGTCGCCACCCGCATCGGGCGCGATGGAATGCTTGGCCAGATCGCCTCGTGCCGGCCCGAGACGGATGCGGGCTTCGACGCCTGGCTTGAGGAATGCGGCGGGCTGCAGGTCAAGGGCTTCCGGCGCATCCTGCATGTCGTGCCCGACGAGATGTCGCAAAGCGCCAGCTTCCGCGCGAACCTCAGGAAGATCGGACGGCAGGGCCTGCCCTTCGACATGTGCTTCCTCGCCCGGCAGTTGGGCATTGCCGAGGCGCTGGCGCGGGCCTGCGATGGGCAACAGCTGGTGCTGGACCATTGCGGCGTGCCGGATATTGCGGGCGGAGCGTTCGACGATTGGGCGAAGGGCATCGACCGGCTGGCTGTACTGCCGCATGTCAGCGTGAAGCTGTCGGGCATCAGCGCCTATGCCGCGCCCGGGACCGCGAGCGTGGAGCTGCTGCGCCCTTGGGTCGACCATGTGCTTGACCGCTTCGGCGCGGACCGCGTGGTCTGGGGGTCGGACTGGCCGGTCGTCCTGCTGGGGGCCGGGCTCTTGCCCTGGATCGAGATGACCCGCAACCTGCTGGCGGGCCTTTCCGCCGGGGAACAGTCGGCTGTCGGCGCAGGCAACGCCCGCCGGATCTATCGCGTCTGACGAGGACGGGGTTTCGCGTGACCGGGAAGTCTCCCGGTCGCGGACAGGCTGCCCCGGCTGTCAGCCGCGCAGCGCGCGACCGTCAGAGGCGAAGGCGTGGGTCTGGCCGGGCTGGATCGTCAGGCCGAGGCGGTCTCCGGCGCGAAGGCCGATATGGCCATGCTGGCGCACCATCAGTGGCCCCACGCCGTCGACAAGCACATAGACATTCGTGTCGGAGCCGAGGTGCTCGACCACGTCGGCGGTTCCCGTCAGCACCGCGCCGACAGGATCAACGATGTCGAGATGTTCCGGCCTGATGCCCAGTTCCGCGACGGGGCCGGTGATGCCCGGCAGCGTGATCTCGGCCCCGTTGGCGAGACGCACGCCGCCGTCCGTGGGGCTGACGCCGAGGATGTTCATGGTGGGCGAACCGATGAACTGCGCGACGAAGCGGTTCGCCGGGGTCTGATACAGCTCCAAGGGGGTGCCGATCTGCTGCACGATGCCGCCGTTCAGCACCACGATCCGGTCGGCAAGGGTCAGCGCCTCGACCTGGTCGTGGGTGACATAGACCATCGTCGCCTTCAGCCGCTGGTGCAGGCGGGCGATCTCCAGCCGCATCTCGACCCGCAGCGCGGCGTCGAGGTTGGACAGTGGCTCGTCGAA
>NZ_JAYRPN010000152.1:0-19777 GCF_041911175.1 Tabrizicola sp.
CGCAGGCTGCGCATGGTCTTCGGGGGCGGTGGTCATCGTTGGGCCCTTTCCTCTGGGGGTGGATGCGCCGCGGGGTGCGGCGGCGAAAGCGCGGAAGGCGGTGACGGGATCGGCCACCTCATCGGCCAGACCGGCAAAGACGGCCGCCTCTCCGCGGAAGACGGCGGCCTCAGTGCCCAGCGCCTGGATTGTGTCCAGGCGGCGGCCACGACCCTCGGCGACGGTTTCGGCGAAGAGCTGCCGAAGGTCCTCCAACTCGCCCGCGATCCGGTCGCGGACGGCCTCGGGCAGGGGCTGGTAAGGGTTCGCATCGACCTTGCGGGCACCCGCATGGATCAGCGTGACGGCGATGCCCTTCTGGTCGAGCGCCCCGCTCATGTTGCTGTGGATGGCCACGACACCGATGCTGCCGACTGCGCCGGTGCGGGGCAGGATGATCCTGTCGGCCTGGGAGGCCAGCGCATAGGCGGCCGAGAGGGCGTGGTCGGCGACAAAGGCCTGTACTGGTTTCACCTGACGCGCGGCACGGAGGCGATCCGCCAGATCGAAGGCTCCGGCCACCTCGCCGCCGAAGCTGTCGATGTCGAGGGCGATGCCCCGGACGGCCGGATCGGCCAGAGCGGCCTCCAACTGCGCCGCGATACCCTCGTAGGAGGTCAGGCCGGAGGATTGCCCGATCCATGCCCCGCGATGCACCAGCGTGCCTGCGATCTCGATCACAGCAATCCCATCCACGACCGCGAAGGGCTGGCCGCCGCTGCGCACCTGGCGGTTGGTCAGGTCGTCGCCAAAGAGCGAGGCCCGGGCGGGCAGGGTAGCTGTATCCTGCGTTTCGGGGTCGATTTCGACCCCCTCGACGCTGATTTCTCTACCGGTGATCCTGGGACCAAGGCCGGTCAAGAAGGCCAGCGCCTTGGCAGGATCGACCATCAGCGGCGTGTTGAAGATGCGCTGGGCGATCTGGGTGTGATGCATGCGCATGACGGTGCGATCCAGGTTCATTGCGAGGAAGGTCTGCTTCAGCTAAGGTAAGGCGTTCACACAAAACGTAAGGAATCGGCCATGCGGGAATCGACCGTCACGTCCAAGGGTCAGACCACGCTGCCGCGCGATGTGCGGGCAGCGCTGGGTCTCAACCCCGGCGACCGGGTGCGCTACGTGATCCTCGATGGCGAAGTGCGGCTTCTGAAGGCCCGGCCGGTGAGTGATCTCGCCGGGCTCTTGCGGCGGCCAGGCGCTAAACCGGTCACCCTCGAGGCCATGGACGAGGCAATTGCCGCGGGTGCGGTGGACGAGGGCGGCCCCGCGTGATTGCCATCGACACCAATGTCCTTGTCCGCTTCCTTACGCAGGATGACCCGGATCAGGGCGCCATTGCGCGCCGCTTCTTTGCGGGACTGACCGTCGAGAGCCCCGGATTTGTCGCCCGAGAGGTGCTGGTCGAGCTCGTCTGGGTGCTGGAGCGTGCCTATGGCTACAACCGGGCCGAGATCGCGTCCGCGCTGGAGGGGATGCTGGCTGCGGCCGAACTGGAGGTCGAGGCCAGCGACGATGTCGGCGCGGTGCTTCACGCCTATCGCGATCAGGGTTTCGGGTTCGCCGATCTGATGATCGCTGCTGCAGGCCGACGCGCCGGGGCGGAGAGCCTCGTGACCTTCGACCGCAAGGCGACCCGGCTTCCCGGCGTGGAACTGCTCGACGGCTGACAGGTGAGGAGCGGTCAAGCCTGGTCCTCCGTCCGGGGGTCCCGGTCCTCGCCATCCTCTTCCTGATTGTCGTGGTCCTGCTGATCCTGCCGCTGGCCCTCGGCATCGCGCGGCCCGGCACCGCCACTCGCCGCCTGCGCGGGCGACCCCGGCCGCCGGAAGTCGAGGCCGAGTTCCGCCTCGCGCTTGCGTTCTGCCGCGATTTCTCGGTCCACCTGTTCAGCGTCGTATCCGCGTTCGGCGATGGCCTGCGTGCGGGATTTCAGGCCCGCCTCGATCTGCAGGATCTCAGCCGAGGCGTCCTTGGCGGGGTCGATCCAGTCCCATTTCGTCGGAAGCCAGTCGCAGGCGAGGTATTGCCGCCGGTCGCTGGCGTAACCCGGCAGGTCGATGGCGCCCGCCAGCACCGCCATGTCCATCCACCGCGTCCAGACGGCGCGGCAGAGCTGATAGACCATCACCGAATGCTGGAAGGCCGAGATGCGGCGGCGGAAGTCCACCAGCGCGATCCGCGTGTTCGAGAAGTTGCCCTTCGCCGTGTCGCCGGTCAGATAGCCATAGGGCACGCCCAGCGCCGCGCCGATCTGCAGGAGCGTCCGGTACTGGAACGGTTCATAGGTGCTGCCCGAGTCCGGCGTCGAGGGCGTCGTGACATCCTCGCCCGGGTCGAGCCGTACCACCTGGCCAGGTTCGACCTCGAGATCGTCCTCGGCCGGATCGAGGGCCGTTTCCGGGGCGGGCGAGGTGATGAACATCGCGAACATCGCCGCGGTCTTCTTCCGCTCCAGCTCCGCGTCGTCATAGAGGTCGAGGGTGAAGAGCTTCACCACGGCCGCGGCAAACCGCGATACGCCCCGCAACTGACCTGCCTCGACAGGGTCGAGGATATGGATCACCTCGGACGCGGGCACGCGCACTGTTTCCCCGGCCAGCCCCGGATCGGTCACGTCGCCGGGGTGGCGGCGCAGGAAGTGGTAGGCCACCCGCCGCCCGATCCCGTCGAATTCGATCCCCTGCCGGATCGACCCCGCGCCGGGTAGCACGCGGGTCATGTCCTGGGGCAGCATTTCCGAGGGCAGCATCTGCAGCTGCATCGGCACGGTCAGCCTGTCTTCCGGCCGCCGGGCGCGGATGCGCAGGAAGACTTCGCCCGCGAGGAACACCTCCCGCGCCGCCCTGCGCTGCAGCCCGAAGAAATCGGTCAGCCCCTCGGCATCGGCCTCATCCGTCCAGGCAAGCCAGAGCTTCTGCAACTCCTCCTTCTTCGCGGCATCAGCGATCTTCGACGAGGGCTTGATCCCGTCACCGACGACATGGTTCGCAAAGGCATCGACGGCGTTCGCGGCATATCCGTTGTTCCGGACCAACCAGCGCGCCCGGGCGGTGATGGTTTCGCCCGAGGCAGCGATCAGAGTGTTCACATGCGCCCGGGTGGCGCGGAAGCCGCGCATCCGGCGGTGGGACTGCGCGGCGTCGAAGCCACCGATGATGGACCCGAGCCGCGCGCGGAAGGCGTCGAGAACCATGGTCACAGACCCTTCGTGGCCACTGTGCCCCAGCGGCGGCGCCGGGAAGAGTTGCCGCTGGCCGCCGCAATGCGCCCTTCCAGATCACGGATCGCGGCGGCCAGTTCCGCGTCCGAGCCATAGGTCACGGTCTTGCTGTCGTAGCTGACGCTGCGCAGCCCGGCGAAGCGGGCTTCCTGCAGCGCGGTCAGCAGGGCCTGCATGCGTTCCAGGTCCATCAGTCCCTCATGAAGCTCGGGGTGTAGGCCCGCCGTTTCCGGCGCGGCGTGGTCAGGGTCCCGGCCTTGGGCTGGGCCGGATCGGGTGGTGCGGCGTCGGTCGCGACGGCCACTGGCAGGCGGGTTTCGACGCCCGCCTGCGCCTCGAGTCGCCGCCAGGTCGCCTCGTCCCACCGGTCGGCACCGAGGATCCAAGCGGCGGCACGGGCGTAGACCCGGCAGTCCAACGCCTCGTTCCGCTCGCGCATCTTCTGCCATTCCTGATGGGCATAGCCGCGCTTGTTGCGGATGGTGACCAGCTGTTCGGCCACAAGCTGCTTCAGCCATTCGGTGTCGGCCCAGCCGGGAATGTGGATCGTGCCGGGGGCGTCCAGCACCCCGGCGTCGCGGTCCTCATCCGAGGGCCGTTCGATCCGCAGGAAGCGGTAGGTTTCGGCCTTGAACGTCGCCGTTGCCACCGACCAGAGCCGCGCGCCCCGGCGCAGACGTTTCCCGCCGATGGTGGCGTCAACGAAGGTCGGCCCAGACACGGGTGCCGACCGGTTGAAGCCTTCGAGACCCTTCAGGGGTGCCACCTGCTCAAACCCGACCTTGCGCGACCAGGCATAGACCGCCGCGGCCTCGTAGCCGGTGTCGATGCCAAGCCGCGCCAGGGTCATGAACGCGCCGTTGGCATGCTGCCAGCTGCGCCCGAGCAAGGCGGTCAGCTTGTCCCAAGCGGTAGGATCGTCAGGCCCGCCGGGAATGACGATGTGATCGACAAGCCAGCTTTCCAAGCTCCGGCCCCAGGCCCAGATGTCGACTTCGATCCGGTCCCTCTGCACATCGGCCCCGGCAGTGAGGAACAGCCCCGCCATGGGGACCGTGCCCGGCTTCCAGGCTTCGCGCCGATCCGCCAGCCGCTGCCATTCCGGCGCATCCCCGCTTTCGACCCATGTCTCGCCCAGAAGGGTGTTGCGCGCGGCGCGCAGCGTCTCGTCCGACCCTTGGGCCGCCAGCCATTCCCGCGCCACGTCGGACCAGCTTTTCCACCCCAGCGGTGAATAGAGCGCCGAGAGGTGGAAGCCGATGGCCTTCGGATCCCTGGAAACCGTTGTCGCCCGCCATTCGCCGCGGGCCAGCATCTCCGTCTTGTGGTGCTCGGCGATGGGGCGTTCGCAGCCCTCGCAGTGATAGGCGGCGGTTTCCGGTCGGCCCTTCGCCCAGCGCAGGCGGTCGAATTGCAGCCACTGCATCGCGCCGCAATGCGGGCAGGGCACGAAATAGCGGCGCTGGTCCGACGCCTCGAACTCGCGCTCGATCCGGGACAGCCCCCGGATCGTCGGGGTCGAGACCATGAATACCTTGCGCCGATGCGAGAAGGTCGTGGTCCGCGCCTCGGCCAGCGTAACCGGATCGCCCTCCTCGTCGGCCGAGGCGGGATAGGCATCGACCTCGTCCAGAAACACATAGCGCGCGGGCATCGACCGCAGGCCGGTGGCGGAATTCGCTCCGGTCAGCACCAGAATGCCGCCGGGGAATTCCTTCGACAGCATCGAGTTGCCCGCATCGCGGGATCTGGCTGGGTTCACCCGTTCGCGGAGCGCCGGGCTATCCGCGATCAGCGGATCAAGCCGGCCCCGTGAAGTGCGCTTCGCCAGTTCGAGGCTCGGCAGCACCGCCAGCATCGGCCCCGGCGCGTGATGGATGACGAAGCCGATCCAGTTGTTGCCCGCTTCGGTGGCCCCGACCTGCGCGGCCTTCATGAAGGTGATGCGCTGGGCGGGATGGCCGGGCGACAGCGCATCCATGATCTCGCGCAGATAGGGCGCGCGGGCCGTGCGATAGCGCCCCGGCTCGGCCGCGCCCCGCGACGACAGCCAGCGATGCTGATCCGCCCATTCCGAGACCGTCAGGTTCGGATCGGGGCGCAGCCCCTGCCGCCAGACCCGCAGCAGATCCTCGGCGCCGTCGAAGCCGAGGTCGAGGTCGGCCGTCAGGTCGTTGTCATCGTCCTCCTCATGCAAGCGAGACCCGGAGGTCGGCGAGGGCGTCGAGCTGTTCGCGGACATGGGCTTCCAGCACCCTCTGCATGATCGCGGTCTCGATCGTCACCGATGCCCCGGATTGCCGTTCCACCTCCGCCATGATCTGCGCCGCCATCAGCGCGGCCACCCGTCCGGGCCAGGTGACCCAGACATCCCGTTCCTGCCGCGCCAGGCGGAAGACAAGGGTCTCCGCCCGGGCACGGTCGACCAGCGTGCCCTTCTTCTTCTGGACCGCCAGCTGGCGTTCCTGCGCCGCGTAGACCGTCAGCGCCGTGCGCGCCTTGATGTAGGACGTCGTGTCGCCGGGGCCGCTGGCCAGCCCGTCACCACCAATCGACCTGCGCTGCTGGTCGGGATCCGTCATCTCCGCTCGCCGCACATCCGAGGCCGCGGCGTTGATCGACCCGTCGTCATGGACCACCAGCCGCCCGTTCTTGCGCGCCTTCTGAACCCCGCCGCGGGAAAGGCCGGAATGGGCCGCATACTCGCGTTCGCTCATGCCTTTCATGGCGCTGCGATGTCCATCAAGATGTTGAAAATAAACAGGAAAAGACAATCATTCCCGTTGATTGTCTCCCCCTCCAGAGCGATTCTGTTGTCCATCAACAGGCCGCATCGCGCCGATCCCAGGAGGGCTTCACCATGACCACGACCACCATCCGCATCGACTATTCCGCCCTTCCCGAGGGTTTCGACCTGAGCCGCCCGGACGCCATCGCCGAGGTCATCGAGCAGGCGTTGCGCGAGATCGGGATCCTGGCGGACGCCTCCGACGTCCTCTCGCACCTGAAGATCGAATTGCCGACCGCCCAGCTTGGTGCCGCCAGCCGCACGCTGGCCGAGATGCGGCTGATCTGACCGGAGCGATCAGAAAGCACTGATATTGCTCCGATTTGCCTACGATCATTCGCCCGACAGAGCGATGGTGTTCGCACCGGAACGATGCAACTCACCGAAGGATGCCCCGCCATGACCACCCGCCGCGCCACCGACAAGTCCAAAGCCCTCGACGCCTTCATCGCCGCGAAGGCCGAGATCGACACCATGCTGGAGCGCCTGAAGGCCCTCAGCGACGACCACTTCGAAACCCACCCCGACGAGATCCATTGGGGCCATGTCGGCACGCTGAAGCACTACGCGGGCCTGCTGCGCCAGATCACCGACAGCGCCTTCAAGGAGGGCGAACACGCCGCCTGACGCGCCCACGCCGCGCGACGGCCGCCCCGTCCGACGACGGGGCTTGCCTTCGTAGAAGGCGCGCACACCGCGCGCCCACAGCCACGGAGGCCCCGATGACCACCCCGTCCGACACCCAGTCCCTGATCCTGTCCCGCGCTGCGACTCGGCCGGGCAACCTCGCCCTGCCGCTGCCCGAGGGGCTGGTCGGCGCCGCCGCCAAGATGGTGGTCGGCAAGATGATCGCCCGCGGCTGGCTCGAGGAGGTCGAGGCCAACTTGCGCCACCATGAGCCGATGTGGCGCGAGACCGGTGACGGCCACGGCACCACGCTGATCGCGACAGAAGCCGGGCTGGAGGCCATCGGGATCGAGCCGGTGGTGGCAAGTGCGGTTGTCAGCGCACGAAGGGCGAAGGCAATGGCGGAACCCGCGTCCGACAACACCGGCACCGCGAAACCCGTCGCCATCCGCGCTGGCACCAAGCAGGCCCAGATCATCGCGATGCTCCAGCGCCCCGAGGGCGCGACGGTCGCCGAGATGGTCGAGGCCACCGGATGGCTGGCCCACACGGTTCGCGGCTCGATCTCGGGAGCCTTGAAGAAGAAGCTGGGCCTGCCCATCGCCGCGGAGAAGGTCGAGGGCAGGGGGACGGTCTACAAGCTGCCCGCCTGACCATTGCCCGCAAGCCGTGTTACCCCGCCGCCCCGCCCGGGCGGCGGTCCTTCATTGCCACGACAGCAGATCGCGGGCTGCCGCCTGCAAGATGTCCTGCGCCATCCGCGGCTCGCAGGTGTAGATCCCGCCCGGTTCCGGCTCGCCTACATTGTCTTCGAACCACGCGCGGCCCTCGTCCGAGATCGGACGCAGGACGACGATGGTCCCGTGATCGTTGATTTCGATGTGCTGCCAGCCTTCGGACATGAGGCGAGGCTACCAGTCGCGGGCCCGCCGCGCCAGCGATCCGGTCAGTCCCGCCGCCAGCGTTCGAACAGCCTGCGCAGGACATAGCCGCGCACCAGCGATATGCCGGTAAATGCCAGACCGATGGCCAGCTGATCGCCCAGCGCGATGTGGATGCCGAAGACTGGAAACACCACGATCTGCATTCCGACAGCGAGTGCATAGCCGACGATCACGTTGGTTGCAGCCTCGACCAGCGACATGCGGCGGGACTGGGTCATGCGCGCTTTCTCGACCGGCGCGCAGGCTTTGTCGCCGCCTCGGCTTCCTTGACCCGGCTGGCTGTCCGCCCGGTCGCCATCTCCCAGCGCCGCACGGCGACGTCGCAATAGACAGGGTCCAGTTCCACCGCGCAGCAGCGCCGCCCGGTGCGTTCCGCGGCGATCAGCTGGGTGCCGGAGCCGCAGAAGGGTTCGAACACCAGGTCGCCGGGGTCGGAGAAGGCCTCCAGCACAGCCTCGACCAGCGCCACGGGGAACACGGCCGGGTGCGATCCGGCGGCACCCAGACCACCCTTGTGGCGCATGATCCGGAACACAGAGTCCGGAATGCGGTGGCTCTGGATCGCGTTGCCGTAGCCGGTCTTGCGATGAACCGTGCCGTCCGCCCCGCGCAGGCCGCCGCCGCCGAGGGTTTCGCCTGCGTGCTTGCTCTCGACCGTCTTGTTCGGCCTCCGGGGCTGGCGGTTGAAGTGGAAGATGAACTCGTGCGACGGTGCGAGGCGGCCGTTCCAGTCGCCGGGCAGACCCGGCCCCTGGTCCCAGACATACCAGCCGAAGCGCCGCCAGCCTTGCGCGCGCATCCAGTCGACCCAGCCCTCCCAATACGGGATCCACTCGCCATCGCGATGGACGAGGCCGAGATTGACCAGCAGTTGCGCATCGGCGGTGACCGGCGCCGCGGCAAAGACGCCCTGCATTAGCGCGTCCCAATCGCCGACCTTTTCCTTCGCCACCCCATAGTCGCGCTGCTGGGCGTAGGGCGGGGAGGTGAACATCAGCGATGCCTGCGCCCCGTCCATCAGCCGCGTCACCACGGCCGGGTCGGTGGCATCGCCGCAGATCAGCCGGTGATCGCCCAGCGCCCAGATATCGCCCGGGCGTGTGATCGATTCGGCCGGGGCCTCGGGGATAGTGTCGGCTGTGTCATCGTCGATGGGCGCGCGGTCGTCGGCATCGTGCAGCAGCGCGTCCAGTTCATCCTCCGGGATCCCGATCAGCCCGAGGTCGAAATCCTCGGCCATCAACCCGCGCAATTCCTCGAGCAGCAGCGCCTCGTCCCACCCGCCCAGTTCGGTCAGCTTGTTGTCGGCGATGCGATAGGCACGGCGCTGCGCCTCGGTCAGATGGCCCAGCACGATGACCGGCGCCTCGGCCAGCCCGAGCTTCGCCGCCGCCAGGACGCGGCCGTGGCCCGCAATCAACTCGCCGTCGGCCGCGACGAGGCAGGGGACGGTCCAGCCGAATTCGGCCATGCTGGCGGCGATCTTTGCCACCTGGTCAGCGTCATGAGTCTTGGCGTTACGCGCGTAGGGGCGGAGGCGGGCCAGTGGCCAATGCTCGATCGGGCCGCGCAGGAGGGGCGCGTTCATGCGGCGAGCCGCTTGGCCTTCAGGGCGGTGAAGGTCTCGCCGGTTTCCGTCAGTACCGCTTCCTGACCCGTAAACGACTGCCACCGTTCGATGGCCACATCGACATAGGCCGGGTTCAACTCGACCCCGAAACAGACCCGCCCCGTGGTCTCGGCCGCGATCAGCGTGGTGCCGGAACCCATGAAGGGCTCGTAGACTGCCTGGCCAAGGCTGGAATTGTTCAGGATCGGGCGGCGCATGCACTCGACCGGCTTCTGGGTGCCGTGCACGGTGTCGGCATCCTGATCCCGGCTAGAGATCTGCCAGAGGGTGGTCTGCTTGCGGTCTCCGGCCCAGTGACCCTTGCCCTTGGCGCGGACGGCATACCAGCAGGGTTCGTGCTGCCAGTGGTAATCGCCGCGGCTTAGGACCAGCCGGTCCTTTGCCCAGATGATCTGCGACCGGATGGCGAATCCCGCGGCGGTCAGGCTGTCCGCCACGGTCGCGGCATGCAGCGCGCCATGCCAGACATAGGCGACGTCACCAGGGAACAGCGCCCAGGCTTCGCGCCAGTCGGCGCGGTCGTCGTTCAGCACCTTGCCGGTACGTCTCGTCTTCGCTGCCCCGGCTTGGTTGCGCCAGGAGGGATCGTACTCCACGCCATAAGGCGGGTCGGTGACCATCAGCAGGGGCCGCACATCCCCGAGCAGGCGCCCAACGACATCGGCCGCGATGCTGTCGCCACAGATCAGCCGGTGCGCTCCCAACTGCCAGAGGTCGCCCGGCACCGACACTGGCGTGACCGGAAGCTCCGGAACATCGTCCTCGCCGTCGACCGGGCCGTCGCCGCACAGCGCCTCGGGATCCCGCAGCAGCGCGTCAAGCTCATCATCGTTGATGCCGAGCAGGGTCAGGTCGAAATCCTCGGCCAAGAGCCCCGCGATCTCGTCGCGCAGCAGGGCCTCGTCCCATTCGCCCAGTTCGGTCAGCTTGTTGTCGGCAATCCGGTAGGCCCGGCGCTCGGCCTCGTCGAGATGGCTGAGCCGGATCACCGGCACCTCGGTCAGCCCGAGCATGGTGGCGGCCAGCACCCGACCATGGCCCGCGATCAGTTCGCCGTCGTCGGCCACCATGCAGGGCACGGTCCAGCCGAACTTGGCCATGCTGGCGGCGATCTTCGCGACCTGGTCTTCGCCATGCATCTTGGCATTGCGGGCATAGGGGCGCAGCCGGGCAATCGGCCAGGATTCAACCTGGCTCGGCGCGAAGACGAGGTCCATGGGATGGGGCTCGGGATGTGGGGGAGGGGAAACGAAAAGCGCCCGCGAGGGGGTTCCTCCGGGCGCAATTCTTCGATGATCAAGGGGTAGGTCAATGGGGGCAGGTCTGTCAACCCGAAAAAGTGAAGCGGATTCAACAGCTTCTAACGAATTGGCTTTCCGCGGTGGCTTCCCGCTCCTTGGCTTCCCCGGAGGTGGCTTTCCTGGCTTCCCGCAAGGAATCCACCCCAGCCAGATCGTGATTCCGCAAGCTGCTGATCTGACTCAAGAATTCCGGCATCAGGGCGCGAGGTGGCTTCCGCCTGGCTTCCCCGGTGAAACTGCCTCACGCTAGCGAACCGCCGCGCTGCGCCCCCCCGCATACGTTCTGGGCCGGGGAGGAACCAGAGGAGGGGGGAGGGGTGCCGCGACCTCGCAAGCATTTGCTCTGCACTCTCCCCTTGCGGTGGTGATGCTCGGAATGGTCTAACTGAGACGGAGTAATGACGAGGGTGGGCATGAGCCACAAGGGTATTGATCGCATTCTTTCTCAGTTTCGGGAGCTGTCGAGCGACGAGAGAGGGAAGGGCAGGCTTTTTGAGCGCTTGATTGCGAACTATCTTGTCACCGACCCCCAATACTCTGATCTCTTGGAACACGTCTGGCTTTGGGAGGAGTGGCCTGACAGAAAAGGGGCGGACAATGGAATTGACCTAGTAGCGCGCGAAAAGGTGACCGGTGATTACTGGGCCATACAGTGCAAGTTTTTTGATCCAAGCTACACAATTCAGAAACCAGATATTGACTCGTTCCTCTCTGCGTCTGGGAAGCAATTCGCAACTAATGACGGCAGCAAGCAGTTCTCACGACGGATTGTTGTTTCCACCACGGATAAATGGAACAGGAACGCAGAGAACGCGATTGAAGGGCAGACCATTCCGGTTTCTCGGATAAGCCTGTCCGACCTTGCGGAAAGTCCGATTGACTGGAATCAGTTTAGCCTGACTCGCCCGGATCTTATCCGCCTGCAGCCGAAAAAAGTTCCTCGGCCCCACCAAGAGGAAGCGATAGCGGCGGTCCTAGACGGATTTCAGTCGGTCGACCGCGGAAAGCTGGTCATGGCGTGCGGTACTGGCAAAACCTTCACGTCACTGCGATTGGCTGAAAGCGTGGTGCCCGAAGGCGGGAGGATCTTGTTCCTTGCGCCCTCCATCTCGCTTGTGGCGCAGACGTTACGGGAGTGGACAGCGCAGGCGCACGACCCGATCCATGCTTTCGTTGTCTGTTCTGACAGTAAGGTGGGGCGCGACGAAGAAGATCTCCGCACCCATGATCTAGCCTATCCGGCGACGACCGACTCCCGTAAACTGGCATCGGCAGCACAAGCCTTGACGCAAGGCCGACGTATTGTCGTCTTCTCGACATATCAGTCGATTCAGGTCGTTGCTGATGCCCAGCGCGCTGGGCTTGGTGATTTCGACCTGATCATCTGCGACGAGGCACATCGGACCACCGGCCTGACCCTGCCGGGCGAAGACCCGTCTGATTTCGTGAAGGTCCACAGCAACGGCGTGGTGCGCGGCGGGAAGCGCCTCTACATGACTGCCACGCCCCGCATCTATGCCGATGCGTCCAAGACCAAGGCGGATCAGAACGAAGCCGTCCTATTCTCAATGGACGATCCTGACACCTTCGGCCCGGAATTCTATCGGCTGGGCTTCGGCAAGGCCGTCGAGCGCGACCTGTTGTCGGAATACAAGGTGCTGATCGTCGCAGTTGAACAGGACAAGATGGGCGATGTGGCGAACCGCTATAACCGCGCCTATCGCCTCGACGACAAGAAGGCTATCGACATCAATTTCGCCACCAAGATCGTGGGAAGCTGGAAGGGCCTGTCGAAAAAGGGCCTCGTGCTCGTGGACGAGGACGGCGAACAGGAAGCGCTGACCGAAGACACCGAACCAATGCGTCGCGCTGTGGCCTTTTCGCGTTCCATCAAGGCATCGCAACAGATTACCGAAGTCTTCGGGAGGTTGGCGGAGCTTTACACGGCATCGTACCAGCTGGAGGACGCCCCCGGCATGGTGGACTGCCATCTGCAACATGTCGACGGAACCATGAACGCACTTCAGCGGTCTTCGGCTCTGGACTGGCTGAAGGACAATCCGGGTTCCGGCAAGTGCCGGATCCTGTCTAACGCGCGTTGCCTCTCCGAAGGGATCGATGTGCCCGCCCTGGACTCGGTCGTGTTCTTTGACACGCGTGAATCCATCGTTGACATCGTGCAGTCGGTCGGGCGCGTCATGCGCAAAGCCGAAGGCAAGAAGTACGGCTACATCATCCTGCCCGTCTGCATGCCGTCCAAGAATGTGGCCGATTACAACGGCTACATCGAAAGCGATCCGCAATTCCGCAGCATCTGGAAGGTGATCAAGGCCCTTCGTGCACATGACGACAGCCTGGTCGACGAGGCCGAGTTCCGCCGGAAGATCAAGGTGGTATCGGGCGGCGAAAAAGGTGGTGAGGGTGAAGGCGGCGAAGGTGGCGGCGATACCCTGCCCCTGGATTTCCCGGCACTGCCGATCGATGCCATCAGCGAAGCCGTCTATGCGGCCATCCCCAAAAAGCTGGGTGACCGCGAATATTGGAGTGAATGGGCCAAGAGCATTGGCCCCGTAGCCGAACGCCTGATCGCCCGCATCAAGGCGATGATCGCGGGCAGCGCCGAGGTGGCCGAGGAATTCGCCCGCTTCGTGAAGGGCCTGCAAGACACCCTGAACCCCGCCGTCTCGGAAGATGACGCCATCGAGATGCTGGCGCAGCACATCCTTACCATGCCGGTCTTCCAGGCGCTGTTCGCGGGCACTGATTTCCCTGCCCACAACGCCGTCGGCAAGGCGCTGGAAGCCGTCGTCCAGAAACTGGATGCCGGATCGGTGGATAGCGAGACCGAGGGGCTGCAGCGCTTCTACGACAACGTGCGCGAACGCATCAGCCTGGCGAAAAGCGACAAGTCGAAACAGGACATCATCCGCAACCTCTACGACACGTTCTTCAACAATGCCTTCCCTCGCATGGCCGAGCGGCTGGGCATCGTTTACACGCCAGTATCGGTGGTGGATTTCATCCTGCGCAGCGCCGATGCCGCACTTCGCCGCCACTTCGGGCAAAGCCTGTCAAGCGAAGGGGTGCAGATCCTTGATCCCTTCACCGGCACCGGCACCTTCCTGGTGCGGCTGATCCAGTCGGGGCTGATCCCGCCCGAGGCGCTGGAACGAAAATATGGCGGCGAGCTTCACGCCAACGAACTGGTGCTGCTGGCCTATTACATCGCCACAGTGAACATCGAGACCGCCTATCATGGCGCAACCGGCACTTATCGCCCGTTTGACGGCATGATCCTGGTCGACACCTTCCAGATGACCGAAGACGGTGATCTGGTCGACCGCGTGGTCCTGCCGGAAAACAACGAACGGGCCGAACGGCAGCTTGCCCAGCCCATTCAGGTGATCGTCGGCAACCCGCCCTATTCAGCGCAGCAAGACAGCGAGAATGACGACAACAAGAACCTGAACTATCCGACGCTGGATGCGAAGATCAGGGGCACCTATGCCGCCAAGTCGAATTCCAAGCTAGCCAAGAACCTCTATGACTCCTACGTCCGCGCGATCCGATGGGCCTCTGATCGGATCGCGGATCGCGGCATCGTCGCCTATGTAACGAACGGTTCATTCGTGAACGCAAATAACATGGACGGGCTTCGTCTTTCGCTGGCGAGCGAGTTCAGCCATCTCTACATCTTTAACTTACGCGGTGATCAGCGCACTTCTGGTGAGCAGTCAAAGCGCGAAGGTGGCAAGCTCTTTGGTTCAGGCTCCCGCACTCCGGTTGCTATCACGCTTATGGTGAAAGATCCTACTCACGAAGGCCCCTGCCAATTACACTACCATGACATTGGCGATTACCTTAGCCGTGAAGAAAAACTGGCCATCGTGGACGACTTCGCCAGTATCGACCGGATGCCTTGGCAACGCGTGCGCCCGAATACCGAAGGCGACTGGATCAATCAACGGGACCCGGCCTTTGACGCCTTCGTGCCCCTAGGCGACAAAGACAGCAGTTCTCCGTCCGTGCTCTTTGACTTTTATTCTTACGGGGTCATTACAAGCCGTGATCAGTGGACCTACGACTCTTCGGCTCAAAAGCTCGCAGATAAAATGCGCCGAATGATTGCGACCTATGAGACAGAGCGGGAGCGATATGCTGCTGTCTGCGCTGGTAAGCTGAAAGACGAGCGCCCCCCGCTAGAAGGCGTCGTCGACACAGATGCCCGGAAAATCAGTTGGTCGCGGGCCCTTAAGGCTGATGCGACAAGGAACAAACCCCACGCCTTTGAACAAGATGCCATTGTGCAAGGGGCCTATCGCCCGTTCAATCGTCAATGGCACTACTTCAACCGCCGCTTCAACGAAATGGTTAACCGCGTTCCTGCCATGTTCCCGACGCCGAGACACGGCAACATCGTTATCTCCAGCACGGGCGTTGCAGATCGCAAGGGCTATTCCGCTCTGGTGACGGACCACGTTCCCAACATGCACCTGACCGACACCGGACAGTGTTTCCCACTCTACTGGTATGAGCGCGTTGACGAGGCCGAAGGCCAGCCCCAGGCCGAGATGTTCACTGATGCCGCCCAGCCCGATGCAGACGGCTACGTCCGCCGCGATGCGATTTCCAACTGGGCGCTGGACGAGTATCGCCGCCGCTATGGCGACGAGACCATCACCAAGGAAGACATCTTCTGGTATGTCTACGGCATCCTGCATTCGCCCGAATACAAGGATCGCTTCGCCTCCGACCTGAAAAAGATGGTCCCTCGCATCCCCTTCGCCGCCGATTTCCGCGCGTTCAGCAACGCAGGCCGAGAACTAGGCAAATGGCATCTGGGCTATGAGACGGTGGAGCCTTACCCGCTCGAGGAAGACTACAACCGCCTGGTCATGGAAGATTCCGACTGGCGCGTTCACAAGATGGTCTTCGGCAAGCGCGGGGGCGAAAAGGACAAGTCCGTCATCGTCTTCAACCAGCATGTCACCCTGAAAGGCATCCCGATCGCTGCCTACGACTATGTGGTGAACGGCAAATCCGCGCTGGAGTGGGTGATGGAACGCTATGCCGTGAGCATCCACAAGGAGAGCGGCATTCGAAATGACCCTAACGACTGGTCCGACGACCCGCGCTATATCGTCGACCTGGTGAAGCGGATCACCCGCGTCAGTTTGGAAACTGTGCGCATCGTGGGTGCCCTGCCACCGCTGAACGAACAGCCGTGATCCACTTGGGCTGGAGAGCAAAATGAAGATTGCAAACCCATTGAATCCGATACAGGTCGAGTTCAACGAACTCTGCACCAAAGGCGGCGGGGCGGGTGGAGGCCCCGCGCGAACCAAGGTTCAGGAACTGCTGCACAACGGCAGCAAGACACTGAACGCGATGGCATTCGACGAAATCTCACAGCATTTGAAAACGTTTTCGTCAGCGAACCCGTGGCACGTCTGCTTTGCCGTGGGCTTGGGTTGGGGACATCTGGCGAAGATTGACGAAGACTTCACTGCGGCCGCTATCGAGGTTCTGACTGACCTCGACCCCGCAGCCCTGAGTGTGGCACGGACATTCCACCTCGAGCGCGGACCGACACCCATCGAGCAGTCTCTCCGGGGTGGATACCTGATGTTTCAACGGGTGAAGTTGCCTGCGGGACTTCCCGACGACTTGAAAATGATCGGTCGTGCGCAAGAACGATGGCTGTCGCCCCTTGTGTCGCCATCAATCGACCGGCCCAAATACATAGGGAGTTGGAATGCGACTGCCATGTTCATGGTGGCCTTGTTTTCAAAGCCCGCGCTGGCGGCGACATTGATCAATCGGGAAGTTATGCTTCCCCCCGGTGGCCCTATCTTTAACGGTCTGAAAATCCTGCACAAAGCCAAGATTCTCAAGAATCCGCCATCTGGGAACGAACTGGACGATGAGGCATTCGAACCTGGCTCGATCTACGAGAACAATGCCTTGATGGCGGAACTTCTCCAAGGCAGGTCGGGTTGGAGCATGATCGACGTTCACTCTGGCCTCTACATGCTAGGTACCCGATACCCCCCATCAAAGGATTGGGCTTGAAGTGACAATTCAGGCCGCAGAGGAGCTGTTTGGCAGGGCGCTGCAGGAAGTCATTGGTGAGGTGAACTGCTCTAGCCCCATTGGAGCGCCTAAGTTGAAAACTCGTGTTTTTACCGAAGTTTAATGGACAGCCAGTTCCGTGACCAGATAGTCGCGTATTTCGACCAGGTCAGTGATCTCGCCGCGCACCATGATATCCAAAGCGCTGTACGCCCCGAAGGCCACGCTGGGCTGGCGGATCCATTTGTAACCACGGGCAGGTTCAGTAAACAACGTGCGCAGTGCCTTATGGATGCCCATCAGGATCGCCATCCTCGCGCGAAGGTCACGGTCGATCGGCCCGATGTCGCCGATCTTCCAGCGCGCCCATGTATGCTCGTCCATGTCGCCAAGCAGCACGCGCGCCTCGCCATCCGTCAGGTCCCATGCGCGGAACAGGTTGACGGTGGTGCGCGCGAGGGCCTCTGCTTCCTCGTCCGTGATGACGGCGAAGTCGGGTTGCTTCGAAACTGATGGAACCGATGCGCGGCGCATGACGCTCCCCTCTTCTGCCGCCAGCATGGTCGACGGGTGTCATTTGGCAAGCCTCGATTTCCTCGAGACGGCGGCGGCATTGCTGTCGACAGCCTTTGCCGTGATCCAACAGGCGGCCGAGCTGGTGACTCGATGCCATCAATCACGTAGGGTCCAGAAAACATAAGCAATCTGGAGCCAGTGCATGAAAGCTGCCGAAACCCGCGTCGACCGATTCCTGGCCAGCAGCGAGACAGCTTTCGCCATCCCCGTCTACCAGCGGAACTACGACTGGACCCGGGTGCAGTGCCAGCAGCTGTTCAACGACATTCTGGCGATTGGCGCAGACGACACCCAGTCAGGGCATTTCATCGGCAGCATCGTCTATGTCCATGACGACGTTTACACGGCTTCGGGTCTTCGCGAACTGACGATCATCGACGGGCAGCAGCGCCTCACCACCCTGACGTTGATTTTCATAGCGCTTTACCGGCACGCTATGGCGACGGGGAAGGACCAGCAAGCCCAGCGCATTTACAAGACCTATTTGATCAACGAATTCGCCGAAGACGCCGAGAAACTGAAGCTGAAGCCCACTGACAACAACAAGGTGGCCCTGGCGCAGATCATGGATCCGAAAGAAGCGATCAAGGCGAGCGGCTATTCCCGGCTCATCGAAAACTTCCGCTTCTTCCAAGCGCGCATAACTGATCCCAATTTCGATGTCGTTCTGCGCGGCGTGTCGAAGCTGATCTTTGTCGACATCGCACTCGATCGACAGAAGGACAATCCGCAGCGGATCTTCGAAAGCCTGAATTCGACGGGCCTTGAGCTGTCGCAGGCTGATCTGATCAGAAATTACATTTTGATGGGATTGCCCCGGAAGGAGCAGGAGCAGGTTTTCCGGAAGTTCTGGGAGCCCATTGAGGCGAACGCCCGGAATCGAGAGGTGAACGAGAGCCGAGTGTCAGATTTCATCCGTGATTTTCTGACGCTGAAGCAGAAGGATATTCCGAACAAGGGGGCAGTCTATGCCAAGTTCAAGGAACGCTACCCAGTGCCGAACTCGGCCGACCTTATGGATGCCCTCGAAGAGCTGCGCGAATTCTCCCATGTCTACGCGCGCCTGCTGAACCCTGACCTTGAAAGCGACCCCGAGATCCGACGCGAGCTGGGCTACATCCGGACGCTGGAGGTCAACGTGGCCTTCCCGTTTCTGATGCCAGTCTATCGGGATTTCACTGCCGGGATCATCTCCCGCGACGTGTTCGCGGCCGTCCTGCGGCTGGTTCAGAGCTACGTCTGGCGCCGGTTCATCCTAAGCTTGCCGACAAACGCCTTGAACAAAATTTTCATGAGTTTGTACGACCGGGTGGACCCCGCAGAGTATCTGATATCGATCGAACGTTCCTTGATGCAACGCGGCGGCAGCCAGCGCTTCCCGCGGGACGCCGAGGTGATCGCAATGTTGCGGGAAAAGGACATCTACAGCACGAAAAGCCGGACGAGGACATATTTCTTCGACCGCTTGGAAAACCACAACAACAGGGAACTGGTGGACGTCACGGTTCCTGGCATCACCGTCGAGCATATCTTCCCGCAGAACCCAGAGCCTGCATGGCGAAGTGCTTTGGCCGCTGACGAGTACGCCTTGCTCGGCGAGAAGTACCTCAACACGATTGGAAACCTCACGCTGTCTGGGAACAACGGTCGATTGGGGAACAAACTCTTCGTCGATAAGCGGGACATGAACGAAGACGGTGGCGAGCAGGGATACCGGTTCAGTCGCCTTTGGCTCAACCGCGACCTTCAGGCCCTCGACGGATGGGGCGTCAAGCAGGTCGAAGCGCGGGCGGATCGTATTGCAAAGCGCTTTCTGGAGGTCTGGCCTGCGCCGGCCATCGAAGTCGTCGCAGAGACGAACGGAGACGAAATCAACATTTTCGATGCGGAAGAGCCCCGGTTCAAGCGCCTGGAGTATGCGGTCTTCCTCGGTGCCCGCTTGAACGTGACGCAAGTCGCCAAGCTGTATGTCGAGGTGCTGGAACAGCTTCTGGTGCTTCAGCCCGAGGCGTTTCAAGGCACCAAGCTTGGTGAACGGATACAGCTGACGTCCGAACCTGATACGTTGCGGCAAGCCGTTCGGGTGGCGGAGGGGTATTTTGTCGAGGGCAATATCGACTCCACCAACAAGTTTGAAAGAATGAAGCTGGCTCTGTCTGAATTGGGGATGGAGGAGGAGCTCTTCATCAAGTTTGCATAGGCGGCGACACTGGTTTGGGTTGTTGACACGCCCAAGGCCGCGCCTTCGGCATCGCCGCCGATACCTCAACTTCGCGCAGCATTCCGCCCGCGATCAGCCCGTCCCGCACCCAGCCCAGCGCCTGCCACCAGTCGTCGTAGCCGCGTCGGGCGGCCTCGATCTGATGCGGGTGGGGGGAGAAGGTGACCGGGCAGGCCAGGATGTCGATGGTCTTCCATGTGGCGCGCGCGCCCGGGCCGCGCACGCGGATGCGCTCGGTGCCCACGACGATGGTGCCCACATGCGTGCCATGCTGGTTCTGCTTGACGATGGTGGGCACGCAGCGCGGCACAGCGCCGGGCATCCAGTCCGGGGTCAGCCCGGCGCGGGCCAGTTCGGCA
>NZ_JAYRPN010000153.1:0-26200 GCF_041911175.1 Tabrizicola sp.
CTGCATCCCGGCGCGGTACTGGTCGTCCCACATCTCGTAGTCCGACCGCAGCACCAGATACTTGACGTTATCCGCCTCGCGCGCGAATTCCTCCAGCTTGAAGCTGACCCCGGACCACAGCCCCCGCACGTTGCCCGCCGCATCCACCCGGACATGCGGCGCCTGAGCTTCTTCCAGCCGGATCGCCGCGAGCGGCTCGCCCGCGCCAACCTCGATATAGTCGCCGGGATAGTGGTACAGCTCACCCTTCGCCGCCTCGTGCGATTTCGGCGCCTCGGACTTGGTCATCAGGTCGGTGGCGGGCTTCTTGAAATCATAGTCGGTGTGGACATAGGCCCCCGACCGGACTGCCGCGCGCGGCAGAAGGTCGGTGATCACGTCATCCTGCCCGATGACATTCCCGGCCTCATTGCGGAACCTGATCGTCTCGAAGCCTTCGGCGTCCTTCACGCTGGCGTTGGCATCCGACAGGACCAGCGTGTGTTCGCCGTCCGCATGGTCGAAGTGGTAGAAGATCCCCTCGTGCTCCATCAGCCGCTGCACGAAGTCGAGGTCGCTCTCGCGGTACTGCACGCAATAGTCGCGCGGCGGGTACGAGGCCTTCAGCCGCTTTTCCACCTTCACATGGGCATGGGGCTTGAACACTTCCTCGACAATCTCGACCACGCTTTTCTTCTGGAAGATGCGGTTGTCGCTTCGATTCTGCAGGAACCACAGCCAGGGCCGCAACACGACGCGGTAATGGGCATAGTCTTCGCGGTAGTCGTGAAAGGCGAATTCGGCGACGATGCCGTGGAAGAACCGCTTGGCGCTGTCGGTGCGGACCGTGATCGTGACCGGCGTACCCAGGATATCTTCCGCCTTGATGTCGATGTCCTTGCTGATCAGCCCGGTTTCATAGCGGAAGCAGCGGCTGATCTCGTCGAAGCCTTCCATCTGCGCAAAGAGCAGCTTGTCGCCCAATGCCGTGCTGACTGTGATGTTGCGGCCGTCAGCCATGCGGATCACTCCTGTCGGAAATAGCGGTGAAATCGGGTCTTGGGCAAATACGCTGCCAGTCTACCCGAAAAACTCGGGCTTGGCGCTGATTTCGTGGTCACAGCGCGGTGGGGCATGCCAGACCCTTCAGAAGCTTCCAGCGCGAGAGCGGATTGGCTTCCTGGGGCAGCACCGCCTCCATGAACACCCGCGCATCGCCGGACTTGAGGTCGATCAAGAAGCGCTTGCCGTCGTCGCGTTCGCGCAGGCGGATACCATCGAGGATGCGGAACAGGCCCCATTCGCCGGGCTGGCTGATCGTCGCGCTGCCCTGCGTGGTGGTGAACCGGACCTCGGCCCCCGCGCCGGGGCTGGGGCCGGGCCAGGCCAGCTTCAGCGGCTCCAGCGCCGTCTCGACCGGCCCGCCTTCGCCGCCGATGGAGACGAAGGTCTTGCCGCGTTCCGCCAGGGCGGCAAGCGTCAGCTCGGCGCCCTGCCCCGAAAAGCCTGCGGCGATGGCCTGGGTCCGTTGCAGGAACTCGGCGCTTTTCGGATCAAGTCCCGCGAAACGCGCGTCGGGTTTCCAGCGCCAGGGGCTGCTGGTCGTGTCAAGGTAAGGCTCGGCCCGGGCACGGTAGAACTTGTCGATGGCGCCCCCGGCCCCCAGAAGCGCCGCGACCTCGCCCAGCGAGGCATCGGCGCCCTCGGCAAAGGGATAGCGTCCTTCCGTCACCTGCTTGCAGCGGGCCAGCACCTCGGTCTGCCAGGCCTTGGTCAACGGATTCGACAGGGGGTCGGCCTGCGCTGCGCTGGTCTGCACCAACACGTCTTCGACCATCTGAACCACCAGCGGCGGCGCGGTCCGCAAGGCCGCCAGCGTGGCACCGCGCGCCTTGGCCGACATCAGGCGTTCCAGCCCGCGCGGCTCATCCCGATCCATCGCACCCAGCGCCACGTTCAGGCTGGCGAAGAGACCGGCGATCTCGTCCATCCGGCCGTCCTCGGAATACTGGATCATCGCCGCGAATTCCGATGCGATGCGCAGCTGCAACGCATGTGGGCGGCTGCGATCCAGCCCGCCCGCCTGCGCCCAGATTTCCGGCAGAAGCGCGGCAAGCGGCGAATCCGGCGCGGCAAGGCGGCCCGAAACCAGCACGGCCTGCTCGGGGTCAGAGAAGGGCCGAACCTGGATATCCGCCAGAAACGCCTTCCAGCGCGCAAGGGTTTCCCGCTGCAAAAGATCCATCACCTGATCGGGGGAATCGTTTGCCGTGGCGGGCAGAGTGTCGAACAGCCTTGCCGCCTCGTTTCGCGTCGTCTGGACCGCAAGTCCGGCGCCGATCTTGCGCGAATAATCCCAACCGTTCTGGGTGAAGAGGCCCGGAATCGGCACCTCCATCGTCAGGCCCGACCGGCGCTGCATCACCACCGACAGGCCTGGCACTGCTGTTTCCGGCACCCAGGGCGCAAGCGCCGCCGCACCCGCCGACCTTTGCAGCTCCAGATAAGCCCGCGCCGGTTCGCCGGCCTCGGCGGCAAAGCTGCGGGCCTGGGCCAGAAGTTCGGCGTCCGGCTGCGGCAGCGGGGATGCAGGCGGGCGCAGCCGCGCGATATGCGGAACCAGTGGTTGCAGGTCCAGAAGCAGCGACGGACGGGCGGCCAACCAGCCGGCCAGATAGTCCGGCGACCAGTCGGCCTGTCCGCTCAGGATGCTCCACGCCCGCAGCGTGTCGTACAGCGGCAGGCTCTCGCCCTCGGAGGCCAGAGCCGAATCGACGGCCCGCGCCAGAGTGCCCGGCAGGTGCTTCTGCACCGCCGCGTCGTAGACGTCATCGGCATGGGCCGCCGCGTCGAAGCCCAGGGGCCCCGCGAACAGCCGGATTGGCGCCTTTTCGGCTGACCGCGCCACCCCCGCTGCCGCGTCGCCCAGCCGGGTCAGCCGCTGCGGCAGGTCCGGCAGAACCCCGTCGCGATCCAGCCCGATATCCAGCGCCTCGGCATCGAAGAGCTGCGTCAGGTCACGGTGGAAACGCCATTCGACAAAGCCCGCCCAGCCCGCGACCAGCAGGACGAAGGCCAGGATCAGAACCAGCGTGATGCCCGTCCAGCCCGCCCCCAGGTTGCGGTCAAAGCTGGTCCGGCTGCCCTCCAGCACCGCAAGCCGCCGCTCCATGAAGACCTTCACACCCTCGAACGCTGCGCCCGCCTCGCCCGCCTTGCGGATGAAGTCGCGCAGGCTGGCGGCCGAGATGTCGCGCCCGTCGAAGATCAGCCGATGCGCCCCCGCCCCCCAGAGCGACACATCCACCGCCCGGTTCTTCCGCGCCGTCTGGTCCAGCACCAACCCCAACGCATAGCGCGCAGGCTGGACGGTCGAGGGCGGCACCCCGGACCGTTCCAGCTCGGCGTCGAAACGATCCAGCGCCTCGGAGGCGCGCTGCACCAGGACTTGCGCCTCCACCCCCCGGATCGTCGCCAACTGGTCCACCATCCGCAGGACCGGCGCCGCCGCCCGCTCATAGACCTCGGGGTCGAAGGTCCGGCCGCCGCGCCTTGGCGGCATGACCGTGCGCGGGCTGTCCGGGTCGGGGCTCATTGGGAGGGGATCAGGCCTTCATCGACCCATTTCTGCAGGGTCTCTTCCCCCACCTCGAAATGCATCCCGTCCTCGCGGTTGTACCCGCCGCCCCAGTACCAGCCTTCCTCGTTGAAATGTTCCGCCAGGATGACCAGGCCGATCTGCATCGTCCCGTCGGCAAAGGGGTCCAGCTCGCCCTGCAGGGTTATGTCGATGGCCGTGCCGAAGGAATGGTTCGACACCGAACTGGTCGAGCCCCGGATCAACCGCACGCACAAGGACCCCGCCGTGCCAAGCTTGGCATAGATGTCGGGCTCGTCCTCCTTCAGCTTGGCCAGGATCCGCTCCAGGCTGTCCAGCGCCGGTTTCAGCATCGTGGCCTTGATCGGGCCGACCTGCCGGGTCTCGACCAGGCCCTTCAGGCGCGGATTGGTCATGCCCCGGCAATCGGTTCCCAGATCCTCGCGCGGGCGGCCCAGAAGCGCCAGCATCGTCTTGTTGCGCGGCTGGGTCACGCCCTTGTTGAACCGGTCCCGCGCCGCCTTCATCTGCTCGGTCAGGGCCTCGGTCTCGGGCTGGTGCTGTTCGTCCTCGCCCGCAGTCAGGCCTTCCGTATCGGTCGTGGGCACCGTCGTCTCGGTCGACGGCGCAACCGGGGCGCGATTGGCTACCAGGCTCAGGTCGTCGCGCAAGCGGGCAAGGTCGGACTTCAGCGTACCGATCTCCGCCTCCAGCCGCGCGCGCTGTGCCGCCTCGGCGTCGAAGGCAGCTTCCAGCCGCGTCAGCCGCAAGTCGGCCCCACTGTCCGCAGATTCCAGCAAGGTCGTCACCACGGCAAAGGCCACCGCTGCGATGATGACGCCGATGGCGACGATGATCGGGGCGATCAGGCTGTTCTGCTGCATTGCGATCAGCCTTCCCGGATCAGAACGGCGATGGCCGAGACATTGTCGGGCGCCCCGCTGTCCAGCGCCTCGCGCAGAAGCTTCTGGCAGGCGTCCTCTGGTCCTGTCGCGTCGCGCAACAATGTCTCGACCGTCTGTTCGTAGACGCAGCGCGTCAGCCCGTCGCTGCACAGCAAAAGCCGGTCGCCCACCGCCAGCGGCACGCTGACCAGGTCGACCTCCAGCTCCTCGCTCCCGCCGACCGCCCGCGTCACCATGTGCGATTCAGGGTGGCTCTCGGCCTCTTCGGGCGACAGCTCGCCCCGGTCGACCATCTCCTGCACCACCGAATGATCCCGGGTCAGCGGCCGCAGGTGCCCGCCACGCAGAAGATAGGCCCGGCTGTCCCCGGCCCAGGCCACATGGGCGACCGCGCGGGAAATCAGCACTGCCACCACGGTCGAGCCCATCCGCCCCATCCCCGGCGCGCGCTGGCGGTCCAGCACCAGCTGGTTCGCCTCTTTCAGCCGCGCGACCAGCGCCGGGCCGGGATCGGCCCCGTCCGGGATCTGCGCCAGGCAGTCGATCACGATGTCCGAGGCGACATCGCCGTTGCCATAGCCCCCCATCCCGTCGGCCACCGCCCACAGCGTGCCCGAGGGATCGGTCAGGATCGAATCCTCGTTGCGGTCACGGACCCGGCCCCGGTTGGTCAGCCCCGCCCCCACCGCCACCGGCAGGGCCCGGTCCTGCCCGGGAACCACGGTGATCGGCGTGCTCATCGCCGGACCACGCGGCGAAAATGCCTGGCCTGGCGTAAGGTCGCGAAGTGCAGCATGGCGCAGCCCGCCCAAAGGTGTGAATTGAATGCCAAGGCATCATAGCCTAGACTTCCCCCAGTCATAAATCCGTTTTTTAGGAAGGTGGTTGGAATATGCGCAACGTGCTGACCGGGCTCGCCCTCTGCGCCGCATTGCTGCCGACCGGGGTCTGGGCCCAGGACCTGTCGGAAGACGAATTGCTGAAGCTGTTCCTGGCCCAGCGGGATGCCTACAAGGCGGCGGTCGAGGGCAAGACCGGACTTACCCGCGGGTTGACGCTGGTCACCGCCGATGACGTCCAGATTTCGACCGAAGTCGCGAAAGACCCGGCGACGGCCGAAACCGCGGCGGTGGCAACGGCGGAGACCTCCGGCACGACCGGAACCGCCGCCACGACCGAGGTGGCGTCAAGTTCGTCGGGGACCTCGACCGAAACCGTCGTCAAGGACGCCGAGACGGCCACTCTGGTGAAGATGCCCGCCGATCTTGGGGTGAACGTGCGGATCGAGTTCGCCTTCGACAGCGCCGCGCTGGACGAGGCGCAGAAGCCCAAGCTGGCCAAGCTTTGCAACGTGATGAAGGCATCGGACATCCAGCTCTTCCGCATCATCGGGCACACCGACGCGTCTGGCACCGACGACTACAACGAACGCCTCTCGCGCCTGCGGGCCGAGGAGGTGCAGCGCTTCTTCGTCAAGGACTGCGGCATCGACGCCAGGCGGCTGGAGGCGGTGGGCGTCGGCGAACGCTTCCTGCTGGAAGGCACCGACCCCGATTCCGACCAGAACCGCCGGGTGGAGTTCCAGGCGCTCAGCTGACCGGAAGTCCAGGCACGGACCCATCCGCCGACAGCGTTGCCTGACGTATCGATCTGTGGCATTATGTCGCACATTCGACATGTGAATTCTTGCGTCCCCTGCGGCTGGCCATCGCTTCAACAAATGGGTCCTGAAATGCCCGGAACCTGGTCTCGGTCACTCGTCCTTCTCGTCTCTTTCGGTCTTGTCTGCTCCTGCGACGCGGTTGTTCCCCCGCCGCAGCCGAAGGCTCCGGTCGTTGCGCCGGTCAAGAAACCCGTGCCCACCAAGGTCGCACCCGTGGTGAAGAAGAAACCCAAGACGGTCGACGTCGACTTTGGCAACGATGGCGGCGGCGGCGGTGGATGGGGCTAGGCCATGCCCGTTCTGCGCATCCTGGCGAACGGCAGCGTGGCGGCCCTGCTCCTGGCCGCAGCCGCCACGACCGCGACGGCGCAGGACAGCACCCTCGGCCCCTTCCCCGAAGGCCATGTCTCCGCCAGCGCGCGCAAGCTAGCCCCCGTCGCTGCTGCGCGCCAGAAATACGCCATCGTCATCGGCAACCAGGCCTATGCCCACGCGCCCCAGCTGCCGAATGCCTGGAACGATGCGCTGGACGTGGCAGACCTCCTCGCCGGTCAGGGCTATGACGTCACCCTGCTGAAGGATGCCTCCAAGCGCGATTTCGAAGGGCTGATGCAGCGCGTCCTCTTCGACGTCGACCGTGACACCGAGGTGCTGTTCTACTACGCGGGCCACGGTGTGCAGATCGGGTCCGAGAACTACCTGATTCCGACCGACGCCCAGCTTGACCAGGTCGACGACCTGCCCTTCGAGGCCGTCTCGCTTGGCAGCCTGGTTTCGATCGTGGGCGCACGGGCGCGCTGGCAGATCGTCATCCTCGACAGCTGCCGCAACAACCCGTTCGCCGGACTGAAAGTGCAGGATTCGCTCGGCCCCGACGTTCGCGAAATCGAGACGGGTTTCGCCTCCCTCGCCGCGCCGGTGAACTCCTACGTCGTCTTCTCCACCTCGCCCGGCGAAGTGGCGCTGGACGGCGCGGGAAAGAACAGCCCCTTCGCCACCGCCTTCCTGCAGGCCGCAGCTTTGGGGCCGGTGCCGGTGACTGACGTGTTCGACGCCGTCCGCCGCAAGGTCTTTGTCGAGACCGAAGGGGTGCAAGTCCCCTGGGACAGTTCGACGATGGTCGAAGAGGCGAGCATCGCCTCCGTCCCCACCACGCCGGACACCACCACCGCGGCCGAGGACAACGGCACCTCCGTCGCGCGCGGCCTCACCCTTTTCGCCGCCAGTTCGGCCGAGCTTCTGCCCATAGATGCCGCGCTTCCCGCGCCCGACATTGCCATCGCGGCCCCACTTGCCCCCGCTGTTCCCATCGGCGCGACTCTGGCGCAGAAGCTTGCCATTGCCCCCACCGCATCCGTGGGCCTCGCCGAACCGCCGCGTGGCGGCCGCCTCGTGCTGCTCGACGACCGGGGCCTGCAATCCGCCCCGATCTTCCCGCTTTCAGCGCAAGACCTCCAGCGGCTCGCCTTCGCCTATGTCAGCGGCCCGACCGTCAGCCTTGGCCAGGACCCGGTCCTGAAGGTCCAGTTCAAGCTTGACCTGAACGGAACGCCCAGACTGGTGCAGGTCGACCTCACCCCCGACCCCTGCGATCTCCAGGCCGCCGACCATCTCGACCCGGAAGGCGTCGGCCTCGCTCGCTTCGCCAACGAAATCGAGCCCGAAGCCGCGCTGCAAGCCTGTCAAGCCGCCGTCGCGCGCGAACCGCAGAATGGCCGCTTCCACTACCAGCTTGGCCGGGCGTTCGCCGCGCTTCGGCGCTATGACGAGGCCCGCGCCGAATGGGACACCGCCCGCAAGCTCGGCCATTCCCGCGCCTCCTATGCCATCGGCAACGCCATCGTGAACGAGGCCCGCGAAACCGGCGGATCGGCGGTCGTGGAAGCCCCGGAGGAAGCGCTTGCCTACTACCGCGAGGGGGTGGAACTGGGTGATCCCTATGCCTTCTACGCGCTTGGCCGCCAGATGGTGCGCTTCGGCAAGACCGGACAAGACCGCCTGCGCGGCTATGACCTGCTGATGCGCGCGCTGGAAGTCGGGCATACCTACGCGATGAACGAGCTTGGCTACTTCTACCTGGATGAGAAGAGTGAATATTTCGACCCGACCCGCGGGTTGCGTTACCTGAACGAAAGCGCGGCGCGGGGGGACATCTACGGCTACAACAACCTCGGCCTCGTCTACATGAACGGACTTGGCGGCCAGAAAAAGGACGCGAAGGCGGCGCTCGACTGGTTCACCAAGGCCGCCGACGGCGGGCACCCGAACGCGCCGGGCAATATCGGCACGCTGATCGCCTCGGGCGCGCTCGGGAAGAAGGCCGACCTCGGCAAGGCGGTCGAATGGTTCGACAAGGGGCTGGAACGCGGCGACGCCAATGCCGGGGCCTATGCGGCCTACCTGATCCTGACCGAAGGCGCGGGCGGCCTGTCCCCCGCCGACGCTGCCTGGCGCGCCGGTCGCGCCGCCGCCCTGCGCGACAAGAAGTCCGTCGAACGCGCCCGCAAAGTGCTGGAGGCCCTGCCGACCGAGGCTGTCGACGAAGCGTCCCAGCGGCTGTTGCAGGCGCTTGGGGCCGACGTCACCCCGGATGGCGCCTTCGGCGAGGGGAGCAAGGCCGCCTACCAGGCCATCGCCACCCAACACGGCGTCACCGACCTCGAAACCGACCCGATCGAACGCCTGATCGCCATCGCCCGCATCCACTGGTCAACCACGCCCTTCCGGGTCGACCTCTACTGACTGGCATGACGCGGCCACCCCTGCTGCTTCCCCGCCCCGAGGGGCTGTACTGCCCCGGTGGCGACTTCTTCATCGACCCGACGCGCCCCGTCCCTCGCGCGCTGATCACCCACGGCCATTCCGACCATGCCCGGCCCGGCCACGGTGCCGTCATGGCCACGCGCCAGACGCTCGACATCATGGCGATCCGCTATGGCGAGGACTTCGCCCACAGCCGCCAGACCGCCGAAGGCCCCACGCGCATCGGCGACGTCACCGTGAGCTTCCACCCGGCGGGCCATGTCCTCGGTTCCGCCCAGATCGCGGTCGAAAGCGCGACCCAACGCATCGTGGTTTCCGGCGACTACGCCCGCGTCCCCACCGCCACCTGCGCCCCGTTCGAACCCGTCCCCTGCGACATCTTCGTGACCGAGGCGACCTTCGCGCTCCCCGTCTTCCGCCACCCCCCGCCCGAGGTGGAAATCGCCCGCCTCCTCGCCTCCGTCGCCGCCTTCCCGGAACGCAGCCACCTGATCGGCGCCTATGCTTTGGGCAAGGCGCAGCGGGTGATCGCCGAGCTTCGCCGCGCCGGATGGGATGCCCCCATCCACATTCACGGCGCGCTGCAACGGCTGTGCGACTATCACGTCGCCCAAGGCATCGACCTCGGCGAGCTTCGTCCCGCGACCGAGGGGCAGAAGTCTGACTTCGCCGGTGCCATCGTCATCGCGCCACCCTCCGCCTTCGCCGCCACCTGGGCACAGCGTTTCCCCGATCCGGTGATCGCTTTCGCCTCGGGCTGGATGCAGGTCCGCGCCCGCGCCCGGCAACGCGGGGTGGAACTGCCGCTGATCCTGTCCGACCACGTCGACTGGCCACAACTGACCGCCACCATCACCGAACTGAACCCGGCCGAGGTCTGGATCACTCACGGCCGCGAAGATGCCCTGATGCGCTGGTGCGAGCTGACCCAGCGCGCCGCGCGGCCCCTGCATCTGGTCGGCTACGAGGACGAGGCGGAATGAGCCTTGTCGCCTTCGCCACCCTTCTGGAACGGCTGGCCTTCACCCCGCAGAGGCTGGGGAAGGAACGGCTTCTGTCTGCCGCCTTTACCGCCAACCCCGACCCCGAGCGCGGCTTCATGCTCGCCGCGCTGACCGGCGACCTGAAGCTGCGGCAGGTCACGCCCAGCCTGCTGCGGGGCCTGACAGAAATGCGAGCAGATGCTCATCTTTTTGCATACAGCTATGATTTTGTTGGCGATCTGGCTGAGACGATTTCGCTGATCTGGCCCGAAGGCACCCGATCCGACCCGCCGCTCTCCGAAGTCGTCCACGAACTCGCCACCACCCCGAAGACCCGGCTTCCCGCCCTGATCACCGAACGGCTCGACAGCCTCGGCCCCTCGGAACGCTACGCCTACCTGAAGCTTGCCACCGGGGCGCTGCGGGTCGGCGTCTCTGCCCGTCTGGCCCGGCCAGCCTTCGCCACCTGGGCCAACCTGCCCCTCACTGACGTCGAGGAGATCTGGCACGCCCTCGCGCCCCCCTACCTGGACCTCTTCGCCTGGGCCGCCGGCGCCCCGCGCCCCGAGGCCGCTACCCGCGCGCCCTTCCGCCCGGTGATGCTCTCCACCCCCACCGACCTCGACCAGCTTTCCGCGCTGGACCCAGCCGACTACGCTGCCGAATGGAAATGGGACGGCATCCGCATCCAGGCGGTGAGCGATGGCAGCACCCGGCGGCTCTACTCCCGGACGGGAGAGGACATCAGCGCTGCCTTCCCTGACGTGGTCGAACTGATGACCTTCGACGGCACGCTGGATGGCGAACTCCTGATCCGCCGCGAGGAGGAGATCGCCCCCTTCGGCGACCTGCAACAGCGCCTGAACCGCAAGACGGTCACGGCGGCGATGCTCCGCTCCCACCCCGCCGGATTGCGGCTCTACGACGTGCTGGTCTGGAACGGGCGCGACTTGCGCGGCCAGTCCTATGACGCCCGTCGCGCCGTTCTGACCGAGGCGGTTGCACCTCTCGGCCCCCGAATCGACCTCTCGCCGAGTCTCGCTTTCGCCACCTGGAACGACCTCGCCGCCCTGCGCGCCGATCCGCCCGCAGCCGTCATCGAAGGCGTGATGATCAAGCGCCGCGACAGCCCCTACCTTGCTGGCCGCGTCAAAGGCCCCTGGTTCAAGTGGAAGCGCGATCCGCACCTGATCGACGCGGTGCTGATGTATGCCCAACGTGGCCACGGCAAGCGGTCGGGCTACTATTCCGACTTCACCTTTGGCGTCTGGCAGGGCGACGAGCTGGTCCCCGTCGGCAAGGCCTATTTCGGCTTCACCGATGCCGAGTTGACGGAACTGGATCGCTTCGTGAGGAACAACACGTTGGAGCGTTTCGGCTCTGTCCGCTCGGTCGCCCGCACCAAAGTGGTGGAAGTGGCGTTCGAGGGGCTGAACCGCTCCCCGCGCCACAAATCCGGCGTCGCCATGCGTTTCCCCCGGATCAACCGCATCCGCGACGACAAGCCCGCGTCCGAGGCCGACCATCTGTCGACCCTGCAAGCCATGCTGGGCGCCCCCTGACGCGTCAGGCGTGGAACACGAAGGACCGCATCGACACCGAGCCGAGGTCGATGGCATCGGTCATGAAGGTGAGCTGGTCTTTCGCATCCGAAGCCCCGGCAATGGTCAGCGCGGGCATGTAGTGGTCGACCGTCGGATGCGCCATCCGCAGCAGCGTCCCCAGCCCCGCAGCATCGGCCAGGGGCTTCAGGTCACGCGCCTCCAGCCGGTCGGCGAACAGCCGGTCGAACTCCAGCGCAAAGTCCTGCGGCTGCCCGCCGAAGCGCATGGCGCGCAGGTTGTGCACCACATTGCCCGACCCCAGGATCAGCACACCCCGGTCGCGGAGTTGCGCCAGCGTGCGGCCCACCTCCAGCTGATGCTCCAGCCCGCGCCCCATGTCGATCGAGACCTGGAACACCGGCACCTGCGCCTGCGGATAGAGGAAGCGCAGCACCGTCCAGGCGCCGTGGTCCAGCCCCCAGGTATCGTCTTCCGCCGCATGATGGCTGGCCAGCAGGCTTGCCACCTCGCGCGCCAGCGCCGGGTTGCCCGGGGCCGGATAATCCATCGCGTACAGCGCATCCGGGAAGCCGTAGAAATCATGGATCGTCTTCGGCAGGGCCGAGACATCGACCAGCGTCGTCCCCTTCGTCATCCAGTGCGCCGAGACGACCAGGATCGCCGCCGGTTCCGGCAGGCTTTTCCCCAGCGCCGTCCAGGTCCGGCTGTATTCGGTATCCTCCAGCGCGTTCATCGGGCTGCCGTGGCCCAGGAACACCAGCGGCATCCGGGCCGAAGGCTTCAGCCGGTCGCGCAGGGCATGCAGGTCGGTGATCGCGCTCATGAAGGTTCTCCTTTGCGGAAAGGACCGCCCGGACCGGACGGCCCCCTTGTCATCAGGCCAGCGCAGCCTGCGGGGCGGAAGGTTTCAGCGCATAGGCGCCGCTGCCCAGAAGCGCGATGGCCACCTGGATCACCGCCCAGAACAGCGGGAATTCCCAGCCGCCGCCTTCGCTGGAGAAGACCCAGCCATTGCCCGAATGCACCCAGACAGCGCCCAGAAGCACGGGGATCAGGACCAGCGCCACCGCGCGGGTCGCAACGCCCAGCACCAGCGCAAGGCCGCCAGCGACTTCGGCGGCGATGGTCAGATAGGCCAGGAAGCCCGGCAGGCCGAGGCTTTCGAAATAGCCGACGGTCCCCGGAATGGTGAAGACGAAGACTTTCATCAGCCCGTGGGCAATGAACAGCACGCCGCTGGACAGGCGAAGGGCAAGGGCCGCGTAGTCGGAATTGGTGGACATGGGTAGCATCCTTTTCTGATTGCCACCCCTCGGGCGGCGATTGAACCGATGCCGGGAAACTAGACCTTGACCTCCCTGCATGAAATGGCAGGTTCTCGGAATGACTATCCACCTTTTATTCTGAATGATCGCCGCATGGACCTGATCGACGAACTCAAGGCCTTCGTCGCCACCGCGCAGACCGGGTCCTTCACCGCCGCTGCCGGGCAACTTGGCGTGTCGAACCGGCTGACCTCGAAATATGTCGCCGAGCTGGAGGCGCGGCTTGGGGTAAGGCTCTTGCAACGCACCACCCGCAAGGTCGGCCTGACCCCGGCGGGCGAGGATCTCTTGTCCCGCGCCCCGGCACTCCTCGACGATCTTGACGATCTGATCGGCGAGGTTTCCGAAGGCTCGCGCGGGTTTCAGGGCGTGATCCGCATCTCCGCCTCGGTCTCCTTCGGCGAGATCTGGGTGGCGGGGATGCTGGAACGCTTCGGCCAGCGCAATCCGGCGCTCTCCTTCGACCTGCGGCTCAGCGACCGCCATGTCGATCTGGCCAGTGAGGGGATCGACCTCGCCTTCCGCATGGGGCGCAGCGACACCCAGTCGCTGAAAGCGCGCAAACTGGGCGGCTTCAGCTCGCATCTGGTCGCGAGCCCCGAATACCTTGCCCGCCGGGGCACGCCGCGTCACCCGGCCGAACTGTCCGGCCATGACTGCATCATCGACACCAACCGCCGCAGCCCCCGGCGGTGGAGCTTCGGCACCGGCACCGACGAAACCACGGTGACGGTCCAGGGCCGCTTCCAGGTCAATTCCGCCCGGGCCGCGGTGGAACTGGCGATCAAGGGCTGCGGCCTGGCCTATGTCCCGCGCTTCGCCCTGCGCGAGGCCCTTGCCGCAGGGCTTGTCGTTCCCGTCCTGCCGGACCACGCCGGTGAAACCAGCGCACTCAGCGCCGTCTATCTGGAAGGCCGCGTCCTGCCCCGCAAGGTCCGCGCGCTGATCGACTTTGCCGCCGAGGACATCCGGGCCGCCGACCTCCTGTAGCGGACGTGCCTTGCCGCCGAACCCCTGCCGGAAAACCTCTAGCCGCCCACCGAGGCGATCAGCCGCGACACGTTCTCCGGCCCCACCGGCACGATCCCCGACGGATTCAGCGCCTTGATCGAATAGTATCCGGCCTTGATATGGTCGATGTTCACTGTCCCCGCCACCCCCGGCAGGCGCAGCACGCGCTCCATATGCGCTTGCAGGCGCGGATAGTCGGCGATCCGGCGCAGGTTGGTCTTGAAGAGGCCATGATAGGCCGCGTCGAAGCGGATCAGCGTGACGAACAGGCGGATGTCGGTCTCGGTGAAACGGTCGCCGAACAGGAACGGCCCTTCCAGCCGTGCCTCCAGCCGGTCCAGCGTGGCGAAGACTCCCGCCACCGCCTCGTCATAGGCAGCCTGCGTCGAGGCGAAGCCGGCCCTGTAGACGCCGTTGTTCAGGCTGTCGTAGATCTCGGCATTCAGCGCGTCGATGTCTGACGCCAGATCGGCGGGATAAAGCAGCGGCGTCTCCGGCACCAGACCTGCGAAGGCGGTGTCGAACATCCGCAGGATATCGGCGCTTTCGTTGCTGACGATGGTGCCCGTCCGGCTGTCCCACAGGATCGGCACCGTGGCCCGCCCGGTAAAGCCGGGATCAGCCTTTGTATACAGCTCGTGCAGATGGCCCGCGCCCAGCACCGGGTCGGCATCGGCCCCCGGATAGCCGCCGAAGGCCCAGCCCTCGTCCGTCAGCACCGGGTTGACCACCGTCACCGGGATCAGCGCCTCCAGCCCTTTTACCTTCCGCGCGATCAGCGTCCGCGAGGCCCAGGGGCAGATCAGCGCGACATACAGTCGATAGCGGCCCGCCTCGGCCTTGAACCCGCCGGTCCCGGTCGGGCCGGGGCTGCCGTCGGCGGTGATCCAGTTGCGGAAGGACGACACCTGCCGCACGAAACGGCCCTGCTCGTCCTTGGCCTGCACCGGCTGCCAGTTCGCTGTCCACTTGCCATTCACAAGCATGGTCCGCTCCGGGTCGTTGAAATGTCTCCCCGGCTATGCGCCCAAGGGTTTCGGACAGAAAGAGCGAAGATATGGTTTCTCTTTCTCTGAACTGTTCCGAATGCTACACCCGCGTGGCCTGCAAACCGTCCTCGGTCAGGATCACGTCCAGCGCAATGTCATGCGGCTGCGGATAGATCGTCGCCAGCCGCGCCGATTGCAGCCCGATCCCGATGGTGAAGGGCCGGGGCGACAACGCCGCCAGCGTGCGGTCGAAATAGCCCCCGCCATAGCCCAGACGATACGCCCCTTCGGTCCAGCCCATCACCGGCGCCAGCGAGATTTCGGGCATCACCGCCTCGGCCTCGGGCGGCGGGACCGGGATGTTCCAGTCGCCCCGCACCATCTTCGTCTCCGGCGTCCAGCGCCGGAAGACCAGCGGAGCCGCCTTCACCTCGACCAGCGGCAGGGCGACATGCGCCCCCGCCCGATGCAGGCTGGCCAGCACCGGACGCAGGTCAGGCTCGCCCTTGATCGGCCAGTAGCCCGAGAAGACCCGCCCCTCCAGGCTGCCGAAACGGTCGGCCAGGAACTGCAAGAGATGCGCCCCGATCACTTCGCCCAGCCTCGCCCGATCGGCCACGCTGATCGCATCCCGTTCGCTGCGCAACCGCTGCCGCTCGGCCTTGCGCCAGCGTGCCACGTCGCGGGCCTGTTCGGGGTCGACGTAATCCGGGTCGAAATAGGTCGGGTCCACCTCGGCCGCCATGCAGGGGGGCGAGGCGTAGCGGCCCGGCGCTTCGTCGCTGTCGCTCATCGCTCCACTCCCGGCAGCGCCGCCAGACAAGCCGCCGCCTCCTCGACCATCCGCCGCAGCCGTTCCGCCGCAGGCACCACGTCGCGGATCAGTCCCGCGCCCTGCCCGGAATAAAGCGCCATTTCCTCCAGCGACCCTTTGGTGTGGCGCATCGGGGAATCGGTGGAATAGCGCAAGAGCAGCTGGCCGGAATCCTCGGCGATCGCCTCGCGCGGCAGGGTCGCCGGGTCATGGCCCATCAGCTTGTCGCCCAACGCCTGGGTCACGCTGTTGGCGATCACCCGCACCGCCGCGCCCTTCGGCCAGTTCAGCACGAAGACATCGGTCAGCACGGTATCGCCGCCCTCCGCCTCGACCACCCGCCGCTTGTGATAGTCATGCGCCCAGGCCTCCTCGGTCGCAAGGAAAGCGGTCCCGCATTGCACCCCTTGCGCGCCCATCGCCAGCGCCGCAGCCAGCCCCCGACCCGACCCGATACCACCCGACACCACCACCGGCACCCGCGCCCGGTCCAGCACCGCCTCGGCCAGCGCAAAGGCGCCGATCCGGCCATGCACATGGCCCCCGGCCTCGATGCCTTGCGTGATGATCACATCCGCCCCGGCGTCTTCCGCTTGCCGCGCGGCCCCGGCGGTGCCGACCTGGTGCAGGACAAGGCAGCCCGCCCGCTTCACCCGGTCGACCACATCGGGCATCACGTCCCAGAAGAAGGTGAAGGCCCTTACGTCGAGATCAAGGCAACGCCCGATCTGCCGGTCCAAGAGCCCCGGCTCGGTGGCCGAGGGGATCACGTTCACCGCAAAGGGCCGGTCCGTCGCTGCCCGATAGGCCGCGATTTCCGTTTCGATCAGCTCAGGGCTTTCCCGGACCATGCCCAGCATCGCATAGCCCCCGGCCTTCGCGACCGCCGCCGCCAGTTCCCACCGGGCGACCCCGCCCATCCCGGCCAGAAGCACCGGCACCTCGCATCCCAGCAGGTCGCACAGCGGGGTCCGCAGCAAGGCTACCGTGTCACGCATCATCCGTTCCCCCTCGGGCGGCGGGAACCCGCACCGCCAGTCGACAACGCATATGGGCAGCGGGCGGTTCCATGCCCTGGCCCGAAATGCGCGGCTTTCCTGTCCAGTGGGCCTCAGCCCTTCGCCGCACCAAGGCTGGCAATCTCCCACCATTCGCGGTAATCAACAAGGCCTCTGGCCGGACAGCATTGGACCCGCATGAAACCCGAACTCATCGCCCTTGCCCGCCGGTCGCTGATCCTGGCCTCCGCCCCGGAGAATGTGGCCCGCACCGTGCTGGACAGCGCCCGGCTGCGCAGCTTCTCGCGCGGCGAGACGATCTTCCTGCAAGGCGAGCGGGCGACGGCGATCTACATCGTCGCCGAAGGCTGGGTGAAGCTCTACCGCATCGCGCCCTCGGGCGCCGAGGCGGTGGTGGGAGTGTTCACCAAGGGCTCCAGCTTCGGCGAGGCGGTGGCCTTCCGGCACGACACCTATCCCGTCGCCGCCGAGGCGGTGACCGACTGCGCCCTGATCCGTATCGAGGCCGACGCCTTCCTGCGCCAGATCCGCGAGAACCCGGAAGTGGCGATCTCGATCCTGTCCGCCACCTTCGCCCATCTGCACAGCCTGGTGGCGCAGGTCGAGGCGCTGAAGGCGCAGACTGGCGCGCAAAGGGTGGCCGAGTTCCTGCTGGAGCTTGCCCCCTGCCCCGATGGCGCCTGCGAGGTGACGCTGCCCTATGACAAGGTGCTGATCGCCGGGCGTCTGGGGATGAAGCCGGAAAGCCTGAGCCGGGCCTTCGCGCGGCTGAAGGACCAGGGCGTCACGATCAAGCAGAACACCGCCCATATCGACGATCTTGCCACCCTGCGCGACTATGTCGAGGAGGACCCGGCGCTGGCCTGGTCCAAGGGGGGCTGATGGCTGACCGTCTGTTCCGCGCGCTGGCGCTGATCGACGCCGCCAATGCCGCCGACCCGAAGGGCGAGGCGATGGTCTATGGCCAGCGGATGAGCGCCGAGCTGGCGCGGCTTTTCCCCGCCGCCTCCGAAGTCTTGCAGGTCGCGGCGCGAGGGCAGCATGTGGAGCGCTGGCTTCTGCCCCGGTCGGACTATCCCGAGGGCAAGGAGGGCTACCATGCCTGGCGGCGCGAGCAGGGACGGCGGCATGCCGACCGGGTCGCCGGGATCATGGCCGAGGCGGGGTTCGGGGCCGAGGAGTGCGAGCGGGTGGGCGTCCTTCTCCGCAAGGAGGGGATCAAGCGCGACCCGGAAGTGCAGGACTTGGAGGATGTGATCTGCTTCGTCTTCCTGACCTGGTATTTCTCGCCCTTCGCGGCGGAAAGGGAGGCGGAGCAGACGCTGGATATCGTCCAGAAAACCGCGCGGAAAATGTCGGCGGCGGGGCGGGCGCGGGTGCTGGCGGAGTTCGACTTGCCCGAACCGCTGGCCGGGGCCTTCCGGGGCAGGTGAGAAGCTGTCCACGGTGGACAGAATTTTCGGCTCAATGATTTCAATGGGTTGTGTGCGGACATTTACCCGATTTTAACCTCTCACGCCGCCAGTGCGAGGCCACCGAAGGCCAGGATCAGCAGCGTCAGCCCAAGGTCGAAGCCGCGCAGCCAGGCGGGTGCGACCCAGAGGCCGAGATAGTCGCGCAGGATCACATGCGCCTTGAGGCCAGAGAGCACCAGCACCGGGACCACCAGCGCCGCGCCGACAAGGCCCGAGGCCGCAAGCGCGGTCGAGGCGGCGGAAAGGGCGAGGAGCATCGCCCAGGCTTTGGTCGCGCGGGTCATAGCAGGTAGACCACCGGGAAGAGGAGGACCCAGATCAGGTCGACCATGTGCCAGAAGGCCGCCCCGGTCTCGACTGCCTTCGGGGTGCCAAGCCAGCCGACCAGCGCCAGAAGGATCATGCCTGCAAGGACATGGGCGGCGTGGAAGCCGGTCAAGAGGTAGCTGAAGGTGTAGAAGGCATGGGTTTCGGTGCCGATGCCCTGTGCGAAGAGATCGGCATATTCCGTGCCTTTCAGCACCAGGAACACCGCGCCCAGCAGGATCGCGGGGACAAGGAGCAGGCGGACCCGGCGGAGCTGTCCGGCCTCGGCGGCGCGGACCGCATGGGCGGCCAGCCAGCCGGAGGTGACGAGGACAAGGGTATTCGCGGCGGCGCCGGTGCGGTGCAGATGCGACTGCGCCTCGGCAAAGCCCGCAGGGTCGGACAGGCGGACGGCGAGGAAGGCCAGAAGCCCCGCGCCGAAGACGGCGATTTCCGACAGGATCAGCACCCACATCAGAAGCTCGCCGGGAAGGCCGCCGGGGGGTTGCTCGTCGTGCGCCTTCGGCTTCTCCTCGCTGGGGGGCTCCTCGTCGCGGGTGGAAAGCGATGAGGACCGAAGGGAACGAAGAGCGTCTGGCGAAGCGGTCATCCGGTCACGAGCTGCCGGTAAATCTGCGGCAGGGCCTGGGTCAGTTTCTGGGGGTTCGGGATCAGCGAAAAGGCGCCCTGGCCGAAGAGGCGGGGGAACCACGACTTGCCGTCGCGGTCGACGGTGATGCCGAAGACGGAATGCCCGGCGCGGCGGGCCTCCAGGATCGCCATCCGGCTGTCCTCGATCCCGTGGCGGCCTTCGTAATGGTCAAGGTCGTTCGGCTTGCCGTCGGTGATCACCAGCAGCAGCCGCCGCTTGCGGGCTTCTTTCGCCAGCAGGAACGACATGTGGCGGATCGCGGCCCCAAGCCGGGTGTAATGGCCGGGCTTCAATGCGCTGATCCGGTGTTCCACCTCCTCGGCCATCGCTTGCGCGAAGCCCTTCACTTCCTGCACGAAAACCCGGTCGCGCTTCAGCGAGGAAAAGGCGTGGATCGCGAAGCTGTCGCCGCAGGCATCAAGGCCCCAGGCCAGCGCGGCCAGCGCCTCGCGTTCGATGTCGATGACGGACCGCCCGTCGTGGCCGTGGCCGGGGATCGCGCTTTCGGTGGAGCGGGAGACGTCCAGCAGGATCGACACGGCCAGGTCGCGGCGTTCCGGTCGGGTCTGGCGCCAGACACGGTCGGTGCCTTCGCCGGTGGAGAGGAAATCGACCCGCGCGCGCACCGCCCGTTCGGTGTCGAGCACGTCGCCGTCCGGGAAGCCGGGCATCGAGACGAGGCTGGGACGCAAGGCCTCGAACTGGCGGCGGACGGCGCGGATGCGGGCGCTGGCGCGCGGGTCGGCCCGGAACGGAGGTGTCGCATCGCTGGCTTCGGCCCGGGAATGAAGCACCCGGGCATGAGAGGGGAGATAGCTGGCGGTGCGGACATCCCATTCGGGATAGGTGAAATGCCCCGAAACCTGTTCGCGGTCCACGTCTTCGGGGGCGAGGTCGAGATGCAGTTTCAGCCGGGTGGCGGGGGCCTTGGAGACCTGGGCAAGGCCGATCTCCTCCTGGTCGTCGGCGGCCTTCTTCGCGGTGTCCTCGTCGTCATCCTCGACCCGGCGGTTGAGGTTGAGGAATTCGGTCATCGACAGGATGGCTTCGAACTTGTGCAGGATGAAACTGTCGTTGCGGTCGGCCTGGTCGGCCTTGCGGCGGCGGGCTTTCCTGGCGGTCTTCTCTTCCGCCGATTCCTCGGGTGGGCCTTCGGTGGCGCGGGCCTCGACGGCGGTGTGTTCGCTGCGGGCAAGCGCGCGCAGGTCGGGCCAGAGCGCCACGGGGCGGAAGGGGCGATAGCCGCGCGGGGCTTTCGCGGGAAGCGGCGGGAGGTCGACCTGCTGCCCAAGGGCGGCCCGGATGCGCGCCTCGACGGCGGCTTCGACGGGCGGCAGGCTGCGGCTGCGGCGGAAGAGGAGCGTCGCCTCGGCAAGGTCGGCGTGAAGCTTGCGGTAGCCGGGGGCGAGGCGCAGAGCCTCGACGGTCATCGCCTGCGCCAGCGCGATGGCGGCAAGGTCGGCCTGCAGCGGGTCTTGCGCGTCGGTCGGGGCCTGGTCCTTCAACGCCACGGCAGCGGCGGCGAGCCAGAGATACAGCGCGGCATTGGCGCGGGGGTCGGGGAAGGCGGCAAGGCTTTCCGGCAGGCGCAGGGTGGCGCCGTCGAAGCTGGCGCGGGGCGCGGTTTCCGCCCAAGTGCCAAGACGGCGGAGAAACGAGAGCCGGTGGTGCGAGGTCTCCTCGGCCACCGGCTTGATTTCCACCGCCGGGTCGCCACCCAGGCCGCGGAAAAGGACTGCCAGCCGTCCGGCCACTTCGGAAAGCGACACACGGGCTCCATCGTGGATGGGATCCCCATCCAGACGGCTGGCAAAGGCGTGCCACAGTTTCCCGACAGATTCCTCGGGTTCCCATGGCTCGAAGTCGATCCGTGACATTGCCGGCCTCACCCGAAAACGGCAGTCACGAGATCGCGGAGCCCGGCCTTCACATCCGGGTCGTCGGTGAGGGGTTCGATCATCGCCGCGCGGATGGCGCGGTCGACGGGCATGCCCCCGTGGATGAGGCTGGCGCAATAGACGACAAGCCGGGTGGAGACGCCTTCTTCCAGGTCCTGGCCCTTCATCGCGCGAAGCTTGTTCGCCAGGCGGACGAGCGGTTGCACCTGGGCTTCGGGCAGGCCGGATTCGCGGGCGACGACGGGGATTTCGTGTTCCGGTTTCGGGAAGCCGAACTCCAGCGCCACGAAGCGTTGCCGGGTGGAGGGTTTCAGCGTCTTCAGGATGTTCTGGTAGCCGGGGTTGTAGCTGGCGACCAGCAGGAAATCCGGGTGGGCCTCAAGCTCTTCTCCGGTGCGGTCGATCGGCAGGATGCGGCGGTCGTCGGTCAGCGGGTGGAGGACGACGGTGACGTCCTTGCGGGCTTCCACCACCTCGTCGAGGTAGCAGATCGCGCCTTCGCGGACGGCGCGGGTGAGGGGGCCGTCGACCCAGACCGTCTCGCCACCTTTCAGCAGCCAGCGGCCGATCAGGTCGGCGGCGCTAAGGTCGTCATGGCAGGCGACAGTATGCAGCGGGCGGCCGAGTTTCGCGGCCATATGGGTCACGAAGCGGGTCTTGCCGCAGCCGGTGGGGCCTTTCAGGAGGACCGGAAGCTTGTGGGCGGCGGCGGCCTGGAAGACCTGCACTTCATCGCCCTGCGGGAGGTAGAAGGGGGCTGTCGCCCCCTCCGGTTTCATGTGGGATCCGTCCATGACCATCACTCCGCCGCGACGTGGTCGGGATCGTGCTCAAGGCGTTCGCTCTCCAGCGGGCCGGGGGTCACGATTTCCCGGCGCGGGAAGGCCACCGCATAGATGAACAGGAGCGCGCCAAGGACCACCGCCGCACCGGCGCCGAAGCGCATGGCGTAGAAGATCCAGAGCTGGTCCTGCACGTCCATGTAGGCCTCGCCCTGCACGCGCTGCAGGTGGGTCTGCAGGGCACCGGCGAAGGTCAGCACGACGGTCATGAACACCACGCCGCCAGACATCAGCCAGAACGAGGCCATGTTCAGGACCTGGTTGTAGGGGTCCCGTCCGCGCAGGTGCGGCATGGCGTAGCTGATGATCGCCAGGTTGAGGCAGACATAGGCGCCGTAGAAGGCGAGGTGCCCGTGGGCGGCGGTGATCTGCGTGCCGTGGGTATAGTAGTTCACCCCGTGCAGCGTGTGCAGGAAGCCCCAGACGCCCGCGCCGAAGAAGGCCAGCGTGGCGCAGCCCAAGGACCACAGCAGCGCGGCCTTGTTCGGGTGGTCGCGGCGGCCCTTCCAGACCATCACGAAGGCGAAGGACATCATCGCGAAGAAGGGCGCGACCTCGAAGCTGGAGAAGATCGAGCCGATCCACTGCCAGTAGCCGGGGGTGCCGATCCAGAGATAGTGGTGGCCGGTACCGAGGATGCCCGAGAACAGCGCCAGCGCGGCGATGACGTAGAGCCACTTCTCGACGACTTCCCGGTCCACGCCCGTCAGCTTCAGCATCAGGAAGGCGAGGATGGAGGCCATCACCAGTTCCCAGGTGCCTTCGACCCAGAGGTGGACGATGTACCACCAGTACATCTTGTCGAGCGAGAGGTTGTCGGGGTTCACGAAGGCGAAGAGGAACAGCAGCGACAGAACCCAGAGGCCCAGGAGCAGGATGTTGGTGATCGCGGTCTTCTTGCCCGCCAGCACCGTCATCGAGATGTTGTAGAGGAAGATCAGCGCGGCGACGACGATGCCGGCCTTGACCCAGCGCGGCTGTTCGATGAACTCGCGCCCCTCATTGCCGAGAAGCCAGTTGCCGTCGAAGAGGTTGAAGAGATAGGTCACCACGACCCCGGCGGTGCCGAGGACGAAGATCGCCAGTTGCAGCCAGGCGAGCTTGACCGAGTGGATCTCACGCTCGGATTCCTCGGGCACCAGGTAGTAGGCGGCGCCGAAGAAGCCCAGCAGCAGCCAGACGACCAGGCTGTTGGTGTGCAACATCCGGATGATGTTGAAGGGCACGAGGTCTGCCAGGAAATTGGGCGAGACGTAGATCCAGCCCATGACCAGCCCCACCGTCACCTGCACGGCGAAGAGGGCCAGCGCGACGGCGAAGTAGGCCAGCGCGATCTTTTGCGATTGATATTTCATGATTGCGTCTCCTCAGCCCGCATCGTTCGGCGGCCAGTCCTGCGCGCGGATGGTGTTCACCCAGAGCAGGAAGTCGGCGAGGTTCTGGTATTCGGCGTCGGTCAGGCCGAAGTTCGGCATCTGGCGACGGCCTTCGACGCCCGACGGCATCGCATCCATCCAGGCTTTCAGTGCGTCGAACGCGGCCTGGTGATCGCCGGGCTCCACGCCCCAGCGGGTCATCACGTTGCCCAGTTCCGGTGCGAAATAGGCGCCTTCGCCAAGAATCGTGTGGCAGTTGATGCAGGCGTGCTTTTCCCACAGGAGTTTGCCCGCCGCGACGCTTTCGGTGAGCGTGGCTTTGTCGGTTGATGTGTTGACGATGTAGTAGTGTGATTGGACCGTAAGGCCCACGAATATCAGGATGAAGAACAATGACCCGCCGTAGAAGATGTTCCGGGCCATGCTCTTGGTCATGACTTCGCGCATGGCGGAATCCTTCCCGGGAGCGTTTCAGGTAACGTGGGTGTGAAGCGTCAGGCTGCGACCGGCCTTAACAAAAGTCAACCCGGCGGCAGGGATATGCCCGGTGCGACAATCCGGCAGGGCTTGTCCCCGGCCCCGCCTCCGCCTAAGCGCTGCCCTGGTGCCAGCAGCAGGAGGGTCATCGTGGCAAGTGTCGGAAAGGTCGTGCAAATCGGGGCGATGATGGCGGTCGCCTTCGTCGGCCTCGTCGGGGGCAAGTGGTACTACACCGCCGCGATGGAGAAGATCGACCCGCAACAGGGCGTCTACGGCATGGACGGGCTGGAAATCTGGATCGACCTGAATGCCCGGATGCCAGCTGCGCTGCGGGCCTGGGGCTGCGAGACGTTGCGCGCGCGGGAGCGTGAGGTTCTGGGGGGCCAGAACAGCCTGCCGCCCTACAGCTGCCAGCCGGGCTTCGGTCAGATGGCGGACAGGACGGCCTATCAGTCGGCGGTGGATGCCAATCTGGCGCAGGCGGTGGCCGGGCTGGATGCGGCCAAGGCCGCGGCGGTGAAGGCCTGTTTCGAGGCGAAGATGGCGGCGGCGGTCACGCCGGAAGAGATCCAGGGCATGAACGACTTCGACCAGGCGGTGATGTCGAAGGTGGTGATCGCGATCAGCGACAATGCCCGTGCCTGCACGGAGGAAGTCTCGGGATAATCGGAATGCGGCTTGTCGGGAGTGGCCAGCTCGGTCGGCAGTCCAAGAATTTTCTAGAAAATTCTTGGACTTGATCCAGCTTGAGAGCGTTCGATCCTCTCCCGATCGCGCTTTTTGCCAAGGCGCGTCATGCTTCAGGCCGCAACCTCGAGCCTTGCATCGGGGAACCGCGCAAGCGCCTTGTCGATGGCGGCACGGTCCATCAGGCAGAAGGCGGTGGACAGGGCGTCGGCGATGGCGGCTTCCGACGCGCTGACGCTGACGGTTTGCCAGACCGGCGCCTGTCCCTGTGGCCCGAGGATATGCGGCTGGCCGTTCACCAGCGTCCCCCGTGGCGAAGAGGTGGCAAGCGCCCGGTTGCTGAGCCGGGTCTCGGCCAGCGCCGTGCCGTCCGGTCCGGCAATCACGGCGGGCCAGCCGCTTTCCCCCAAGGCGGCGATTTCGCCCATGTCGACCAGCGCCTCGGAGAAGCCTTGGGCGCGAAGGAGGGCGGCGATCCGGTCGGCGGCCCAGCCCTGCGCGATGCCGTTCAGGGTCAGGGCCTGGCCGGGCGCGAGGTGGATTTCCTCGGGCGAGAGGTGGAGGCGGTTCCAGCCGACCAGGGCGCGGGCCTTGGCGGGGTCGGTGCCCTCGGCCAGCGCCAGCCAGAGGGGTTGCACGGTCGGATCGAAGGCGCCTTCCGTTGCGGCATGGACCTGACCGGCGAGGGTCAGGAGGTCCAGGAAATCGGGCGAAGGCCATGACAGATGCCCGTCACGATTGAGCCTGGTGAGGGCCGAATCGCGGTGGAGCGAGGCGAGGGTTTCGATCCTCGCGACTTCGGCTTCGACGCGCGCGAAGGTCTGGCGGGCCAGATGCGGGGTGGCTCCGACGAGGTGGAGGGTGAGCGCGGTGCCAAGGCCGGTGCCCTCCCAGGTGGTCAGGGTTGCGGCATGGCCGGGCAGGGGCGCCAGCGCGGCGGCGGAAAGGGTCAGGAAGCGGCGGCGGTTCATGTCGGCGCGGCCTTGGCAGGGGCGCGGGCGGCGCGGGGGCCCCAGAAGACGGGCCAGAGCGCAGCGGTGAAGAGGCCGAAAGCTGCGAGCCAGAGCGCCCCGGCGGTCAGGACGGCGGGGGTGTGGAAGGCGGGCAGCTCGGCCCCGATGCAGCGGGCAAGGGCGGAGAGCGGGATCAGCGCATAGGCCAGTGCGACGGGCCGGGGGGCGATGAGCGCGCGTCCGGTATGGCCCAGAGTGGCGCGCGACATGATGGCCAGCGTCATGCCGCCGACGCCGCCGATGCCCAGAAGGTGCAGCGCGGCAAGGTCGGTGGTCAGGCCAAGGTTCGCAAGCCCAAGGGTCAGGAAGCCGAGCGCGTTCAGCGCGTAGGAGAGATGCAGCGTCCAGAGGATCGGCTTGTCCCTGGTCCAGAGCCCGCGCCAGAGGGCGACTCGGGCGAGGCCTGCGGTTCCGGCGATCAGGGCGAAGGGGGCGAGCCAGGTGGGCGGCACGCCGAGGAGGTAGCCGAGCGGCTGGGTCAAGGCGGCGGCGATGGCGACGGCGGCAAGCGGCATCGGGTTGACCGGCAGGTCGTGCTCGCGCCCCGACTGGACCATCGCGTTGCGGGTAAAGCCGGGGGTGACGCGGCCGCCCAGCACCATGATCATCGAGCCGAGCGTCAGGAGCCCGGCGCGGAGGCCGCCCCATGCGGTGTCGGCGGTGAGGCCGGTCCACTCCAGATGCACCATCAGGTTGGCGACCCAGAAGGCGGTGAGAATCGCCAGGATGATCATCTGCTGCGGCTTCGGACGCTTGATCAGCTGGGTCAGCAGGTTCGCGGCCAGCACCGGGACGAAGGCGAGGTCCAGCACGGCGACCAGCGCGGGCGGCAGGGCACCGGAGGCGAAGACGGCAAG
>NZ_JAYRPN010000154.1:0-2090 GCF_041911175.1 Tabrizicola sp.
CCCGATCTGCTGGAAAAGATCGCTGCGGCAATGGCGAAGGCCAGGGGCATCCCGCTACCCGCGCGCTTGACGCGGATACGTTGATGCGGCGTGCCTGCCGTTGTCCTCGGCAATCCTCATCCAGCGGTCGGCGATCCGGTCCAGGTAGACCAGATCGTCGGCTTCGATCTCACCCGACTCTCGCAAGCGGGCGATCACCTCCTTGACCAGGGACGGATCGTCCTTGGCCAGTTGGATCACAGTGGCGGCAATGCGCCGGCGGTAGAGGCTGATCGGCATGATCAGCCTCCTGACGCGCGGTACTCGGAAGCGCAGCCGGAGCGCCCGGGGGCGTTGGGCTGCAGCTTCAGCAGCGCCGGCACGGCGGGCGTGCGAACAGCGGGCGTCCGGGCATGTCCGGAGCCTCCCAGCAGCACGGCGACCGGGCGCGACTCTCTCGTTACAGGGATTGCGAACATGGTGTTCTCCTTCAGGAATGGAAGGGAACACCCATCCCTGGCGGGGAACTTGGGGTTCCCCGTTCGGGATGCTCCGCCGTGGACAGCAGAGCGGCTCGGCGACGTGCCAGGCGGCACGTGCAGGATGAAGGCCCATGGTTCTTGCGAACGGGGCCTTCGCTCGATGCCGATCGACCCGAAGGTCGCGCGGCAGGACACAGCATTCAGCCGGGTGGCTGAACAAGACACACGGCCATGGACATGGCCGGACCCGATCGACGCCGGGTATCCTTGAGGCAGGTAACGACTGCGACGCCAGCAGGGCTGGACTTCAAGGCGACCGAGGTCGCCGATGAAGGCTGTGCAGACACGATGTCCACAGAAAGCCCTTGCAGTATTGCGCAGGGCTTATCCAGGCTCAAGCCAGCGATCTGAATTGCCACCCGCAAGCGCCAGGGAAGTCAGGGGGTGTACTTGATGAATGCGCCGGGGACTTGAGACGTTCGCAGACCACACACCGCCTAGACCTCGCCTAGACCCCGTTGTACTGAATCTGTCGTTCGAGAAGATGCCTGAGGGCGAGATGCCATGCGAGATGAAGCGTACGTCGGACACTTTCGAGCGCAGGCTGCCGCTCCACATGGTTCCGCAGTCGAAGGGGCCGGGCGCGGCCAGTATCTGGTGCGGCGGCGCGGCTACTGGTAATCGTCGCCGTCGATCCGCTCGACCGATGCGTTGTGGATGAGGCTGACGATCCCCTCAGAGATTTCCTCGATCTGCTCCTCCGGCACGTTCAGCGCCTCGCAAAGGCGGTTCATGGCCCCGAAGTGGCGCGCCAGCGCCCGCTCCATCTGATCGAGGTCGATGGACGCAACGCCCGGGATCACCTCGATGGTGTCGCACAGGCAGCTCTCCAGCAGCTTGATCGAGTCGTCGGCCTGGGACAGGAAGAAGAACCAGTAGGGCCACTGCGCGTCGAGGCCTTTGAGGAAGGCCCGGACCTCCGAGATCTCGAAGATTTCGCGCGGGTCGTCGTTGTATCCGTCGACCATCAGGCTGATCCGACCGCAGTAGTCGAGGGCTGCCTGCGGGTCGGCCGTCAAGCCCCGCAAGAATTCAAGGGGCTCACCGATGTCGCCGGTTTCTATCTGCTGGCGGGAGAACATCAGAAACACGGGCTCGGCAATGCCCGGACGCAGCCGCTGGGTCATGCCGGCTCCACCAGCATCGGGGCATCGGTACGGGATGAATTGACTGCCCGGCTCACCGGGTAAGCGATCATGTCATCGGCCTCGGCAGCGCAAAGCAATACGCGCAACATCTCCGCATTCACGTTGGCGGGGTCCAACCAGGCGTCGTAATCGCCGGGGGCCAAGATGACCGGCATCCTGTCGTGGATCGGCATCATCAACGCGTTGGCGTCGGTCGTGATGATGCAGCACGAGTGGATTTCTTCGCCGTCGGGCGATACCCACCGCTCGCTGAGCCCCGCGAACCCGAACAGTGCGTTTTCATCCCGGGGGCAGATGAAATAGGGCTGCTTTACCGTGCGACCGTCTTCCTGAACGGCCTTCCATTCGAAAAAACCGCTGGCAGGCACAATGCATCGCCAGCGACGAAACGCGGCGCGGAATGCGGGCTTCTCGGACACCG
>NZ_JAYRPN010000155.1:0-19235 GCF_041911175.1 Tabrizicola sp.
CGCCTCGGCGGCGGCGCGGCTGTGTTTGAGGATGCGGTTGCCGATGAAACCCGGGCAATTGCCCGCGCGGACAGGGATATTGCCGAGCTTTGCCGCCAGCGCAAAACCGGTGGCGAGGCTCTGATCCGAGGTGGCCGCCAGCGGCACGATTTCCAGCAGCTTCATCACCTGGGCCGGGCTGAAGAAATGCAATGCAATGAACCGTTCCGGGTGCGGAAGACCCGCCACGATCTCTTCGGGGTCGAGATAGGAGGTATTGGTCGCAAGCAGGGTTGCTTCGCTGCAGATCCGGGTGAGATCAGCAAAGACCTGCCGCTTGATGGCAAGGTCTTCGAAGACCGCCTCGATCACGAGGTTGCAGCCGGCCATCTCTGCCAGCCCGACCGTGCCACTGAGCCGGGCGCGGCGGGCGGCGGCTTCGGCCTCGTCATGGAGGCCGCGTTTCACCTGGGCGGCGAGAATCGCGTTGATTCGCGCCAGGCCGGCGTCAAGCGCCGGGCCGCTGGTCTCGGCAAGGGTCACCCTCAGCCCGGCATTCAGCAGTGCTGAGGCGATACCGCTGCCCATGGTGCCGCCGCCGATGACGCCGACAGGGTCAAAGGGTCGGGGGGTGATCCCGCGCAGCGCGCTCGGGCGCGGCGCGGCGCGTTCGGCGAAAAAGAGCCCGCGCAGCGCGGCAGCTTCCTCCGATTGGCGCAGGCGCAGGAAGGTCTCGCGCTCAAGACGCATTCCGGCCGCGAAACCGGCGGTGACGCCCTCGCGGATCACGGCCAGGGCGGCGAGGGGTGCGGGATTGCCGCGCGCGGCTTTGGTGATGGACCTGGCGGCGTTGTCCCAGAATTCCGTTCCGGGATCGGGCAGCGGGAGCATTGCCGCCGGGGCAGGCAGTGGACCGGTCAGGGAGCGGGCGAAATCCAGCGCCTCCGCCATCGGCACGGGTGCGGCAAGACCGATGCGCCGCGCGTCAGGCGCGGTGATTTCCCGGCCGCCGGTGACAACTCCGATGGCGGCTTCGATGCCGATGCGGCGCGGCAGTCTCTGGGTGCCGCCCGCGCCGGGAATGATGCCGAGCCGGGTCTCCGGCAGGGCGAGGCAGGCGGTATCGGCAAAGAGACGGTAGTGGCAGCCGAGCGCCAGCTCTGCCCCGCCGCCAAGTGCTGCGCCATTCAGCGCCGCGATCCAGGGCTTGCGAGAGGATTCGATGGCGGCGATGACATCGGGGAGATGCGGTGCCTCGGGCGGGCGGTCAAATTCGGTGATATCCGCACCGCCGACAAAGACCTTGCCCTGACCGGTCAGAACCACGGCGCGAATGCTGTCGTCATTCTCCAGCGCGGCGACAAGATCGGCAAGCTCGCGGCGCAGAGCCAGGCCAAGCGCATTGACCGGCGGATTGGCGATGGTTAGCAGCGCAACGCCATTGTGGTCTTCGCGCAGGATGAGGGGGGTGGTCATCGGCTCAGGCCCTTTCGATGATCAGCGCAATGCCCTGCCCGACGCCGATGCACATGGTGCAAAGCGCGTAACGGCCCTGACGGCGTTCCAGTTCAGCCAGCGCGTCCAGCACCAGCCGCGCGCCAGAGGCCCCCAGCGGGTGGCCGACCGCAATTGCGCCGCCACCCGGGTTCACATGGTCCGCATCATCAGCAAGGCCCAGCCCGCGCAGCACGGCAAGGGATTGCGCGGCAAAGGCTTCATTCAGCTCGATCACATCCATATTGGCCAGCGCGAGCCCGGTTCGCGCCAGCAGACGCTGCACCGCCGGCACCGGACCATAGCCCATCACGCGCGGCGCAACTCCGGCAGAGGTCATGGCGATCACCCGCGCGCGGGGCGTCAGCCCATGATCGCGCAGCGCCTGGTCCGAAGCCAGCAAGAGCGCCGCCGCCCCGTCATTCACCCCGGAGGCATTGCCGGCGGTCACGCTGTTTCCCGCTCCGTTCACCGGCTTCAGCCCGGCCAGCTGCGCCAGGGTGGTGGCGGGGCGGGGATGTTCGTCCTGGTCAAAGACCATGGGATCGCCGCGCTTTTGCGGCAGGCTGACCGGGGTGATTGCGGCGGTAAAGCGGCCTGCGGCCTGCGCCGCGGCCCATCTTTCCTGGCTGCGATGGGCGAATGCGTCCTGGTCCTCGCGCGAGATGCCATATTCGGCGGCGACGTTGTCAGCGGTCTGCGGCATGGAATCGATGCCGTAAGCCGCCTCCATCGCCGGATTGGGGAAGCGCCAGCCGATGGTCGTGTCGAAGATCTCTGCCCGGCGCTGAAAGGCGGATTCGGCCTTTGCCATCACAAAGGGCGAGCGGGTCATATGTTCAACCCCGCCTGCAATCATCAGGTCGGTCTCGTCACAGCGCAGCGCGCGGGCGGCCTGGCCGATGGCCTCCAGCCCCGAGCCGCAAAGCCGGTTCACCGTGACCCCGGGAACCGTCACAGGCAGCCCGGCGAGCAGCAGCGCCATGCGGGCGACATTGCGGTTATCCTCGCCGGCCTGGTTGACGCAGCCGAGGATCACATCCTCGATCCGGGCCGGATCAAGGTCCGGAAGACGCCGCATCAGGGCCGCCAGCGGCAGGGCCGCGAGATCATCGGCGCGCAGCGTCGCCAAAGCGCCGCCAAAGCGGCCAAAGGGGGTGCGAAGACCATCCACAATCCAGGCGCTGTTCATAAAATCTCCATCCGTGCCGGCTGATGCAGGCGGTTTTCTGCACGCCCCGCGCCACCGGGGAAGCGAGGGAAATCGGCGGCAAGGCATATGCAGACAGCAAAACCCCCGAGGTCAGAATAAGCACGGCAATCGGGCGTCCGCAACATTTCTGATTGATCGGGCAATCAGAAATGTTGACTTGTCCGCCCCGATTCCCCACAACTTGCGACTGAGGCCGCGCCGGGGCACCGGTGCCGGACCGCAAATCGGAACAATGGGGAGGCAGGCCATGGCGGCACAGAGATCCGGGTCAGTGAGCGATGCAATGCGTGACCATATCCTTCTGCCGGCGCAGGAAATGGCGAAACTCGGCAAGGCGGCGCAGCCGGTCCTGACCCATGCCGAGGGTATCTATGTCTATGCCGAAGACGGTCGTCGCCTGATAGACGGACCGGCAGGCATGTGGTGCGCACAGGTGGGTTATGGAAGGCGCGAAATCGTTGATGCGATGGCGCATCAGGCGATGGTGCTGCCCTATGCCTCGCCCTGGTATATGGCAACCAGCCCGGCGGCGCGGCTGGCGGAAAAGATCGCCTCACTGACGCCGGGCGATCTGAACCGGGTCTTCTTCACCACCGGCGGATCGACGGCCGTGGACAGCGCATTGCGCTTTTCCGAATTCTACAACAACGTGCTGGGCCGGCCGGAAAAGAAGCGCATCATCGTGCGCTATGATGGCTACCACGGCTCGACCGCCCTGACGGCGGCCTGCACGGGCCGCACCGGCAACTGGCCGAATTTCGATATTCAGCAGGACCGGATCTCTTTCCTCTCGAGCCCCAATCCGCGCCATGCCGGCAATCGCAGCCAGGAGGCTTTCCTCGATGACCTGGTGCAGGAATTCGAGGACCGGATCGCAAGCCTCGGGGCTGATACGATTGCGGCCTTCCTGGCAGAACCGATCCTCGCCTCGGGCGGCGTGATCATCCCGCCTGCGGGCTATCATGCCCGGTTCAGAGAGATCTGCGCCCGCCATGACATCCTCTATATTTCGGATGAGGTGGTCACGGGGTTCGGACGTTGCGGTGAGTGGTTCGCCTCTGAAAAGGTCTTCGGCGTGGTGCCGGATATCATCACCTTCGCGAAGGGTGTCACCTCGGGCTATGTGCCACTGGGCGGGCTTGCGATTTCCGAAGCCGTCCTTGAGCGGATCTCGGGCGAGAATGCAAAGGGCAGCTGGTTCACGAACGGCTATACCTACAGCAATCAGCCCGTCGCCTGTGCCGCCGCCCTCGCCAATATAGAGCTGATGGAGCGCGAGGGCATTGTCGATCATGCCCGCGAAATGGCCGATTACTTTGCCGAAGCGCTCGCCTCGCTGCGTGATCTGCCGGGCGTGGCAGAGACACGGGCGGTCGGGCTGGTCGGCTGCGTGCAATGCCTGCTCGACCCGACCCGTGCCGATGGCAATGCCGAAGACAAGGCCTTCACACTGAAGATCGACGAGCGCTGCTTCGAGCTTGGTCTGATCGTGCGGCCGCTGGGGGATCTTTGCGTGATCTCGCCGCCGCTGATCATCACCCGCGACCAGATCGACGAGATGGTCGCCATCCTTGCGCGCGCGATCCGTGAAATCGGCGCGGCGCATGGGCTGAGCGCAAAAGAACCGGCCGCCGTCTGAGACGCCCGGAAACTACAGAAACCGACAGGACGAGATATGTTGCACGAAATTGACTGGCACGCCCGCGCCAAAGCCGTGGCCCTTCCGAACCGTCCCTTCATCGACGGCAAATATGTGGACAGCCTTTCGGGCGAAAGCTTTGCCTGCATCTATCCAGGCGATGGTCGCCTGCTGACCCAGGTGGCATCCTGCAACGAAGCGGATGTCGATGTGGCGGTGCGTTCGGCGCGCCGGGCCTTCGACTCGGGCGTCTGGTCGCGCATGGCCCCGGCGGATCGTCGCCGCATCCTTTTGCTCTTCTCGGAGCTGATCCTCGCGAACCGCGAAGAGCTGGCGTTGCTGGAAACGCTGAATGTCGGCAAGCCGATTGCCAATGCCTATAATGGCGACACGGTCAGCGCCGCTGCCTGTATCGCCTGGTATGCCGAGGCCATCGACAAGGTTTACGGCGAGGTCGCAGCGACCGCCCATGACATGACGACCCTCGTAGTGCGTGAGCCCCTCGGCATTGTCGCGGCCGTGGTGCCCTGGAATTACCCGATGTCGATGGCGGCCTGGAAACTGGGTCCGGCGCTGGCGACCGGCAATTCGGTGATCCTGAAACCGGCGGAGCAATCTCCCTTTACTGCGCTGAAATTCGGGGAACTCGCCATTGAGGCGGGCATCCCTCCGGGTGTGCTGAACGTGGTGCCGGGCCTCGGCCATATCGCGGGCAAGGCTTTGGGCCTGCATATGGATGTCGATTGCGTGGGCTTCACCGGCTCGACCGAGGTCGGCAAGTATTTCATGCAATATTCCGGCCAGTCGAACATCAAACGGATCGGGCTGGAGCTGGGCGGAAAATCGCCCCAGGTCGTGCTGGCCGATTGCGAGGATCTGGACGCAGCGGCGACCGGGATCGCGGCGGGGATATTTGCCAATACCGGCCAGGTCTGCAATGCCGGCTCCCGGCTGATCGTCGATGAGAAGATCCGCGATGAGCTGCTGGAAAAGATCGCCGCCCAGGCGAAGGTTTTCGCCCCCGGCGACCCGCTGAGCACCACGACCCGGATGGGCTCGATGGTCAGCGAGGAACAGATGGACCGGGTGCTTGGCTATATCGATGCGGGCCGCGCCGATGGGGCCAATGCGCTGATCGGCGGCAATCGGGTCAAGACGGAGACCGGCGGCTTCTTCATCGAACCGACGATCTTCGAAGGCGTGCGCAATGACATGAAGATCGCACAGGAAGAGATCTTCGGGCCGGTGCTTTCGGCGATCACCGTCAAAGGCTTTGACGAGGCGATGGCCGTCGCGAATGACACGATCTACGGGCTGGCAGGCGCGGTCTGGACCGGCTCCGTCAGGAACGCCCATCGCGCGGCCAAAGCGCTGCGCGCCGGTGTCGTCTGGGTCAATTGCTTTGACCGTGGCTCGATGGCGGTGCCCTTTGGCGGGTTCAAACAATCCGGCTTTGGCCGCGACAAGTCGTTCCATGCGATGGACAAATATACCGACCTCAAGGCGGTCTGGTTCGCGCATTGAACCGGCCCTGCGCTGTGCCCGGGGGCTTTCCCGGGCGCAGCGCACTTCCTGTTTCCCCCAGACTGGAGCCCGCCCATGTGGAAGGACGAAGTCCTCGCCGAGGCCGTTATCCCCTATGAGGAACGCCGCCGCAGGATCGAGGCAGAGCCGCTGCCGGAAAATATCGGCGCGCTGATCGATGAGGCCGCCGCCGCTGCAGGTGATCAGCTGCTGTGGAATTTCTTCGAGACCGGCGAGACCATCACCTACTGCGAGATGCGCCGCCAGGTGAACGGGCTGGCGGCGGAGCTGGTGGCGCTAGGGATCACCAGAGGCAGTCATGTCGGTGTGATGCTGCCGAGTATCCCGGCCTTTCCGCTGACCTGGCTGGCGCTTGGCCGCATCGGGGCGGTGATGCTGCCGATCAACCCCGGCTATACGCCGCGCGAAATCGCGCATGTGATGAAAGTGGCCGAAGCGGAATGGGTCGTCACCCATGAGGCCACCCGCGCGGCGCTGGATCAGGCAGATGTGGAGGGTCTGATCCGCCTGCCCGCGAACCGGCTGATCGTGGTGGGCAAGGCAGAGGGCGGCGCGCATGACTGGGCCGCACTTGCCGCGAACCCGCGCGATGATTTCACGCCGCCCGAACCGGTCGGACATGGGGATATGCTGAATATCCAGTTCACCTCGGGCACGTCGGGCTTTCCGAAGGGCTGTATGCTCAGCCAGCGCTACTGGATCTCGGCGGGCAAGGTGAATGCGTTTCGCGACGGGCGGCGCTATCGGCGCATCCTGGCCTCAACGCCGTTTTTCTACATGGATCCGCAATGGCTCTTGCTGATGACGCTCTATCAGCGCGGTACGCTTTTTGTGGCGGCAAAGCAATCCACCAGCCGGTTCTCGGCCTGGCTGCAAGAGCATGAGATCGAATTCTGCCTCTTGCCCTGGGTTCTGCATGGGATGGCACCGAAGGCCCATGACGCCGACAACCGCGTGATCCGCGCGAATATCTATGGCTGCCCGCGCGACCTGCATCAGGGGATCGAGACGCGCTTCGACCTGAACGCGCGTGAGGCTTTCGGCATGACCGAAATCGGCCCCGCGATGTTTGCGCCGATCGAGCGCGCCGATAAGGTCGGCTCCGGCTCTTGCGGGGTGCCCTGTCCGTTCCGCGAATGCCGGATCGTCGGCGAGGACGGGAAGCCAGTCACCCCGGGCGAGACCGGCGAATTGCAGATCCGCGGCCCGGGCATTATGCTTGGCTATTACAACAACCCCGAAGCCACCGCCGAAGTCCTGCGGGATGGCTGGTTCTCTTCGGGCGATCTCTTCCGCCAGGATGCGGATGGGTTTTTCTATATCGTCGGTCGCAAGAAGGACATGATCCGCCGCTCGGCCGAGAATATCGCCGCGCGCGAGGTGGAGACGGTGCTGACCGCCGCGCCCGGTGTGGCCGAGGTTGCGGTGGTCGGCGTTCCCGATGCGCTGCGCGGCGAAGAGGTCAAGGCCTGTATCCGGCTGAAAGAGGGGGTCAGCCAAAGCGCCGCGATCCTCGAGGGGATCATCACCACTGCGCAATCCGGTCTCGCCCCGTTCAAGGTGCCGCGGTTCTACGTCTTTGTCGAAGACTTCCCCCGCACCGCTTCGCTGAAGATCGCCAAGCCGCAAATCATCGCCGGTGTCAAAGACCTGCGCGCCGGAAGCTATGACCGGACAACCGGGTCCTGGATCGAAGGGGTGCCGGTATGAAACCTCACTATGATGCGGTTATCGTCGGGGGCGGCCACAACGGGTTGACCTGCGGTGCCTATCTTTCGCGGGCGGGCGTCAAGGTGCTGGTGGTCGAGCGCCGCGAGATCATCGGCGGCGCGGCGGTCACGGGCGAGATCGCGCCGGGGTATCGCAGCTCTATGGCATCCTATTACCAAGGCCTGCTGCAGCCAAAGGTCATCCTGGACCTGGAGCTACAGAAATACGGTTTCGAGGTGATCCCCGCCGCCCCCACGGTCTTCGCGCTGGAGGGCGGGCGCACCTTCACCATGTGGGACGACCCCGACCGTTTCGCCGCCGAGATCGCGAAATTCTCGAATATCGACGGAGAGGCCTATGCGAAATACCGCGCGCATATGCTGAAAATCGCGCCCCATATGAAGCGGCTCTTGTGGGAGGTGCCGGTCAATCCCTCCAGCGGCAGGCTCCGCGATCTGAAAAGGCTCGCGGGGTTTGTCTGGCGTTTCCGCAAGATCGGGCCGCAGTTCTACGACATCTACAATCTCCTGACGATGAGCGCCTATGATTACCTCTCGCGCTGGTTCTCGTCAGATGATGTGAAGCTGGTCTTAGGCTTTTTTGCAGGTGGCGGCGGCGCCAATTCCAGCCTGAAAACGCCGGGTTCGGCCTATATGCTGGCGCGTGGCCTCGTGCGCGACGGGTCAACCGCCGCCGGGCCGGGGGGCTTTATGAAGGGGGGCATGGGGTCGATTTCCGACTCGATCCGTCGTTCGGGCGAGGCATATGGGATGGAGGTCCGTACCTCCTGCCCGGTGGAAAAGATCCTCACTGACAAGGGGAGGGCGGTGGGCGTGCGGCTTGAGGGCGGCGAAGAGATCCGTTCGAAGATCGTCATCGCCAATGCGACGGCGCGGACGATCTTTACACGACTGCTGGACACGGTGACCCTGCCCGAAGAGTTCAATCGCGACATCCGCAATATCCGCTGCGAAAGCACGGTGTTCCGGGTGAACCTCGCGCTGTCCTCGCTGCCTGAGGCGCCGGTTTTCGGCCAGACCAGCCCGGATGGCGGCGCGGTGCCACAAATAGACCATCGCGCCGAATGTCGCCTATATGGAACGTGCCTGGCATCAGGCCCAGGGCGGCGATATGGCGGAGGAGCCTTTCATGGTCGTCAAAGTCCCCTCGATGGTGGATCCGACACTGGCGCCCGAAGGCCATCACATCATGAATATCTTCGGCGGCCACGCGCCCTATAGCCTTGCGAAAGGCGACTGGGACTCGCGGCGCGAAGAGCTTTGGGAAAAGGTGCTGGCGGTTCTGAAGACCCAGTTCCCCGATATCGAGGCAAAGATTCTCCACCGACAGGTCCTGACGCCGCTCGATCTGGAACGGATCTTTGATCTGCCGAACGGCCATGTCCATCATGGCGAGATCAGCGCGGATCAGATGTTCTTCCGTCGCCACTCGCCGCAGTTTGCCGATTACCGCAGCCCGGTGGAATTTCTTTACCAGGCCTCTGCCTCGGTGCATCCGGGCGGCGGCGTGACCGGTGTGCCGGGCCACAATGCCGCGAAAGTCATCCTTGAAGACCGCCGGAAATGGAGCTGAGCCGATGCTGATCGATTTCTCGTCCCGCCCGCCGCATCCCGGTTTCACGCCGCCTGCGCCGCATCTGCAGAACTACCGCCGGGTCTATCTGGCCAGCGAAAGCCGCTCGGCGGCGTCAGGGGCGGGGCAGGGGCTCGACAGCTGGCTTGCGGCCTATGAGGCGCTTGGGGCCCGGCATGTGGTGCTGAAGGCGCGCGATCTGACCACCACCTTCGGGTTCAAAATCCCGAATGAGACGGTGGCGGATTTCATCCGCACCCATGGGCCGCGCTTTATCGGCTTTGCCGGGGTCGACCCCTGGCAGGCCGGCACCGTGGCGGAATTCGATCATGCGATCTGCAATCTGGGCCTCAGTGGCCTTAATCTGCAGTGTTTCGAGCTGAAGCTGCGCCCCGATGATGAGCGGCTCTTCCCGTTTTACGAAAAGGCGATAGAGCTGAACGTGCCGGTGAATATCCATTGCGGCATCAATTTCTCGACCCATACACCCATGGCGATCGGCCGGCCAGAATATATCGACAATGTCATGGTGCGCTATCCGGAGCTGCGCGCGGTGGCCTCGCCCCCCGGATGGCCCTGGGTGCAGGAGCTGATTGGCGTGGCCTGGCGGCATCCGAACCTCTTTATCGGGGTGCTGGCGGTGCGTCCGAAACTGCTGGCCAAGGCGCATTCCGGCTATGAGGCTCTCCTGCAATATGGCCGCACCATCCTGAAGGAAAAGATCATTTTCGGCTCGGCCTTTCCGATGATGCCTGTGGAGACGGCGCTGGCGGAGCTGGAGGCCCTGGGCCTTGAAGAGCCCGTCCGCCAGCTCTGGCTGCATGACAATGCCGCGCGTCTGCTGAACCTGCCTGCCCGCTTGACTTGACCCTGCGGCGCTGACCTTTATTGCCGGCGCAATTGTCCCGTCCCCATTTATCCTGCCGCGAAGTGACCAGAGTTCCGATGACCGAGCAGAAACCCAAGATCCGGCGCAGCACCGCCGCCCCTGTCAAAACCCGCGATGACCAGGTGATCGACCGTCGCCGCTCACTTTTGAAAGCGGCGGTCAAGGTGATCTCGAAACGCGGGCTGACCGGCGTTACGATCAATTCCATGGCGGCCGAGGCGGAATGCTCTTACGGCGTGGTGGCCTTTCACTTTCAGTCAAAGGAAGGGATCATCTTCGCGGCGCTTGACTATACTGCGGCGGAATATGAGGCCTTCCTTGCGAAACTGAACGCCTCAGAGCGCAGCCCGGCCGAACGCATCCGCCATATGATCGACACCGATTTCAGCCGCAAGGCGGCGGGGCAGGATTCCATCGCGCTCTGGCTGGCCTTCTGGGCCGAGGCGGCGCGGGTGCCGAATTTCCGCAAACGCTGCGCGGCGCTCCGGGTGCATTACAATGAGGCGGTGACAGCGGATGTCACGGAGCTTGCAAGCCTGCGCGGGATCAGGGCCGATGCCGCACAGATTGCCGTGACCCTTAATGCGATGATTTCCGGGCTCTGGGTCGAGAACCTTTTGCTGCCGATCACCATCGCCGAGGGGCAAAAGCGTGGCCATGACGCCTGCCTTGCCTATATGCGTCTGATTTTCCCCGAGGATTTCTGACAGGCGCGGGGATCAACCCCGCGCTGCCTCAAAGCCTTTCAGCACATTGACCGCATTCACGCCGATGGCCTCAATCGCGTAGCCGCCTTCCATCACGAAAAGCACCGGCACCCCGAGCGCGGCGATCTTCGCGCCGATCTGCGGGTAATCCGTGCTTTGCAGAAGGAAGTGCGAGATCGGGTCATCCTGGAAGGTATCCACCCCAAGCGAAACCACCAGCCGGTCGGGCGCAAAGCTGCGGATCCGGTCAAGCCCCTGATCCAGCGCCGCCGACCAGGCCTGGAAATCGGACCCCCAGGGCAGCGGCAGATTGAGATTGGCCCCGAGGCCCGCACCTTCGCCGGTCTCATCCGCAAAGCCGATATAATAGGGGTATTCCTGCACTGGATCGCCATGGATCGAGACCGTCAGCACATCGCCACGGTCGTAGAAAATGTCCTGGGTGCCATTGCCGTGATGGTAGTCAATATCGAGCACCGCCACCCGTTCTGCGCCAAGATCGCGGAAATGCTGCGCGGCAATCGCGGCATTATTGAGGAAGCAATAGCCGCCGAAATAGTCGCGCCCGGCGTGATGGCCCGGCGGGCGGCAGAGCGCAAAGGCGGCGGGGTCGCCGGCCTCGATCAGCTGCACGCCGGTCAGCGCGGAATCGACGGCGGCGCGGGCGGCTTCCCAGGTCCCGGGCAGGATCGGGCTGCTCATATCGACGGCATAGCGGCCAAGCTCGGCCCCGGGCCGTACCGTCGGGATCATGCGCGAACGACGCGGCGGCCAGATATTGGGATAGGCCGGAATCGGGCCGACCTCGGCCTTCCAGGCCTCCCAGGCGGTTTCAAGGAAATGGACAAAATCCGCATCATGCGTCGCCAGCACCGGTGCAAGCCCGAAGCTTTCCGGGGCGATCACCGGGCCAAGGTTTGCGCGTTTCACCTCGGCCAGCACCAGTTCGGCGCGGCGCGGGATCTCGAAGGCCTCGACCCATTTGCCGCGATAGAATTCGGTCTCGACGGATTGAAGGGCATGTTTGTCGGAAAAGATCGTTTTCATCATCGGCCTCAGAAGGGAAGAGAGGGGCGGGTGGCGGCAGAGCCATACCAGCCGCCCATTGCGGTTTCGTAGGCGAGGCCGGCGGTAAAGACCGACTGGTCCTCATAGGTCCGGCCAACCAGCTGGATGCCGGTCGGCACCCCGTTCGGCGCATGGCCCGAGGGCACCGAGAGTACCGGGCAGCGGCTGAGCATGTTGAAAGGCCAGGCCATCGTCCAGCCCAGATAGGAGTCGACCTCTTTGCCATTGATCACCAGCGGGTCGGCGAAATCGAACTCTGCCGGCACTGCGGGCAGCGCGAGGGTCGGGCAGAGGAAGAGGTCATAGCCCTCCATCATCGGGCCGAATTGCGACCAGATCCGGCCTTCGACATCGAGGCTGGTGAGATAATCGCGGGTGGTGGTGGCAAGCGCCTCGCGCGCGAAACGGCGGGCATAGGTGGTCAGCTGGTCTTCGCGCGCGTCGAGATATTCGGCCAGCCAGGCACCGAAGAGCGTTTTATGATGGGTGGCGGCGGCGTGATAGACCTCCCAGGACCAGGGCAGCGCGACCTCGGTAACCTCCGCACCAAGGCTGCGGAAGACCTCCAGCGCCGAAAGCGTATTGCTCCGCACCGCCGGGTCGATCTCCATAAAGCCGAAATCCAGCGAATAAGCGATCTTCCAGCCCCTGATGCCGGAGCGGTCGGCGCGCAGCTCCAGCTTTGGTTTCAGCGAGGCGATGTCTTCGGGATGCGGCCCGGAGAGCACATTCTGCATCAGCAGGCAGTCCTCGACCGTGCGCGCCATCGGTCCGGGATGGTTGTAGTGGTCCAGATTGAAGGGCGGCGTCGAAGGCACGCGGCCATAGGGCGGCTTGAAGCCCACAACCCCGCAGGCCGAGGCCGGTATCCGGATCGAGCCGCCGATATCAGAGCCGGTCGCAAGCGGCGTCAGACCGGCAGCCAGGGCCGCCCCCGCCCCCCCCGAGGAGCCGCCCGGCGTGTAATCCGCGTTCCATGGGTTCCGCGTCACGCCCCATTGCTTTGAATGGCAAAACGGCGCGCAGGAGAATTCCGGCGTTGTCGTGCGGGCATGGATCAGCGCGCCCGCATCGATCAGCCGCTGCACCACCGGCGCGCTTTTCCCGGCCACATGATCCGCATAGAGCAGCGAGCCATAGGTCGTGACCTTTCCGGCCATCATATTCTCATCCTTCAGGACAGTCGGAATGCCGTCAAGGATGCCCGTATTCTGAGCAGAGGACATATAGCGGGCCTCGGATTTCCGGGCCTCGTCCAGCGCTTCGTCGCCATAGGTGAAACAGATCGCATTCAAGCTGGCGGCGCTGTCCGGGATCCGTGCCAGCAGATCGCTAACAACCTCAACCGGCGAAATTTTCCGGTCGCGATAGAGGCGGAGCAGATCCGTTGCGCTGAGCCAGGAAAGGGGGGTGTCACTCATGCGGAATCCGCCTTAAATGAGGATGGGGCGGGATGGATTTAGGTCACTGTTCGATTGATTGGTCAATCAGTTTGTTGACAGGTTTCGATTTCTGGCTATCGTCGGTTCCACAAGATCTCCGGTGAGGCAGAAAGCTGCATAAGACAGCGGCGAACCGGCGGGAATTCCAACGATAACCGATCCTGACAGGGTAAACACATGAACGAATCGCACTATCCCACAGGCCCATTCGGCGGGCAGACACAGCTTCATATCGGTGGGTTCACCCCGTCGCGGCGGGGATTTATCGGCGGTGCCGCGATGATGGCGGGCGCCGTCTTCCTGCCGGCCTCGCTTCGGGCCGAGGAGGGGCCGAAGCAGGGCGGCCGGCTGCGCTATGGTGTCCATGACGGCTCGCAACAGGATTCGCTGGAACCGGGCAGCTGGACCACGGTGATGTGCGGCGCGGCTTTCAACGGCGCTTTGTGCAACAACCTGGTCGAGATCCTGCCCGATGGCAGCCTTGCCGGTGATCTGGCGGAAAGCTGGGCGGCCGATGAGGGCGCCACCCGCTGGACCTTCACCCTGCGCAAGGGGGTGAAATTTCACGATGGTCGCCCCTTTACCCCGGAAGATGCGCGCCAGTCGCTTTTGCATCACATGGGCGAGGGCAGCACTTCGGGCGCGCTGGCCATTGTCAGCCAGATCACCGACATCGCTGTCGAAGGCGAGGACCGGCTGATCGTTACGCTCGGCCAGGGCAATGCCGAATTCCCCGCGCTGATGTCGGATTTCCACCTGTCGGTCTTCCCGGCCAAAGAGGGCGGCGGCATCGACTGGGAAAGCGGCATCGGCACCGGCGCTTTCCGGCTGGACAGTTTCGAGCCGGGCGTCGCGGTCAGCATGGTCCGCAACCCCGATTATCACAAACCGGGCCTGCCGCATTTCGATGCGGTGGAGTTCATCGTGATCCCCGACCGCTCGGCCCGGCTGAATGCGCTCCTGACCGGCGAGGTCGACGTGATCGAGGATGTGGACATCCGCAATGTCGGTCTTATCGAACGCAACCCGGAGCTGAAGGTCCACCGCACCCCCAGCCTGCGGCATCTGACCTTCGACATGAACTGCTCGGTCGCGCCGTTCGACAATCCGGCGGTGCGCAAGGCGCTGAAACTGGCCATCGACCGCGAGGACATCATCGCCAAGGTCTTTCTCGGCGAGGGCGAGGCGGGCAACGACAATCCGGTGGCGCCGATCATGCCGCTCTGGGCGGAAACGCCGCCTGCGCACCGCTACGATCCCGACGCCGCCCGCGCGCTGCTGGCCGAGGCCGGGGTCGAGGGGCTGACGGTCGATCTTTCCACCGCCGAATCCGCCTTCCCCGGCGCGATCGAGGCTGCCGTCCTGTTCCGCGAACATGCGGCGAAGGCGGGGATCACCGTCAACGTGATCCAGGAGGCGGACGACGGCTACTGGGACAATGTATGGCTGGTCAAACCGTTCAACGCCTCGGACTGGTATGGCAGGGTGACGCTCGACTTGCTGTTCGCCACCTCCTACACCTCGGATTCGCCCTGGAACAACACGGGCTTCCGCAACGCCCGGTTCGACGAATTGCACGCAGCGGCCCGCACCGAGGTCGACGAGGCGACGCGCGCCGCGCAATATGCCGAGATGCAGCAGATCCTGCATGACGAGGGCGGGGTAATCACGGTAGCCTTCGTCAGCTGGCGGCTTGCCATGACGCAGAACATCGGCCACGGCGAGACCGGCGGTATCCTTCCCGCCGACAATCACCGCTGCGCCGAACGCTGGTGGCGCAACGACGTCTGACACCCGGGGGCGCGCGGCACGGCTGCGTCCCCTCCCAATTCCCCCGACCGGAGACAGCCGAGAATGAACAGAACTTCCCATCCGATATTGTCCATGGTGGTCAGTCGGGTCGGTTTGGGGCTTCTCAGCCTTCTTATCGTGTCTCTGGTGATCTTTTTCTCGGTCAGCCTGCTGCCGGGCAGCTATGCCTCGGCCATTCTCGGGCAGAATGCCACGCCCGAGGCAGTGGCCGCGATGACGGAAAAACTTGGCCTCAATGAACCTGCGATCTGGCGCTATCTGGCCTGGCTCGGGGCGGCGGCGACCGGAGATCTTGGCCAGTCCTTTGCCGGACGTCCGGTGATGATGGTGCTGGGGCCGCGGCTGCTGAACACGATCACCCTCGCGGCGGTGACCGCCGTGATCGCAGTGCCGCTGGCCATCATGCTTGGCGTGATCTGCGCAAGGTTCCGGGGGCGGTTCATCGACCGCTTCCTCTCGACCTCGACGCTTGCCTCGATCTCGCTGCCGGAGTTTTTCGTTGCCTATATCGTGATGATGGTTTTCGCGGTGAAACTGCAATGGTTCCCCTCTATGGCGGGGATCCGGAGCAGCATGGATTTCGGGGAACAGCTTTACCGCATGGTGCTGCCGATCCTGACGCTGCTGTTGGTGATCCTGGCGCATATGGTCCGCAATACGCGGGCGGCGATCCTCTCGGTTATGGCCAGCCCCTATGTCGAAATGGCCCGGCTGAAGGGCGAATCCGAAGGCCGCGTGGTCATGCGCCAGGCGCTGCCGAACGCCATTGGCCCGATTGCCAGCGTGGTGGCGCTGAACCTTGCCTACCTGATTTCCGGCGTTGTGGTGATCGAGGTGGTCTTTGTCTACCCCGGCGTGGGTCAGGCGATGATCGACGCCGTTCGCAACCGGGATGTGCCGGTGATCCAGGCCTGTGCCCTGATTTTCGCCACCGCCTATATCGGTTTCAACCTGATCGCCGACGTCATCTCGATCGTCAGCAATCCGCGCCTGCTGCATCCGCGCTGAGGAGGATATCATGAGCCAGACCATCGCCTCCGCCGCCGCGACACCCTCGCGTCTGACCCGCGCCCGCCGCCTGCTGGCGACCGCCCCATTCACTGCCCGGCTTGGCATGGTGGTGGTGACGATCTACGCTTTCGTCGCGATTTTCGCGCCCTGGATCGCACCCTATGGCGAGGTCGATGTGGTCTCGCGCATCCCCTTTGACAGCTGGAGCGCCGAACACCTGCTGGGCACCGATCAGCTGGGGCGCGATTTCCTGTCGCGCCTGATCTATGGCGCGCGCAATTCGATCTCTATCGCGCTGATCACCACGGTGATCTCTTTCACCATCGGCTGTCTGCTGGGCACATTTTCCGCGCTGATTGGAGGCTTTGTCGATCAGGTGATCTCGCGTTTTGTCGATGCGCTGATGTCGGTGCCGGATCTGATCTTCATCCTGATGATCCTGTCGATCTTCGGCAACTCGATCCCCAATCTGATCCTGATCATCGCCGTCCTGACCTCGACCCGTTTCTTCCGCATCTCGCGTGCGGCGGCGCTGAATGTGGCAAGCCTCGATTTCGTCGAGGCCGCCAAAGCGCGGGGCGAGAACCTCCTGTGGATCTCGGTCAATGAGGTCTTCCCCAATATCCTGCCGCTGATCCTCTCGGAGTTGGGGATGCGATTTTGTTTCATCTTCCTTTCGATTGCGGCGCTGTCCTTCCTCGGGGTCGGTATCCAGCCGCCACTGGCGGAATGGGGGTCGATGGTGCGCGACAATGCTGCGCTGATCAATATGGGGGATGTCACGCCTCTGATCCCGGCGGCCTCCATCGCGGTGCTGGCGATTGCGGTGAATTTTGTTGTCGACTGGCTGCTGAACCGGGCCAGCGGTCTGAATGAAGAGGGCTGAGCCATGACTGACGTTAAATCCGGTCCTGTCATCGAAATCCGCGACCTGCGGATCGAGGCGAAAGCAAATGACCAGTGGTCGCAGATCGTGCGCGGTGTCAGCCTGACCATCGGCAAGGGCGAGGTTCTGGGCCTCGTCGGGGAATCCGGGGCCGGGAAATCGACGATCGGGCTGGCCGCACTTGGCTATCTGCGGCCCGGTGCGCGGGCGACTGGCGGATCTGTGCGGCTGATGGGAACGGATCTGCTGACCATCCCCGAGGAAGAGCGCCGCCCCCTGCGCGGAACAAAGGTCGCCTATGTGGCACAAAGCGCTCAGGCCGCCTTTAACCCGGTGCATCGTCTGATGGATCAGATCACCATGGTCGCGGTGGACCGCGGCGGCCTGACCCGCGAGGAGGCTGCGAAGCGCGCCGTCGACCTCTTCACCGCGCTGCAATTGCCCGATCCGCAGAATTTTGGCGCGCGCTATCCGCATCAGGTCTCGGGCGGGCAGCTGCAGCGCGCCATGGTTGCCATGGCGATGATCTGCAACCCCGCGCTGATCGTCTTTGACGAGCCGACCACCGCGCTGGATGTCACCACCCAGGTCGAGGTGCTGATCTCGATCCGCAAGGTGATCGAGGAATTCGGCGTGGCCGCGATCTATATCACGCATGACCTGGCCGTGGTGGCCCAGATTGCCCATCGCGTCGCCGTGCTGCGCTATGGCGAAGTGGTCGAAGGAGCCCCGATTACTGCGATCATGGATCACCCGCAGCATCCCTATACGCAAAGCCTCTGGGCGGTGCATGAGATGCCGGTCACGCCGGCTGGCGGGCATGAGGCCCGGGGCAAACCGCTCCTCTCCGTCAGCGGGCTCGCGGCACGTTATGGCGAATTTGAGGTACTGAGCGATATCAACCTCGAGATTGGTCGCGGTGAAACGGTGGCGCTGGTCGGGGAATCCGGCTCGGGAAAATCGACGCTCGGGCGGGTGATCACCGGACTGAAGGCACCTTCAAAGGGCGAGGCCGTTTTCGAGGGCCAGCCGCTGCCAGAGAAGCTCCGCCACCGGCGGCTGGACCTGCTGCGCCGGATCCAGATCATCTATCAGTCGGCGGATACCGCGCTTAATCCTCGGCAGACCGTGCGCAATATCATCGGGCGTCCGCTGAGCCTTTATCAGGGGCTGCGCGGGGCCGCGCGCGAGGCGCGGCTGATCGAACTCCTGCGGCTGGTGGAGCTGAACGCCTCCCATGCCAGCCGCACGCCCGGCCAGCTGTCGGGCGGGCAGAAACAGCGCGTGGCGATTGCCCGCGCCCTGGCCGCAGGGCCAGAGCTGATCATCTGCGATGAGATCACCTCGGCGCTCGACAAGGTGGTGCAGGCCGAGGTTTTGCGCATGCTGATCGGGCTGCAGGAACGCCTGGGCATCTCTTACCTCTTCATCACCCATGACATCGAGGTGGTGCGGGCCATCGCCGACCGTGTCGTGGTGATGCAGCATGGCCGCATCGTCGAACAGGGGGTGAAAGAGGTGGTCTTCAGCCCGCCGCATGAACCTTATACCGACAGACTCCTGGCCTCGGTGCCGGATATGGCGGTGGGCTGGCTGGACCGGATTATCGCCGGGCGCGCCGCGTGAAGCCCTGCTGGGATGCGCGGCTCAGGGGCGCTCCGTGTCGGAGAAATCGCAATCCGACTTGCCTGGTGGCGGCCGGGAGGTTGTCGACAAATGGTACATTGACCAAATGATCATTTCCGTAAGCGGTGCGGGGTCCCCGTTCGCTTTCAGCTTGCGGCGCTCTTGAGGGACCATGGCATGAAGTCGTCAATGCGGGAGGCGGGGGTGTCCGTTGGTGATGGCTGCGAGGGTTTCGCGCAGGTAGGCATAGGGATCGACGGCGTTGAGCTTGCAGGTCTTGATGAGCGAGGCCATGCGTGCCCAGGTGCGGCCGCTTTGCCATGGCCCGCGAAGAGCGCATTCTTTCGATTCAGGGTGATCGGCCGGATCGTGTTTTCGACCGAGTTGGTGTCCATCTCGAGCCGGCCATCAGTCAGGAAGACCACCGCAGCATGAAGCGCGCAGCCGATGCGATGGGGGTAACGCCAGGGGCCGTCAGCCAGCAGATTCGTCTTCTGGGAGATCGCATCGGGCAGCCCTTGTTCACGCGCAGTCGTGAGGGTGTTGTGCTGACCGGGGCGGGGGCCGTCGTGCATCCTGCGCTGCTCTCAGCCTTCGATCAGATCACGCGCAGCATGGCAC
>NZ_JAYRPN010000156.1:0-24588 GCF_041911175.1 Tabrizicola sp.
AAGCCCGATGCGCAGCCTGCCCGTCTTCCCCGACCTCCGCGCCTTCCTCGCCCATCTGGCGACGGCGGGCGATCTGGCGCGGATCGGCCAGCCGGTCGACACAAGGCACGAAATGACGGCGGTGCAGCTGGCCGCCTTGCGGGAAAAAGGCCCGGTTCTGCGCTTCGACGCGGCGATTGCAGGGGGTCAGCGGGCGAAGATGCCCGTCATCGCCAACCTCTTCGGCACGCCGGAACGGGTCGCCGCCGGGCTGGGGCTGACCCCGGACGAGGTTCCCGCCTTCGGCGATTTCCTCGCCGCCCTGCGCAGCCCGGCCCCGGTCGAGGGGATGCGCGACGCCTTGTCGCGCTGGCCGGTGCTGAAGGCCGCGCTGCAAAGCCGCCCGAAGCTTGTCCGCAAGGCCCCGGCGCAGGAGGTGACGGCCCCGCTGGACCTCTCGCTTCTGCCGGTGCAGACCCCCTGGCCCGAGGATGCCGGGCCGCTGATCACCTGGCCGGTCGTCGTCACCCGCCCGCAGGGGTCGGACCCCGCGCAGCTGTCGCGCTACAACCTTGGCGTCTACCGGGCGCAGGTGCTTGGCCCCGACCGGCTGATCCTGCGCTGGCTCGCCCATCGCGGCGGCGCGGCGCATCACCGCAGCTGGCAGCGGGCGGGCCAGCCGATGCCGGTCGCCATCGCGCTTGGCGCCGATCCGGCGACGCTCCTTTCCGCCGCGCTGCCCTTGCCGGAGACGGTGTCGGAACTCGCCTTCTCCGGCGTCCTGCGCGGCGCGCGGGCCGAAGTGGTGGCGGCCAAGACCGTGCCGCTCTTGGTCCCCGCCACTGCCGAGATCGTGCTGGAAGGCTGGGTCCACCCCGGCGAGACTGCCCCCGAAGGCCCGTTCGGCGACCATACCGGCTATTACAACGCGGTCGAACCCTTCCCCGTGATGCGCCTGACCGCGATCACCCATCGCCGCGATCCGCTGTATCTGACCACCGTCACCGGCCGCCCGCCCGATGAACCCTCGGTCATCGGCGAGGTGTTCAACACGCTGGCCCTGCCGGTGATCCGCGCCCAGATACCGGAAGTCACCGACCTCTGGCTGCCCCCCGCCGCCTGTTCCTACCGGATGGCCGTGGTGCAGATCGACAAGCGCTATCCCGGTCAGGCGCGGCGGGTGATGCTGGCGCTCTGGGGGATGCTGGCGCAGTTCAGCTACACCAAGACCATCGTCGTCGTCGACCGCGACATCGACCCGCGCAATTGGGACGACATCGCCTGGGCGATGGCCACGCGGATGGACCCGGCGCGCGACGTGATGGTGCTGGACGGCACGCCGATGGACTACCTCGACTTCGCCTCCCCGCGCGAGGGGCTGGCGGGCAAGCTGGGGATCGACGCGACCACCAAGCTGGGGGCGGAGACCATGCGCGAGTGGGGCCGCGTCATGGCGCTGGACCCGGCGCATGAGGCCCGCGCGGTGGAAATCTTGCGCGGGGCGATCCCATGACGGCACGGGTCGTTCTGGGTGTTTCCGGGGCCTCCGGCGCGGCGTTGGCGCTGGATTGCGCACGGGCCTTGCGGGCGGCAGGCGCCGTGGTGGAACTGGTCCTGTCCGCCATGGCGGAACGCACGCTGGCGCTGGAGATCGGCCCCGCCGCGCGGGGCGAGCTGGTCAACCTCGCCGACCGCCTGCACCCGGTGGTCGACCTGGGTGCCGCCATCGCCTCTGGCTCCTTCCCGGCGCAGGGCATGATCGTCGCCCCCTGTTCGATGCGCAGCCTTGCCGCCATCGCACATGGGCTGGACGACACCCTTCTCACCCGCGCGGCCTCGGTCCAGCTGAAGGAACGCCGCCCGCTGGTCCTCCTCGCCCGCGAGGCCCCGCTGACCCTGGCGCATCTGCGCAACATGACCGCCGTGACCGAGATGGGGGCCGTCGTGCTGCCCCCGGTCCCTGCCTTCTACCTGCGCCCCGAAACCACCGCAGAGATCACCGCCCAGATCGCCGCCCGCGCGGTCGACCTTCTTCACATCGCAACCCCCCGGGCCCGCGCCTGGGACCCAACCGAAGGACCTGCCCCATGACCGAGCTTTCCCCCCAGTCCAATGTCGGCGACATCGCCTCAACCCTGCCCGGAGCTGCGGAAGTGTTCCGCCAGAACGGGATCAGCTTCTGCTGCGGCGGGAAACTGTCGCTTGCCGAGGCGGCGGCAGGGCAAGGGCTGGACGTCGCGCCGCTGCTCGACGCCCTCCGTGCGCTGGAGGACGGCGCCGCCCGCACCGCGCCGGAGGAGACGCTGCCGCTGATCGACCATATCCTGACCCGCTACCACGCCACCCACCGCACCGAACTCGACTGGCTGATCCCGCTGGCCGAGAAGGTGGAGATGGTCCACGGCGACCATGAAGAGGCTCCGCTGGGCCTGACCGAAGTGCTGGTCGCGCTGCGGGATGATCTGGAAAGCCACATGGCGAAAGAGGAACAGGTGCTGTTCCCGATGATGCGGCAGGGCGGGCATCCGATGATCCGCCACCCGATCGGCGCGATGCGGCACGAGCATGATACCACGACGGACCTTCTGCGCGGGATCGAGCATGCGACGCATGGCCTGGCCCTGCCGGTCGGGGCCTGCCGGTCCTGGACCGCGCTCTATACGGGGCTGGAGAAGTTCACCGGCGATGTGGTGGCGCATATCCATCTGGAGAACACGGTGCTCTTCCCGCGCTTCGAGACCGCCGCCTGAGGTGGGCCTCTGGCGCGCGCCGCACCTGCCGTTGTTCCTGCTGGCATCGGTCTGGGCGGCGCTGGTGCCCTTGGTCTGGCTCTTACCGGGCCTCACCTGCGACCCGGTCGCCTGGCACCGGCAGGAACTGGTGCTGGGCTTCGCCGGGGCGGCGATGGGGGGATACCTTCTGTCCGCCCTGCCGCACTGGCTGAAGCTCGCCGGGGGAGAGGGCGAGGGCATCTCGCCCCGCGGGACGATGGCGCTGGTGCTGGCCTGGGTCATCGGACGGGCGACTGGCGGCGCCTGCCAGCCGGACGGTTTGGCGCTGGTCGGGCAGGCGCTCTATCCCCTGGGGCTGGCGTTGGGACTGGTCGTGCCGGTCCTGCGGGCGCGGGTCTGGAGGCGCCTGCCCATCGCGCTCGCGCCGCTTCTCCTGCTGCTGATCGGGCTGCGGCTCCGGCTCGCGTCCGACAGTCTGACGGCGGTGCTGGGCATGGCGCTGCTCGTCGCGCTGGTCGGCGGCCGGATCGTCCCGGCCTTCCTGCTGGCGCGGACCGGCGACCGCTCCGGTCGTGGCGCACTGCCTTTGGGCGCAAGGCTGGCGGATGGGGCCTTGGGTCTGGCGCTGGTTCTGCATCTGTCGGGGGTGACGGAATCTCTGGTCGGCGGCGTGACGCTGGCCGCTGCGCTGGGTCAGGGCCTGCGGATGAAGGATTGGGCGCTGGCCCCGGCGCTGCGGGGGCATGGCGACCTCGCGCTTCTGGTTCTGGCCTGGCTCTGGTTGCCGCTGGGGCTGGCGATGCTGGGCCTCGGGCTGACGGGAGCGGCGGCGCTGCCGGTCGCCACGCTGACCCATGCGCTGACGATGGGGCTGATGGGCAGCATGGTGCTGGCGGTGATGGCCCGCGCCTGGATGGGTCGCGCGCCGGGACGACTGGTCGCGGGGCGGGCGACCATCGCCGCCTTCGCGATCCTGCAGCTGGCCACGCTCTCGCGGCTGGCCCTGTCCGAAGCCGGCCCGGCGGTCGTGCTGCCCTGGCTCTGCGCCTGGGGCATCATGGCCGGGCAATGCGCGCGGGCCAGCCTCCGTCCGGTGCCGCACCCGGTCTTCAGCGCCCGGCGCAAGCCCTGATCCGGGCGACCGATCCACCGAAAACGACCGGCAGAGGTCTTTCCCGGCGGGACGGGACGGGCGCTGGCGGCCAGACTGACCGAAGCGTCCAATGGTTCGGAGACAGACATGCCCCTTGGCTTCATCGGCACCGGAACCATGACCGCCGCAATGGTCGCGGGGCTGGGCGGTGAGGACATCCTCCTTTCGCCGCGCGGGGCAGAGGTCGCCGCCGGTCTGGCGCGGCGCTTTCCGGGGCTGAGGGTCGCCGCCGACAATCAGGCGGTGGTCGACGGCTGCGAGATGGTGGTGCTTGCCGTCCGCCCGCAGGTGGCCGAGGCGGTGATCCGCTCCTTGCGCTTCCGGTCAGGGCAGAAGGTGGTCAGCCTGATCGCCGCCACCCCGATCGCCAGCTTGCGCGACTGGATCGGGCTTGACCTGCCGGTCATCCGCGCCATCCCCCTGCCCTTCGTCGCCGACCGCGCCTCGGTGACGCCGATCTTCCCGCCCGACGCCGATACCGCCGCCCTGTTCGACCGCCTCGGCACCGCGCTCCCCTGCCGCGACATCGCCGAGTTCGACCTTTTCGCCGTGGGATCGGCGCTGATGGGCAGCTATTTCGGCATTCTCGAAACCGCGCAGGGCTGGCTTGAGGCGCAGGGACTGGGCGATACCGCCGCGCGGGCCTACCTCGCCGCGCTCTTCGCCAACCTCGGCAAGGTCGCGGTGGACAGTCCCGACACCTTCGCCACCCTGCGCGACGGCCATTCCACCCCCGGCGGACTGAACGAACAGATCTTCCGCGACTTCGCCGCCGGGGGCGGGACCGCCGCCCTCACCGCCGCGCTGGACCGGGTGCTGGCCCGCGTGCGGGGCCGCGCCGGATGACCCCGCTTCTCCCCGAACCCGACCTGCCCTCGGGCGCCGAGCTTCTGGCCGAAGGCCGCGCGCTGGCCCGCACCTGGACGCTCGGCCCCTCGGCCTTCCTGCGCCATGTCGGCGCGGCCAGCGAATACGGCTTCAAGCTGGCGCAGATGGCGAAGTCCCGCGTCATGCAGCACGCCCAGATCGGCTTCCGCGACCCCGGGAAAAGCCGCCGCGCCTATGCCGAAATCTGGGAAAGCTGTGCCGCCCAAGGTGTGACAGTCGACCGCTACGGCCTCTGTCTCGACTGGTCGATGGCCCTGCCCCGCGCCCGCCGCGCCAAAGCCGAGCGCGGGACCGGCATGATCCTGCCCGGCATCGAGGATTTCACCCGCCTGACCGAAGCCGCCCCCGTCGCCGCGCATTTCGGCGATTTCGTGCTGGGCTTCCCGGCGGCGGTGGAAAACACCCAAGCCGCCCTTGCCGCCGGCAGCACCGCGATCGGCAATCTCGGGCAGTATTTCACCTTCCGCATCCCCGGCCATGACGACGACATCGAGGCCACCGCCCAGACCGTCCGCGCCCTGGGGCTGATCGCGGCGCAGCCGGTGCCGATCCTGGTGCAGTCGAACCTGGACGACGGCTTTGCCGCGCAGTTCACCGACCTTGCCTCCTGCCTTGGCATGGTGCTGCTGGAACGCCACATCGTCACCGGACTGATCGGCCCGCCGGTCGGCCATTGCTACGGCCACCACTTCTCGGACCCCCTCTCGCGGCTGGCCTTCCAGCGCGCGCTGGCGCAGGTGGGCGCCGCGCCAGGGACGATGATCTACGGCAACACCACCGCCTATCGCGGCCGTCCGGCGGCGAATTTCGCCAGCCTCTCCAACTATCTTCTGGTCGACGCGGCGGGGCAGATCGGCCAGCCCACCGGCCATGCGATCAACGCCGTCCCGGTGACCGAGAACGAGCGCATCCCCGAGATCGAGGAAGTGGTCGAGGCCCAGCTTTTCGCCGGGCGGATGGCAGAACTTGCGCCGGGCTGGCTTGCGCTGATCGACCCCGCCCCGGTCGATGCGATGGCGGCCCGGATCGTCGCCGGAGGGCAGGCTTTTGCCGGGGCCGCACTTGCGGGGCTGGCACGGCTTGGCGTTGACACCGCCTGCCCGTTCCAGCTTCTCCTTGCCCTGCGCCGGATGGGCGCGCGGCGGCTGGAATCGCATTACGGTGCCGGAAGACCCGATCCCGAGGCGCCGGGGGGCAGGCTGCCGATTGCCCCGGCCACCATCCTGTCGGAACTGGCCGAGATGGCCGACCACGCGCTGAAGGGCCACCCCGAAAGCCCGGCCCTGCGCGGCTTGCGGGTGATGGTGGCGACCAGCGACGTGCATGAGCACGGCAAGATGCTGGTCGAGGAAGTCCTCCGCCGTCTGGGCGTCACTGTGCTGGATGGCGGCGTGTCCACCGATCCCGCCGTCCTCGCCGAACGGGTGCGCCGCGATCGCCCCGATGCCGTGGCGATCAGCACCTACAACGGCATCGCGCTGCGCTATTTCCACGCCCTGGGCGCTGCGGGCATCGAGGTTCCGGTCCTGATCGGCGGGCGGCTGAACCAGATCCCCGAAGGCTCGAACTCCAGCCTGCCGGTCGACGTGGGCGCGGATCTGGCACAGGCGGGCGCGCTGGTCTGCCGAACCGCAGCCGACCTGGCCCCGGCCTTGCAGTCGCTGACGCGCAGCGCAGGCTGAAAGGCCCCGAGATTCCCCGGACAGGTCGGGAAACCTGTGCTTGGAATTGTCCCGGCTTGGGCTAAGCTGGGGCATCACGACCTTGCGGGGTCATTTCCTGATGAATTGCAACGCGCCATTGCCCAACCGCCGCATTTTGCGGCTTCACGCCGAGAATGCGGCTTTCGTCGCGGCTCAGCTGCGGTTGGGTCTGGATGGGCCGAACTTTCGCCTGGTCGAGATCTTCGATCTGGAATCCCGCCTGGCCGGGAACCTTGATGCACTGGTCATGGGGCGCGAGGCCGGGGTGGAGCTGGCGCTGGAGACGCTTGCCATCGCGGCGGAATACGGCGAGGTCTTCAGCGCCTTCCACCTTCTGTTGCACGCGCGTGCCGACCTGTCCCTCGCCGACCTTGCCCCGCCCGAGGTGCTGCTCTGGGATCAGGTCGCGGCGCTTGGCGCGGCGGCGGCCTGGTGTGCTCCGGCGCTGATGGCGGCGCGGATGCGCGACTGGATCGCCGGGCGCGACCCGATGGCTGCCTGGATCGCGCTGGAGGTTTGTGCGCAGCGGCGGATCGACCCGAAGGGCCATCTTGGCCCGCTGCTCGCCCACCGCGATCCACGCGTCGCGGCCCGCGCCATGCGGCTGGCCGGGGAACTCGGTCGGGTGGACCTTGCGCCCGACCTTGCCCGGCGGGCCGATGGCGGCGACCCCGACCTGCGTTTCTGGGCCGCCTGGGCTGCTGCCCTGTTGGGCGACCGCCGCAGCGCGCCTGCGATCCTGTCCCAGCACGTCACCCCGGTAACCCCCGCTTCGCAGGCGCGGATGGTGGCCGAACTGCTGCCGCTGGTGCTGGACGACCGCTCCGCCCGGGCCGCCATCGCGCGGCTGATGTCCGACCGGCTGACCGAGCGCTGGGGCGTCGTCGCGACCGGGGCTCTGGGCGCGGCGGATACGCTCGACTGGCTGCTGCGCCAGATGGCCGAGCCGGTGCTGTCGCGCATCGCGGGGGCTGCCTTCTGCCGGATCACCGGCGCACGGCTCAGCGCCGAATCGCTGGAACTGGCCGAATTTCCCGACGACCCCGACGATCCGGTGGTCGCCGCGTGCCCGATGGAAAGCTTCATCGAGGCCAAGCTCTACTGGCCCGACCCGGACAAGCTTTCCCGCTGGCTGGCCCCGAACCGCGCCCGCTTCGTCGCCGGGACGCGCTCTCTGCTGGGCGTCGCCGCCTGGACGATCCAGCCCCCCATCGAGGCGACGGCGACCTACCAGCTTGACCAGCGCGCCGTGGCGCTGGAACTTGCCACCCGCACCCCCGATGCAGCCCTGCCGAACTGGCGCGGCGCGGTGGTGCCCCAGCCCAGGGGCTTTACCCGCCGATGGTAGGCCCGGCGCGATATTGGGGGCGGGCATGAGGCTGGAGAACACCACGCCTTTCGCCAGCAATTTCACCCTCGCGCTGGACAAGCAGGGGCACGAGGTGATCGTGCTGGTGGTCCGCGCCACCTTCACCCTGTCGCCCCGGCGCGGCGAACCCAGCCTTGTCGCGACCGAGCAACTGCCCCTGATCGAGGCCGATGTCTTCGGCCCCGACCCCGCCTGGGACGCCCCGGTCTTGGAAACCGACTTCGCCCATTTCCGCCCGCGCTGCGACGTGCTGGCCCAGGCCCGCGCCCATGCTCCCGGGGGCGAACCCGCAACCAGCGTGGACGTCGGCATCCGCCTTGGCCAGTGGGCCAAGAAGTTCACCGCCCACGGCAGCCGCATCTGGCTGCGCGGCGCGGCGGGCCACATGCCCTCCGAGAAACGCCCCTTCCTGGTGCAGGACATCGGCTATGACCACGCCTATGGCGGCATCGACCCCGAGGCGGAAAACCCGGCACTGGCGAAAAGCTACGGGCAGAACCCCGCAGGCCTTGGCTACTACCCCAATTCCGTGAACCGCGAGGGCAAGCCCCTGGCCCAGACCTCGGAATTCGGCCAGGACGCCACCTCTCCCGACGGCGGCTTCCCCCCGATGGCCTTCGGCCCCCTCGGCCGCACCTGGCTGCCCCGCCGCCAGTACGCGGGCACCTATGACGACGCCTGGCTCGACAACCGCGTGCCCCTTTTGCCGATGGACTTCGACGACCGCTACTTCCAGGCCTCGGCCCCCGACCAGCAGATCCCCTACCCCACCGGCGGCGAGCCCGTGGAACTCGTCAACCTCTCGCCCGAAGGCCGCCTCTCCGGCCAGATCCCCCGCACCCAGATCGTCGTCACCTTCGAACGCAAGTCCGGCCGCATCACCCAGCGCATCGCCAACCTCGACACCGTGCTCTTCCTGCCCGACATGGCCCGCATGTGCCTGACCTGGCGCACCCGCATCACCGCCGAGCGCGACCTCTTCGAATTCGCCCGCGCCATCGTCGTCGAACGCCCGCTCGACGGCGCAACCCACTGGCCGGGGGGTGCCCATGTCTGAGAAAGGCATCGCCCCCGGCCTTTCGGTCATCGGCTACGGCATCTGGTCCGCGCTCGGCCCCGACGGCCCCTCGACCATCGCCGGCATCCGCGGCCAGATCATCGGATCGGAAACCGGCAACCTCTGGGACCCGACCGTTGGCGCCAACCTCAACTGCTTCCGCGTCGCCGCGCATCAGTGGTGGGAGGGACCCACCTTCCTCCCCGATCTCGCCACGCCCCCCATCGAGGAATGCCTGGCCCAGGTCGCCACCCTGCCGGACCCCCTGCGCCGCCCGGCAGGCGACATCCCCATCCTGGTGACCGTCGCGCCACCGGATCGCCCCGGCCGCCCCGGCGACCTGGAAACCCGCATGCTCGACGGCCTCGCCCGCAAGCTGGGCCGCCCGCTGCCCCCCGGCTCGGGCGTGATCGGCGGCGGACGGTCGGGCCTGCCGCATCTCCTCGCCACCGCCGCACGGCAATCCGCCCGCTACCCCGTGCAGATCCTTGTCGGCGTCGAAAGCCTGCTGCGCCAGGTCATCGTCGAGCACTACATCGCGAGGGGCCGCCTCCTCTGCGGCGCCAACACGTCGGGCTTCACCCTGGGCGAGGCCGCCTCCGCCATCCTCGTCGCCCGCACCGGCACCTCGCAGGGGCCGGAACTGGCGATCACCGGCATGGGCACCGGCATCGAGCCCAGCCGCGACGGCGGCGCGCGCGAACAGGCGGTGACGGGCGAGGGCCTGACCCAGGCGATCCGCGCCGCGCTGGCGGTGACGGGGATTCCGTTCTATGATTTCCCGGCATTGATCGGTGACCTGAACGGCGAGCATTTCAAGTTCAAGGAACAGATGATGGCCCAGATGCGCCTTGACCGCGTCCCGCCCGAAGGCCATTCCCGCCGCCCGCGCGGCTATCTGGAACACTGGAACCTGATCGAATACGCCGGCGAGATCGGCGCCGCCCTGATGCCCGCGCAACTGGCCTGGGCTTTCGAGATGGGCCGCGCCGGGTTGCTGCCGCAGAACCGCGCCCTGTGCTTCGCGGGCGAGGACGACGGCCGCCGCGTGGCCCTGACGGCCGAGATGCGGGGGCTGTCATGAGCGTCTTCGCCAATGGTCTGGGCGTTTCCGGCAAGGCCGCCGCGAACAAGACACTGGCCGCCATGCCCGACGTCTGCCTCTCGCCGCCGCCGCCCCCTGCAGGGCCGGTGCCGATCCCCTACCCGAATTTCGGCAATGCCTCGGATACCACCGACGGCTGCACCAGCGTCTTCGTCCTCGGCAAGGAGGCAGGAAAGAAGAACGCCTCGAAATATTCCAAGATCACCGGTGACGAACCCGCCACCCGCAGCTTCGGCGCCAGCGTCGTCACCCACAACATTACCGGCCCGCTGAAGTTCGAGGCCTATTCCTTCGACGTGATCTTCGAAGGCGGCGGGGCGGAACGCTTCACCGACCTCACCTCGACCAACCATGCCAATCCCGGCAGCGGCTTCTCGATCAGCATCGAAAAACCCAGCGTCGACATGATCGACGCCCGCAGCCCCTGTGAGGGGCTGAAGGCCGCGAACGACAATGTCCGCGAAAAGGTGAAGGCCGCCAGCAAAAGCCGCAAGGCCACGCCGAACCAGCGCGACAAGCTGAAGGATTTCGACGAATCGGGAACCGTGTCCCATGCACTGTTCAAGCCCGCCTCCGGCCCTTCCAGTGTCGTCGCGGGAACCTCCAGCAAGCTCTTGCGCCGAAAAAGCGGCGGCTATTTCGCCGAAGCGAAGAAGTCGACCAAGAAACAGCGCCAGGCCAACAGGATTCCGCAACCGATCTGCGAGGGTGAGCCACCGCACAATCACTCGGACGGCGGTTTCTACGGCCACAGCGAGCCCTGCATCTTCAAGGAAATCGCGCCGGTGTCCAAATGGGGCAAGCTGACGATGGCGATCGACTGGCACCCGCGGCTTCAGGATGGGTCGACCGGCCCGCCCAGCACCGAGGCCTGCGCGCATTGCAAGAAGGTGATCCAGTCCGCGTGCAAATGCATGAAGATCAGGCTCTGCAATGCTGACGGCACGACGCGCGACGGCTGCAAGCAATCGGAAGAGGGAGTGTAGCCATGTTCTCCGCCATCCGGTTCCTGCCCAAGATCACGCCGATGAGCCCGGCGGATTTCTCGGCCCTGCCCTGGAACGGGGCCACCGCGCATATCGGTCCGGTGGGCCAGGTCACACCGCTGTTTGAGGCGCTGCTGAAAAAGACCAACTGCGCGCTGTACATGATCTACCTCGGCTGCGTCGGGCTCTGCCATCAGCGGACCGCCTCGGTCTTCGACCAGAAGCTGAACCTTCTCCTGATGGAACAGATCTTCGCCTACCAGTTCGACGGGCGCTATCCCAAGACCTTCGGCATCACCATCGACGATGTCGAGGACACCACCGACAAGACCCGCGCTGTCCGCCGCTCCATCGCCTTCTTCTTCTTCGAGTTGCTGGAGCGGGCGCCAGGCGGGTTCCTATCGGAACGGCCGATCATGGACATCGCCCATATGATCCACCTGACCCGGCATCTCTGCGGCACGTCGAACGCGGAAACCGTGGACGGCTGGTTGCGTGCGATGATCGAGCGGCTGAACGTCATCGCACCGTCGCTGGTGGATCATTCCCCCTACATCTATGACTACCCCGACCGCGAAAGCTGGGCGGCGGCCACCGCCGAAACCCACGGCACGCCGCTGCCGCTGGAAGTGCTCGACCCGCGCCTTGGCCTTTCGGGACTGGATCTTGTGGCACGGGCCACCGCCGAACTGGCCGAGATCGACCCGCAGCAAAACCAGCTTCTTGTGCCACCCGCCACGCTTCTGGCCGAAGGCTTCGCGGGCAGGCCCTATGGTCGGGACCGCTGACGATGCAGATCGTTCCGCCAGGCCATTTCGACGCGGCGGGCTATCCGGGCTTTGCCTGGGACGAGCACGACCTCTGGCCCTATTTCTACTTCCTCCCCGCCCCGCTGCACGACCGCCTGCTGGAAATCACCCCCAACGCCTGTCTTGCCCTCGCCATCGGGTCGGCGCAATGGATTCTGGCGCGGATGGCCCCGCTGGATGCGGACCGGCCAGCGCGCGACTTCGTTCAGGCGATGTGGGCCGACATGGCTCCCGACTGGCGCTGTCAGCGCTATGCACCCGAGGACGAGGACTATGCCGGGCCGGTGCGCGGGCCGATGATCATGGCGATGTCGATCCTTTATGACGTGCTGGAGCGGATCGGCGAAAACCCGGTAATCGCCGACCGCGCCACCTGGATGCACAATCTGGCGCAGCATGTGCTGGATGGCGATGCCGCTTATGAGACCTGGTTCCAGCAGGCACTGGCGCGACTGGAACGCTGGCACGGCTGGCAGGTCGAAGGCGGTCGGGTGCCCGATCTGTTCGCCCCGGCCTTTCCCCGTGGCGGCCCGGTCGCGTTCGAGGTGCTGGTGCCGGGAATGCCCTATGACCGGCAGCATGCGCCCGAGCTTCTGGACCGACTGATCCAGTGGGAACGCCGCATGGGCAACCCCTTCATCCTTGGGCCCTGGGAATTCGGCATCGACGACCCGGACGAGGATGACGACCACGACCACGCGCATGGGTTTCCGGTTCCGCATTGAGCGGTTTCGGGCTGCGGTCAGATCTTAAGAAATCATTACTGAAAAATATCAACCTACTGATTTTAAATATGTTTCAAAATCTGTCCACTGTGGACACCCGCCCTCAGTTCAGCTGCACGCTTGCCCCCTGCACCCGGTTCGGCCCATCCGACCGGCTCAGGACCTGGGTCCCCCGGATCGTCACCCGCCCATCCGCCGTCATCGTGATCGACGCCCTCCCGCAGCGCAGCGTCACCTCGCGGCGGGCCTCGATGACCAGCCTCTCCCCGTCCGCCTCGACCTCGGGCGCGGGAGGCTGGACCAGCCCCAGGATCAGCGGCTCGTCCCCCATCATCGTGACCGCCGCCAGCCTCCCGACCGAAGCCGCCGGAACGGGCACCAGCGACTGGGCAATCAGGCTCGTCTCACCAAGAGAGGGAACCCGCACCTCCGCGCGACCGTCGGGGGTGAGGGCGATGATCTCGGCCCGGTGGACGCCCTGCAGGCCGAGGAAAGTTCCGTCATGCATCGCCACTCTCCCTATTCGAATTCATAGCCGAACCCGGCGTCCGAGCCCGTCACCGTGACCCGCGTCAGGTCGGCCCCCTCCAGTTTCCGGTTCAGGACCTGGCGGCTGAGTTCCGGCAGGAGCGTGTTGGTCAGGATCGCGTCGATCATCCGTCCCCCGCTTTCGATTTCCGTGCAGCGGGCCTTGATCGTGTCCATCACGCCTTCGCCGATCACCAGTTCCGCGCCGTGCCCCGCCTCCAGCCGCCGGGCGATGCCGCGCAGCTTGTGGCCGGCGATGGCCTCGATCATCTGGTCGGAGAGCGGGTAGTAGGGGATCGTCACCACCCGGCCCAGAAGCGCGGCGGGGAAGACCTTGAGAAGCGGCGCGCGGAGGGAGGCGGTCAGGTCATCGAGGTCTGCCTCCGTCTTGCCGTCCTCGGTCATAGCCATGATCTCTTCCGATCCGACGTTGGAGGTCAGCAGGATCAGCGTGTGCTTGAAGTCGATCCGGCGGCCCTCGCTGTCGTCCATCATTCCCTTGTCGAAGACCTGGAAGAAAATCTCGTGCACGTCCGGGTGGGCCTTTTCCACCTCATCCAGCAGGATCACCGAATAGGGGCGGCGGCGGACGGCTTCGGTCAGGATGCCGCCCTTGCCGTAGCCGACATAGCCGGGCGGCGCGCCTTTCAGGGTGGAGACGGTGTGCGCCTCCTGGAACTCGGACATGTTGATCGAGATCAGGTTCTGCTCGCCGCCATACAGGGTTTCGGCCAGGGCCAGCGCGGTCTCGGTCTTGCCGACGCCGGAGGGGCCGCAGAGCATGAAGACGCCGATGGGTTTCTCCGGCGCGCCGAGGCCCGCGTAGGAGGTCTGGATGCGGTTCGCGATCATCCCCATCGCGTGATCCTGCCCGACCACCCGTTCCGAGAGCGTCCCGGCCAGTTGCAGGGCACGTTCAGTCTGGCTGGCGAGCATCCGGCCCATCGGGATGCCGGTCCAGTCCTGGACGATGGCCCCGACAGCCAGGCGGTCGACGGCGGGAAGGATCAGGGGCCGTTCGCCCTGGGCCTCGGCGAGGGCGGCCATCTTCGCGCGGAGGGTCGTCAGCATTTCGGCACGGGCTTCGGGGGTCAGGGCCTCGGGCTCGGCGGTGTCCTCGCTGGCCTCGGGCGGAGTTTCCCCCGTCACCCCGGTTTCGTCCACCGGCTGACCCGCGCCCCGCAGGGTGGCGCGGAGGGAGAGGACTTCGTCGACCAGAGCTTTCTCGGCCTCCCACCTCGCCTTGGCGGCGTCGAGTTCGGTGGTCGCCTTGGCAAGCGCCGTCTCCACCTCGGCCTTGCGCTCGCGGACCTCGATCCCGATGGCCTCTTCGCGGGAGATGATTCCCTGTTCCACCTCCAGCGCGGACAGGCGGCGCTCGATGTCCTCCACCTCGGCCGGGGTGGCGTGCTGCGAGACGGCGACGCGGGCGCAGGCGGTGTCCAGAAGACTGATCGCCTTGTCCGGCAGCTGGCGCGAGGGGATGTAGCGGTGCGAGAGCGTCACCGCGGCCTCAATGGCCTCGTCCAGGATTTCGACCTTGTGGTGCTTCTCCAGCACCCCGGCCACGCCGCGCAGCATTCTCACAGCCGCGTCCTCGGCGGGCTCCTCGACCTTCACCACCTGGAAGCGGCGGGTCAGGGCGGGGTCTTTCTCGATATGCTCCTTGTATTCCGACCAGGTGGTCGCGGCGACGGTGCGGAGTTCGCCGCGCGCAAGCGCCGGTTTCAGCAGATTGGCGGCATCGCCGGTGCCCGCAGCGCCCCCGGCGCCGATCAGGGTATGGGCCTCGTCGATGAAGAGGATGATCGGCTTTTCCGACGACTGCACCTCGTCGATCACCTGTTTCAGCCGCTTCTCGAATTCGCCCTTCACCGAAGCCCCGGCCTGCATCAGGCCCACGTCCAGCATGTGCAGGTCGACCGCCTTCAGCTGCGGCGGCACGTCGCCGCGCGCCAGCCGCAGGGCGAAGCCCTCGACCACGGCGGTCTTGCCGACCCCGGCCTCGCCGGTGAGGATCGGGTTGTTCTGGCGGCGGCGCATCAGGATGTCGATGATCTGGCGGATTTCCGGGTCGCGGCCAATCACCGGGTCGATCTTGCCCGCCCGCGCCCGTTCGGTGAGGTTGGTCGCATACTGGTCCAGCGCCGACTTGCCGCCGGGGGCCTGCTTCGTCTTCGGGGCCTCGCCTTCGGGCTTGGCACCCTCGATGGACTCGACCAGCAGGTCGCCCAGCTGCCCGGCCATCGAGGCCGGGTCGATCTTGTCAAATTCCAGGCTGATCTTGAACAGCAGCCCCTCCAGCACCGGGATTTTGAGCGCGCCGAGCAGAATGTAGGCCGAGCGCACGGTATCGTCGCCGAACTCCAGGCTGCCAAACGTCCAGCCCTCCTGGATGGCGCGGAAGATGTGGTCGGAGAATTCCTCGACCGAGCCCGCGCCGTGGGGAAGCGCATCTACCGCGCGGGTGATGTCGGCGGCCAGGCGCGAGATGTCGACCCCGGCGGACGCGCAGAGGATTTCGAAATCGGACCTTGCGGACTGGGACAGCGCCTCGATGAAATGGACCAGCTCGACGTAAGGATTGCCGCGCGTCTTGGCCGTCTGCGCTGCGGCGGAGAACGCCTTCAGGCAGACAGGGTTCAGCTTCCCGACCAGCTCTTTGCGCTTGATCGTTTCGGTGCCACCGCGTGGGGCCATAATCCTTCCCCCTTGCCGATTTTGAATATGCTTGCTCATCATGCCGGAAAGACGCAGGCTTTCCGCAAGGTCACTCTAGTCCGGAAATTTTCGCATGGCGACTATTTTGCTGACACGCCCGGTGATGGAATCCGGACCCCGGTCGGCTGTGGGGTGACGGAATGATCGGTCCGCTTCCCGGTGACATCTTCCGCCAGGGCCAGGTGCTGAACCACACCTACGAGATCGAGGGGGTTCTGGGACGTGGCGGCACGGGAGAGGTCTACCGGGCGCGCAACCAGATTTCCGGGCGGGTGGTGGCGATCAAGGCCCTGAACGCGCAGTTTTCCGGCAATGACGATTACATCCAGCTGATGCGCCGCGAAGAACAGATGCGCGACGTGCTGAACGATGCGGTCGTGCGCTACACCGAATGTTCGCGCACGGAGGCAGGCCATGTCTTCCTGGTGATGGATTTCATCGACGGGCCGTCGATGAGCGATGTGATGCAGCGCCGCCGGATGGACCCGCGCGAGTTGATGATCATCGCGCACCGGGTGGCCGAGGGGTTGGTCGCAGCCCATGCCAGGGGGATCGTCCACCGCGACCTGTCGCCCGACAACGTGGTCTTGCGCGACGGGGCGGCGGAGAAGGCGACGATCATCGACTTCGGCATCGCCAAGGACACCTCGACCGGGGCGAAGACCATCGTCGGGAACGAGTTTGCCGGGAAATACGAATATGCGGCGCCGGAGCAGCTGGAAGGGCGGGCGGAGAAACGGTCGGACCTCTATGCCCTGGGGGCGACCTTGCTGGCGGCCTTCCGGGGGCAGGTGCCGTTCGGGGGCTCCACGCCGGGGGAAATCGTCCGACGCAAGCAGAACCGGCTGGATACCGAAGGCGTGCCGGAGCCGCTGAAGGGGCTGGTCGACTGGCTGGCCGCCCCTGCCTTGGCCGACCGTGCGCCGAGTGCCGAGGCAGTGGTTGCCAGGTTGAACCAGACGCTGAAGCCGGTTTCGGCGCGCGGCGGGCGGGCCGCGCCTCCGACGGGCGGGCAGGAGCGCAGGAGTGGCAGGGGCAGGACGCTGGCCCTGCTTCTGGTCCTCGTGCTGGGGTTGGTCGGGGGCGGTGCCTGGTACACCGGGCTGGTGGAAAGCTGGCTCCACCCCATTCCGGTCGCCTCTCCCTACAAGCTTGCGGCCAGCTTCGGCCCGGATGGCGCTCAGCTTACGGGCAACGCGCCGGATGCCGAGGCGGCGCAGCGCCTGGGTCTGGCTTTCACCGCCGCCACCGGGGCGACAGCGCCCAAGGATGCCCTGAGCATGGCGCAGGGCGTGCCGAATGCGCAGTGGGTCGGGAACCTTGCCGATTTGCTGGGCCTGATGCAGGGCCTGACCGAATGGTCGATAGTGGTGACGGACGGCTCCGTTGTCTTCGACGGGATCGCGACCACCCGCGATCAATTCGACCAGAAGCGCGCAGCGCTGCAGGACTGGGCGAAGCGGACGGGGATGAAGCTCGACATCGGGATGAAAGTCGGCCCGCGCGCCCTGCAGGGCCAGGCGGTGCTGGATGCCCTTGCCCCCTTCGCCCGGTGCGGACCGCTGACGCCGGACAAGGGCGCCTTGCAGGTCTACGAGCTTGGTGAAACCATCGTCGTCACCGGCGCGATGGACTCGGTCGAGGCCCGCGATGCGCTGCAGGCCGCGCTGGACGCAATGATCGGCGACCGCTCGGTCCGGCTGGATGTGACGATTCTCAATCCCGACCTCTGCACCGTGCGCAAGGTGCTGCCTCCGGTCGGCGCGGGCGATGCGCTGATCTGGTTCGGCGACGGCGCGACCGGCGAGGTCAACCTGTCCGGCATCTTCCACGCGGGCGACAATCCGGTGGTCGAGTTGCATGTGCCCGGCGACCTGACAGGCCTGTCGCTTTGGGTGCTGGTGGTCGACAACACCAACCAGGTTTTCAGCTTGCTGCCGAACGAGAGGCAGCCCGAACACGACATTCAGGGCCTTGGCACCGTGGTCGACGGCATCCGGCGGGTTCGCGTCCTTTCCAGCCTCGATGACATCAAGACCGGCAAGGGCCTGTATTCGATCACCGTCGATCCGACGAATTTCGGCAAGTCCGAGATCATCGCGATCCTGTCGAAGACCTCGCTGTTCGGGACGCGACTGCCGGCGACCCTGTCGGTCGGCGGGCTGGCGGACGAGCTTGCGGGCATCATCGCGAAAGAGCCGGGGAACATCGTGTCAATCGCCTCGCGGGTCATCGATGCAAGACCTTGACTTTAGGTCAGGTGGTGCAAGACTTGCGGGATAGAATTCGTTTTTCGTGTGTTTTGACTGAAGGCTTTGGACCGAGATGGACCTTGAACCGTTCATGGTTCCGATGGCGGACGGTGCCTCGGGATCGGAACTGCGCAACGACCCGCGTTTCCACGCCGTCGAGCGGCTGTTGGAGCCTGCCGCGCGCAGCTTTCGGCTGGAAAACGTCAGGACGGGCGGAACCGGCGGCGTGGCGATCGACTGGCCGGAAATCCTGTCGCAGTCGGTCGATCTTGCCGCGGCGGGCCGCGACATCCGGCTTCTGGTGATCGTCGCCCGCGCGCTGGCCAATGCCGAGGGATTCGACGGGATGCGGCAGGGGCTTGGTCTTCTGGCGTCGACGGTCGATCAGCACTGGGACACCGTGCATCCGGTTCTGCGCGAAGCGGCTTCCCCACGCGAGGCCGCGACGCGGCGGATCAATGCGCTGTTCCAGCTTGAGAATGCAGACAACGGACTTCTGTGCGACCTGGAGTTCACCACTGTCCTGTCGCCGCGCGGCATTGGTCCGGTCACGGTCGGCGACCTGTGCGCCGGGGGGCTGACCCGCAACCAGGCACAGGCGGAACTGCCCTCGGGCCTGGGCGACAAGGAGGTGGCCGAGCTCTTGTCCCGCCACGAGACCCGGGCAAGCCGCGTGACCGCCGCCTGTCGCGCCGAGGCCATCGAGCGACCCGAGGACCTGGCCGCGCTGATCGGAGTGATCGAGGCGACCCGGAGCGCCCTTGCCGGGCTGGAATCGGCGCTGACCGCGCGCGTGGGCGAAAATGGCGTCGGCGTGAAATTCAAGGAACTGGACAAGGCCCTGGCCCGTGCCTTGGCCCCGCTGACCGCCGCCCAGTCGCAAGCAACCCCCGGCGCTGCCGCATCCGAGGTGATCGCAATGGCCGAACCCTCAACCCCCGCGCCCGCGCTGAACGGCGCGCATCCGTCGCCGGCAGCCGCCGGAGGCATCCCCGGCGCGGTCAATTCGCGCCGGGACGTGGAACGCTGCCTGGACATGATCATCGACTTTTACGAACGCACCGAGCCCTCCAGCCCGATCCCCCACCTTGCGCGGCGGATGCGGAAGATGGTGCCGATGAATTTTCTGCAACTGATGGAAGAGATCGCCCCGAGCGGAATGAAGGAATTCAAGAACGTCGCCGGTGTGGACGACAAGAAATCGGCCCCGCAATAGGCCGCACGACAGTCAGGAGAGGTCTGAGACATGGCAAGTGAAAGCAAGGCAAAGGTGATCGAACGCAACCGCGCCCCGCGGGTGCAGATCGCCTATGACGTCGAACACTACGGCAGCCCGACCACCATCGAACTTCCCTTCGTCATGGGCGTCATGGCCGATCTTGCGGGCAAATCCGAAACGAAAGAGGCGACGAAGCCGGTCAACGAACGCAGCTTCGTCGATGTGGACGCGGGCCGTTTCGGCAAGTTCATGGAGGCGCTGGCGCCCCGGGTGAAGGCCCGGGTGCCGAACCGCCTGCCCGCAAAGGACGGCGCTGCCGACGAGGAGATGTTCGTCGACCTGTCGTTCAAGCACATGTCGGACTTTACCCCCGACAAGGTGGCCGAACAGGTCCCCGCGCTGGCCGAACTGCTGAAGATGCGCCGCCAGCTGGAGGAGCTGCTGGGCTACATGGACGGCAAGGTGAACGCCGAGAAGCGGATCGCCCAGCTGCTGCAGAATGAACCCCTGCTGATGCAGGTCGCCGACGAAGCCACGAAGAAGGAGGGCTGAGCGATGGCCGAACAGGAAAAGCAAGGCACCGCCGCCGCCGAAGCCCAGGCCATCGACCTGGGGGAATTCAGCGACCTTCTGGAAAAGGATTTCCGCGTCAAGGACGACGAAAGCCAGAAGCTGCAGAAGCTGGTGCAGAACCTTGCGCTGGCGGCCACCGAACGGTCGGGCACGGCGACGATTTCCGGCAATGCGGTGAAGTCGATCAAGAACCTGATCGCAGGCATCGACAGCCTGCTCACCACCCAGATGAACGAGATCATGCACGCCCCCGAAGTGCGCGAGATCGAGGGCACCTGGCGCGGGCTGCACTACCTGGTCAACAACACCGAGACCGACCAGAAACTGAAGATCCGGGTGATGAACATCACCAAGACCCAGTTGGCCGACCAGCTGGAGGACTTCGAAGGCCAGATGTGGGACCAGTCTCCCATGTTCAAGCGGCTCTACACCGACGAATACTCGATGTTCGGCGGCGAGCCCTTCGGCGCGATCATCGGGGCCTATGAATTCAGCCACCACCCGCGCGACGTGGGCCTTCTGCGCAGCATGTCGGGCATCTGCGCCAGTGCGCATGCGCCGTTCATCGCAGCCGCCGCTCCGCAGTTGTTCCGCATGCAAAGCTGGCAGGAACTGCCGAACCCGCAGGATCTGCAGCAGATCGTCTCCTCGCCCGACTATGCCAGCTGGCAGTCGCTGCGGGAATCCGAGGACGCGCGCTATATCGGCCTGGCGATGCCGCGCGTCCTGGCCCGCCTGCCCTACGGCGCGGCGACGATCCCGGTGAAAGGCTTCGCCTTCGAGGAAGAGCTTGACGGCAAGCACGACCACTACGTCTGGATGAACGCCGCCTTCGCGATGGGCGTGAACATCAACCGCAGCCACAAGCTGTATGGCTGGGGCAGCCAGATCCGCGGCGTGGAATCGGGGGGCTCGGTCATCAACCTGCCGGTGCACAGCTTTCCGACCGACGATGGGTCGATCGCGATGAAATGCCCGACCGAGATCGCCATCGACGACCGGCGCGAGGCGGAGCTGGCGAAGCTGGGCTTCATGCCGATCCTGCACCGCAAGAACACCGACATCGCAGCCTTCATCGGCGCGCATTCCCTGCAGGACGACGAGGCGCGTGCCGGCCGGCTGGTCGACCCCGACGCCCAGGCCAACGAGCGGCTGTCGGCGAACCTGCCCTATCTCTTCCCGGTCAGCCGGTTCGCGCACTACCTGAAGGCGATGGCGCGCGACAAGGTGGGGACGTTCAAGGAACGGGCCGACATGCAGGTCTGGCTGTCGGAATGGATCAACCGCTATGTGCTGTCGAACACGGCGATGGCGGATGACAAGGCCAAGGCGAAACGCCCGCTGGCCAAAGCCGAGGTGCAGGTCGATTCCGTCGAAGGGCGCCCCGGATATTACAACGCGCGCTTCTACCTGCGCCCGCATTACCAACTTGAGGGCATCAACGCGAGCTTGCGCCTGGTGTCCGAGCTTCCTTCCGTGAAGAGCAAGTGAACTTCTTGATGTTTCAACCAATTCGCAGATGAAAGGGTAAGGCTATGGCTGTTTCCGGCTATATGAAGATCGAAGAAATCCCTGGTGAAAGTGGCCGCAAGGACCACGAAGGCGAAATTTCCATCGCGTCGCTGTCCTGGGGGGCGACACGCCCGATGGTCAACACGCCCGGCGTGGGCCGCAGCACCGGCATGGCGAACGTGACTTCGCTGATGGTGTCGAAATACTATGACAAGTCGTCGCCCTATCTTGCCCAGGCGGTGCTGATCGCGACTGCCTTCCCCGAGATCGTCGTCACCCTGCGCAAGGATTCCGGCGAGACGCACCTTGACTACCTGACGGTCACGCTCAGCGACTGCATGATCGAAAGCTACAACTTCTCGGGCGCAAGCGAGGTGGAGACCCCGCCGATGGAATCGATCTCGATCGTCTTCAACAAGATGAAGGTGCTCTACATCGAGCAGGCGAGCGACCACTCGGCGGGCGGCGAGCACGAATTCGAATATGACCTTGTTGCCGGTGCCTGAACGCGGGCGCGGGCGGCGATTGCAGGAAGGCAGGACAGGTGGCTGATCCGATCCTTCAATCCCGGACCGAGGCGGTCCAGCCCAGCCTGTGGGACCGCCTCGTCGACGACCTGCCCGGCATCGTGTCCGAGACCGACCGCCAGCGCGCCGACCTTGCGGCACGGATCGGCGCCGGGAAGGTCGAGGCCGTGCTGGCGGGCGGGCCGCGCAGCGTGGAGGCCGACGAGGATTTCGACCCCGACACCCGGCGCGACCTGCATCTGTTCCTGACCCGGATGGCGCGCCGCGCCTTCCTGGAAGAACGCGGCATCGTCGTGAACGCCGCCGTGCTGCGCGAAGCCGTGCGCCGCGACATCGAGGCACTGTTCAATGTCGAGCGCTTCGAATCCGGTCTGCAACTGACCGATCTGGAGCAGAAGGGGTTCGAGACGCCACAGGACATCATCGCCGACTTTCCCCATGTCCGCCGCTCGGTCCTGAACTATGGCGTTCCGTCCTTTTCCGGTCGCGCTGTTTCGGACTTCGACCTTGCCGCGCTGGCGAAAGAGCTGCGCGAGGTGATCGCCGTCTTCGAGCCCCGGCTGAAGCGCGACACGATCCGGGTCAAGGTGGCGCAAGGCGACCGCACGGGGATGCGGATCGAGGTGGATGCGATGCTGATGCTGTCGCCCGTGCCGGAGCGGCTGCGGCTGTCCACCATGATCGACCTCGACAACGGGCGCGCCACCACGGCGGTGGAGGAGGCGTGATGGACCGCAATTTCCTCGCCTATTACGAAGAGGAACTTGCCCATGTGCGCGAGCTTGCGACCGAGTTTTCCGCCCTGCACCCGACGGTCGCGCGCAACCTGTCGCTGGATGCGGTGCCCTGCCCCGATCCTTACGTCGAACGCCTGCTGGAAGGCGTGGCCTACCTGGCCGCCCGGACCCGGCTGAAGGTCGATGCCGAAAGCAGCCGCTATGTGCGGAACCTGCTGGACGAGCTGTATCCCGACCTCGTCTGCCCCGCGCCCGCGATGACGATGGCGGTCCTGCATCCCGGCCCGCAGGTGCAGACCATGCTCGACGGCCATGTCGTCCGGCGCGGCACCCGCTGCGTCGCCGCCTACCGCGAAGGGATCGCCACCCGCGCGACCTATGCCACGGCGCAGGACCTGACTCTCTGGCCGGTGGCGGTGGAGAAGGTCGACTACCTGCAGGACAAGGGCGCGATGAACGCCGCCGGGCTGGATCGGGCGGATGCCGAGGCGGCGGTCCGCTTCACGCTGACCCGCGTCGGGCCGGGGTCGCTGGCGGAACTTTCCCTCGACCGGCTGGACCTGTGGTTCGTCGGCGGCTCGCGCGGGGGGGCAATCTTCGACGCGCTCCACGGGCACGGCTCTGCCGCCATCGCCCGCGCGCCGAAGGGCATGGCCCAGCCGCTGACCGGCCCCGCGCTCGTCGGCGTGATCGACGGCGAAGGGTTGCTGCCCCGCGTCCGCCCGTCCTTCGAGGGCTACCGCTTGTTGCGGGAATATTTCCTGATGCCCGACCGCTTCCACTACCTGCGCCTCGATGGGCTGAACCCCACGCTGCGCGCCTGCACCTCCGGGCCTTGCGAGGTCGTGGTCTACCTCGACGCCGCCCGCCCGGAGATTTCCGATATTTCGGCCAAGGACTTTCGCCTCTTCGTCACGCCGCTGGTCAACCTGTTCGAGAAGGAATGCAACGTCATCGAGATCGACGGCCGGTCCGCCGCCCATGTCGTCCATGCCGACCGCACCCGCCCGCGCGATTTCGAGATCTATCGCCTGCAACGGGTGGAGGATGCCGATTCGGACGGTCCCGATGCCACGGTCGAACCGCTCTATTCAGTCGGCCAGCACCGCGGGTCGGGCCTGGTCTACACCACCGAACGCCGCCCGCGCCGCCCCGGCGAGGATGAAATCCGGCGCGGCCAGACCCGGACCAGCTATGCGGGCGATGACCTGTTCCTGTCGATCGCCCGGCCCGCCGACGTGACCGTGACCAAGGCGGTCCGTCGGCTGGACATCCGCGCGCTTTGCACCAACCGCGACCTGCCGATCCTGGACGACAGCCCCAAGCTCAGCCTGGAAACCGGCGACCCCGTCGGTCGGATCGAGCTGATCGCCCCCTTCCGCCGCCCCCGCGCCTCGGTCGCGTCCGCCCTGCCGAACATCGTCTCGGGCGGGGAGAGCCAGCTTGACGACCTGGCCTGGCGGCTGGTGGCGCAACTGTCGCTGAACCACCTGTCGCTGGCCGAACCGGGGCAGGACGCCGAGCCTTTGCGCGCCATGCTGGACCTTTACGCCGGGCGGGGCGATCCGGCGCTGGCCCGGCACGCGCGATCCGTCACCCGCGTCCGGTCGCGGCAGGTGGTGGAACGTCTGGGCATCCCCGGCCCGATCTGCTTCGGCCACGGGGTCGAGATCACGCTGGACGTGGACGAGACCACGATGGCCGGGGGCTCGACGCTTCTTCTTTGCGCGCTGCTGAACCAGCTTTTCGCCCGCCACGCCGCGATCAACTCGTTCGTGCGCACGAAAACCCATCTCATGCAAAGACAGGAGGACGTGTCGTGGCCGATGACGCCGGGCAACCGCGCCCTGATCTGAGCGGGGATCTCGCGACCCCCGAAAGCATGGGCTTTTTCGAGCTGCTGCGCAGGCTGGAACAGGGGGGCACGCGGTTCGGCCGGGCCGGGGGGCCGTCGCGCGAACCGGCGCGCCTCGGCCAGCGCGCGCGGCTGACCTTTGGCACCCGCGACGTCGC
>NZ_JAYRPN010000157.1:0-3670 GCF_041911175.1 Tabrizicola sp.
CAGCCCGATCACGGCGGCGTCGAGCGCCCGAAGCGCCGGCGCCCCCGCATCCCAGCGCGCCACGGGTCGGTCGAGCCCGGCGCCGAAGGCCGAGGGCACGGCGAGCCGCGTGGCGGCAAGCGCGGTCAACGCACAAAGCGCGAGTTGCAGGCTGGCGAGCGCTGCCGCGCGGGAAAGGTCGAAGTCGAAGCGGAACGCCTGATAGATCGCCAGTTCGACCGACGTTGCCCGCGGGCCGCCGCCGAGCGTGAGGACGACGGCGAAGCTGGTGAGGCAGAGGAGGAAGATCGTGGCGAAGAGGCCGGGGGCGAGCGCCCTGAGCATCGGCCGTTCCAGGTGCCGTGCGATCTCGGCCGGACCAAAGCCGAGCGCCCCGGCAAGGCGAAAACGTTCGGCGGGGATCTCGAGCCAGCCTTGGAGCAGGAGCCGCACCGCCAGCGGCAGGTTGAAAAACACATGGGCGAGGATAACGCCGCCGAGTCCGTAGATCGAGACCCGGCCAAGACCGATTGCCGCCAAGGCATCGTTCAGAAACCCGCCGCGGCCGAAAATCGCGAGAATCCCCATCACCGCAACGATGACGGGCAGGATGAAGGGCGCGCCGAGAAGGGTGACGAGGAGCCCCCGCCCGGGAAAGCGCCGCCGGGCAAGGGCGCGGGCGACGGGCACCGCGAGCGCGAGGCTGATCGCGGCGGAAAGCGTGGCCTGAATGAGGGTGAAGCGCACCGCCGCCCAGTCGGCAGGTCCGAGCATGGCGATGCCGCCGCCCCGCATGAGGACGGCACCGAGCGGCAAAAGGGTGAGCGCGGCCACCAGCGCGGCCGCCCCCCCGGCGCCGAAGCGAAGCCCCGCGCCTAGCGGCTGAGCGCGGTCTGCCATTCTTCCAGTGCCGCGTCGCGCAGGCCCGCAGCCTCCTCGGGCGAGAAAAGCAGGCTCTTTTCCGGCCGGATCAGCGTCTCGAATCCCTTCGGAAGACCCCCGGACGGGGTGACGGCGGGATACATCCAGTTGGTTCCGGGAATGACGGACTGGAAGGCATCGGTGGTCATGAAGGCGAGGAAACGGTCGGCCAGTTCCCCGTTCTCCGTCGTCCTGACCTTCGCCGCCACCTCGACCTGAAGGTAATGCCCCTCGGCGAAGGGCGCGGCGGCCTTGGTGTCGTCCCCTTCCGCGATCAGATGATAGGCGGGCGAGGTGGTGTAGGACAGGACCATGTCGGCCTCGCCCTCAAGGAACATGCCATAGGCTTCCGACCAGCCCGGCGTCACCGTCACGATGTTGTCGGCAAGGCCCCGCCAGATTTCCGCTGCCCGGTCGCCATAGGCCGCCTTGACCCAGAGGAGAAGTCCGAGACCCGGGGTGGAGGAGCGCGGGTCCTCGATCAGAAGCCTCAGGTCGGAGGCCGCCAGCGCCTCGAAATCCGCCGGAACAGTGTCGATCCTGGTGCGGTCGTAGACGAAGGCGAACCAGCTCCAGTCGTAGGGAAGGAACAGGGGGTCGGTCCAGTTCACCGGCAGGGCAAAGGCGGCATCTGTCGCCGGCCGCGGCGCGAAGAGACCGGAATCCGCCGCCCGCGCCGTCAGGCTGGTGTCGAGGCCCAGCACCACGTCGGCCTCGGTCTTTTCGCCTTCCAGCAGGAGCCGCGACAGAAGCGCGGCGCCGTCGCCGGTGGCCACGAACCGCAGGTCGCAGCCGCAGTCGGCCTCGAAGGCCGCCTCGACCGCGGGGCCGGGCCCCCAGTCAGCAACGAAGCTGTCGTAGGTATAGACCGTGAGCACGGGTGTGTCTGCCGCTGCCTGGGCAGCAGAGAGACATCCCGCGAGCATCAGGGCCGAGAAGGGGGTCGGTCTCATCTCGCATCCTCCAATGGTCAGGCGGGCGGAGATGGTTCCGGCAGGTGCCGTGCCTTCCCTCCGCCGGTGCTAACCGGTTCAGGTTCGACGGGTTCGCTTGCGCATCTCAGTCCCGGATCGCGTCCGGGACACCCCGAGGTGGCGCCGACCATACGCGACCCGTCGCGGGGCGCAAGCCGGTTACGACTTCATGATCCGGCCCCGGTCGGCGCCTCCCCCCGCGTCTTCCAGAGCGACCACACGACGCCGACCGAGAGAATCACGAAGGTGATGCCAAGCGACCAGTTGGCAGGAAACTTTTCCCACCCGAGGGCGTCGGCCACGAAGATCTTCGCGCCGATGAACAGCAGCAGCACGGCGAGCGCGTATTTCAGGTAGTGGAAGCGGTGGATGATCGCCGCCAGCGCGAAGTAGAGCGCCCTCAACCCGAGGATGGCGAAAATGTTCGAGGTGTAGACGATGAACGGGTCGGTGGTGATGGCAAAGACCGCCGGGACGCTGTCGACCGCGAAGATCAGGTCGGCGAATTCCACCAGCACCAGTGCGAGGAAGAGCGGCGTGGCGAAGGTCACGACCTTGCCCGTCCGGGAATGGGCCTCCCTCACGAAGAAGGCGTTGCCGTGAAGCGTGTCGGTCACGTTCAGCCGACGCTTGAGGAAGCGCAGCACCGGGTTCCGGCTGATGTCGAGATGCTGGTCGTCGGTCACCAGCATCTTGATGCCGGTGAAGATCAGGAAGGCCGCGAAGATGTAGAGGATCCAGCCGTATTGCGCGACCAGCGTCGCGCCAAGGCCGATCATGATGCCGCGCAGAACGATCACGCCGAGGATGCCCCAGAACAGCACCCGGTGCTGGTAGAGGCGCGGGATGGCGAAATAACCGAAGATCAGCGCGATGATGAAGACATTGTCCATCGCCAGCGTCTTTTCCACCACGAAGGCGGTGAGATAGAGCTTCGCCGCCTCCGCATCCATCTGCCACCAGACGAAACCGGCGAAAGCCACGCCGAGGCTGATGTAGAGCGCCGAGAGCCGCAGGCTTTCGCCGACGCCGATCTCGTGGTCGGTGCGGTGAAGCACGCCGAGATCCAGCACCAGAAGGGCGATCACGATGCCGATGAAGACCAGCCACATCCAGGTGGGCGTGCCGAGGAAGGCCGTCATGAGGAAGTCCATGTCCTTGTCCCTGTTTGCGGGCACCGATGGCCGGTCGCGACAGGGGTATTGCCGGGCCGGACATCGGGCGCGTTTCCCGATCGCGGTCCGACATCACGGCTCTCGCCGTCAGAGGGGCCCGGCCCGCGTTATGCCTATCTGGGGACGACGCGGCGGGTTTCAAGCCGGAAAACGCTTGATGGCGGGGGCGGGGCGGGGCTATGCCCGGCAGGCAGCAGGGAACCTTTGCATGAGCCTCAACACCTTCGGCCATCTCTTCCGCGTCACCACCTGGGGCGAAAGCCACGGGCCCGCGCTGGGCGCCACGGTGGATGGCTGCCCGCCCGGCATCGCGATCGACGAGGCAATGATCCAGCGTTGGCTCGACCGGCGGAAACCCGGGCAGAGCCGCTTCACCACCCAGCGGCGCGAACCGGATGCGGTGCGGATTCTCTCCGGCGTCTTCGAGGGGCGCACCACCGGGACGCCGATCCAGCTTGCGATCGAGAACACCGACCAGCGCTCGAAGGACTATGGCGACATTGCGCAGACCTTCCGGCCGGGGCACGCCGACATCACCTACTGGCTGAAATACGGGCACCGCGATCCGCGGGGCGGCGGCCGGTCCTCGGCGCGCGAGACGGCGGCGCGGGTGGCGGCGGG
>NZ_JAYRPN010000158.1:0-5702 GCF_041911175.1 Tabrizicola sp.
CGGGGTCAGTTGCCTTGCTTGCCGGCGGCGGGCGCCGCCTCGCCGGCCGGGGCGGCGCCTTCCGCGGCGCCTTCCGCCGGCGGCGGGGCTTCCTCGGTCAGCGCGCCATCGGTCCAGGTCCCGGCCGCGGTCTGGCCGGTGGCATAGCGCATGATCCCCTGGCCCTGCCGCTTGCCGGCCTTGAAGCTGCCTTCGTAGACGTCGCCATTGGCATAGGTGGCGGTTCCCTGCCCGTCGATCTCGCCGGCCTTCCAGCCGCCGGTATAGCGGAAGCCGTCGGCCATCACGATCTCGCCCTGGCCCTCGCGCTGGCCGGCGACGAAATCGCCGGTATAGACCGACCCGTCGGCGTATTTCGCCACACCCTTGCCCTGGCGCTGGCCGTCCTTCCAGTCGCCGTCATAGGTGTAGCCGTCGGGATAGGTCATCTTGCCCTTCCCGTGGTTCTTGCCGCCCTTGAACGCGCCTTCGTAGACAAGCCCGTTGGCATAGCTGGCCCGGCCGGTCCCCTCGATCACGCCGTCCTTCCAGTCGCCCTCGTAGGTCGAGCCGTCGGCATAGGTGATCCTGCCCTTGCCGTTCGCAAGATCGTTCACGAACTGGCCCTCGTAGACCGATCCGTCGGGGTAGGTCACCTTGCCGGTGCCCTCGATCCGGCCCGCCACCCAGTTGCCGTCGTAGACATAGCCGTCGGTGCCGCGGAAGATGCCCTTGCCCTGCCGCTGGTCGGCGGCGAACTCGCCCTCGTAGCTGTCGCCGTTGGCGTAGGTCACCTTGCCCTTGCCCTGCCGCTTGCCGTTCTGGAAGCCGCCCTCGTAGACATCCTTGTTGGGCTGGGTGAGCTTGCCCTGGCCGTTCATTTCCCCGTCGGCCCAGCCGCCGTCGTAGGTCAGCCCGTCGGCGAGCGTCAGCTTGCCCTGACCCGCACGCTGGCCGCGCAGGATGTCGCCTTCATAGACGGCGCCGTCGGGGTAGGTGATCCTGCCCTTGCCCTCCTTCACGCCCATCACCCAGTCGCCGTCGTAGACGTAGCCGCCGGGGCTTTCCATGCGGCCCTTGCCGTTGTGCAGCGCCTTGGTGAATCCCCCGGCATAGGTGGTGCCGTTGGCATAATGCGCCGTGCCCTGCCCCTCGATCTCGCCCGCCAGCCAGTCGCCCTCGTAGGTGCCGCCGTCGGCGAAGGTGATCTTGCCCTTGCCCTGGGGCTTGCCCTTCACGAAGGCGCCCTCGTAGACCGAGCCGTTGGGGTAACGCGCGCGGCCCTGGCCGAGAATCTCGCCCTCGACCCAGTCGCCGCTGTATTCGTAGCCGTTGGGCAGCCGGTAGATGCCTTGGCCGTGTTGCTTGCCGTCCTTGAAGGTGCCTTCGTAGATGCCGCCGTCGTCGTATTCCTTGGTGACGACCTCCTGCGCGGCGGCGATGCCGGCCGCCGTCACGGCAACCCCCGCCGTCGTGATCGCCAGCGCGGCGAGACCCGCCGCTGTCAGACCGTGACCGCCCATCCGCTTCATCATCGCCTCTCCGTCGCCACCTTCGGTCCGCACTCGCAAGCGCTTCCATACACCCGTTCGCACGGGCGGGAACCATATTTCCCGGACCCCGCGGTGACAAGTCAAAGGCGGCGCGCCGGGGGATGATCGGCGGCCGAGGGGTGGCCCCTTTCCGCCCATCGGCGCTTTCCCTTCGCGGCAGGTCTGCTAAGACAGGGGCGCCACGAACCCGGAGACGCGCATGGCCGGCACCTTCCGCCTGACCCTCGCCCAGCTCAACCCGACCGTCGGGGATTTCGCCGCGAACGCAGCGAAGGCCCGCGCCGCCTGGGCGGAGGGAAAGGCGGCCGGCGCCGACATGGTGGCGCTGACCGAAATGTTCCTGACCGGCTACCAGACGCAGGACCTGGTGCTGAAACCCGCCTTCACCGACGAGGCGATGGCCTGGATCGCGCGGCTGGCGGCGGATTGTGCGGATGGCCCGGCGCTCGGGATCGGCGGGCCCTGGCGCGATCCGCAGGGGCTTCTCTACAACGCCTGGCATGTGCTCCAGGGCGGCAAGGTGCAGGCGCGGGTTCTGAAGCATCACCTGCCGGACGACACCGTCTTCGACGAGGGCCGGCTGTTCGAAACCGCTCCGGTCAGCGGGCCCTACGCCGTCGGCGGCGTGCGCATCGGCACGCCGATCTGCGAGGATGCCTGGTTCGACGACGTGACCGAGACGCTGGCAGAGACGGGGGCCGAGATCCTGCTGGTGCCGAACGGGTCGCCCTACTACCGCAACAAGTATGACCGGCGCGTCAACCTCATGGTCTCCCGCGTGATCGAGACGCACCTGCCGCTGGTCTATCTCAACATGGTCGGCGCCCAGGACGACCAGGTCTTCGACGGGGCGAGCTTCGTCCTCAACCCGGGCGCGGACCTGGCGTTGCAGATGCCGGCCTTCGACGAATGCATCCGCCATGTCGATTTCACCCGCGGCGAGCACGGCTGGCGGGCGGCGCGCACCGAGCTGGTGCCGCTCCCGGACGAATGGGAACAGGACTATCGCGCGATGGTGCAGGCCTTGCGCGACTATTGCCGCAAGTCGGGGTTCGGCAAGGTGATGCTGGGGTTGTCGGGCGGCGTCGATTCGGCGCTGGTGGCCGCCGTCGCGGCAGATGCCCTGGGTCCAGACAACGTCCGCTGCGTGATGCTGCCGTCGGAATACACCTCGGTCCATTCGCTCGAGGATGCGAAGGCGGTGGCGCAGGCACTGGGTTGCCGGCTCGACACCGTGTCGATCGAGGGCGCGCGGGAGGCCGTGGAAGTGGCGCTCGCGCATCTGTTCGAGGGGCTGGCGCCGGGGCTTGCCGAAGAAAACATTCAGTCCCGCCTCAGGGGCCTGATGCTCATGGCGATCTCGAACAAGTTCGGCGAGATGCTTCTGACCACCGGCAACAAGTCCGAGGTGGCGGTCGGCTATGCCACTATCTACGGCGACATGTCGGGGGGCTACAACCCGCTGAAGGATCTCTACAAGACCCGGGTGTTCGAGACCTGCCGCTGGCGCAACGCCAACCACCGGCCCTGGATGACGGGGCCGGAGGGCGCGGTGATCCCCGAGCGGGTGATCGAGAAGGCGCCTTCGGCCGAACTCAGGCCCGACCAGAAGGACGAGGACAGCCTGCCGCCCTATGCCGTGCTCGACGCGATCCTCGAGCGGCTGATCGAGGGCGACCAGTCGGTGGCCGAGGTGGTCGCGGCGGGCTTCGACCGGGCGGTGGTGAAGAAGGTGGAGAGCCTCATCTACGCCAGCGAACACAAGCGCTTCCAGGCGGCGCCGGGGGTGCGGCTGACGAAGAAGGCCTTCTGGCTCGACCGCCGCTATCCAATCGTCAACCGCTGGCGCGACGGAAGCTGATCGCCCGGTTGCGACGCGGACTGCCGCCGCCGGGAATGCCCTGCGCCCGTTCCACCGCTAGGATCGCCTCCTGCCATCAACAGGAGGTGAAGCCATGCCGACACGCATTCTCCCGGGCCTTCTCGCTTGTGCTCTTGCCGCCGGCCCGGCGGCGGCCGAGACGACGTTGCGGATCATGAGCTACAACATCTGGGGCGGCGGCGGCAACGAGGCCAAGGGCGTCGAGGAGACCGTGGCGGTGCTGAAGGCCGCCAATCCCGACATCATCGGCATCCAGGAAACCCGGCTCGAAGGCGCCGACTGCACCGCCGACCATTGCCCGCCGCAGGGCGACTCCGTCGCGAAAGCCATCGCCGAGGCGCTGGGCTACCAGTACCACGACCAGACTCAGGAAAATGCGGCGCTCTGGGCCAACGCGATCCTGTCGCGCTATCCGATCGGGGCGGCGAGCCCGAATGACCTCGGCGTGCCGATCGACGTGAACGGGACGACGGTCTGGGCCTTCAACATCCACCACGACGACGAGCCCTATCAGCCCTATCAGCTTCTCGGCATCGAATACGGGCCGGCGCCGTTCATCAAGACCGAGGCCGAGGCGATCGACTACGCCAACCAGACCCGCGGGCCGGCGATGGACCTGTTGTTTCAGGACATGAAGGCGGCCGAGGGCGCGGCGGCGGTTCTGGTCTTCGGCGACTTCAACGAACCCTCGGAACACGACTGGACCGAGGCGGCGGTCGCGGCGGGCCGGCAGCCGGTGAAGGTCGTCTGGCCGACGACGCGGCGGTTGTCGGAGGCGGGCTTTGTCGACACCTACCGGGCGGTCTGGCCCGACCCGGTGGCCAAGCCCGCCTTCACCTGGACGCCGCAGGGCGACGAGACAGACCCCGAAGACCATCACGACCGCATCGACTTCGCCTTTGCCAGGGCGGCGGGGCTGAAGGTCCTCGATGCCTGGATCGTCGGCGAGACGGGCCCGCGCACGGATCTGGCGGTCGATCCCTGGCCCTCGGACCATCGGGCGGTGCTGGCGGAAATCTCGTTCTGACCCCCTCCGGTTGTGCGCCCGGGCACAGGCACCGTTCGGGCATGGGGAAACTCGCGGCGGACGAGATGCGTTAGTGTCCCGTCACATCCGAGGAGATTCCGTCATGAGCAGACCGAAAATTGCTGTCATCTTCTATTCCACCTACGGCACCAACCACGCCATCGCCGAGGCCGCCGCGAAGGCCGCCGAGGCCGCCGGCGCCGAGGTGCGCCTGCTGCGGGTGGCCGAAACCGCGCCCGAAGCGGCGGTGAACGGCCAGCCTGCCTGGAAGGCGCAGGCGGACAAGATGGCCTCGATCCCGGTGGCGACGCCCGACGACATGGCCTGGGCCGACGGCTATTTCATCTCCTGCCCCACCCGCTACGGCGTCTCGGCCAGCCAGCTCCGCGCCTTCATCGACACGCTGGGGCCGGTCTGGCAGAAGGGCGGGCTGTCGAACAAGCCGATCACCGCAACCACCAGCGCGGGCAACCCCCACGGCGGGCAGGAGGCGACGATCCTGTCGCTCTACACCACGGCGATGCACTGGGGGGCTATCATCGTCGCGCCGGGCTATACCGACGATGCGATCGCCGCGGCGGGCGGCAATCCCTATGGCTATTCCGCCAAGGCGGGGGAGTTCGACGACAAGGGCCGGGCGGCGGTCGCCCATCAGGCGCGGCGCCTCGTCGAGATGACGAAGAAGCTCATAGCCTGACACCGGCGGCGGGGGTCCGGACCGGTCTTCAGATCGGGCCCACCGGGCAGGCGGCGATCAGCCGGCGGGCCTCGCCGGGGTGGCAAAGCTCGGTCGCCTCGGTCATCACCGCAGCACTTGCAGCTGCCATGCCCTCCTGCAGCGCGCGGGGAAGCGCGCGCCCCCGGGCGAGCGCCAGCGTGAAGGCCGCGACGAAGCTGTCGCCGGCCCCGACCTTGCTTTTTACCGGCACCTCTGCCGCCTTGGAGAACCAGCGCCCCTCGCGCGTCGCCATGACCGAGCCGTCGGCCCCCCGCGCGATGACCACGATCTCGGCCGCGCCCTGACGCACCAGGTTTTCGGCGAAATCGGCGGTGTCGCCGCGGGTCTTGAGGCGGCTCGCGGCCAATGCCTCGGCCTCGCCCGCGTCCATCCGCAGGACATGGAGGGGGCGGGGCGGGCGGGCGGCGCGGGCGAGCGTCTCGCCCGAGGTGTCGAGAACCAGCCGCGCGCCCTTGGCGGCAACGCGGCGGGCGAGCGTCGCCGGCAGGTCGTGCGGCAGGCCGGGCGGCAGGCTGCCCGACA
>NZ_JAYRPN010000159.1:0-39412 GCF_041911175.1 Tabrizicola sp.
GCTGTCAAACCTTGCCCTGACCCTCCGCCCGGCGCCGGGCGGCCCGCCGTCTTCGACGGGCCGCCGCAGCGTCATGGCCTGTCGGGCTTCGGAAACCGCGCCTTCACCCTGGCGACCATCGCCAGCCAGTCCTCCTTCTCCGCCTCGCCCCGCTGCCAACGGAAGAACTGCGGATCGGCCTCGGCCGCCAGCGCCTCGCGCAACGCCAGGTCGCGCGCCTCCAGCGCCGCCGCATAGCCCGCCTCCGCCTCGGCGGCGATCTCCTCGGGCGTCGGCGGCACCGGCTCGGGCACCACGCGCGCCACCCAGTTGCCCTTCGCCGTCCGGCGATGCCCGGCCAGGAACTCGATGCTCAGCCCTTCGACCGGCTCGCTCCCCTCGCGCGGGGCCGCCCCGATCCAGCCGGGAATGCCGTCTTTGGTGAACAGGACATGCAGCGTCATCTCAGAACTCCCTCCCGATCAGGATACCCATGCAGGCGATGCCCACAACCGAGGACACGCCCCCCACGCTCATGCGAACGTGCGGACCCAGGAGCGTCGTGACCGGCGGCAGGTTGGTGGTGATCGTCCCCGTCGCCTCGGCGGCGATGGTGTTGTCGGTCGTGTCATAGCGGATCACCCGGTAGCTGACCGACTGGGTCAGGCTGTTCGGGCTGAAAAGCTGCAGCTCGTAGACCTCGCCCCGGTCGACCGTCGGCACCGGGAAGCCCGACCCGAGATCGATCTTCGTCGCCGCCCCGGACAGGTCGTTGTGCATGATCTGGATGTTGGCGTCCGCCGCATCCCAGCCCATCCCGACGATGCCAGTGGTGGCGCCCGAGGGGTTCACGTCGGTCGGCACGTTGGTCGTGCCATCCAGCCCGCAGAACGCCCGGTGCGAAGCATTCGACACGCCCGTTGCCGGGGCCCAGACGAAGCGGGCGAGAAAACCGCCGGGGGCGTTCGCGTCCCGTCCGACCCTCACGGGACGGATGCTGCCCCCGTTGGGCCTGAGTGCCGCGATGGCCGTAGTCGACGCAGTTGTCACCAGAACGTCCAGCCGGGGCTTCATCGTGTGCAGGTTCGTGATCGCCGGGGCAGCACCACTGGCCGTCCCCGACGCCACCAAGTTGAGGCTGTTCTCGCCCACCAAGGTGTTCAGCCCCACGGCGGGCTGGAAGCGCTGCACGCTGAACTCGCCCAACTCGCTCTGGATCATCCTCACCTTGCCGTCCGGCCCCAGGAAGCCCAACCGCATCGGCCCCAGATAGTCGGTCCCGTACAACTTCACCCCACCCGCAGCCGGGGCGCCGGGCGCGGCAACTGCATTCAGCCGCAACTGCCCGCCTTCGATCTCGACATCCGCCGCCCCCGCGAAGACGCCCGCATTGTTGTACTGGACTTCGCCGCTCCCCCCACCGGGCGACCCGCCGCCACCCCCACCCGGCGAAGCCCAGGTTCCATCCGCCCGCAGGAAATTCGCCGTGCCGCCGCCCGAAGCCGGAGCCAACCCCTTCGCCGCCGCCCCGAAGACATCCAGAAGCGCCGTCGCCTGCGCGCCGGTCAGGTCCTCCGGGTCGCCCGTTCCCGCCGTCGCCCGCCCCTTGAGGGTGCCGGACGCCACGTCGGCCAGCTTCGCGTTCGTCACCGCATTCCCGGCAATCGTGGCCGCGAACGACCCCGTCCCCGACCCGGTCACATCCCCGGTCAGGGTGATCGTTTGGTCCCCGGTGTTGGTCCCGCTGATTGCATCCAGCTTGGCCTTGTCCGCCGCCGCCATGAACCCCGCAGCCGCACCCGTCGCCGCCGCGTGCAAGCCGCCCCCGGCCCGCGACCCATGCGCCGTGTCGTCGAACCGCGCCGCAGGCAGAACCCCCGCCGAAAGGTCCGCCGCCGATCCGCTCGTCGCCACCGCCGCCAGCCCGGTGATCGTGGCCGCGCCCTGCGTCCCGGTATGCGTCGCCCGGTCGCGCAGACTGGCGTCAGTGGCATTCGCCGTCGCCCCGTCCGCCACGTTCAGGATGCCCCGCGCCTGCGCCGCCGTCAGCACCTCCGGCGCACCCGTCCCGGCGCTGTCGCGGCCCAGGAAACTGTCGGTCGCCATATCCGCCAGCTTGCCCAGGCTGACCGCGCCCGCGTCGATGGTCCAGACCGCGCCCGAGCCGCTGACCGTTACGTCCCCCTTGTCGCCATCGCTGACGCCACCCCCGCCGCCGACCACCTGGGTCACCCCGGCCGACCGCACCTTCACCTCGCCAGTCGTCGTATTCAGCCACAGCGTCCCGTCCACCGGCGCGCCGGGGTCCGCCGCCTGCCCGCCCAGATGCAGCGGCTGCGGCAGCGTCACCTCCCCCGTCGCCGCCGCCGAAGTCAGCGCCACCGACCAGCTTGACCCATCCGCCGAAACCTTGACGCCGAAATCATCCGACCCCGCCGTCCCCATCTCGGCCCGCCCGCCGAAGCCGGTCTGGAACAGCAGGCTCGCCGTGTCCGAGGCCACCGCCTTGTTCAGCTTCAGCTGGTGCCCCGCGCCCGCATGATTCAACAGCGTCGCCGGAGACGACACCGCCAGCCGGTTCGTCGCATCCGGCGTGGCCGAGACCCCCAGCCGCCCCACCGTGAACGGCCCGTCCGACAGCGCGATCCAACCCAGCCCGTTGAAAAAAGCCATCTGGCTTTCCGCCATCACATAGGCCTGCCAGCCCGGCAGCGCCTGGGTGAACTGCCACCCGGCTTCGGTGAACAGCGCGATCCGCCCGGACTGCCCGACCCAGGGTCCCGTCGCCCCCGCCGCCACGATATGCCGGTCGCCAAGGGTCGGCAGTGGCGGAGGTGCGGTCAGCGTCCGGTTGATCACCGCCAGCTGCACCATCAGGTCCAGCTTCACCAGCGCCTCGTTATGGGTGACATGCTTCTGCGCCTGCGCCGGAAGGATCAGGGGCAGCGACAGGATCGTCGTATCGTCGGGCATCAGGAAACCTCCGCGGGAACGCCTTGGCCCGGGAAGCTAGGAAGAACCCCTCAACACCCGCTCACCAGCCCGCGCGCCGCCCCGTCGCCCGACGCAACACCCCTTGCAGTTGCTCCTTCCAAAATACTCCCGCCGGAGGCAGCGACGCCGCCACCCGCGTCACCGCCCGAAATCCGGGACCCCGGTCACAAATCATCCGCCACCACCAGCCCCACCCGGTCCCGCCGCGCCTCGGCCCAGGTATTCGCGCTGATCGCCAGGATGATCAGCCCGCCTCCCGCCATGACCCAGGGCTCCACCGGCTCGCCGAAGGCCAGGGCCCCCAGCATCGCCGCCCAGATCAGCTGCAGGAACGTCACCGGCTGCGTCACCGCCAGCGGCGCCGCCCGGAACGCCCGCGCCATCGCATAGTGCCCCAGCGTCGCCAGCCCCGCCACGCAGGCCAGCCAGCCCACCTGCTCCAGCCGCACCGGCTGCCACTGCATCATCGCCAGCGGCAACAGCCCCAGCGTCACCGTCACCGACAACACCCCCACGATGACCGAGGCCGGGGCCTCCCGGCTCAGCCGCTTGGCGATGATGTAGCTCATCGAAAAGAACACCGTCGCCCCAAGCTGCGACAGATGCCCCAGCGACAACTCCCGCACCCCCGGCCGCAGCACGATCAGCCCGCCCGCGACCGCCACCACGACCGCCGCGATCCGTCGCGCCCCCAACCCTTCGCCCAGCAGCAACCCGCCGATCACCAGCACCATCACCGGGCCAAGGAAGGCAATCGCCGCCATCTCCGCCACCGGCACCCGGGCCATCGCGTAGAACCACAGGATCACCGCGACGACATGCAAGGCCCCGCGCCCCAGGAACATCCGCCCCACCCCGGGCCGGAACTGCATCCCCCGCATCGCCCACAGCGCAGGCAGCAGGAACATGAGGCCAAAGCCGAACCGGATGAAGGCCGACTGCGCCGCCGGAAGTTCGGTCCCCAGATAGCGGACGATCCCGTTCACCCCGACAAAGGACAGCCCCGCCCCCATCATCCAGAGCGCGCCCTCCAGGGGCCGCCCCAGGTCGCTCGCCTGCACCACGCTCATGACCTCAGGCCCCGACCTCCGCACGGAAGTCCTCAAGCCGCCGCTTCTGCCGCCCTTCGGCGTCGAAATTCCCAGGCGAAAGCCAGCCCTCATAGGCCCGCCGCAACGCCGGCCATTCCTTGTCGATGATGGAGAACCAGGCCGTATCCCGGTTCAGCCCCTTCACCACCAGATGCTGCCGGAACACCCCTTCCGCCGTGAAGCCAAACCGCGCCGCCGCCCGTTTCGACGGCAGGTTGTCGTCGTTGCATTTCCACTCGAAGCGCCGGTAGCCCAGGTCGTCGAACACATGCCGCGCGAACAGGTACAAAGCCTCGGTCGCCGCCGCCTTCTGCGCCATCAGCGGCCCCCAGTAGATATTGCCGATCTCGATCACCCCGTTCGCGGCGTCGATCCGCATCAGCGTCTGCCGCCCCGCCACCTGACCCGAGGCCTTGTCGATCACCGCATAGAACAGCGGGTCCTGGCTTTCCGCCACCTTCCCGACCCAGGCGCGGAAACTCTCCCGGTCCGCAGGCGGGGTCTCATACAGCCAGCGGAACTTCTGCTCCGCCTCCGCCGTGGCCGAGGCCTCATACAGCCCCTCCGCATGCCGCGCGGGGTCCAGCCGCTCCAGCCGCACGAAGCGCCCCTCGATGACCGCCGCCGAGGGCCGCTCCCGCGCCGTCCAATGCCGCATGTCCTCAGCCATCTTCGATCCCCCGGTTGCTCCCGCGCGCCCTTGCTAGACCCGCGCTGCCCGCCCAGCGTATCGCCACCGGCCCTTCGCCGCTAGGTCCAGTCCTGCCCGGCCAAAGGTTAAGCATTCGTGAACGTCCGCAACCAACCGCTTGAAATCAAACGCCCCGAAATTCTGTCCACCGTGGACAGGCCTCACCCCCCAAGGGCCAGCCCCGCCGCGATGGCCCACATCGTGACCCCCACCCCCACCTCCAGCCAGACCCAGGCCGCAGGCCGTGCAAAGACCGGCGCCAGAAGCCGCGCCCCGAACCCCAGCGCCGTGAAGAAGCTGAGCGACCCGCAAGCCGCCGCCACCCCGAAAGCCAGCTGGTGCGGCGCATACTGGGCCGAGATCGACCCGATCAGCACCACCGTATCCAGATAGACATGCGGGTTGGCCCAGGTCAGCACCAGGCAGGTCAGCAGCACCTTGCCCAGGGGCGCCGCCCCGTTTTCGGTCGGCTGCAACGCCTCGCCCCCCCGCAGCGCCGCCCGGAACCGCAGCGCCCCGTAGACCAGCAGGAACACCACCCCCAGCCAGCGCATCGCCTCGCCGAACCACGGCACCGCCGCCGACAGCGACCCGAACCCCGCCACCCCCGCCGTGATCAGCACCGCATCCGACAAGGCGCAGACGGCCACCACCGGCCCGACATGCTCCCGCCGCAGCCCCTGCCGCAACACGAAGGCATTCTGCGCCCCGATCGCCAGGATCAGACTCAGCGCCACCAGATACCCGTTCACCGCCGCTTGAAACATCACCAACCCCTTACCTTCGCAATTGACGGCTACCGCGCCCGGCGACAACAATCCACTTAATCCTTTTCTCGCAACGTAAGCCACGCTAATGCTCGACCCTGCCCAGCTTGCCGCCCTTGCCGCCGTCCACCGCCGCGGGTCCTTCGACCTTGCGGCGACCGAGCTGCATGTCACCCCCTCGGCCGTCAGCCAACGGATCAAGGCGCTGGAAGAGGTCACCGGCACCCTTCTGATCCGCCGCGGCCAGCCCTGCGCCGCCACCGAAGCCGGCCTCCGCCTGATCCGCCACCATGACGAGATCGCGCTTCTGGAACGCAGCCTTGCCGCCGACCTTCCCGGCCTTGCGCCCGGCCCGGCCACCCTGCGCATTGCCGTCAACGCCGACAGCCTCGCCACCTGGGTCATCCCCGCCCTTGCCGCGACCTCGGGCTTCCTATTCGACCTTGTCATCGACGACCAGGATGTCAGCCAGGACTGGCTGCGACGTGGCGAGGTCGTGGCCGCCATCACTTCGCATCCCGGCCCCCTGCAAGGCTGCGACACGATCCCGCTTGGCCTCCTGCGCTACCGCGCCACCGCCTCTCCCGGCTTTGTCGCGCGCTGGTTTCCCGAGGGCGTCACCGCCCCGGCGCTGCTGGCCGCGCCGACCCTGACCTTCTCGGATCAGGACCAGTTGCAGGCCCGCTGGGCCGACCGCCATTGCAAACGGCGGCGCCAGGCCCTGCCCACGCACCGCATGGCCTCGTCGCAGGCCTTTGTCGACGCCTGTCTCGCCGGACTCGGCTGGGGCGTGAACCCCGAGCCGCTGGTCGCCCCGCATCTCGCCTCGGGCGCACTGGTCGAGTTGCTACCCGACACCGCGCTTGACGTGGAACTCTACTGGCAGTTCACCCGGCTTGCCGGACCCGTCCTCGCCCCGGTGACGGCCGCGATCAGGCAAAAGGCCGGCAGCACCCTGGTGCCACCGGCCTGAAATCTGTTCATTGTAGCGCGCGGCCTGCGCCAACCGCGATCAGAGTTGCGACGCGACCTCTTCGGGAACGTCGAAGTTGTGCGTCACGGTCTGCACGTCGTCGTCTTCCTCCAGAAGATCGACCAGCCGCATCAGCTTCTGCGCGGTGTCCAGATCGACCTCGGTCAGGGTCTGCGGCTTCCAGACCAGCTTCGATTCCGTCGACTCGCCCAGCGCCTTCTCCAGCGCGTCCGAGACTTCGGACAGGTTCTCGACCTTGCAATAGATCCAGTGTCCGTCCTCGTCCGATTCCACGTCATCGGCCCCGGCGTCCAGCGCCGCCATCATCACGTCGTCCGCCGACCCGGACGTGGCCGGATAGGAAATCTCGCCCACCCGATCAAACGAATGCGCGACCGAGCCGGTCGTCCCCAGGTTCCCGCCGCATTTGGTGAAATAGCTCCGCACGTTCGACGCGGTTCGGTTCAGGTTGTCGGTCATCGCCTCGACGATGATCGCGATGCCGTTCACGCCGTAGCCCTCATAGCGGATCTCGGTGTAGTCCGCCCCGTCGCCCATCTGCGATTTCTTGATCGCCCGGTCGATCACGTCCTTCGGCATCGACACCGCCTTCGCGGCCTTGATCGCCAGCCTGAGGCGCGGGTTCATGTCGGGGTCGGGCATCCCCATCTTCGCCGCGACGGTGATCTCCTTCGACAGCTTGGAAAACGCTTTCGAGCGCAGCTTGTCCTGCTTGCCCTTGCGATGCTGGATGTTCGCCCATTTCGAATGGCCTGCCATGATGGCCTCTACCTCGGTCCCATTTCGGTGATGGCGTCCTCTACACCCGAGCGCGGGAAAAGAGCAACCCCGCCCTCAAAGCGGCCAGATCAGCGGGATCAGCGCGCAAGCGACCAGCATGACGATGATGTTGAGCGGCAACCCCACCTTGGTGAAGTCGCTGAAGCGGTAGCCCCCCGGGCCGTAGACCATCATGTTGGTCTGGTAGCCCACCGGCGTCGCGAAGGCGAGCGTGGCCGAGAACATCACCGCCACCACGAAGGGCCGCGGGTCATAGCCCAGCCGGTGCGCCAGCTCGATGGCGACCGGCGTGTAGATCACCGCCACCGCGTTGTTCGACAGGAACTCGGTCAGCACCAGGCCGATGAAATAGACCGCCAGGATCAGCCAGAACGGGCCAAGCCCCGTAAGCCAGGGCGCGACGCCGTTGACGATCATGCCCACCGCGCCGGACTGGTCCAGCCCTTCGCCCACCGCCAGCATGGCGAAGATCATCGCCATCAGCCGCCCGTCGACGAAGGAAAACGCCTCGTCGCTGTCGACGCAATGCGTGATGAGAATCCCCGCCACCGCCAGCAGCGCCAGCGCCAGGATCGGCGCCTGGTCCAGCGCCGACAGCGTGACGATCAGCGCCAGCGCCGCCAGCGCGATCGGTGCCTTGGCGCGACGGTAGGCCATCACCCGGGGCCGGTTCACGTCGACCAGGTCCATGTCCGCCGCCAGCCGCTGGATATCCTCGATCGCGCCCTCCAGCAGCAGCGTGTCGCCCACCCGCACGATCAGGTCGTCCAGCTGCCGCCCGATGTTCTGGTTATGCCGGTGCGCCGCCAGCACATAGACCCCATAGCGCCGCCGCAGCCGCAGGTCGCCCAGTCGGTTGCCCTCCATCCTGCAGCCCGGCCCGATCAGCACCTCGACCGTCTCGGTCTTCACCGAAGAGAGCTTGTCCACCAGATGCACGTCCTTGCGGGCATGCAGCCCCATCAGCTCCGTCATCTCCGTCCGCAGCACCACCCGGTCCCCGGCCTCCAGCGTCACCGCCGACAGGTCCCGCCGCAGGGAGGCATCTCCGCGCAGCACGTCGATCACCCGCACCCCGTCCGGCTTGAAGATGTCGATGTCCAGCACCGGCTGGCCGATGAGCGTGCTGTCCTCGGGCACCGCGACCTCGGTGAAGAACTTCATCTTCCGCCGGTCGTTCAGGAGCACCCCCATCGACTGCCGGTCCGGCAAGAGCCGGTTGCCGAACAGCGCCAGGAACGTGCCCCCCGCCAGCGTGACGGCAATCCCCAGGGGCGCGATCTCGAACAGGCTGAAATGCGCCAGCCCCTCCTTCACCGCCACCCCGTCGACCAGGATGTTGGTCGAGGTGCCGATCAGCGTGATCATGCCCCCGAGCACCGTCATGTAGCTGAGCGGGATCAGCAGTTTGGACGGCGCCACCCCGATCCGGATCGCCAGTTGTATCACCACCGGGATCATCACCGCGACCAGCGGCGTGTTGTTCATGAAGGCCGAGGCCACGGCAATCGACCCGATCAGCACCACCACCGTCGCCTTCGGCCGATCCCCCGCATGCCGCGTGACGGCGCCCACCATAGCCTCCACCGCCCCGGTCCGCACCAGCCCGCCCATCACCAGGAACATCATCGCGATGGTCCAGGGCGCGGGGTTCGCCAGCACCGCGGTCGCCTCCTTCACTGGCAGGATGCCCAGCACCAGCATCAGCGCCGCCCCGCCGATGGCCGTCACCTCGACCGGGGTCCGCTCCAGCACGAACAGGACGAACATCACCGCCAGGATCGCCAGCGCGACGAAGGGTGCGGCCTCCGCGGGAATCGAGATACCGAACATCAGGCCTCCATCACCTTCGCCGCACGCCCGCGCGGCTGCACCAGCGCCACGCCCGCCAGCATCACTGCCAGCGCCAGCCAGACCAGGGGCGAGGGCCGCTCTCCCAGAAGAACCATCGCCCAGACCATCCCCGCCCCCGTGACCAGATAGCTCGACTGCGAGGCGAAGACCGACCCCGCCGTCGCCGCCAGCCAGACATAGGTGGCATAGAGGAGCGCATGCAGCGCCGAGGACAGCGCGAGCGCCAGATCATCCCGGCCTAACGGCAGCGGCGAATAGCCCTGCCCCGTGACCAGCATCACCGGCAGGCACAGGACCAGCCCGGTCAGGCTCGCCCCCAGCATCGCCTGCAGCGCGTCCATGCCCTGCGTGCCCCGATACGCGACGAATGTCGCCTCGGAGGCGTAGAACAGCGGCCCGACCAGCGCCAGCGGCAGGAACCTGGCCATCTCCGCATCCGGCAGCGCCGCCCCGGGCGCCGCCAGCAGCGCCACGCCCAGAAGGCCCAGCGCCAGCCCCGCCAGCCGCAGGGCCGAGAAACGGTCCATCCCCAGGGCCAGCGCCATCGGGAAGGCCAGCATCGGCACCGTCGCGATGATGATCGACATGATCCCCGCCGGCAGATGCGCGACCGAGACATAGAAGGTTCCGTTCGGGATCAGCGTGCCCAGCACCGCCACGATCACATAGAACCGCAAGGCCGGGGCCGTCAGCAGCATTCCCTTTCGGCGCACCAGCGCAATCGCACCCAGCACCGCAACCATCACCACCTGTTGCCAGAAGATCAGCCCGAAGGCCCCGTGCCCCGTCCCGGTCGCGATCTTCCCCAAGGGATGCGTCGATCCCCAGCCGACGCCAAGCCAGACCAGCACGCCCACGAAGAACCACCGCCCCGGTTGCCAGACGCCTGCCTTGCCGCCTTCGCCCGCCGCCTGCGCCAGGCGCCTCCCCTCCCCCCCGTGGGGAGGGGCCGGGGGTGGGGGGCCAGCCGCAGGAACTGCCATCAGATCGACACGCGATCCGTCCGGCGTCACGGCAGCGACTCCTGCAGCTTCCCGCCGACCCGGATCATCCGCACCCGCGATGCCAGCCCCGTCCGGTCATCCGTCTCGACATAGACCCCCGACAGCGTCGCCTCGCCATTCGCCGGCTCGAACCGCCCCTTGGCCATGCCGGTCAGGAAGCGGCGCAAGGGCTCCAGCTTCTCCATCCCGATGACGCTGTCATAATCGCCGCACATCCCCGCGTCCGACTGATAGGCCGTGCCCTTGCCCAGGATCATCGTGTCGCTGGTCGGCACATGGGTATGCGTGCCGACCACCAGCGAAGCCATCCCGTCGCACCAATGCCCCATGCCCATCTTCTCGGACGTAGCTTCCGCATGGAAATCCACGATCGCCGCCTGCACCACGCCCCCCAGCGTATGCGCCTTCAACACGCTCTCCAGCGCGCTGAACGGGTCATCGAAGGGCCGCTTCATGAACACCTGCCCCAGCGCCTGCGTCACCAGAACCTTGCGCCCCTGAGTCGCCTCGAACACCCGGAACCCCTTGCCCGGCGCGACCTTGGAGAAGTTCAGCGGCCGCACGATCCGCGGCTCCTGCTCGATGAAGCTCAGCATGTCCTTCTGGTCGAAGGCATGGTCGCCCAGCGTCAGGCAATCCGCCCCAGCGGCAAGCAGCTCCCTGGCATGGTCCCCGGTGATCCCCGCTCCCTGGCTCGCATTCTCGCCGTTGACCACGACGAAATCCAACCCCCAGGCCGACCGGAGCCCCGGCAGCCGCTCGATCACCGCCGCCCGGCCCGACCGGCCCACGACATCGCCAAGGAAAAGCAGTCTCATGCGCCCCGATTAGGCGGGCGGTCGCGTTCCGGCAAGCAGTTTGGCGGCTTCACGGGAAGAAATTTCTCCGAAAAATCCGCTCTCCCCCGATTTGCACCGCTCACCGGGAAAACCGCCCGCCATGAAGAATTTTCGCCGAAAATTCTTCGCCCCCTCCGGTACCCGAGCGCCCTTCGCCCCTGGCGATTCGCCATCAAAGGTCAGCCCTGTCGCCCCACCCCGTTCCCCAAACCCTCACGCCGCAGTATCTCTTCCTTCATGACGACGCTCCCCCCCGCCCTCTCCACCTGGTTCGCCGCAAAGGGCTGGACCCTCCACCCCCACCAGCAGGACATGCTGGCCCGGTCAAACGACCCCGCCACCCTCCTCATCGCCCCGACCGGAGGCGGCAAGACCCTGGCAGGCTTCCTGCCCACCCTCGCCGAGCTTGGCGAGAATCCGCCCCCCGGCCTTCACACTCTCTACATCTCCCCCCTCAAGGCGCTCACCGCCGACATCCGCCGCAACCTAGGGCTGCCCATCGAGGGCGCGGGCCTTCAAATCCGCGTCGAGGACCGCACCGGCGACACCTCCTACACCCAACGCCGCCGCCAGCGCGCCGACCCGCCGCACATCCTCTTGACCACGCCCGAATCCCTCGCCCTCCTCCTCTCCTACGAGGACGCCCCCCGCATCTTCGCCGGGCTGCAACGGGTTATCATCGACGAACTCCACGCCGTCGCCGAATCCAAACGCGGCGACCAGCTCACCCTGCAACTCGCCCGCCTGCAGTCCCTCAACCCGAACCTCCGCCGCATCGGCCTCTCCGCCACCGTGGAGAACCCGCCCGCCCTCGCCCGCTTCCTCGCGCCCCAAACCGCGATCCGCGAAGCCGACCCCGGCCCCGATCCCGACATCTCGATGCTGGAAACCGAGGCCCCGCCCCCCTGGTCCGGCGGCGGCGGGCGCTATGCCATCCCCGCGATCCTGAACGAAGTGGCCCGTCACAGGACGACCCTCATCTTCCACAACACCCGCGCCCAGTGCGAAATCTTCTTCCACGACCTCTGGCTTGCCAACACCGAAGACCTCCCCATCGGCATCCACCACGGCTCCCTCTCCCGCGAACAGCGCGAACGGGTGGAAAAAGCCATGACCGACGGGGTCTTACGGGCCGTCGTCTGCACCGGCTCGCTCGACCTCGGCATCGACTGGGGCGACGTCGACCTCGTCATCCAGGTCGGCGCCCCGAAGAACGTCAAGCGCCTCGTCCAGCGCATCGGCCGCGCCAACCACCGCTACAACGCCCCGTCGAAGGCCCTCCTCGTCCCCGCCAACCGCTTCGAGGTGGTGGAATGCCAGGCCGCCCTCGACGCCGTCCGCGCCCATACGCTCGACGGCGAACCGCGCGGCCCCGGCCCGAAGGATGTCCTCTGCCAGCACATCCTCGCCACCGCCTGCGCCGGCCCCTTCGACGCCGAAGCCCTCTACGCCGAAGTCACCACCGCCGGTCCCTATGCCCTTCTCACCAAAGCGGAATTCGACGCCTGCCTCGACTTCGCGGCCACCGGCGGCTACGCCCTCAAAGCCTATGACCGCTGGCAGCGGCTCAAATTCACCCACGGCAAATGGCACCTCCGCGACCCCCGCGCCGCCGCCCTCATCCGCCAGAACCTTGGCACGATCATCGACACCGAAACCCTGAAAGTCCGCCTCCGGGGCCATGCCACCCCCTTGGGCGAGGTCGAGGAGGCCTTCGCCGCCTCCCTCACCCCCGGCGACACCTTCCTGATCGGCGGACAGGTCGTCCGCTACGAATCCTTGCGCGAAATGACGGTGGAAGTCTCCCGCAGCCCCGGCCGCGACCCCAAGGTCGCCGTCTTTTCGGGGACGAAATTCGCCACCTCCACCCTGCTTACCGACCGCATCCTAGAAATCTTCCAGCACGGCAGCTGGCCCGACCTCCCCGCCCACACCGCCTGGTGGCTGGCGAAACAGCGCGAGGTCTCCCGCCTCCCCGACCCTGCCTCCCTCCTCCTCGAATCCTTCCCCCACGACGGCCGGGAACACCTCGTCGTCTACGGTTTCGCAGGCCGGAACGCCCAGCAGACCCTCGGTCTCCTCCTGACGAAACAGATGGAATCCCAAGGCCTTGCTCCCCTCGGCTTCGTCGCCACCGACTACGCCACCCTGATCTGGGGCCTCGACCCCGTCACCGACCCCAAACCGCTCTTCGACATCGAAACCCTGCGCGACGGCCTCGACACCTGGCTCTCCGGCAACGCGGTGATGAAGCGCACCTTCCGCAACACCGCGATCATCTCCGGCCTGATCGAGCGCAGCCACCAGGGCCGCCGCAAGACCGGACGGCAGGCGACCTTCTCCTCCGACATCCTCTATGACACGCTGCGCCGCTACGACCCCGACCACCTGCTCCTCAGGATCACCCGCGAGGAGGCGCTCCGCGGCCTGATCGACTTCTCCCGCATCGAGCAGCTCCTCGCCCGCGTCGGCCCGAACATCAACCTCATCCGCCTCGACCGCGTCACCCCCCTCGCCGCGCCCCTCTTCTTCGAGCCAAGCCGCGTCCCCGTCGAAGGCGCGGGCCGCGACCGCCTCGCCGCCGCCCAGGCGCAAGCCCTGATGGAAGCCGCAGGCCTCGCCTGACCCTTTCATCTTTGCCAAAATATCCCCGCCGGAGGCTCTACCCTTGCCACACGCGCATCGCCGGGGCATTCACCCCAACATGCACCACAAGCTCTTCTTCCACGGCGAGACCCTGCACCTCCTGCCCTCCGGCGGCCTCTACTGGCCCGCACGGAACACCCTCGCCGTCTCCGACCTGCATCTCGGCAAGTCCGAACGCCTCGCCCGCCGGGGCGGCACGCTGCTGCCCCCCTACGAGACGCAGGCCACGCTGGAAAAACTCGACCGCGACCTGGAAGCCACCGGCGCGACCACGGTCATCTGCCTCGGCGACAGCTTCGACGACCTCGCGGCGCTGGACGGGATCGAGGAAGCCTCCCGCCTCTGGCTGATCCGCCTGATGGCCGGGCGCGGCTGGACCTGGATCACCGGCAACCACGACCCCGGCCCCATCGACCTCGGCGGCACGCACCGGGCAGACCTCAAGCTCCTGCCCTTCACCTTCCGCCACATCGCCGAGCCGCAGGAACGGGCCGAAATCTCAGGCCACTACCACCCCAAGGCCAGCCTTGCCGGTCGGTCGCGGCCGTGCTTCCTCGCCGATGCCCAACGCCTGATCCTGCCCGCCTACGGCACCTACACCGGCGGCCTTCGCGCGCATGACGCCAGTCTCACCGCCCTGATGGCAAAGGACGCGCTGGCCATCCTCACCGGCCCGCGCGTCCTTGCGATCCCGATGCCGCGCTAACCCAAGTCTAAAAATTTTCGCGAAAATTTTTAGACTTGCTCAAGCCGTCAGCCCCTCCGGCTCGGCCAGCCCGTTCGCCCGGCAGCAGGCGGTCAGCGTGTTGGCCAAGAGGCAGGCGATGGTCATCGGCCCGACCCCGCCCGGCACCGGGGTGATCGCCCCCGCCACTGCCGCGGCGCTTTCGTAATGCACGTCGCCGACCAGCTTCGCCTTGCCGTCGCGCTCGATCCGGTTGATGCCGACGTCGATCACCGTAGCCCCCGGACGCACCATGTCGCCGGTGATCATCTCGGGCCGCCCGACCGCCGCCACCAGAATATCCGCGCCCCGGCACACCGCCGCCAGATCCTTGGTCCGCGAATGCGCGATCGTCACCGTGCAGCTGTCGCCCAACAGCAGTTGCGCCATCGGCTTGCCGACGATGTTCGACCGCCCCACCACGACGGCATTCAGCCCGGCCAGCTTGCCATGATGATCCCGCAGCATCATCAGGCAGCCAAGCGGTGTGCAGGGCACCATCGACTTCTGCCCGGTCCCCAAGAGGCCCACGTTCGAAATGTGGAATCCGTCCACATCCTTCGCCGGGTCGATCCGGTTGATCACCAGTTCCGAATTAAGATGCCCCGGCAGCGGCAACTGCACCAGAATCCCATGCACCTTGGGGTCCGCGTTCAGTTGGTCGATCAGCGCCAGCAGCTCTGCCTCGCTAATCGACGCATCGCGCCGATGTTCGAAAGAGGCCATTCCGACCTCCACGGTCGAGGCATGCTTGTTCTTCACATAGACCTTCGAAGCCGGGTCCTCGCCCACCAGCACCACCGCCAGACCGGGCTGCAACCCGTTCTCCTCGCGCAGCCGCGCCACATGCTCCGCCACTTGCGCCCGTACACCCGCCGCAAAGGCCTTGCCGTCGATCACCTTGGCCGTCATCCATTCCCTCCGTTCAAACCGCTGCGGCAAAGGCCGTGCGGTAATGGTCCATCTGCATCGCCGTGGCGAGCACCGCATTCTTCATCAGGATCGCCACCGTCACCGGCCCGACCCCGCCGGGAACCGGCGTGATCCAGCCCGCCACTTCGGCGCAACTGGCGAAATCCGCATCGCCCACCGTGCGCCCGTCGACCCGGTTGATCCCGATGTCGACCAGCGCCGCGCCCGGCTTTAGCATCTCGCCCCGCACCAGCCCCGGCTTGCCCACCGCCACGAAGACCGCATCCGCCGCACGGCTATGAACCGCGACCTGGCGGGTCATGTGGTGGCAGACCGTCACCGTGGCGCCCAATCCCATCATCAGGAAGGCGATGGGCTTCCCCACGATCTCGGAATGCCCGATCACACAGACATCCAGCCCCTCCATCTTCAGGGGCAACGTCTTCAAAATCTCCACCGCCGCAACGGCGGTGCAGGGACCAAGCGTCAGATCATTGTAGACGATGTTGCCGATCGACGAGGGGTGCATCCCCTCCACATCCTTCATCGGATGCACCGCCTTCTGCAGCGCCTTGACCGGAATATGCGCGGGCAAAGGCCGCTGGATGATGATCCCGTTCACCCGGGGGTCGGCGTTCAGCCCCGCCAGCACGCCCCGCAACTGCTCCAGGCTGATGCCTTCGGGATAGTTCCGCGCCTCGAACCCCACGCCCGCCGCTTCCGCCGATTTCTGCTGGTTCCTGACATACAACTCCGCCGCCGCCACGTCGCCGACCGAGATCGACACCAGCTTCGGCGCCCAGCCCAAGGCGGTCAACCGCCCCGCCTCGCCCCGCGTCTCGTCCCGCATCCGGGCCGCGATGGCCTTGCCGTCAATAAGCGTCGCGGTCATGCGGCGTCAGCCTTTCCTCAGTGAATCCGGCCCCAACCGGCTTTCCTCCCGCGCGATGGACCAGTCGATCAGCCGCCGCCACAGCTTTTCCACCAGGTCCGGCGGCAACCCGTAGGTCTCGGCATGGGCGCGGACGTTCTGCACCACTTCCTCGACCCGGCTCCCGATCCGTGCGGGCAGATCGACCACCGCCTTGATCTCGGCGGCCCGGTCGATATAGCCCGCCCGTTCCGCGAACAGCCGGACGAGGTCTTCGTCCAGCCGGTCGATCTCGGCCCTGATCTCGGCCATCGTCGTGCAATCTGCGGGTTTCAGCATCCCTGCCCCCTGAAAAGTCGGCTCTTCCTTAGAACAGCCATCCCTTCCCGGAAACCCCATTTTCTGTCCACAAATATCCCGGGGGTGCGGGGGCTGGCCCCCGCTCCTCCGGTTCAACTCAGAACAGGCCCTCGACCTGGCCCTTGTCGTTCAGCCGGATCACCTCGGCCGACGGCACCTTGGGCAGGCCCGGCATGGTCATGATCTCACCGCAGATCACCACGATGAAGCCCGCCCCGGCCGAGAGCCGCACTTCGCGCACCGGGACCGAGTGGCCCGTCGGCGCGCCGCGCACGGTCGGGTCGGTGGTGAAGCTGTACTGGGTCTTCGCCACGCAGATCGGCAGGTGGCCGTAGCCCGCCGCTTCCCAGGCCTTCAGCTGGTCGCGGATCGACTTGTCGGCGATCACCTCGTCGGCGTGGTAGATGCGCTTGGCGATGGTCTCGACCTTCTGGAACAGCGGCATCTCGTCGGGGTAGAGCGGCGCGAAATTCGCCGTGCCCGATTCCGCCAGCGCGACAACCTTCTTCGCCAGGTCCTCGATCCCGGCCGAGCCGTTGGCCCAGTGCTTGCACAGGATCGCTTCCGCGCCCTGTTCAGCGACATAGGCCTTCACCGCCGCCACTTCGGCATCGGTGTCGCTGTAGAAGTGGTTGATCGCCACGACGACCGGCACGCCGAAGGACTTCACGTTGGCGATGTGGCGGCCAAGGTTCGGGCAGCCCTTCTTCACCGCTTCCACGTTCTCGGCGCCCAGGTCGGCCTTGGCCACGCCGCCGTTCATCTTCATGGCGCGGACGGTGGCGACGATCACGGCGGCGGCGGGCTTCAGCCCGGCCTTGCGGCACTTGATGTCAAAGAACTTTTCGGCCCCAAGGTCGGCGCCGAAACCGGCTTCGGTCACGACATATTCGCCCAGCTTCAGTGCGGTCTTGGTCGCGATCACGCTGTTGCAGCCGTGGGCGATGTTGGCGAACGGGCCGCCATGCACGAAGGCCGGGTTGTTTTCCAGCGTCTGCACCAGGTTCGGCTGCATCGCGTCCTTCAGAAGAACGGTCATTGCGCCGTCGGCCTTGATGTCGCGGGCATAGATCGGGGTCTTTTCGCGGGTATAGGCCACCACGATGTCGCCCAGACGCTTTTGCAGGTCTTCCAGATCCTTCGACAGGCACAGGATCGCCATGACTTCCGAAGCCACGGTGATGTCGAACCCGGTCTGGCGCGGGAAGCCGTTCGACACGCCGCCGAGGTTGACCACGATATCGCGCAGGGCGCGGTCGTTCATGTCCATCACCCGGCGCCACACCACGCGGCGGGCGTCGATGTTCAGCTCGTTGCCCCAGTAGATGTGGTTGTCGATCATTGCCGACAGCAGGTTGTGGGCGGATGTGATCGCGTGGAAGTCGCCGGTGAAGTGAAGGTTCATCTCCTCCATCGGCACGACCTGCGCCATGCCGCCACCTGCAGCGCCGCCCTTCATCCCGAAGTTCGGGCCAAGCGAGGCCTCGCGGATACAGATCACCGCCTTCTTGCCGATCCGGTTCAGCCCGTCGCCCAGGCCCACGGTCGTCGTGGTCTTGCCTTCGCCCGCCGGGGTCGGGTTGATCGCCGTCACCAGGATCAGCTTGCCGTCCTTCTTGCCCGCCAGCGACTTGATGAACTCCTGGCTCACCTTGGCCTTGTCATGGCCGTAGGGCAGCAGGTGCTCGGACGGGATGCCCAGCTTCTGGCCGATCTCCATGATCGGCTTCTTCTTCGCTTCGCGCGCAATCTCGATGTCGGTCTTGAAGGCCATGTGTGTCTCCCAGGGGGCAAATTGTGCCATTTGCGACGTGATACCGGGCGGCACTCGCTAATCGAAGGCGGATTCCGACCTGAAAGCCGCGAAATTCGCCCTGCCGCGTTTCCGATACGAAACTGCGGAAAACTTGTGCGAAATTTCGCAGCTATGGAACATTCATTCTACCAGATCGGGCTTCCAGCCCCGTTGCGCCGGAATGAACAGGCGCAGCTCATCGCCCAGCCGCAAGGTGCCTTCGCGCTCCACCCAGGCGGTCACCCCCCGCTTTCCCATCGCCGCCGGCTTGAACCCCTTGCCCAGCCCCGGTCGCGCCCTTTCGATCGTCACCGCAGGCTCCTGGCAGGGCAGGTTTTCCATGTCGACGACCAGCGTCACCCCGTCCGGCCCCTGCAAGCGGCTGGAGGGCGGCAGATGGGTGAAATCCGGGATACCTTCCACGACCAGCGAGGCCCCGACCCAGGCATAGTCCATCGCCGGGAGCCCCATGTCCCGCGCCACTTCCGCCATCTCCTCGGCGCTGACGATGCTCAACTGGCGCACGTTCCGGATCTCGGTATCCCGCGGATAGAGCTTCAGCACGCGCGAGCACGAGGGCCGCGTCACCCCGGCATGGACCTCGCCCTCGAACCCGGCAAAGCTCAGCGGCATCACCTCCACCGGGGCCGAGGTGATCACCAGCTTCTCCACCGGCACCGGCTGATAGCCCAGCCAGGTGACACGCGCGCGGTGGGTGGTCGGAATCAGCGGCGGCATTCAGGGCCTTTCCAGAACGAAGAACACGCGGGTGAAGGGGAACAGCACCCGGCCATCGGGCAAGGCCGGATAGGCCGCGGCCAGCGCGGCGTCGTAAGCCGCGACATAGGCCTGCGCCTCCTCCGCCGACATCCCTGCCACGAAAGGCCGCATCGCCGTGCTTTCGGTGAAGGCGCGGACCGGGTGGCCCTGCGGCACGGGATCGAGGATCTGGACATACTCCGTCGTCCAGGCCCTGACCTCTCCCAGCGGCAACAGCATTTGCGCATAGTCCCCCGCCGTCAGCACCGGTGCCCGCGCCACCGGGAAGCGCCCCGGAAACAGCCGCTCCGCCACCTCGGCCAGCAGCCGGTGCGACGGCGCCCCGCCCTGCCGCGGCATCTGCACCGCCAGCACGCCCCCCGGCGTCAGCATCGTCGCCAGGCGCGGCAGCAGGCTGGCATGGTCGGGCAGCCAGTTCAGGGCGGCGTTGGAAAAGATCAGCGCGGGCGGCGTCCCGGCGGCCCAAAGCGCGATATCCGCCTGGATCAGCGCACCGTAGATCGGGTTCTCCCATTGCGTCATCCGCCCCGCCGCCGTCTCCAGCATCGCCGCCGAGGAATCGACGCCACTCAGCGGATGCTCCGGCTTGAACCGCGCCGCCAGCGCCGGACCCACCGCCCCGTCGCCGCAGCCGAGGTCCACCACCTCGCCCGCAGGCAGCTCCCCCACCTGCGCCAGCAGGTCCAGCGCGGGCCGCAGCCGCAGGTCGCGGAAGGCGCCATAGCGCGCGGGGTCCCAATCCTTCGTCGTTGCTTCGGTCACAGCCATTTCTTCCACTTGAACAGGACCCAGGGCACCACCGCCGAGATCACCATCAGCACCAGCGCCATCGGATAGCCCCAGACCCACTGCAGCTCCGGCATATGGACGAAGTTCATCCCGTAGATGCTGGCGATCAGCGTCGGCGGCAGGAAGACGAAGGCCACGACCGAGAAGATCTTGATCACGTCCGACTGCCGGATGTTGATCACCCCCAGCGTCGCGTCCAGCAGGAACCGCACCTTGTCCGCCTGCGCCGCCGCCACTTCGCGCAAGGACCGCAAGTCCTGCAACTGCGCCAGCGCGATCGGCATCTGCCGGGCATGCAGGCAGGGCCCGTCCGAGACTTCGGGGGTCGAGGTCAGGTAGGTCAAGAGCCGCAGCACCGTCGCCAGGCTTTCGTTGACCTTGCCGTTCATCGCCTCGGCCCGCCCGATCCGCTGCAGGACGGCGCTCAGCGTGTCGGTCTTGCCCTGGGGCCGGTGCGCGGCGAAGATCGCCTTGGCCAGCAATTCATGCTGCCGCGTCTCGCCCTCCAGGATGTCGGCCAGCCGGTCGACGATGGCTTCCAGCAGCCCCAAAGCCGCATCCAGCCCCGTCTCCAGCGCCATGTCGTGCCGGGCGGCCCAGTCGGCGAAATAGGTCAGCGAGCGCGGGTGGTGGTAGTGCACCGTCACCAGCCGGTCAGGCTGCACGGCGAAGGTCACCGGCCCGATCTCGGCCTCGCGCGCATCTGGGCTGGCGATGACCTGTGCGGTCAGGAACAGCACGCCGTCCTCACGGTAGATGCGGGACGAGACCTCGATCTCCTGCATGTCCTCGCGCGTCGGGATGTCGATCCGCAGCGCCGCCTCGACCGCATCTTCCTCGGCCTGTGTCGGCGCTTCCAGATCGATCCAGATCGCCTCGTGCAGCGGGTGGTTGGACAGGTCCAGCTGGTGAAGCCGCTCTCCCCTGGTTGCGAAAGCCGTGATCATCTGCCGTCTCCCTGTCCCGCAGGCAGGTTAGCGGGGCCTCGGGAAAAGCAAAAGGCCCCGACGCTGCGGGGCCTTGTCCTGCTCAAAGCGGCGCCGGTTCCGGGTCCGGCCCGGGCTTCTTCGCCCGCGCCTTGGTCTTCGGGATCGCCGTCACCGAGGCCGAGCCCCCACCGGACGGCGGCGCATCGGCACTGTCGTCGCCGCCCAGCGGCTCGCCCGCGATCACCTTGCGGATCTCGTCGCCGGTCAGCGTCTCGTATTCCAGCAGACCCTTGGCCAGCCGTTCCCATTCCTCGTTCTTCTCGATCAGGATGCGCCGCGCGGTCTCATAGCCCTCATCGATCAGCCGCTTCACTTCCTGCTCGATCAGGCGCTTGGTCTCGGCCGACACCGAGAAGCCCCCGGTATTGCCGGAATAACCGTCCGCCGCCTCGGCATAGTCGATGTTGCCGACCACGTCCGACATCCCCCAGCGCAAGACCATCGCGCGGGCCAGAGCCGAGGCCTGCTGGATATCGCCCGACGGCCCGTTCGACACCGAGTTCTCGCCCCATTTCAGGATTTCGGCAGCCTTCCCGGCCATCGTCATCGCGATGCGCTGTTCGCACTGGTCGCGGTGCCAGTTCAGCCGGTCCATCTCCGGCAGGCTCATCACCATGCCGAGCGCACCGCCGCGCGGGATGATCGTCGCCTTGTAGACCGGGTCGCATTTCGGCAGGGTCATCCCCACGATGGCATGGCCGCTTTCGTGGTAGGCGGTCATCTCCTTCTGGTCCTGGGTCAGGACCATCGACCGACGCTCGGCCCCCATCATCACCTTGTCCTTGGCCGATTCGAAGTCGATCATCGTGACGAACCGCCGCCCCGCCCGCGCCGCCATCAGCGCGGCCTCGTTGACCAGGTTCATCAGGTCGGCGCCCGAGAAGCCCGGCGACCCGCGCGCGATCGTCCGCAGGTCCACATCCGGCCCCAGCGGCACCTTGCGGGCATGGACCGACAGGATCTTCTCGCGCCCCTTGATGTCCGGGTTCGGCACATGGATCTGCCGGTCGAAGCGGCCCGGACGCAACAGCGCCGGGTCCAGCACGTCCTTGCGGTTGGTGGCCGCGATGATGATCACGCCCTCGTTCGCCTCGAACCCGTCCATCTCGACCAGCAACTGGTTCAGCGTCTGCTCGCGTTCGTCATTGCCGCCGCCGATGCCCACGCCACGAGCCCGGCCCACCGCGTCGATCTCGTCGATGAAGACGATGCAGGGCGCGTTCTTCTTCGCCTGCTCGAACATGTCGCGCACACGGCTGGCACCCACGCCCACGAACATTTCCACGAAGTCCGAGCCCGAGATGGTGAAGAACGGCACCCCCGCCTCACCCGCAATCGCGCGGGCGAGCAGCGTCTTGCCGGTCCCCGGAGGGCCAACCAGCAGCGCCCCCTTCGGAATCTTGCCGCCCAGACGGCTGAATTTCTGCGGGTTGCGCAGGAACTCGACGATCTCTTCCAGCTCTTCCTTGGCCTCGTCGATCCCCGCCACGTCGTCGAAGGTCACGCGCCCCTGCTTCTCGGTCAGCAGCTTGGCGCGCGACTTGCCAAACCCCATCGCACCGCCGCGCCCACCGCCCTGCATCCGGTTCATGAAGTAGATCCAGACGCCGATCAGCAGCAGGAACGGCAGGAACGACAGCAGGACCGAAACGAAGCCCGACTGTGCCTGCGGCTCGGCCTCGACCTCGATGCCCTTGGCGATCAGGTCGCGCGACAGGTTGTCGGTGACGACATCCCCCGGCGGCTTGATCGTGACATAGGTCGTGGCGTCCTTGCCCGTCACCACGATCCTTTCGCCATCCAGCGTCACCTTGCTGACCTGGCCCGCGTCGACCCGTTCCATGAAGTCCGAATAGGTCAGCGAGCGCGACGACATCGTCGTCTGGTTGCCGGAAAACAACTGGAACAGCGCCATCACAAGGATCAGAAGCACGACCCAGAAGGCGATATTGCGTGCATTACCCAATGCAGGGATCTCCTCAATGCGCCCCTAGTCCCAAAATCGGGGCCGAAGCGACTTTGGCCTAAGATAAACCTTTGGGGGCCGGGTTCAATGCACTAACGGGAAAAGGTGAAGGGGCGCTGAAGCCGCACCCGCCAACCGGCGGAAAGCCCCGCTGCGGGGGCCGCCAGCAACGTCTCACCCTCCCAGACCCCCGGCGTGACCAGCAGCACCTCGCGCGGCAGCCCCGCCTTGCGCCAGTCCTTCACTTGGCCCAGCCCTTCGGCCCCCAGCGCCCGCACCTCCGCCTCCGGACCCTCGACGATCCAGCGCCCGTCCCAGAGCGCGCCGACCTGCACCGGCCCACCCACCGCACGGGGTTCCCGCATCAGCCACCCGTTCCGCGCCCGGCACCCCGCCAGCGTCGCGTCCCGACCCGCCGCCAGTGCCCCGATCAACCGCTCCACCTCCGCCGCCCGCGGTGCATAGTCGGCCCCGGTCAGCCACCGCAGCGCCTGAACCACCACCTGCCTCTGCACCTCCGCAGGCGCCGCCCAGAGCCCCGCGCCCAACCGCAAGGCCCCTGCCCGTTCCTCCACGAAAGCCGCGGCAGCCGCCACCTGCACCGCCAGCGCCTCCTGCACGCTGGCCAGATGGCCCGCCACCTCCGCCAGCCGCTCCGCCGTGATCCCCAGGGGAGCCAGCGCCGCAAGCGCCTTGCGCGCCCTCACCCGCGTGAACCGCTCGTTCTCGTTCGTCGGATCGTCCAGCCACGGGGTTCCCCGCCCGCGCAGCCACTCCCGCAACTCCTCCCGCCCGGCAGCGAGAAGTGGACGATGGACCCGAATATCCCCTTGATCGAACTCCCGACGCATCCCGGAAAGTCCGCCGATCCCCGACGCCCGAGCCAATCCCATCAGCACCGTCTCGGCCACATCATCCCGCGTATGGCCGAGTGCCACCACCCCGATCCCCCGCGCCTTCGCCCAGTCGCAGATCAACCCCATCCGCGCCCGCCGCGCCGCATCCATCAGGTTGCCGCAGACCGCCCCATGCTCCCAGACCCGCACCTCATGCCGCACCCCCAGCCCCCGGCACCACCTACCCACTGCCGCCGCCTCCGCAGCACTTTCCGGCCTCAAGCGATGGTCCACAGTCACCGCCTCGACCGCGAACCCCGCCGTCAGGCACAGATGCAAAAGGGCGGTGGAATCCCCACCGCCCGAAAGCGCCACGCCAATCGTAACTCCCGCAGGCAAGCCGTCCCGGACCAGCCCTACCAGCCGCCCCTCGCCTACTGGCACGCAAATCCCTGCATCGCCACCGTCGCCTGCGTTGCCGCCATGCTGGTCGGAAAGCGCGATCCGACCTCGGCCAGGGTCACGCAGGCCTCCTGCACCTGACCCAGCGCCCCCAGCCCCTCACCCAGCTTCAACAGCGCATCCGGCGCAATCGGGCCGTCCGGCTTGGCGGAAAACGCATCCAGATAGGCCCGCGCCGCATTCGCCGTGTCGCCCTGCTTCGACAAGGCCTCGCCGCGCAGGTAATGCGCCTCGGGAACTAGCGGCCCGCCAGGATAGGATTCGGCATAGGTCGCAAAGAGCGCTGCAGCACCGGGAAAGTCACCCTGACCGAGCACCCCCTTGGCCCGGTCAAAGTCTTCCTTCTCGCTGACCGCCATCTCGGCCCCTGCCGTGGCGTCCGTCGCAGGCGCAGCGCCCGCATCCGTCGCCACCGGGGCGACCGCGCCCCCGGTATCGCCGCCCAGGGCAGGCGTCGCCCCAAGGTTGGCCGGGTCGCAGCCCTCGGTCACTTCGCACAGCCGGTATTCGATATCGCCGATCCGGTTGGTTCCATCCGACACCACCCGGTTCAGCTTCAGCTCGACCTCCTCGGTCCGCGCGGTCAGGCGCGCCAGCTCGGCCTCGATCGTGTCCATCCGCGTCAGGGCATCGCCCCCCGCCGACCCGTTCGTCGCCGCACCCGAGGCGACAAGCTCCGCCTTCAGCGCGTTGAACTGGGCCGCAAGCTGGCCCAGCTCGTTCTGGATGTCGGCCAGCGTCTCGGCCTTGTCCTGGGCGTGACCCAGGACCGGCATCAGGCACAAAGCCAGCGAAAGGCCAAGCCGCCGCATCCGGTCAGACCCCGGCGCCAGCCGACAGCACCGTCACCGCGCGCCGGTTCTTGGCATAGCAGGCCTCTTCCGAGCAGACCTCCAGCGGGCGCTCCTTGCCGTAGGAAATCGTCCGCAGCCGGCTGGCCGCGACGCCCTGGCTGATCAGGAAGTTCTGCACCGCCGCCGCACGCCGGGCACCCAGCGCAAGGTTGTATTCCCGCGTGCCCTGCTCGTCGGCATGGCCTTCGATGATGGCGGCATAGCCCGTGTTCTGGTTCAGCCAGTTCGCCTGTGCCGTCAGGATGCCACGGCCTTCCGGGCTGATCGTCGACTGGTCCACCGCGAACAGCACCCGGTCACCGACCGTCTGGTTGAAATAGGCGATCGAGGTCGGGTTGTTCGGATCGCCGAGGCCCGTGGTGTCGATCCCGCCCGCGCCGCCGGCACCCCCGGCCCCGCCCGCGCCACCGGCGCCATAGCGGTCAGGGTTGTTGCAGGCCGCAAGGCCAAGGACAGCGATCAGAAGCAGGGATTTCGCAGCAAGGCTCATGGGAGGATCATCCTTCTCGTTGGCTCGATTTCGGGGGACAGTAGCAGCTTTGCGCCGCCGAGGGAATCGGCGGCGCGTCACAATTCAGGGCAAAAGCGGCGACCAGGCCGGGTCGCTGGCGGGGCCGTCGGTCGGGATCTGCTTCAGGTTCCGCCCGGTGATGTCGACCGACCACAGGCTCGCCTGCCCGCCCCCGCCGCTGGTTTCCCGGGTGAACATCAAGACCCGCCCGTTCGGTGCCCAGGTCGGACCCTCGTCCAGGAAGCTGGCGGTCAAAAGCCGCTCTTCCGTCCCGTCCGTCCGCATCACCCCGATGTGGAACCGGCCCTCGTTCTGCTTGGTGAAGGCGATGTAGTCACCCCTGGGCGACCAGACCGGGGTGCCATAACGCCCCTTGCCGCCGGAAATCCGCGTCCCCTCGCCGCCGCCCGCAGGCATCACATAGATCTGTTGCCCGCCCGTCCGGTCGCTCTCGAACACGATCTGGCTGCCATCCGGGCTGAACGACGGCGCTGTCTCGATCGACGGCGCATTGGTCAGCTGCGACAGCGCGCCCGAAGACAGGTTCAGCGCGTAGATATCCGTGTTCCCGCCCCGCTCCAGGCTGAACACCGCCGTCCCCCCGTCGGGCGAGAAGCGCGGCGCGAAGGTCATCGTCCCCGGCTGCTCCTCCAGCGTCTGCCGCTTCATCGACCCCACGTCCATCAGCGTGATCCGGGGGAAGCCCGTCTCGTAGCTGGTGTACAAAAGCCGGTCCCCGCTCGGCGAAAAGCGCGGCGCCAGCACGATGGAGTTGCTGTCGGTCAGATAGGCGACATTCGCCCCGTCGTAATCCATCACCGCCAGCCGCTTCAGCCGCTGGTTCTTCGGCCCCGACTCGCTGACGAACACCACCCGGCTGTCGAAATAGCCACCCTCGCCGGTGATCTTGGAATAGACCACGTCCGCCACCTTGTGCGCCATCCGCCGCCAGCCCTGCGTGGTGCCCGCGAACTGCAACGCGGCCCCCTCCAGCACCTGCCCGTTGAACACGTCATAGGCGCGGAACTTCACCGTGATCCGGTCGCCCGCCACGCTGACCGCCCCGGTGACCAGCACCTGCGCATTGATCGCCTTCCAGTCCTCGAAGGCGATCCCGCCGTCGAAACTGGTGATCCGGCTGATATAGGCATCCTCGCCGATGGTGCGGAAGAACCCGGTCCCTTCGAGGTCCGAAGTCACCACATCGCTGATCGCCTTGGCATAGTCGCCCGCGCCCCCCTCGTCGATGAAGGCGGGCACCGCGATCGGCATCGGCTCGATCACCGCCGAACCGATGACGATCCGCGGCGGGTCCTGCGCCAGTGCCGGGGTCGCCACCTGCACCCCGACCCCAAGGGCCAGCGCCAGCAGCGTCCGCAAAGTTGCTCTCATGGGTGTGATCATCGGCCTCATGCTCCGTTCTTTTGTTTGTCCTTGCCCACCTGCCCGGCGGGAGAAAAGGGGAAATCGCAGCTTTGGTTCCCGGTCATCGCGCCCTCATCCCATTGGCATCGAAAACCAGATCAAGCACCCGCCAGGTGTCGTACTTGTCCGGCGGCAGCGGAAGTCCGCCGTCCGCATAGGCCCGGTTCACCGCCCGCCGCGCGGTTTCATACAGCTTGTCGATCCCGGTCTGGCTCGGCCCGCTGGACTCGATCAGCTGGAAATCCGTGGGCTTGCCGTCCGCCGAGAAGCTGACCCGCACCGTCACCATCGAACTCATCGCATCGGTCGACGACGCGCCCAAATTCCACTTCCGCGAAATCGCCGACGAGATGTTGCCCATCTCGCCCCCGGTCAGCGGCGGCCCCTGCGGCAGGTCCTGCCCGCCCGTGTCCGCTGCGGCGGTGTCCTCCGCCACAGGCTCGTCCGCCGCCTCGCCCAGCAGCGCATCGATGGCATCCTGCGTCGAGGCATCATCCACCGGCTGCACCGTCAGTTGCGTCGATTCCTGCGGCGTCTCGGTGCGCGTATCCGCCGCCACCTCCGGCTCCGGCGCGGGGGCAGGCCGCGACGGCTTGGCGCGCGGCCGGATCGAGGTGGTCATCCCCGTCTCCGCCGTCTGGTCCCGGTTGTCCTCGGTCTGCGTGACGTCGCCGGTATCCTCGGGCGTGGTGGCCTCGGTCGGCTGCTCCTCCACCACGACATCCGCCGCCGGGTCCTCCGTCACCGCAGGCGCTGCGGTCTCCGCCGTTGCCGCATCGGTCTCGGGCTGCACCGGATCGGGCGCGATGATCGCCTCGGCCTCCGGCGCGGGCTGGATTTCCGTCGACTCCGACTGGATCGCCTGCTCCTCCTCCGCCTGCACCGCATCCGAGGCAGGCGGCTCCGGCACCGGGTCCGGTTCGGGCACCGGATCGGGCTCAGGCTCCGGCGCAGGTTCGGGCACGGGTTCTGGTTCCGGCGCAGGCTCCGGTTCCGGCACCGGCGCAGGTTCGGGCTTGGGCTCGGGGCGCGGCTCCGGCCTGACCGGCGCGGGCTCCTCCGACGGCGTCGGCGTCGAGGCCGCCTGCAATGCGTCGAACTCGGCGCTCGTGATGGTCGAGGCCGTCATCGTGATCGTCTCGGGCGGCACATCCGCCGCGAACAGCCAGTCGCCGACCAGCACCCAGAGGACCACCCCCAGATGCCCGACCGCCGAGATCACCGTCCCCGTCTGGAAGCGCCTCTCCATCAGCCTCAGCCGCCGTCATTACCAGCATTTGACGCACCATCCGCCCCCAGGCTTGGCGCCTTGGCATCGGTGACGAAGGCAATCTCGTTGAACCCGCCCGCATTCAGCGCGCCCATGACCTGCGCCACCCGCTCATAGGCCACCGACCCGTCCGCCCGCAGGTAGATCTTCTTCGAGGTCCGCTCGGCCGCGATGGCCTGCAGCTTGCCGATCATCTCGGCATCCGAAACTTCCGTCGTCTGGATCGACAGCCGCCCGTCCGAGGTGATCGTCACCGTCAGCGGCTCTTCCTGTTCCGTCGGCAGGGCCGCCGCCGCCGTCTCGGGCAGCTTCACCGGCACGCCCACCGTCAGCATCGGCGCCGCCACCATGAAGATGATCAGGAGGACCAGCATCACGTCGACCATCGGCGTGATGTTGATCTCGTGCATGGCCGACGACCGCCCGCCGCGCCTGCGCCGCCGTCCGCCGCCTGCCGATCCCGAAACCCCCATGCCCATGACGTTAGGAGTCCAGCTGGCGCGACAGGATCGTCGCGAATTCGTCGGCAAAGCTCTCGTAGCCGCCCAGCACCCGGTCGATATCGGCGGAAAGCTTGTTGTAGAACACCGCCGCCGGAATCGCCGCGACCAGACCCACGCCCGTCGCCAGCAGCGCCTCGGCGATGCCGGGGGCCACCACGGCCAGCGACGTGTTCTGGCTGATGGCAATCTGCTCGAAGGAATGCTTGATCCCCCAGACCGTGCCGAACAGCCCGATGAACGTCGCCGTCGACCCCGTGGTCGCCAGGAAACTCAGCCCCCGGTTCAGGAATTCGCTCTCCCGCGCGATGGCCACGTTCATCGCCCGGTCAATCCGGCTCTGCGCCCCGGCGATCAGCCCGCCGTCCTGCTTATGGCTCCGCCGCCATTCCAGCATTCCGGCCGAAAAAATCTTCTCCGACTGCCCCTGCGGGTCCGGCCCGATCTTCTCGTAAAGCTCGTCCAGCGGCTCTCCCGACCAGAAGGCCCGGTCGAAGATCGACGCTTCCCCCTTCGCCTTCCGCAAGGTGATGTGCTTCTGGATGATGATCGCCCAGGACCAGAAGGACATGCCCATCAGCATCAGCATGACGATCTTGACGGTAAGGGTCGCGCGGGCAAAAAGCGCGAACATGGAGAAATCGATCTCCTGCGCCATCGCAAGGGTGTTGGGTTCCATACGCCTGCTCTTGTTGATCGGGCCGTTATCGGCTCCGTTATCCCCGATTCTAGCAAGAGTGCAGCGGGAATGCCAACACAACTCTGTGGCAGGCGGGGTTTCGCTGGCAGATGACGAGATTTGTCATGGCCAGACAGCCGCCGATCCGGCCCCTTTCGACCTCCCGCCGGAGGCAGCACCCCAGCCCCCGGCGCAGCGCTCCCAATCCCGGCCCCGCCTTTCATCTTTGCCCAAATATCCCCGCCGGAGGCACCTGCCCTCTCACCCGGGCACTCCACCCAGGCCTTTCATACTGGCCCAAATATCCCCGCCGGAGGCATCCGACCTCAGACAACTTGCGCAACGCCGAAAACCGGGCGCCTCCCCTCCCCCTCCGTGGGGAGGGGCCGGGGGTGCGGGCACCCGCTCAGCCCCTCAATGCAACGGCCCCGCCAGTTTCCCCCTGACCTCGGCCGGGACCCTTGCCGCATGACCGTCCTCGGTCAGGCAGACCAGCGTCACCACCGCCACGAAGACCCGCTCGCCCCCGCGCGTGACCACCTGTTCCAGCCCGATCCGTGCGCCGCCCAGCGACTGCAAGGTCGTTTCCACCACCAGCTCGTCGCCGAACCGCGCGGGCCGCAGGAAATCCGCCTCCACCCGGCGCACCGCGAAGACCACCCCCTCCCGCGCCTTCAGTGCCATCTGGTCCACCCCCAGCGAGGCGACCCACTCCGTCCGCGCCCGCTCGATGAACTTCAGGTAATTGGCGTAGTAGACGATCCCCGCGAGGTCGGTGTCCTCATAGTACACCCGGGTGCGGAACTGATGCGCGGTCATGCGGCCTCCCTGGTCCGGAACAGACCTGTGCTTGGTGCCCGCAGAGCGAGGTCGGCGTCAAGCGGCTCCCCTCCCCCCGGTGGGGAGGGGCTGGGGGTGGGGGGGCGCCGCGGGTTAACCAGTTGTGAACGTCCGCGAGCAAGCCATTGATTTCAAATGCCCCGATTTTCTGTCCACCGTGGACAGCTCACGCCCGCCCCACCCGCGCCGCCAGCCGCAGCGCATGGGAGGCATCCCGCGCGACCGCGGGCAGCACCGGATCATACCCCGCCCGGATCACCGCCCCGATCTCCGGCCGCAGGATCACCCGGCTCCCGACCCGCGCCAGGGGCGAGGTCCCCTCGAAGGCCCGGTCCGACCACAGAAGCACCACCCCTACCGCCTGGGCCAGCGCCAGCGTCTCCGCCTCCATCCCCGCCAGGCCTTCATCCATCCGCAGGAAGACGAAGGCCGCCTTGATCGCCCCCTCCGCATCGAAGCGGAACAGCCGGTACTGGTTCGCCCCCGCCGCCTCCAGCTTCGCCACCAGCGCGGGCAGCTCCGGCACCAGCCGCCCGAGATCCTTCACCTCCAGCAACTCCCCCCAGTCCCGGAAGCAGAACAGCATCAGGTTCGCCCCCAGCTCCGGGTCCGTCTCCGCCATCCCGTGCCCGGCCAGCGTCACCACCGCCTCGATCGCCCCCTTGAACACCGCAAGCGAGGCGTCCTCGACTCCGAAGACCACCGGCACGATCGGCCGCCCCCAGCGCGCGAACAGATACTGCCCGTCGCCCCGCGTGAACAAAGCCTCGATCTCGCCCGGTCCCATGTCCACCGTCCCCTGTTCCTCTTGGTTCAAATACTCTCGGGGGATTGGGGGTGAAACCCCCATCGACCGAGGAGGAGGGCGCAAGCCCCGACGACGAGAGGAAAGACTTGCGCGAAGCGCTCCGCCTACTTCCCGCCGAACAGGTCCGCCTGCCCCGCCGCTTTCGGCGCCTCCAGCCCCAGATGCCGCCAGGCCTTCGCCCCCAGCATCCGCCCGCGCGGCGTCCGCAGGATCAGCCCCTGCTGCAGAAGGTAGGGCTCGATCACCTCCTCGATGGCATCCCGTGGCTCCGACAGGGCCGCCGCGATGGTCTCCACCCCCACCGGCCCCCCGCCGTAATTCTCGGCAAGCAGCGAAAGATACCGCCGGTCCGCCCCGTCCAGACCCAGATGGTCCACGCCCAGCCGGGTCAGCGCCCGGTCCGCCAGCGCGCGGCTGATCCGCCCCCCCGCCTCGACCAGCGCGAAATCCGCCACCCGCCGCAACAGGCGCCCCGCAATCCTCGGCGTGCCCCGCGCCCGCCGGGCAATCTCGCGGCAGCCCTCCGGCTCGGCCTGCAAGCCCATCAGCCGCGCCCCCCGGGCGACGATCTCGTAAAGCTCCGCCTCCGAATAGAATTCCAGCCGGGTCGGGATGCCGAACCGATCCCGCAGCGGAGTCGTCAGAAGCCCCAGCCGTGTCGTCGCGCCCACCAGCGTGAAGGGCTGCAGGTCGATCCGCACCGTCCGCGCCGCCGGCCCTTCGCCGATCACCAGGTCCAGCGCGAAATCCTCCAGCGCGGGATACAGCACCTCCTCGACCACCGGGCTCAGCCGCAGGATCTCGTCGATGAAGAGCACATCGCGCGGTTCCAGATTGGTCAGGATCGCCGCCAGGTCGCCGGGCTTGGCCAGCACCGGCCCCGAGGTCATGCGAAACCCCACCCCCAGTTCCCGCGCCATGATCTGCGCCAGCGTGGTCTTGCCAAGGCCCGGAGGCCCGTGGAACAAAGTATGATCCATCGCCTCGCCCCGCATCCGGGCGCTTTCGATGAACACCGCGAGGTTCGCCCGCGCCTCCGCCTGACCGATGAACTCGCCCAGCATCTGCGGGCGAAGCGCGCGGTCGGTATCCTCGGGCAAACGGTCGCCACGCAGATCGGGGTTCGGCTCGCTCATTTCGGCTCAATCATTTGGGGGCCAGCACTTTCAGCGCCGCCCGGATCAGCGCCGCCGTATCCGCCTCAGCCAGATCGCCCGCCACCATCGCCACCGCCTGCGCCGCATCGCCCTGACCGTAGCCCAGGTTCACCAGCGCCGACAGCGCATCCGCCGAAGCGGTCGCGCGGCGGGCGGCCCCCTCATCCACGCGCGCCACCTTGCGCGGCACCGGGGCCGCCTCCTCGATCACCACATCCTCGGCCCCGGCCTTCGCCGCCAGCCCCGCGCCATGCGCCATCACCCCCGGCGCCTTGGCCTTCAGCTCCAGGATCACCCGCTGCGCCAGCTTCGGCCCCACGCCCGGCGCCGCCTGCACGCTGCGCGCATCGCCCAGAGTGATCGCCCGCCCCACGCCCTCGGCGCCCAAAGCCCCAAGGATCGCCATCGACGCCTTCGCCCCCACCCCCTGAACCGTCATCAGAAGCTTGTGCCACTCCTTCTCCAGCATGGTCGGGAAGCCGAAGAGTTGCAGCAAATCCTCGCGCACCAGCAGGTCGGTATAAAGCGACACCGCCTCGCCCGGCCCCGGCAAGCCCGCCAAAGTCCGCTCGCTGACGTAAACGACATACCCGACCCCGCGCACGTCGATCAGCACATGGTCCGGCCCGCGCCAGTCCAGCCGCCCCGATATCCTGCCGATCATTCCGCCGCCCTCAACGCCGCCGCCAGCCGCCCCGACGACTGCACATGATGCGCATGGCAGATCGCCACCGCCAGCGCATCCGCCGCATCCGGCCCGGCCACCTTCACCCCCGGCAGGTGCAGCTTCACCATATGGTCCACCTGCACCTTCGCCGCATGGCCGACGCCGACCACCGTCTTCTTCACCGCATTCGGCGCATATTCCCCGACGTTGAGCCCGAACTGCGCCGGAACCAGCAGCGCAATCCCCCGCGCCTGGCCCAGCTTCAGCGTCGCCACCGCGTCCTTGTTGACAAAGGTATGCTCCACCGCCGCCGCCTCCGGGACCCAGGCCCGCAGAACCTCGGTCAGCTGGGAATGCAGCGACAAGAGCCGCACGGCCAGATCGCCGTCGCCGCCCTCCGAATGGCAGATGCCGTTCGCCACATGCGTCAGGCGCGACCCTGCGACGTCGATCACACCCCAGCCCAGGTTCCTAAGCCCCGGATCTATCCCGATGACCCGCATCTTGTCCCCGTATTCCTGCCTGCCACTAGGGCTAGCACGAAAAGGGAACATCCGCCAATGGCTTTCGCTTTCCACCGCCGAAGGGACCGCCTCATTCTGCACTTGCAAAATACGACGGAGTGCGCCAGAAAAGCGACGCGGCCCGGACTGCCCGCCGGAACAGCCTGTAAAATTTGACAAAATTTCGACACGCGTCATGCAGCGCCTGCATGGCAGCAATGCTATTCCTTACCTTGCTTTGCACCTGCAGCAAGATTATCTCGCTGACCATGAGGGAATGAGCCCTCGGTTTGAGCAGATCAAGAACAAGGATGAACGCCATGGCCGCTGTCGAGACGACCCGCCCGGCGCCCCTCGGCGCCATCACCACCTACCGTGCCATCAACACCCTGTCGAACGCCGTTGCCGCGTTCCAGGCCTGGAACGATGCGCGCGTCACCCGCAATGCGCTGTCGAAGCTTTCCGACCGTGAGCTTGACGATATCGGCCTGTGCCGCGGCGACGTGGAAGTCATCGGTCGCTGATCGACCCTCGGCCCGCCTGACTGCCGGGCCGAAACACATCGGAAAACGCGAAATCGGGCCGCATCGGAAGATGCGGCCCTTCTTCAATCAATAGTCGCCACTCAAGAGTCTTGGATCAACGGGGAAGAACGGCCTGCAACTGCGCCGACACCCACAGGGTCGCGGGATCGGCATGCATCAGCCAGGCGCCGACGGGATCGAAACCATCCCCCGCGGCCAGCGCGCTGACGCGGCTTTCATAGGTCTGCGCCCCCACGAAATAGTGGATCACGCCCTTCACGCCGATGCCCACCACAAGCGCAAGCACCAGCGGCTTGACCAGCTTGAGGAAGCGCCGCCCGCTGCGGGTCGAGGCCTTGCGCCCGACCGTGCCGGTCGCCTCGAACCCGTAGCCCTTGGCGTGCGATTTCTCGATCCGCGAAACGCGGCTGTAAAAGTCGTTAAGGTTTGGATCAACCCACATCATGTCCATCCAGGTTAGCAGCCCTGATATGGAAATTTCTGCCGCACAGATATGGCGAAATTGGGGCGCGTTCATCCACCGTTCATCTAACGACGGGCGAAGGCCGGGATTGTCCCTGTTTTCAAGATCTTTGTAGCACCAGCGTGGACCATTCGCCGATATCATCCCGACTGTTGAGCGTCAGCCCTGACGCAACGTAAGCCGCGACAACCGAATCTGCTTGCACAGCGAGCAAACCCGACAGGACTGCTCTACCCCCGGTTGCAAGCTGAGTCGAGATGCCAGGCGCAAGTTCGATCAGCGGGCCCTTCAGGATGTTCGCGAAGATCAGATCCCAGGGTCCCGCGGCCCTGATTCTGGCATGATCAAGGCCCGCCGCCTCCAGGCATTCGACCCGGCCCTCCAGCCCGTTGATCGCCACGTTCGCCTCGGCCACGTCCACCGCGACCTGGTCGATGTCGCTGGCGATGACCAGCGCCTCCGGCAGGGTGGCCGCCGCCGCCATCGCCAGCACCGCCGTGCCGCAGCCCACGTCCAGCACCTTCGCTGGCCGCCAGCCCGCCGTCAGCAGCCGGTCATAGGCCAGAAGGCAGCCCAGCGTCGTGCCGTGATGCCCGGTCCCGAAGGCCACCGTCGCCTCGATCTGCAACGGCACCCGTCCGCCGGGCACCTTGTCCGCGTCATGCGAGCCGAAGACGAAGAACCGCCCGGCCTCGACCGGCGACAGCTCGCGCCGCACATGCGCCACCCAGTCGACCTCCGGCAGTTCCGACAGCGCGAAGGGCTTCGCCCCGAAGGCCGTCGCCAGCACTTCCAGCATCACCTGGTCCGGCGGCTCCAGGAAATAGCCCCCCACCTCCCAGAGGCCGGAGCCATCCTCGATCTCGAAGACGCCGACTCCGGTCGGTTCCGGGTCCATCCGCTCCATCGCGGCGGCAAGTCCCTCAGCGGCATCCTCGCCGGGCAGGGTGGTCAGGGCGGAATAGGTGGGCATCGGCACTCTCCAGGGTTCAGGGCCGGATAGTCCCCGGCCCTGCGCTGGTCAAGCGCGCACCCCGGTGCCGATCGGGCAGGTCACGCCGGTCCCGCCCACCCCGCAATAGCCGCCGGGGTTCTTCGCCAGATACTGCTGGTGATAGTCCTCGGCGAAATAGAACGTGGGCGCGGGCAGGATCTCGGTGGTGATCGCCCCCTTGCCCGCCGCCTTCAGCGCCTTGGCATAGACCGCCTTCGAGGCCTCCGCCGCAGCAGCCTGCTCCGGCGTAAAGGTGTAGATGCCCGAACGGTAGGTCGAGCCCACATCATTCCCCTGCCGCATCCCCTGCGTCGGGTCATGGCCTTCCCAGAACAGCTTCAAGAGCCCCTCGTAGCTGATCACCGCCGGATCATAGATCACCCGCACCACCTCGTTGTGCCCGGTCTCCTGCGTGCAGGTCTCCCTGTAGGTCGGGTTCGGCGTATAGCCCCCCGCATAGCCCACCATCGTCAGCCAGACGCCCGGGGTCTGCCAGAACTTGCGCTCCACGCCCCAGAAACAGCCCATCCCGAACATCGCCTCCGCCATCCCCTCGGGGACCGGAGACTTCAGCGGCAGCCCCGAAATGAAATGCACCTCCGCCGTGGGCAAGGGCTCGGCCCGCCCCGGCAGGGCGTCCTGCGGCGAGACCATTTCCGTCGACTTGCGGGTGAAGAACATCTGGCGACCTCCGTTTCTCTGCCACTGAATATAGCGCGCAGGAGGCGAAACCCAATGCGGGTTACACCCCGATCACCGCGCCTTGACCGCAAACCCGGTTGCCACGGCCCGCCCCCGCCCGCAGGATGGGTCGAAAAAGGAGCCGCCCGATGACCGACAAGATCGAAGTCCAGAACGTCGGCCAACCCGGCAAGACCTACCGCGTCGATGCCGCAAAATACGCCGAGATGCGTAAGTCCGTCCTCGCCGTCACGCCGTCTGAGGTCCCCGGCCTCACCCCCGCCCAGATCATTCAGGCTGTGAAACCCCACCTTTCTGAGACCCTCTTCCCCGGCGGCGAGACCGCAGGCTGGTGGGTCAAATGCGTGCATCTCGATCTGGAGGCGAAGGGAGTGCTGAAACGCGCGCCGAAAGCGCCGGTACGGTTGCACAAACCATCGTAGGGTGCGCTACAGCGCACCATCCACCGGTGCGCTGTAGCGCACCCTACGAATCCATCCCTACGCCCGGATAAGCCGCGACCAGCGCCCCCCAGGCGGTCAGGCGATGCCCAGAGCCTCTTCAGGTCAGCAGGCGCCTGCTTACTTTGCCCCATATGTCGCCTGATCAACGGTATATTTGCTGCCGTATTCGGACGAAAGTTGTTCAATCAGTCCATTGCACGAAAAACCGGTCATTTGAAGATACTGCTCGGCAGAACGCACGGCTTGCGCATTCCAGTCGACCGAAAGGCTGTCCACTGCAGCGGTAGCGTCAGAAATGCTATAACCGTCACCATATGGGGAAGATAGCTGTTCAATCAGACCATCCCGAGAGAAACCGGTCATGCTTAGATAGCTCTCCGCTGATCTAATTGCATTTTCTACAGGCCCGGCAACACCTTGAGATGGAAAGCTCACCCCACCAAAGACCGCAAAACATAAAAACAATCTAGCAAGAAATTTAGACACGTCCCATTTCTCCTTGGCGGTCATCGAGTGCAAGTCACTCCTGTCATGTTCGCTGAATACTGATAGCTTTGCAAGCCGTCCGTGCTGCACGAAACCCTTTGATCTCAATCGCGCCCTCATGAAGCTTCCGCAAGCATTCACGCCACTAAGGCATTGTAAAAATTAACAACCTGCCCCCTCACAGAAAACTCTGCGGATCAATATCCACCGCCAGCCGCAAGTCCCTCGGCAGCTTCACCTGCCCCAGCCACTCCACCAGCGCCGCCTGCAACGGAGCCCCCTTCTCAGCCTTCACCAGCAACCTTACCCGATGCCGCCCCCTGACCCGCGCAATCGGCGCCGGGGCAGGCCCCCAGACCTCCGCCCCGATCCGCCGCAAAGGCCCGTCCTTCCGCGCCAGCTCCGCCCCGTAATCGAACACCTCCGCCAGATCGGTCGAGGACAGGATGATCCCCGCCATCCGCCCGTAAGGCGGCACGCCGGACGCCCGACGCTCCCGAGCCTCCGCCGCCCAGAACGCCTCCTCGTCGCCACCCAGAATGGCCCGGATCACCGGATGCTCCGGCTGGTGGGTCTGGAGCCAGGCCTCCCCCTTCCGCTCCGCCGTCCGCCCCGCCCGGCCCGCGACCTGGCGCATCAGCTGGAAGGTCCGCTCCGCCGCCCGAAGGTCCGACCCCTGCAACCCGAGGTCCGCGTCGATCACCCCGACCAGCGTCAGGAGGGGAAAGTTGTGCCCCTTCGCCACGATCTGCGTGCCGATGATGATGTCCGCCCCGCCCGCCGAAATCTCCGCGATCTTCTCCTTCAACGCGCGGGCGCTTCCGAACAGGTCCGAGGACAGCACCGCCACCCGGGCCTCGGGGAACCGCGCCGCCACTTCCTCCGCCAGCCGCTCCACCCCCGGCCCCACGGCGGCCATCCGCCCCTCCACCCCGCACGAAGGACAAGCCACAGGCACCGGCTTCGTCGCCCCGCACTGGTGGCAGACCAGCCGCTTCTGGAACCGATGCTCCACCATCCGCGCGTCGCACTGGTCGCAGCCCACCTGATGCCCACAGGCCCGACAGAGCGTCACCGGCGCGAACCCCCGCCGGTTCAGGAACAGCAGCGCCTGCTCGCCCCGCGCCACCACCGCATCCACCTTCGCGGCCAAAGTCTCCGATATCCACCGATCCCCCGGCAGCCTTTCGCTGCGCATGTCGATGGCCCGCATCTCCGGCAGTTCCGCCGCCCCGAACCGGCTCCCCAGATCCAGCCGCCGGTACTTCCCCGCCTCGACATTCGCCCAGCTCTCCAAAGACGGCGTCGCCGAGGCCAGCACCACCGGGCAACCCGCAATCGCCGCCCTGAGGACCGCCATGTCCCGCGCATTGTACAGCACCCCGTCCTCCTGCTTGTAGGAGGTGTCATGCTCCTCATCCACCACCACCAGCCCCAAGTCCTGGAACGGCAGGAACAGGGCCGAGCGCGCGCCGACCACCAGCCCCGCCTCGCCCTCCGCGACCATCTTCCACAAGCGGCGGCGTTCCGTCATCGTCACGCCCGAATGCCACTCCGCCGGCTTCGCCCCGAACCGAGCCTCGACCCGAGTCAGGAACTCCGCCGTCAGCGCGATCTCCGGCAGCAGCACCAGCGCCTGCTTGCGGCTACGCAGACACTCCGCCACCGCCTCCAGATAGACCTCGGTCTTCCCCGACCCCGTCACCCCTTTCAGCAGCGTCGCCGCATAGCCCCCCCGCGCCACGTCGGCGACCAAGGCATCCCCCGCCGCCACCTGGTCGCCCGCCAGCCGCAGCCCCATATCGGCCTTCAACCGGGGGTACGGAGTATCCCGCGGCGCATCCTCCTCCGCCACCACCCCCAGCTTCACCAGCCCCTTGACCACCGACGCCCCGCAGCCCGCCGCCTCGACCAGCTCGCCCAAAGTCACCGGCAGCCCGCCGAACCCGCGCAATGCCTCCACCACCCGATGCCGCGCCTCGGTCAACTGGTTCGGCACCGCCCCCGCCAACCGATACACCCGCCGCACCGACGGCGGATCGCCCAGACCGGGTGTCCGCGTCGCCAGCCGCAGCATCGCGGGCAAAGGCGTCAGCGTATATTCCGCCGCCCGCGCGAGGAACGCCCGCAGCTCCGCCCGCATCGGCCGCGCCTCCAGCACCCGCCCGACGGGGCGCACCTTCGCGGGATCCCACCCCCCGGCACCCGGCCCCCAGACCACCCCCAGCACCCGGCGTGGCCCCAAGGGCACCTCGACGAAATCCCCGTCGCCGCAGCCCCCCTCCGGCGCACGATAGTCCAGCACGCGCCCCAAAGGCTCCGTCGTCAGCACCCCGACCAGATCCCCCGCCTGATAGACCCGATCCGCCAACCCTTTGCCTTTCCCTGCCAGCCGGTTTCGGGTCAACCCCGCCCCGAGAGCATTCACCCCCCGGCTGGCAC